>CAYPBB010000001.1:0-73333 GCA_964408855.1 uncultured Ectothiorhodospiraceae bacterium
TCGTCAATTTTCTTCTCTTTCAGACGCGCCGTTGCTTCCGATTTCGCCTCGTCGAACGTTTTCACGCGGGCGGATTCTTTTTGCACGGTTTTAATGACCGAAAAACCCATCTTCGTCTGAATCAGCTCGCTGATCTTGCCCGGTTCCATTTTCCAGGCTTCGCGGGAGAGCTCGTTGTAATCGTACGGAACCATATCCCAGTTCCCGCCCTTCGAATTCACGCCTGTTCTTCTGCTGTGCAACCCCTGAAGCTTGTCGAACGAAACCCCGGCTTTAAGACTGTCCAAAATTTTCTTGGCGAATTCTTCGCCGTAGAGCAGAATTTCCTTGAATTCCACTCGATTCGGGAACGTGTATTCGTCCTTGTGACGCTCCCAATACTGCCGCAATTCATCCTCGGCGATCTGGGTTTTCTCGTTCATGATGCGGTTTTCCAGCGCGGAAATATACACACCCGATTTATACTCATCCATAAGCCGATTGAACTCGGGGTACTCTTTTTCGAGGGGCGCCGATTCGATGATAAATGCTTCATGCGTTCCGAGCATGGTAACAATGCTGTCCAGTCCCTCCGGAGTAAAGCGGCGCATCTGCAATTCCGGGCTGGATGTAATCTCTTTCACGGCATACCCAATGGTGACGGGTTTACCATCGATCTTGAACAAATACGCATTCAAGTCCTGCTGCCGCAGCGACTTCCACCAGTCGGGCGTGCTTGTCGTCGTTCCTTCGGGCAATCTGGAGAGCAGGAGTTTTTTCACATCGGGACTGGGGGTAAAATGATATTTGCCGAGAAGTTTCTCTATGTACGCATCAGCTTCGGCATCGAACCGTTCCTTTTTATAGATAGTGATCAGTCGTTGCTTCGTATCCTCGAACGGCAACGGCTCGCCGTCCGCCATCTTTTTGATCAGATGCATACCGAACTTGGTACGTACAATCGGGGAGATTTCTCCGGGTTTCAATTGAAGCAGATATTGCTCGAATGTCTCTTCGAGCGCCCCGCGGTCCATCCAGCCAAGATCGCCGCCGTCGGCGCCGGATACAGGATCATGAGAATTCCTGCGCGCAAGTTCTTCGAACGTGGCTGTGCCCCGTTTTAGGCTGTCGAGAATAAGCGAAAGCCGTGCATACGCGGCGGATGTATCGAGAGGGTTTTGTACGTCGAGCCGGTAGAGAATGTGGCTGCCCCGCACACGCTGAAGCGCCGGACGGCGTTCGGTGACTTTAAAAATGTGATAACCGAACATCGTGCGTACGGGATAGGAAGACACTTCTCCCTTCTTCATCTGGTACACCGCATCGTCGACCGTCGGGTATCCGATGCCGGCGATCCACCATCCAAGCTTCCCGCGGTTTTTATCTTTCGACGGATCCTCGCTGTACTTCATGACAAGCGAATCGAACGGCAGCGGACTGGTTTTAAGTTCGCGAATAATATCGTTCGCCCGTTCAAACGCATCGGCGGTATCGATAGTACCGTCCTTGTCTTTCTTGAACCTGAGGAATATCTGCCAGAGCTCAAGCTCTGTCATTCTGCGATCGTACAGAATCCGGGCGCCCGGTTCCGCTAATTTTTTTTCCAGCAGGTACGAAATAGCGACATCGTTCCGGTAATCGTTGATCTCCGCAACAACATCCGGATCCGATGGGACGTTTGCAGCCTGAGCCTCCTTCAACTTGATCTTGAAATTCACAAGAAGATCGAGGTATTTGAGGGCATCCGAAGCGGAAGAAGGCGCTGCGTTATAGGTTTTTCTGTACTGTTCGTCGAACTCCTTTAGCGAAATCGTTTCGTTTCCGATTTCGGCGAGGGTTTGCGCAACAATCGGCGAAACGCCGACAAGGAGCAAGAGACCTGCATAAAACATCCGGGTACACCCGGATGCAAGAAACCTGAAAACCGGCATAGCGATGGTTGTTCCTTTTTTCACAATACAGTTGGGTATTACTTATTCTGTTTGAGCGTTGCGAACGCGTTCGACAATACCGTCTTATTCTCGGTAACGCCGAATTTATTCCGCAATGACTGAATCCACTCCGATTCGAGACGTTTTGATTCGTATTCCTGAAACTTGCTGCTCACCTCTGAATATGCCTCGTCGAACGTCTTTTCACGCGCCGGATCCTTTGCAGTCGCCTTGATGATCGAATAACCATACTGGAATTTGAATGGTCCTTCCACATCGCCCACCTTCAGCTTCATGGCTTTTCTGGACAGGTCGTTCGCGTCTTCGGGCTGGAATCCCCAGTCGCCGTTCTTTGCTTTATATCCGGTGCGCTGGGTTTGCCGCCCGGCAAGAACATCGAAAGGGATTCCGGCAGTCAGGCTGTCGCGCATTATGTTCGACAGGCTGTCGCTGGTTATGAAGATTTCGCTGAAACGCACACGGTCGGGCCAGCGATAGTCGGCTTTGCGGTCCTTCCAATATGCCTTTAAAGAGACGGAATCGACGCTGACTTTGTTCCAGACGGCATCCTGTTCGGCGCGGAACAGTAGCACGCCTTCCCGGTATTCCTGCATGAGTTCGGCGAATTCGGCGTACCGCTGTTCAAGATTTTCGGTTGCCTTTCTCAGCGCCTGATCTTCTCCAATTTTGGATAAAATCACATTTTCGAACGTCAACCGCCGTAGCGACGTAGACTGGAGTTCCTTTGTCCGTTCGATGATTTTAACCATTTCGCCGACATCGATCTTCTTATTCGTCATCGTAATAATGGGAAGCGCCTTGATATCGTCGGTGAGTTTATTGTACCATCCGGCGGCAGACGTAGTGGTGGTGGTATCGAGAAGCGGGATCAGCTTATCGAGCGTCGATGACTGAATGGCAAAACTATAGGATTTCTTGATTGAATCGACGAACGCGATATTATCGTTCGTGTAGGCATACCGGCGATAAATATCTTTCAATTCCTGTTTTACTTCATCGAAGGTTTTCGGCGGACGTTCGCCAAGCATCTTGATAATGTGATATCCGAATTGCGTTTTCACGATACCGCTGATTTGTCCGGACTTGAGAGCATATGCGGTCTCTTCGAATTCGGGCACAAACCGGCGGCGTCCGCCCCAGCCAAGATCGCCTCCGTTGGCGCCCGATTGAGGGTCGTCGGAATTGCGGCGGGCAAGTTCGGTAAAATCGATGCCTTGTTTGAGGGAATCCATGACGGCAGTAATCTTTGCGTATGCAGCCGCAGTGTCGCCCGGTTTTTCCTGATCGAACTTTGCAAGGATGTGAGCGAAATTTACTTCGCCGCGCGTGGGAATCCGGTCGAGCATCTTGATGAGGTGATGTCCGAACATCGTTTTTACAGGCTGCGGATATACCTCGCCTTTTTTCAGACTATATGCCGCGTCGTCGAACGCGGGCACGGTCATTCCGGCGGTAAAGAAGTAGAGGTCGCCGCCTTTGTTCTTCGTCATCTCGTCGTCGGAATACTTCTTTGCAAGCTCGTCAAACGGTTTGCCGGCATTCAGATCGGCAAGCGCCGTCTCGACTTTTTTCCGAGTCTCGTCTTCATTTACTGCGCCGAGTGTATCGGTAACCGGCCTGATAAGAATATGACCGACGCGTATTTCCTCCTGTCTGCGGTCGTAAAGCCGCTTCACATTCGGATCGATCAGCGCACGTTCTGTGAGGAATGGAATAGCGAGACTGTTGCGGTATTCGGCCAGTTCATCGCGGATCGCGGAATCCTTCTCGAAACCAAGCGCGCGGGCTTCGAGCACCTTCAAACGATACTTCACGAGAAGGTCAAGGAAATCTTCGCGGTCTTTTTGAGTCGAGGCAAGCGCAGCTTCCTTTCCTCCGTTATTCTTGATAAATTGCCGTTCAAACTCATCGAGTGTGAGCGTGTAGGTTCCAATTTTTGCTACGGTTGCTCCGGCGCCGTCTTTTTTCCCCGGTTTGGTTTGCGCCGAAGCGCGGGGGGCGAGGAGAAGTCCGGAAATGATGATTACGAGCGATAGACAGGACGTTCCAAGAAGTCGCGTTTTCATGAACGTGTACACTATTTTGGTTCGACAAATGTATTCGTATTTAGCATCGTACTAGCTGACAATATTACGGAAGCCCGCTCCGAAATGCAAGGTAAAGAACCGGTACCTGCCCTCATGGCGTACGGTTTGCAGATAACGACGTTGAACAGGCTATGAACCGGATGTACAAAAGAATCGCATACGTTTCCATATTCACTCTCATACCATTCCTGCTTCCTGCCGTCACTCCGCCGCATCGAGCACTGGTTAACGGCGAAAGCGATCCGTTGTGGCTTGTCGTTAAACGCGAATTGCGGACACATCCCGCGGCACGCGTGAGAGATATTTACAAGCTCACGTATCAGGGAGAGTTCGGTGTGGGACATTTGGTTACAGATCGAGAGGATCTCCAGGCGAATTTGGACGCCGAACTCCAGACAATGGATAAAGGCATAGCAGATTCGCTGCTTCAACCGTGCGATCCGGACGGAGCGCAGTACAGAATGTCGCTCCGCGCATTCCGGAAACTCGGTGTTCCGTCGTCCGACATTGCGAACGCCATGATTGAATCGATCCGGCTGACGACCGGCGACAGTGTCCGGTTCGTTTTAAAATGGACGCACGTTGGAAGAATCCTGCGCAAATACGCACCGGATTTGTATCGCGATGAATACGAATCTTTCACTGCCGATGCCAGAAAACTCGGCTACCCCCCGGTACATCACAGCAAAGAGTACTCGAACCTGTACAAACCCGCATACAGGGTTCTACACAGGGATGCTATCCGCAAGCACTTCCCATCGGTCGTCATTCCGGTCCTTGAATAACGCGGACAGGTGGTATCCCCGAGTTTCCCATTCATCGATAAATGCACATATCATCCGGTTGCACAATATCCATCGCTGTGACTTCCTGGTGAATCCGGCGCTGAGGTGGATTGAGGATGTTGGGAAATCTCCCGTCGAGGAGATCGAAAACGATTTGCTTGCCGTCTGCCATTACCAACCCACCGGGCCTGGTAAACCAGAAACTCCCGGTTTCATTGATACGCAAAGGATTGAGGATATTCGTTGGATCTTCAGGATTCGGCAGCAATGCCTCCACCAGAATCCGTATACGTACGCAATTCCTGAATGTCATATAATCAGTGGTGACCGGCTCGGTCGTGATATACGATGCCTTGGCGCGAAAGTAGAACGTAATAAAACCGATCGTGTATTCAATTTTGAAGATATCCCACGTCCCGCCTGTTTCTGGCGGATAGGGCATGAGCATGACCTCTTTCGGAATATCGATCGTCAAACCGGGCAGTCCTGGAATTCCCGTCGCTCCCTGCAGCAGGAAACTTGAAGCGTACACCCCCTTCGCATCCTTCCGGATGAAAATCGTGTCCATCGTGACATCGATGCCTTGCGCGGTCTCGTTTACCTGGACCGCGTAATACAGTGAATCGAGTTTCATCGAGCTGCGGATAGAGGACTTTTTCCTATATGCATCTTTAACGGTCGGTCCGGTTACGCCTGTCGTATCGAAACGGTAAATCCAGAATGTCTCCGGTTCTGTCGGGTAATACTGCTGATCGGCGACAATCGGTTCCGCGTCAGCGAGCACCGTCACAGAATCCTCGCTGCAACCTCCTGAAAGTAGTCCGCCGAGGATGATAACCAACAACCCGAATGCTCCTGACCGTATCATAATCGTCACCTATTCTGTTGTGCAAGAACTGCGATATACTCCGCGAATGCGGCAACCGCCCTTCCCCGGTGGCTCACGGCGTTCTTTTCTTCGGCGGTCATTTCTGCGAAACTTCTGTTCGAGCCTTCCGGTTGAAACACCGGATCGTATCCGAAACCGTTCGTCCCGCGTGGGTGGAAGAGAATTTCGCCTTCAACGCAACCCTCGAAACACCGTTCCGATGTGCCATCGACATAGGCGGCAACCGTACGAAAGCGCGCCCCCCGGCGGCGGCGGGGTACCTGCGTCATTTCCCGCAGCAGCTTCCGCACATTATCCTGATAGGTGGCGTTTTCGCCGGCATAACGCGCTGAATACACTCCCGGCTGCCGAAGCAGGTAGTAGACCTCCAATCCGGTATCGTCGGCCACCGCGGGCAATCCGGTAAAGGAGCGTACCGCACGGGCTTTTTTTAAAGCGTTTTCTTCAAGCGTCGCGCCATCCTCTTCCACCTCGGGACAGCCTGGAAAATCGTTCATACTTTTTATTTCAATGTTATAGGGCTGCAATATTGCCCGTATTTCCGCCGCTTTATCGTTGTTGCGGGTTGCTAATACAATGGTAAACGCCATAGAAGTCCGGCATGCACTTGAAGTTGAAGGTTCGGAACTGAGTACGTACAAATATCACGAATCGGTACGAAATATCAATCAGACGGATCAAAGACCCTGCTCTCGAATGATTCGATATTTTTTCCTCCTACCGACGTCAGTTCGCGTACGAGCTTTCGTCCCTCCCCGCCGGCAAAGGCGGCTTCCATTGCCTCTTCGTTCTCGAAGTACATCTCGAGAAGAATCTGCGGCTGAAGCGAGCCGAGCGGAAGTCCGACTATCTCGCTCGCTTCATAACGGAGCAGCCCGTTCAGCGCCTTTAGCGAGGGTTGGATTCCGGTCTGGTAGAAGGTCATCGCGTCGGATTTTGTAGCAAACGAAATGAGTTGGGTCACTTTAATCATGGTATTGATCGTCCTGTTCGAATACTGCCGGGCAGCGGAATACCATCCAAACACAAAAGCCGCCCGGGATGTTCATTCGGAGCAGGAAAGTTGCATTCGAGGCGTTTCTTCACTAACATTGTAATCTGTAATTTCTTCGGGCAGTTAGCTCAGCCGGTTCAGAGCGTCTGGTTTACACCCAGAAGGTCGGGGGTTCGAATCCCTCACTGCCCACAATCCCAGCAAGACACATACGGCGGCTCGAACGCCGATTTTTATTAGTCCCCGCGCAAAACGGCTGCAATAAATGCGCCTTTCGCCTCTGTGTACGCCACTCTGTCATGCTTGAATTCCGAAGCAAGCTTCGTTTTCAATTCCCCATATTGACTCGCGATAACCGGCGACGACCGCAAGAGATCGCGAAACCGCAACTCGTCTTCCTTTCCGCCTCGTTCGACAAAGTGCAAATGATGCGTCCGGATACCCGATTCGTTCCGTCGGATGCACCAGGTATACCACGGTGGAATATCGTCTCCGGCTGATGGGCGCCAGAAGCAATCGTATCCCAGAGGTTCAAGTATCCGTGGAATCAGGGTTTTCCCGCGCGCTACGTCGGCAATTTCTATCATCATATCTACGACAGGTTTTGCGGCAAGCCCAGGCACTGCTGTTGAGCCAAAGTGCTCGATTCGAACGATGAAATCTGCCGGAAAGAATGTCCGCAACCGGCGTTCTTCCTCCCGGAACCGCTCCACCCAGAGAACGCAATACGGCACAACCGCGATATCGTCCTTCAACACGCGGGCTAGTTTTTGCTCATGTGTTTCCAAAATGGATCCTGTACTGTTCCAGGAGCGCCCTCTTTTGCTCCTTCGAAAGTGTATGCCACCGGACACCCTGAATGGCGCCTTCCAGCGCATACAGCATATTGATGCACCCGCCGCCGGTAGTATTGTTGATCCTGCGAATGGTTTCCATTGCGCCGGTGTTGCGAAGGTCTTCAACGGAATGAATCCCAACCAATTCCAGCTTGCGCGCAAGTTCCTTTCCGATGTTAGGGATATTGGTAAGAGCCATGCTTGATCCGTCAGGTTTATTTCTAGGCTAACCGCAAATTGGGAAGCAGCGGAAAGAACGGCAAATGCCGGGGACCGGCTTTAATCGCCGGGATATTCTGTAATACGCATGATTTTCAACGCAGGCAACATTCGTTCTTGCAGCCTGATGGACGGATTCGATATTTTGCTTCACGGTTGCACAATAGTATTGAGCGAAATGAACACAGCTATTCTTTTCATCGACATTCAAAACGATTATTTCCCCGGCGGTAAAATGGAACTTGAAGGCGCTGAAGAGGCGGCGCTGAATGCGGCGAAGCTTCTTGCATTTGCACGGGAGAAGGGATTTCCAGTTCTTCATATTCAGCATCTCTCCATCCGCCCCGGCGCTACATTTTTCCTTCCAGGCACGGATGGGATCCACATCCATTCATCCATGATTCCCTCTGCGGACGAACAGGTTATCCGAAAGCACTATCCGAACGGTTTCAAAGAAACGCGTCTCGAAACGGCGTTGAAAAATATGGGGACAACACGCATCGTTGTCGCCGGAATGATGAGTCACATGTGCGTCGACGCGACAGTCCGCGCGGCATTCGATAAAGGATACGAGTGCGTCATCGCGCACGATGCATGCGCTTCGCGCGCGTTGACCTGGAACGGAGCTACAATCCCCGCCGTACAGGTTCATGGATCGTTCATGGCGGCGCTTAACGCGCTCTATGCAACCGTAAAAAGCACCGATGAGGTACTTGGGATGCTTTCATCCTTACCCTTGGAATGAAAGTCACGCGTTACTTTCGATTCTCTCACTCTCAGTTCTACCAATAAATCAGAACGCGGCGGAGTCTTCAGGGTACTACGCGCGGTCGAAACACGCTTCAACACCAATCGCACCAGTCTGGACGAAATATTCAGAGCGTTGCCGCTGGTTCAATGGTACACAAAGACCGGAATCGTTCCATCCTTGATAATGTGTTCGGTCACGCTGCCAAACAACCGTTCGGCGATGTTCCTGAACATCGGCGCACCGAGGATGACAATCGAGGGAGCGAGTTCGCGCGCGACGATACGGATAACCTCGTCGGGCTTGCCGTGCCGGACAAGCATATTCGGCTGCATCCCATACGCCCGCAGGTATCTGGCAGCTTTTTCGAGCTGGTACTTGTGTTCTTCGTAGGTCTCGGCGATACAGAGAATGGTGACAGGGTAGCGATCCGGCAGATCGGGTGTGACATGAACATACGCCTGCAAAGCGCGTGCGGCGCCGAGGCTGCCATCGTAGGCGATCAGCACATTAGCGGGGAGATCGTCCATTCGCTCCGGTACGGCAATAATCGGGCACGGTGGATGCTTGAGCAGCGCCTGGAGCGTACCGTCGGTTTCGCGGAGATTCGGCATGGAAAAGTTCGTCTTCAATCCTGTGACAATAAGATCGGCGGTTTTTCCTTCGTCGACGAGGGCGGAGCAAGGATCGCCATAGAAAATAAACTCTTCGCTGTTCAGGTTTGCTTCGGTACACGCATTGGTGAATTCGTCGACCGCCGCCTCGGCATGCGCTTTCGATTGCTCAAGCAGCGTGGCGACCGATGTGTTTGAGATGTACATTGCGCCCGGCTGGGCGCCGTAACTGATCTGTTCGATACGGGGCTGGTTCACTACCGAAACTCCGACCACCGTCGCGTTATATATCGCGGCGCGGCGCACCGCGAGGCGCGTTGCATTCCGGGAGTATTGCGAACCATCCAAGCCGACAACAATGCGTCTGCTCATCTTTCCTCCTACTCTCGCTGTGAATGTATATGAACAGGTACCGCACGCATCCGGCGTTTCGCACGCGCCCGATCTGCTGGCATCTGCCGTTTTCACTTCTTGAATGCGTTTACACGATTCAATAGTGTGAGTTTTTTGCGTGAATTTCAAGAGGAAACCGGCCGTTTTCCATTTTTTTTCTGCGCCAGGAACAAACATTTCATGCAATCGCGCGCCTCGTCGTTTTCGCTTTGTTTTCTTCGGGCAATTCCTGAATTTGCATCCACTTTCCGCCTGCGTAACGCGGACGGAGCACGGTTCGCTCACAATGCTCCATGCCCATGACAAACTGATACGCGCCGTATTGAAAACAACTCTCCCGATTCACCCAGTACTTTCGGAGGACGCCACCATGCCGATCTACCATAATGAAAAAGACTTTTTGCGCGCTCTTGCCCGCTTCAATGCCCTATCCTGCGAACGCAACGGATGGCATTCAACTGTCTCTGACAACGAACAGAAATGCGAATTCGGACATACAATTCCCGCCGGCGAAACGTACTTCAAGAAGTATCTGACAGAGGAGGGAGAAGAAGCCTTACGCGTCTCTCGTGCATGCATGGAACAAGTCGTATTCCTCGCCGTCGACTGCGACAGCCAAGCCCGCGAAACCTCCGAACTACTATTCAAAAAACGGCATCCAAAACCGACGAAGCTCGAACAAAAGCATTTGCGCTAACGTTGGCTTTGTAGTATGTGCGGGTTTCTGCATCATTGCAGAAACCCGTTGTTGTTGCCGCCCTTCGATTTCTTTCTCCGCCTCCCATTGCCGATACAGGATGCAAGACAATGTTAGCTATACCAGTTTTCCGGTAAGGCCCTATCAGCATTTTCTTTAACATACTACTTTGTCTTTGATAATTTTAAAAAGTAAATTGAATCAATCGGAAGTAGTTTTGTTTTTCTATTATTGGCAACAGGAGTTAGCATGGGAATTATTGGCCGTTATCGCATCTCATTGTCTGTTTTGGTGCTATTATGGCTTGGTGCGGTATCGCCTCTCAGGCTTGTCGCGCAAAGCGGCTCGTATGCAATTCCAAAGACAGTTATTTCTGCCGGAGCGGCGAAACAATCGGGAAACTGGACTATCGATGGAACGATCGGTCAACCGGTCACCGGTATCGCCTCTCAGACGCATGTTGAGGGCATGTTCGGCTTCTGGTACACTGTCGGAACAACGCTGTCATCGATTCCGGAAGACTATGTATCGTTACCCGGCACGGTTTCTCTAAACGTCTACCCAAATCCGTTTTCATCGGAAGCATCTATCAAGGTTCACCTGCAACAGCCTTCGTTCCTGCAAATATCGGTATCCGATATAACCGGAAGCATGGTGCAGATCCTTCACGAGGGCGAACAACACTCATCCGATGCGTCCTACACCTTGAGCAGCGGCGCAACCGGACGCGCCAACGGGATTTACTACATCAGGATTCGTTCCCTACCTCTCGGCGCGAAAGCAGCGACTGTAACCACGGCGCGCGTTCTTCTTTTAAGGTAACCCACCAAATGTTCAGTACTTCGGCATTCACTAGCGAGGAATACTCTCAATGAAATCAATCTCGATTCTCCTGGTATTGGTTTGCTGTTCTTTTTCAGCATTGGCCCAGGCGCCTCGGACTATCAGCTATCAGGGTGTGTTAACCGATGCAGCCGGAACCCCCATACCCGATGGACAGCACCAGATAAAAATTGCGCTATACGATTCCAATACGGCTTTTACACCGATTTTCTCGGAAACGCTCATGGTTACCACGAGCAAGGGTATCTTCAGCATTATTCTCGGTTCTGTCACTCCGATTCCGGCATTTCTTGATTTCAACCGGACGTATTATCTCGGCACGACGGTAGAAAACGGCAGCGAGCTTTCGCCGCGAACGGCTTTCACCGCCGTTCCCTACGCCATCCACGCCGAAAAGGCTGAAAGCGCATCTACGGCATCGGTGGCAAACGCACTTGCTGCAGGCGCGACAGGAGTCGTCACCTCCGTCAACGGCGCGGAAGGGGCGCTTACGCTTCAGGGCGGCGGCGGCACTACGATAGCACGGACCGGCAATACAATCACCGTTTCTTCTACCGGCGGAAGCGCAAGCGGTATCACCGGAGTGCAGAATACCGATGGTACATTGACAATCGCCAACCCGAACGGTCCGGTGGCAACCTTCGGTGTTGCCGATAATGGAATAACTTCCGGGAAGCTTGCCGATGGAGCGGTAACGACGCCGAAAATCGGCGACGGTATGGTAACATCGGAGAAGCTTGGTGTAAATTCCGTCAATGCCATTCATCTCATGATGAACTCGGTTACGAACGATAAACTCGAGAACCAGGCTGTAACAACTCCAAAAATCGGCGATGGCGCCGTGACAACGAATACCATCGCCGATTGGTCGGTAACGCCCTCCAAACTGAATACATCAGGAGCAAACATAGGAAATGTTCTTACGTTCAACGGCTCGTCAGCGGCGTGGAGTCCTCTCCCACCGGTGGAAGGGTTTTCGCTCCCGTTCGCCGATACAGTTGATGCATCGTTCCCTGCAATGTACCTTTTCAATACAGCAGGCAACGGCATATGGTCTATGACGAATAACGATAGAATCGGCGTAATAGGCGTATCGGGAGCATCATTCATGATACCGCTTGTGTCGACGGGCTGCGGAGTCTACGGGTTTTCCTCAGACAAGGAGGGCGTAGTCGGAAACTCGAACAATGGGTTGGGAGTAATTGGCAGATCGACAAACAATAACGCCGCCGAATTCAGCATCGTTAATCCGGCAAATTCCAAAGAAGCAGTTGTGGTCAGCACATCAGGTACGGGTGCGGCATTGAAAGCGACATCAAGTCAGGGAGCCACTATAAAAGCGACAGCCGGCTCCGGTCACGCCGGCGATTTTTTGAGTTTCGGCGCGCTTTCCACTGTAAAAATACTGAATGGCAGCACAGGAAACGGTCTCGAAATTGCGTCGCAGGGGGTAGCTATTTCCGCCAGTTCCAGCGGAGGCATCACAGGGTTCGTTGCAAACACTGGAACAGGAACAGCGTTGAGCATAACATCTCAAAGCGGTACGGCAGCAACGTTATCAAGTCAAACCGGACTTGGGCTTTATGTAACCGCAGGCGGTGCAAATATTATCGAAGCGCGCGGCGGCACCAACTTGCGGTTCCGCGTGTTGCAGGACGGCAATGTCCGTTGCGACGGGGCTTTCACCGGCGGCGGCGCGGACGTGGCAGAAGCCTTCGATATGGAAGGGACAAAAGCGGACTACGAACCTGGCGATGTGCTGGTAATTTCTCCTGCCAGCGATAGTAAGATCATGAAGTGCAGCTCGCCGAACAGCACCGCTGTTGCAGGGGTGTATGCAACCAAACCGGGTGTTATCCTCGCTTCCACAGACGCTGAAACGGACATTGAATCGCTTGTGCCGATGGGCATTGTCGGGGTCATTCCAACAAAGGTGTGCAGCGAGAACGGCGTTATCAGGCGGGGCGATTTACTTGTCACGTCGAGTACGCCCGGTCATGCAATGAAAGCAATACCGGTCGTTGTAAGCGGTATCGTGATTTATCCTGTGGGCGCTATTCTTGGAAAGGCGCTGGAAAACTTCGACACGTCAGGGACAGGAATGATCAAGGTGCTGGTCAACGTGAAATAACAGGACTTCATGCCATTTCGATCAAACAAATATGGATTTTTCCGCATTTTCATACCTGAGGTACGGTGCGGATATCAAATAAGACAGGATTGAACAATGAAAATATTTTCCTTTGTACTTCTCGGATGTTTATTTGCGCTCCACATTGCATCGGCACAGGCGCCTCGAACTATCAGCTATCAGGGTGTAATAACCGATGCCGCGGGGACACCAATATCCGACGGACAACACCAGATAAAAATTGCTCTGTACGAATCAAAGACAAGCCTTACGCCGCTCTATTCGGAAACACTTTCAGTCCCCGTCAAGCAAGGCGTATTCAACCTCATCATCGGTTCTGTAACACCGATCCCGGCGCTCATCGAGTTCAACAAGCCGTATTATCTCGGCACAACGGTGGATCAGGGCACGGAGCTTACGCCGCGTTCAGCGTTAACCGCTGTGCCGTATGCATTCCATGCCGAACAAGCGGAACACGCGCTCATAGCTGGAACGGCGGCAACTGCCACAACCGCCGTCACAGCCGCTACCGCAAATGCGCTATCTCCCGGTGCAACGGGCGTGGTTACTTCGATGAACGGAGCCGAGGGCGCACTGACCCTTCAGGGAGGCGGCGGGACAACCATAGCACGGACTGGTAATACGATTACGGTATCCTCTACCGGCGGAAGCGGTACCGGCATCACCGGCGTCCAGAATACCGACGGTTCATTGGCAATTGCCAATCCAAACGGTCCCGTGGCAACCCTCGGTGTTGCCGATAACGGAATAACCTCCGGAACGATAGCCGATGGAGCGGTAACGACGCCTAAAATCGGCGACGGGATGGTAACAGTGGAAAAGCTGGCGGTCAATTCCGTCAATACAACGCAGATCATGATGAACGCGGTGACTGCCGAAAAGATTGCGAACAATTCCATCAATGGATTGAAAATCGAAAACGGATCTGTCTCCGCAGATAAAATCAATCCCACCGGTGCAGTCAGCGGAAATGTCCTCACTTTTGATGGTACCGCTGTTGCCTGGAAACCGGCTGAGATCACTTTCCCTTATTCTGGAAACAGTACAACGGGGCATGAAGCGCTTCTCATCAGACATTCTTCCGGTATTGGAATAGTTGGTAGAAGCTATCCTTCTTATGTAGGTGTAATGGGGATTTCGTCAAATACTGCATTGGGGGCGCCTTCAGGAGCGGGTGTTGCCGGAGTGTCGGCTACCGAACCGGGCGTTATCGGGAAATCCCTTTCAGGAACCGGAATACAAGGAATATCGAACGACGGATCGGCAGCGGAGTTTTATGTGACTGCGGCATCAAATACCAAAGACGTTGTTACCGTTACAACCCCGGGTAGCGGCGCTGGAGTATTGTCGGACACGAAGGGCGGCGCCGCGATCCATGCGCGGAGCCAATCCGGAAAGGCGCTGGTCGCCGCTTCCGGCGGTACAAATATCATCGAAGCATATGGCTCCGTTAACGAGACAGATCTGGAATTCCGGGTGCTCGCGAATGGCAATGTGCGCTGCGATGGTGCGTTTACAGGCGGCGGCGCCGATGTGGCGGAAGCCGTTGATGTCGAAGGTACAAAGGAAGAATATGAGCCGGGAGATGTTCTGGTGGTATCGCACACCAAAGACAGAACCGTTGCCAAATCCTCAACGCCGAACAGTACTGCCGTTATCGGTGTCTACGCCACAAAACCTGGAGTCCTGCTTGCACCGGCAGACGCCGAAACCGAGATCGACCACCTCGTGCCAATGGGTGTGGTCGGCATTATCCCGACGAAAGTGTGCGGCGAAAACGGGCCGATTCAACGCAGCGACCTGCTCGTTACATCGAGCGTCCCCGGTCATGCGATGAAAGCGGTACCCGCGATGGTGAACGGCGTCGCGATTTACCCTGCCGGAGCAATCATCGGAAAAGCGCTGCAAGCGTTCGATGGCCCGGGAAGCGGCATCATAGAAGTCATGGTAAATGTAAAGTAACGTCCGTTTTGACGTATCGTCGTAGAAGGACAAGGCCGACCCTGAAGAGGAGCCGGCCTTGTCTGTAACGGCGATATCCCTCGAATGCTACATTTCGAATCCCATCTCGCCTTTCTGCATGGCGTATTTTTTCTCGATGGAATGGTGATGGTTCAATTCTTCGGCGGCGAGATTTTCGAACATGAGGCGTAATTCCGGATGTTCGGTGCTTGCGGCAAGCGCAAGGAACAGATTCCTTGCTCTGGTTTCTCTCGTCAGGCTGAGTTCAAGTACTGCCTCGATGTGTTCCGGCGGAGGCACAACCGCAGTGCTGTGCGAGGCCCCCACTCCCCGTATCAGTGTTTCGTCCGTCACGGCGATGTCGCCGTCGTAGATTTCCATATCCTTCATTGTACGGAGCAGCGCCTCGTGCCTGGTTTCCTCGTCCACGAGTTGCTTGAGAAACGCGCGCGTTTCGGGATCGTCTGCGCGTTCATGCATTTCGGCATACAATTGTTTCGACGCAATTTCATGCTGAATAGCAATATCCAAAAGATCGTCAATAGTCATGGCGATTCGGGTCTGGTAATGTAAAAAGTTGACCCGTGAATATACGGAGCGGGAAGAAAAGATACACGGTTCGGAAAAGATAATTTCCAGAAAAGACAACGCGCCCTTACGCCTTCAGATCTTGAAGGGGCAAGGGCGCTTCGGATAGAATGGGATTAATTCAGACCGCAGGCGCCTCCGGCGCAGGGCGAATACGAGGGCAGGCCGCAGGAACCTGACTCGCAACCGCCGAAATCGCTCGTTCCGTGGGAAGAATTGGATGTGGCGAACGCAGAGAACTTTTTCACGCTGTTCCGCGATCCGCAAGCGGGACATGCAATATGGTCCTGCTCCTCGCGTGTTTTAAAGAACATATCGAACGGTGTCTGACAATCGCGGCACACATATTCGAACATGGGCATAGAAGTCACCTTTTATTGGAAGAGATGGGAATTAGTCCTGCCGGTCTGGTTCCGGCGATTTTTTCTTCGGTCCGTTGAACAGGAACGTTGCCCCGACGATGGCGCCATAAAGAGTGCTGGTCGTCCAGGTGCTGGTAATCGGGCAATGGCCGGAAGTACAACCAATGAAATACCAGTATGCGAAACCTGCGGCGGCTCCCAAAGCAACTGGAACGATCTTTTTCAATACAGTCAACGTCATGCTCGGGTACAGTTGTTATCATCAGTTTTTTCATGAGATGAAACGAAACAAAGAAAGGATTCGCTGATGGATTCTGCAATTATAGGTTGTAAAAACTTCAGGATAGGGAAAAAAAGTTCTGTACTTTCGTGCCGGAAATGAGAAAATTGGTTCCAGTTAAAGACTGAGAAAGTCGAATTAACCGTTGGAATATCATGTTTTCTGATGCAAGTGACGTTATGCCCCGAATGCTGATCATAGAAAGAGGGACATCCCTCCAGGCAGAGTACTCGAACGCCCTGAAAGGCGGATACGAGTTCTTTACGGCGTCGACGATCGACGAATCGTTGCACCTGATCAGCGATGAAGGCATCCATGGGGTACTTCTCGATATCGCCTCGATTGGGCGGGAAGAAGGATTCCTTGGAACAAGAAGAATCAAAGCCACGAATTCGAACGGTAAACTTCCGATTATTGCCCTTCTGCCGGAGGCCGATCCAGCGTTGAAAACCGACAGCCTTCTCGCCGGTTGTACGACATTTATGATAATGCCCGTATCCGCTGAGTCTCTGGATATCGTGATTACTGAAGTGTTGAACCTTGCCTCTTCGTACCGTCGGCAATCGGCCGGCACGCAGGCATAATAAAAGCATTGGACGGAATTAGTGTTGCACAGAACCGAGCAGCGCATTCCGCCCTCAATACTAACAAGCGCCTTGTGCGCGAACGCGAACGTGTCGTTCGTGGAAGCCGGGTTCCCGGGCGCCGGATCGAAAGAAAACAAACGCGGTAGCAATGCCGCCCATATCGAAGGAAGACGTGCTCATGTCGGATTTTGGATTGACTGAACAAGCGAAAGAATTATTCGCTGACCTCCTGACCGAATTGCCGGAAGTGATCGGCGTCCTGCTTGTATCGAGCGACGGATTGCCGATTGTCGACAAGCTGAAGCCCGGTGTCAATGCCGAACGGATCGCCGCAATGGTCGCCTCGGCCGTGAACCTCGGAAAACGGATATCGCCAACAGTCGGCATTGGAGAAGTTGCAGAGATTTCCATTTCTTCCACTGAGGGTAATTTGTTCCTCTATACCATCGGACAAGCAGCGACATTGGCGATTTTAACTCCGAAAGCTGTCAATATGGGCATGATTTTTTTCAAATCGGCTGGAATGATCGCGACGCTCTCGCAGATCGTCGATTCACAATAGAATACAAGCCGACGGACGTTCAGCCGGAGGCTCGCCGCTCAGACGTCTGACACGCAACGGCGAACCGGTGGAACCGCAATACGGCGTAGCCGAATATACAGCAGCATCATTCTGCACCTGCGCCTGTCGATACGGCAATGCCGTGCTCCCTCGATACACGGCGACGAACATACAACGAACACAATTGGATTTGTGAGACAACAATGGTCCAACAGCAACTCAAAGACATCTTCGCAGCACTTCGGAAAGAAATACCCGAGATTAACGGCATGGCGATCGTAAGTTCGGACGGTAAAGTTATTTCCCACGATTGGCAGCTTTCGCCGATCGAGCCCGATATGATCGGCGCCGTCGCTGCGGCGATTCTTGGTCTGGGAAGAAAAACCGTTAAGGTGTTGGCAAAAGGCGATTTCATGCACGTCATTCTGGAATCGACAAACGGAACCATTTCCGTGTACGGTGCGGGCCCCAGAGCGGTCCTCATCGTCGGAATGAACAAGGACGCAAACATCGGTCTGCTGAACCTGCTTGCCCGCATCGCTACAGCACGCATTGCGAAAATGCTGGAGGGAGCTAAATGATCGTTGAGAGATTACAACAATTTGTACGCTCTCTGAAAGATCTCACCGACGGGAAACCGCGGAAGCTCGTGTTTTTTAGAATCGGCGGCGTCTCGCCCGGTTCGCGTATCGAATATGACGTGACCGGGAATATGGTGACCTATTCCGAACACGTCAAAACGATCGATACACAGATTCTTCATTATCTCAAGGGCGCCCTCGATGTGGAGGTCGTTCAAGGTGCTGCGCCCACCAAAGCAGGCGGGATGCGCCTGGATTTCTTTCTGATCATCTGGAAAGGGCTCGCCACCATCTCGGAAGACGATGCCGAACAGTTGTTTTGGGACGAACCAGATATCGGGATTGTTAAACCGAAAGACGGAGTCAACCGGATCAAGGATGCCCTCCGCAGCCCGTTCTCGAAATTCCTGCTCGATTATTATACTTCAGCGCCAAAGCCGGTTCAGAGCTATTTCGTCGATCATCCGGAAAAGGACGCCGAATCGTTCTACCGCGAGTTGTTGACCCTTCTCGTCGTCGGCGAGCTCGAATGCGTATGGTTGAGCGGAGAGCCGAAGGCGGCAGCCAAACCGCAGACGCCGAAACCGGCACAAGCCAAACAGGAAGGGTCGCAGAAAGCTCCTCCAGGCGCGGCAGCAGAAAAACCGAAGGCAGAACCGGCTGTGCCTCAGCCATCGAGGGATGCCATTCCCCGGCAGGTTCCTTCGACGCCTGTTTCGCCTCCTCCCGCTGTCGAGAAAAAGGCGATGTCGGAAGACGAATACATTTCGAGCCTTATCAATACCGAAGCGCTCGAACGCCGCTCCGCCCGGAGAAAAAAGAAAACCGGCGATACAAAAAAAGAACCCGCGCTGAACGGCACTCCCATACAATCGGCGCCGAAAAACGGCAGCGACGATTCCCTGACGTTGCTGTTCGACGACGGTTCCGCAGTCTCTACCGCTACGCCGGCAAAAAAGAAAAAGTCTCCTGCCGATGAACGGTTCGATCTTCTCCATGAATCGGCGCAACCTGCGGCGCATAGTACGGCGGCTGCGGTCGAGGAAGACACGATCGATCCAATGTCGATTTTCGACGCACCTTTCGTCGAGCAGCAGGAAACAACCAGCCAACAAAAGGAAATGAAGATCGCGGGATTGAAGAAGATACTGCAGGCGGCAAAAAAAGGATTCTAAGCGATGGTCGATACAGAAACCTATTTCAAACTTATCGTCACTGGGTCTGTTAACTCAGGTAAAACGACATTCGTAAAAACGATCAGCGAGATCGATGCATTCACGACCGATGAAATAGCCACCGAAGCAGAAGTGGCACAGTTGAAAGAACTCACCACTGTTGCAATGGACTACGGCCGCAGGACAATTGACAACAACATTGTCTTACATATTTACGGCACGCCGGGACAGGAACGGTTCGATTTCATGTGGGACGTACTCGCCACCGGCGCGTTTGGAGCCATCTTTCTTGCCGACAGCGTGGACATGGAGAGCCTCTCGAAGACAAAGTACATCATGGAGTACTTCCTGAAACGGTACGACTTGCCCTACCTCCTATGCGTCACGAAGCTCGATCTACCCGATTCCATCGGATTTGCGAAGGTCCTCGATTTGATCGGCAAGAAGGAAATTCCGGCGATCCCGCTCCGCACAATCGACAAAGACGACTGCCGCAATGCATTGGTGACCTTCATTACGCTCGCGCTGGAAAAGGAAGAACGCGCATTGGAAAACCAGGTCACCGGAAGAAAAACCGGTTCCTGACGAACGCAATCGATTTGAACGAAATACCGACGCCCGGCAACCGCCGGGCGTTTTCAATTATAGGGACAGCCTCTCCCGCAAATTGCGGAATCGGGGAATCAGGTTAGTTCCGGGGGAGGGGTAAACTGTTCCGCCGGCCCGGATTCGGCAGACGGTTTGTCCTTGTTTTCGTACCAGTCGAAATATCTGTTTGTATAGTCGCGTCCGGCTTCCATCAGTTCCTCGGCCATTTTTTCATCGACATTGAACTGCATGGTCTTGGTTTCTTTGGTATCGATAAACACTGTGCGCTCCCAATCGTCGTGATGCAGGTGCGAATGCGCCTGTTGTTCGATATAGTGCTCGACGACACTCCATGTGAAAGCGAAGAAATGCTCGATTTTATTGGTCGGATATTCTCCCTGGTCGCGGAAGCTTGTCACGTGCCGCGCGGTTCCAAGCCGGAATCCGAGGGTTTCCGTATTATGGATATACGGTGACAGCGTTTTTCCGTCTGCTTTGAGCATTTCGTTATACTCCGCATAGTACTTCTTCATCACTCCGTGCGCAGGCCGGTCGTATGCCGCGATGTATTTTTCGCGGTCGAACATCTTTACGAGCGAGTTCCCCACCACGGTTCCGTCCGAATAGTAGTCGCCGCGGATGTTTTGCTTCGCAGCAAAGATGAACGGAAACGACATTGCGAGCCGGACGGCATCCGCAACCGGCAGACGAGGCGTGTGTTCGTAGGAAAGCAGCTCGGCAAATCCCGTCGACAGATTGGTTGTGGCGAAGTAGGGATTGATGAACTTCCGCGCGTGTCCGGTATCGTAGATTTCCTTAAAGGTCGATTCGGTGTTCCCGGTTTTTTGCTTCACCAGCTCACCGATCCAGCGGCGCAGGTTATCGCCCTTGTACCACCCAAATTCATTGACAGGCCGATTGACATCGAACATCGCCCCCCATGTTTCGTCGAGAAACTTGCCGAGTTCGAGAGACTGAATAATTCCTTTCATTTCCTGTATGGAGTACCCCAACGCGACGAGCAACGTATAGACCGACCCCGCGGAGGCTCCGCCCACGCGCTGGATATTTTTGATAATTTCCTTCTGGTGAAGGACGTCGAGTGCGCCCAGATATGCGAGCCCCTTTGTGCCGCCTTCTTGAAAAACCAGATTTTTAAATGGATAATCCATGGTGACCCCTTCTTTTGAAGTCGCTGATACTGTTGCGCTAACGCGCGTTGTTGGGAGTTTTTCTATATCAAGATTACGAAGAAATCGAGAGCGATTCCACCGAAAAGACATCCCAGTATGTACCTTTTGCAAAAATTGCCCTCCAACACGAATGCAGGAGGGCAACAATCCGGAGAAGCAACAGAGGTCAGGAAAGACAGCGGCCTATGGTAATGACAACCTCATCGACATCGATCGGCTTGCTGATGATATCGACTGCGCCGAAAGAGATGGAATCGATAGCGCTTTTTATATCGGCGTACGCCGTCATCATGATGGCTTTCGTATACGGGCGCTGTAGCTGAATGTGTTTCAGCACATCGAACCCGGAAATCCGCGGCATGCGAATATCGATGAGGGCAAGATGGATGGTTTTCTCATCGAGAATCCGGATTGCATCCGTCCCGTTATATGCTACCTCGACCTGGTAACCGGCGTTTTGTAACTGACGGGCTATTGCATTGCACACTACTTGTTCGTCGTCGACGACAAGTACGCATTGTTGGCTGCTTTGTTCTGATTCTGACACGTTGATACCATCAAATCCGTTAATCTATCGATGAATGAGAACAATCGACAGGAACGAGCCTATTCGGCCACATCCTTCTTCTTGGCCGCCTCGACCTGTTGCAGCAGATCGCGGCGCAATCCTTTCACTCGTTCCGATTCCTTCTGCAACGTTTTCTGCCCCTGCTTGATCTCGTTGATCTTGCTTGCGAGCCTATCTTCGAGCGATGGCAGAATCCGCGCTTTGAGGATAATGATCAATTCCTTCCTGACCTCCTGGGTTTCGTCGTATCCGAAGAGATACTTGAGACCAAATACCCACCAGGGCAGATCTCTCAGCCAGGGGACGCCTCTTCTGACAATGGTGTTTTCGTTTGAAAACAAACCGCCGACAACGGTTTCTTCCTGATCGAGAAGAATGACCGAAGTTTCTGCCAGGGTCTTATTGATAATGGTGGTGTTTGGGTCGGGGACGTAGCTGGAACGCTCGGCTGAAATAAGCAGATGGACGAATTCAATCGAATCGATTTTCATTACCTTCGGAGTGACGCTGATGATGGTGCCGGTGCTGAAAAACTTTTCAACCGTATTGCCGGAGAAGTCCTTTTGGCGGATCGAGATGTCGGCGCCCACCTGAATTCTGCCGATTTCTTCCGACCGCACCGTGATCGACGGGCGGGAGATAAGCTCGCCGAGGTTATCCGTTTGCAACGCCTGAAGGACGCCCCAGATATCCACACCAGGAATACCCGTAGACAATCGCAGTTTACCGCCATACTCAACCGACGCTGTTGTCGATGCGCTCGACCCACTGCCGGTTTGGGCTGCGCCTTCCATTGTCCCTTGCCGTGTCTTCATTTCGTTCGAACCTTGTCCGGACGCCCAACCGCCAACGTTTTTCGTTAGAAACTCGATATCCATTCCGAGTTTTTCGATTTCCGTGCGGTTGGCTTCAAAGAATATCGCCGATATCTCTACTTCGCGGGTATTGACGGCGTTCTCTGCCGTCAGCGTATCCGATTTTTTCCCATCGCCGCCCGGGACTTGAAAAACGCGAACGTAGTCGGGGGTTTCCTGGTACCAGAATCCATTGACCCGGAGCACGACCTCGAAGGCATCCTTCCAGTACATATTGGTTATTGGTACTCCGATCGGGTTGTTGGTAGCCTTTTCAATCACAAGCACTTTGTTCTCAAACCTGCGAAATTGGCTTTTAAAGATATCCAGCGCCGAATTGAATGCCAGTTCGCTCGACATTGTGATCAACTCATCGGGAGCGATATAATCCTTTAGGGGTGGACGCCCCTGAGCATATGCCGGCTGCGTCGAAACAACATACAGCAAACATGCCAGCAGTATTGAATAACGAAGGACATGCCGTCTCATAACATTGCCTCTTGTCTTATTTCCTTGCCTTCAGTGTGAGAACGTAGCGTTCCTGGATCCCGCCTTTGTTCAGGAGAAATTCAACCTGCTGCCGTTCGAAAATGATTTTGGATACATACCCCAAATACACTTCATCGCCTTCCTGGAGCTTCACGGTCTGTTTTTTCTGATCGTAAACGAAGGCATAATCCTTGGTGAGCGCATACAATGTCGAATTCTCCGGTTCGAGGAGATTGTTGACATTCGGCGGGATCTCCAACGTAACCAGCGACCGGAACGGATTATACGTGATTAACGGAATTTGCGTCTGCGCCAGGGGCATAATTGCGGCGCTGTCGGCAAACAAAGACTGGTTTGTATAATATGCGTAGAGATCGGCATCAAATTGCACAAGGTGCGCAATGATCCCGAGCTTCTCATCTGTCTTATGGAATTCTCTGACATCAAGATTGTTTAATTTCATGACCCTCGGACCGAATTCCAGGTATTGAACCAATCGGGCAAAGCTGTCGAACGGTCCCTCGCCGGCTAAATGGTATCTGACGTACCCGCATCCTTCAAGTTCGACTTGTTCCTGGGTCAATACGTTCAGATCGAGTTCGGGACTGAATTCGAGAATCTCATTCAGGTACATATTCGTTACAGAGGGTTTTTCTTCTCCGGGCATCGTTTTAGGACGCATTGCCCAGGCAAAATCGAGAACGTTCACTCGCGCGCGAACGTTCTCTAGCCGTGTCATCAACTCGTTGACATCGCCCAATTCGCGCTGGATTTTTTTGCGTTCCTGTTCAATGCTCTTCAACGACGTCGCCTGTAAGAAAAGCACATAGAATCCGCCTCCGCCGGCAACGATCAGGAAAACAACCAGCAATACAATCGAGTTTTTTGCAGCGTATGTCATTGTCCACCTCCTTCTCCGGCAGGAGGAACGCCGCCTCCGACATCACCGATATAGGTCTTTACGGTATCATGCCATTTCGCGGCTCTGGAACCTGCCGAAGGATACTGAGCCGCCAAAGGCAATCCCATATCAAAACGATACACTTTGTTATCCGAAATTTTTTCGACAAGCACTTCCCTCATTTTTGCTTCGCCGATAGCGAGCGCCAGACTCGGTATTGCAGAACGCGAGCGCGAAAAACCGACGAGCGTCACCCCACCCTCCGGGTCAGGTTTCAACTCGCTGATCCAAATATTACCCAGCCTCGATGTTCCTTTCGCGAGCGAATCAAGCGTTTCCGTCCACAACTCCTGATTCATCAGCAATGTATCGAGCGTAGTAGCGGCAGCCTGTATATCGGCGGACCTTGTTTCGAGCGAATTGATTTCATCGACAATTTCGCGCTGCCGTTGGATTTCGGCTTGTTCGCGAATCAGTTCTTTATCAGCCGTTCCGATTTCCTTCTGGTTCTGCAATCCTTTGTATCCCAATCCAAGTATGGCAAGAATAATGAACAGAATCAGCAACAATCCGTGCCATGCGATCTGCATGGTGTTTTGTTCTTTCTGAATCTTCGGTGGAACGAGATTTATTTTATAGAACTGGAGTTGTTTCGGCTGAAGCTTTTGCCAGGCGACTGATATGGGAAGGATAAAATCGTGAATATCTGCGTATTCGTTTCCGGCAGGATGCGTGACACGAAGCTTGGTAAGACTGTGAAACACGACGTACGGGTTGTTCGCAAGAATCTCCTCGCGTAACCCGATTTGTTCCGCCGCTCCTGCAAGCACCACCTTGTCGGCTTTGGGATAGCCGGCGAGCTCTGCCGCGAGTTCGATACGGTTGTTCAACATGGCGACATATTCTTTATTGGCGCCCTGTTGAATCGGAGGTGCGATAAACTGTAGATCGCCGCCTTTTAACACGTAGAATCTTGTTTCATCCTTTCCGACGTAAATCATATGCGCGATTTCGTCGTCGCGGAATCGGAAATGCGCTCTCGCCATATTGGCCAAAGCGATATCGTTCGTGCTAACCAGCGACACGCGCGTCGGTTTCCTGTCGATACCCAGTGGGCGGACAAGCGCGTTAAAAAGCGGAGGAATTTCAAGCAGGATACCTGCCAGTATTTGCTTTGTCCCCATCAGATGGTATCCGACAGCATCCTTGGTTACCGAGACGTTATGGGAACGCTGAATTTCCGCGATAACCTTGTTCAGGATCGCCGCGCCTTTGTCTTTCGGATCGTACGCAAAGATATCGGTGCGTACGGTCGGTTCGCCGAATGATACAGCAATGGTTGCGCCGCGAACATAATGGGCTTGCAGAAAATCGTGGACCTCGGCGTAATCCGGCCCCTCATCCGCTCCAGCTTCGAGACTGGCAAACGGGTCGCGTTCGCCTTCCATCCCTTCCATCTCACCGGCGTACGCCATTTCATGGTGCGGAAGGTTCAATGTCCCGAGGTTCAGAACAACCAGTTTCTGCCCTACACGTCCAACGGTGGCAAGGCGCATCAAATCGCCTTCGACCGAAAGACCGATGCATACTTCGCTAGGTTTCTGTTGTGCGCTCATGCGATTTTGTATCCGTTATTTCATTGCAAGCAACTGCTTCATGCGTTTTTTGTTGTTCGAGTAGTTCATCGCTTCGTTTGCGATAATCTTCCGAGTTCGAACCAACCGATGAAGATCCTGTTCCATTGTAATCATGCCCATTTCACCGCCTTCGGTGATCATCTGGTAGATTTCGCCGGTATTCTTGTTCTTGATTGCCGAACGCACCGACGGCGTGACAATCAATACTTCTTTTGCGAGAACCCGCTTCCCGTCAATCGTCGGCACAAGTTTCTGAGAAACGACCAGCTTCAAAACGTCCGCCAAACGGTTTCTGACGCGTTCCTGTTCAATCGGCGGAACTTCGCCGATGATACGGTCGATGCTTTCTACAGCCGACGACGTGTGAAGCGTGGAAAACACTTTGTGACCGGAGTCCGTGATTTCGATCGCGGACATGATCGTATCCGGATCGCGCATTTCACCGATCATCACGATATCGGGATCCTGGCGCAACGCTTGAATGGTGCCTTCCTTGAACGAAAGCACATCGCGGCCAACCTCTCTATGCCTGACGATAGAACGCTTCGGAGTGTGTACATACTCGATCGGCGATGCAATGATGATGATATGCGAATCGACCTGCTGATTATTCAAATCGATGATTGCATCGAGAGTCGTACTTTTGCCCGAACCGGTGATACCGGTCAGCAGAATCAGCCCTTCCTTCGTATGGTTCAGGTTGACGATCTGCGTGATGGCATTGTGAAAGCTGTAGCTATCGTACGACCGCACCGTGGCGTTGATGGCGCGCATGTTCATACCGAGCGAATCGAGATCGAAATACGCAGTACCGCGGTACCGGTTCATGATGCCATCGACCTGCGTCTGAAACGAAAAGTCGAGGCTCCGCTGGTCGAGAAGCACATTCCGCTGACGGATTGTCACCAGGCCCTGAATCATCACATCTGTCAAAAGGGTCGGAATTTCGGGCAAATCCAGCTGGGGCGTTTTTGCTCCGTGGACACGGAACCAGATATGTCCGCGCGCGCCGTAGCTTCCAAGATCGATATCGGACGCTTCGATCTTGCGCATCCTCAATACGATCGCCTCGTAAAACTGTCTGATCACCTGTATCGCCCGCTCATCGACGGCTTCGAGTTTCTTGGCAATGTATTCCTGCCGTTCCAATCCAAACAGATACGACGGCATATCCTTGACGACATAATTCATTGCGGCAAGCGCATTTTGTACAAGCGCTTTCGGTAACACCTGCTCAGGTGCCGAAGGAGTAGCAGTCAGACCGGTGGAAACCGGTTTTTTCGGGTCGGAAGCTGGTTGTGCTGTCGTATGTGGCGTTGGTTGATTCATACTCCGATCACATCTGAAATGTAAAAACTTGGTCTCGTTGAATTAAAGAAACATGTCGCCATTTCAACCTATCCGATTCCAATTTTTACATCAAACCCCTTTGACTTTACAAAGAGATTGAAACGTCCGCCTGCAAAATAAGAAAATTTGCCATGTTATAGACATTCGCAAGTGGAATTATAGGTTTTTATCCGGTAATAATCCAGATTGATTGCAACTTTTTTTTCAATAGTTGCAATTCCGTAACGACAACGGTTCCGTTTGCACTGCCGGAAATCGGTTTAGTCGGCCATAGTCACTGCAACAACCTCATGGAAGTCGCTTACGCCTTCCTTGACGCGTTCTCTCGCCGATGCGCGAAGGGTCAACATCCCTTCCGAGATTGCGGTCTGTCGAATCAATTCCTCGTTGATGTTTTCGCCCGATTCGAAGATGGTTCTCCGGATCGCTTTCGAAAAATTCAATGCTTCATGAATACCGGCGCGACCTTTGTAACCGCCGTTGCATTTCGGACAGCCAACCGGTTCGTACATCGGGACGTTCTCTATTTCTTCTTCAGTAAATCCGAGCGATTTTGCCTCCGGGACGTCGATGTTCTCCATCTTGCGCTTGCAGTTGTTGCACAGCCTGCGAATCAGACGCTGCGCTACAACCAGGTTGATCGCATACGCAATGAGGAAGGTCTCGATGCCCATTTTGAACAGACGGGTAACAGCAGCGGGAGCGTCGTTCGTGTGAAGCGTTGAAAATACAAGGTGACCGGTGTTCGCCATTTTGATAGCTGTTTCGGCAGTGATTTTATCGCGCATTTCGCCCACCATCACGATATCGGGGTCGTGACGAAGGATTGCTCGAATTGCCTGCTCGAACGATAGCTTCGAGGCAATTTTAATCTGCCGCGCACCGTGGATCACGTATTCGACCGGGTCTTCAACCGTCAACACGTTTACCTGAGGAGTAACAACAGCGTACAAGGCTGCGACAAGGGTCGTCGATTTACCGGAGCCGGTCGGACCGGTCAGAATAATCAGCCCCTGCGGCCTTCGGATGGCTTCATTGAACCATTCAAGCGCCTTCGGCTGAAAACCGATCTTGGAAATGTCCTTGATAACCTTTCTATCGTCGAGAATACGGATAACGATACTTTCGTACCGGAGACTGAATTCCTGACCGACGATCGGAATGATGGAAACACGAAAACGGATGACGCAATTGTCCACAACGCGCTGAATAAAACCGTCCTGCGCGCGGTCGCGCTCGAAACGGTCCACGTTGCGGCTCCGGTCTTTCACGACCGCGATGACCGCCTCCGGACGGGGTCCTTCAAGGCATTGCCACAATTGAAGTTTACCGTCGACGCGGAACCGGAAATCGGTGGCGCGGGGTCCTTTCGGCACAATATGAATATCGGAAGTGCCCATCCGCGTTCCTTCGACAAGGCAGCCCTCGAAGAAATTGATGAGCATGCTCTTGTTGATTTCGCGGTCGAGGGCGTCTTCGTCGACATTGTTCTCGAATTCGGCGGAATCAATTTCGGCTTCGACATCCTTGATGCTTTCAAGAAATGTATTCTCGCCGCGGAGAAGTGCTTCGATATGCGGCAGCAGATGATTGAGCCGCACATAATACACTTCGTATTTCCGCGCTTTGAAATAGTATGCGATACGCGGAATCGCCTTGTGCGTCGGGTCGGCTGCGATAATTATCAGCTTTTCGGGGACGTTTTCGTCGTAGCGCAACGGGAGCGCCTTTGCCTCTGCTACCTCGCGCTTTTGCTCGTTGGTCAGACCTTCGAGAAGCTGTTTGATATAGCTGATTCGCCGCTCATCCATAACCCCGTCGGTGAGATCGAGCTCCTTGAACGCGTAGATTTTCGCGATCTCAGAATACACCGCATCGTGGTCGACATTGAAATCCGCGACCAGAATCTGAGCAATGCTCCTCTGGGCTCCCCCCTGTTCCTTTTCTTTTACTGCCAGCGCTTTGGTGATCGTTTCTTTATCCACGACCCCGCGTTGAAGCAGTACAAACCCAACTTTATCTATGAGTCTTGCTGGTTGCTGTTGTGACGTTTGCGTCGCCATGTAGAAAACATCTGTTTCAAGTATTGAAGAGGAATCGTCCCGAGCGGCAACAGATACTGGAACGAACCGCCGCCCATACCGGGAGTCGTTTTAGGTTTAACAACCGATGTTTCGGATGAAACGATGGTGAGTGCCGTCATGACAATCATGATCAGCAGCGCCACCCACAATTGAACGAAATCGATGATGGATTTCAGTTTATACACAGTTTCGCGTTCGTAGTAGTTCGCGAGCTGAAGCGCGGTTTCCTTCACCGTTCCTGTTTCGGCGCCGGCGTGGAATCTGGAAAGCGCTGTTTTCGTGAACACTCCGGACGCTTCCATTGATTCATGCAACCCCATACCTTTCTGGACCATCATCGGGATTGTAACGGTTTTAATCTGTTCTTCGAAGTACTTATTTCCCGTCGATTCCGCCGCTGTCCGGATCACATCGATGTTTTCTCCGGAGCCGGTATACATGGAATAAAACACCCGGCAGAACACTTCGATTGCCGTTTTATGTATCAATGGGCCCATAACGGGTATTTTCAACGAATACTTTGCCCATGCAAGCTTCCCTGCCGGCGTTCGGAACCAAAAAACAATACCGCCGATTGCCGCAATACAGAGCAGTACGATCCAGATCATGTTTGACAGAAGCCAGTCGCTAAATTCAAGCGTTGCGGCGGTCATCGGGGGTAGTTCAATGCCGTACTTCAGGAACATCTTTGCCGTTTCGGGGAAAATATAGGCGACGTAGAATAACACTGCGCCGAACAATAAAATCAACGTAATGGCGGGCATCATCATGGCGCTTTTCATCTGCTTCCTGAATTCGAGCTGCCGTTCAAGAAACTTTGCCGTCGCTTCGTACATCTCGGTCATATTACCGGACTTTGTGGCCAGACCGAGCATTTTGGAAGTGAACTTGCCGAACACGCGTTCGTATTTCAGGAATACCTTTTCGCTCTCTTTACCGCCCTTGAGATCGTTGTTGATGTCCTTGAGGATTTCGCGCAACGTTTTGTTATTCACATCGTTCGAAAGGAGGATGATCACCTCGTTAAACGGAAGCGATTCCCTCAATAAGTCCGAACTCAGACGGACAAAGGTGATGATTTCTGGCATCGGAACGCCGCCCTGAAAATCGAGGAGCTTCTTTTTTACATAGAGTACGTTGTAACCAAGACTCTTGAGACCGCTTGCGACCTCTTCCTTCGAGAAGGCCTTCTGTTCACCTTCAATCGGTTTGTCGCTCCCCTTTTGGACCTTATAGATGAAAGTAGTCCGTTGTTCGATCTTCTGGATTTTAAACGCGCGTCCCCTCGCCAGCTCCTGGAGCTTCTTCTTTGCGTCCGCCGCACTATCGGCGGACAGGTTTCCGGTAATTGTTTTCCCTGACGGGACAACCCCTTGAAATCTGAAATCTGGCATAGCCTATTTTGTCCTGTCCTGCTGCTAAAACAATAACAAAATTCACTATGCACAATATATTTGGAAGGGAAGCCGGGACAAATGAGATTCTTGGGGGAGGTTGAAGAAATTGCAGGGGCGGCGATTGAGGGGAAAAGCGTTTTAAATTAACAACTTACGCTGCATTGCTCAAGCGGAATCACATCGAAAACATGCGTTTCGGATTCGTTCGATAGCGGCTCTCACCATAAGTGACAACTTCAGGAATAAAAAACGAGAATGCCGGTTCGAAAACCGGCATTCTCCTGGACAATATGATGAACGGTAGAAATCGATACGGAAGCTATTAATAGCCCGAGTATACTGGGGAAGAAACCGCATCCGGGGAAACCGTGATAACCACAGTTGCTTGCGGATCGGTAATTGTTGCCGACGAACCGGTAAGAATACAGGTTGTTCCTGCCGCACCGTCAACTGCATAGGAGCCGTTCGCATTCGAAGAAACGCCAGTCGCGAAGCCGAGATGGGTCAGAGCAACGCCGGTGAATGTGTTGCCGCCGCCACCGAGCATGGTCGGTTTACGATAGTAGCCCTGTGCCTGGGAGGCCATACGAAGCAGATCCTGGGTCACTGCATCTTTGTTTGCCTGATCAGCGTTCGAACCGAAGATGCTGATACCGACGACTACTGCAATACCGACGATGATAACGCCGAGCACGATGAGGAGCAATTGTTGTGAACCCATTTTGAGTCTCCTTTAAGAAAGTTGGATGAAAGAAAGAGAGTTGATGTGTTTGCTTTTCAAATAGAATCTGGATGCAAGTTACGAAACCAACCTTACAGACATCTTAAAGCAAAATTAACCTTTCGAAAGATGCCGCGTCTGCAGGAAGAGTATTTGTCGCTGTGTTATCCATTGATGCTGGTTCTCTGCTTTGAAAGTTCGTAGTCCAAAATACAAACCAAATCTTACAAAAGACTTACAGAAGCATTAATCTCATGAAAGGATCGGGATGAAGAGACATTCGCTTCGCATCGATTGCGTTCCGATCCGCCTCTGTATCCTTTATGAGTAGGTACGGATCCATCCCTTCGAAAATTCGCGAAACGTTGGAACACTTCAATTCGTCAGGGATTACTCCGTCGAATGATGATACTGGGTAATTCCCGGCCGCTTCAAATCGCCGCGGTTCAGAGTGGTAGCAATTCTTCGATGCAGTTCCGGATCCAGCGGTCGGGAAGCGAGCGATTTCCCGTAGCAGGCCAACGCCGAATCAACAGATCCCCGCATTACGTACATATCGCCCTTGTAAATGTTTGCAATTGGATCATTCGGTGTGTTCGCCAGACTACGGTCGAGAAACCGCTCGGCTTTCGAATACTCCTGTATTCCAATGAAGAACAAAGCCATATTCGAATATGCCAGACTTTGAGATGGATCTAGTTGAATCGACTTTATATAACAATCCAACGCACTATCCATCCGTTCAATCCGCAAATAATAGGATCCAAGATTGTTCCAGTTTCGCGCTAGGTCCGGTTCCGCTTCCACGGCTTTGAGGTAGTATTTCAACGCAAGATCCTGCCGCCCTTTTTCAAGATACATCGACGCAATACGGCTGAAGGTTTTCGTGTGCTGCGGATTCATCTTCAACACTTTTTGATAGAGAGCGAGAGCCGAGTCGGGCATGTTGAGTTTTTCGTACGAAAGGGCGATGTTATGAATCGTGGAAGGAGAATTTGGCTCAAGACGAACAACTTCCCTCGCATGATACATTGCTTTCTGGTATTCTCCGGTCATTATGTAATGCGCAGATAAATTATGGTGGGCAACCCTGTTATTCTCGGTCACTGCCAGCGAATGCATGTATAAGGAAACATTGTTCTTCCATACCTGTACCTGCCTCTGTGTCACCACAGCAAAATAGGCGATGAAAAATGCCGCAATCGTGATAACTGCCGCTTTCAACCACCTGTTTACTGATCCGATTTCAGCGAGGAAGAACACCACCGCTATGAATAGGCCGATATGAGGAACGTACATATACCGGTCTGCATACGCCTGGCTTCCGACTTGAAAAATGCCGGCCACCGGCACGAGCGAACCCACAAAAATCAGCCACCCAACTATTAGATACGGGTAGCGGCGGACCGCTCGCAGCGAGGCGTACGTGATGCCGAGAAGCACAAGCAGAGCCAAGGCAGCAAATAAAATGGATAGATACCTGGGATACGGATAAAAAACCGAAAGGTTATATGGCGTAATTGTCTTCAAGAGGTAAATGAGGTAGGATTGGATCGCATTCAGGATCCTACCGAGGAATGACAGCTTTGCGACCGATGAAATTGCGCCGTACTGATGTTGCGCGATGATCGTTAACACCGATGAAATGCCGGAAAGGATGAAGAACGGTATTTTTTCAATCCAGAGCTTCCGGTTACCTCTTCTAAAATACGCTGCAACGAATTCGAACAATGGCGACGAAGCATCCTCTTTGAGTGACACTCTGGTAAACGGCCAAAAGTCGAATAACAATAGCATGAACGGCACCGTTACCAGCATCGGTTTTGCCATGAGACCAGTTGCGAAGAGCAAGAGAGACACCAAATACCAATTCACTTTCAAAGATCTTGCATATTCGGAATACGCTCCGAAACAAAGGATTAGAAACAACGCGCTGAGTACATCTTTGCGTTCGGATATCCACGCGACTGATTCGACATGCAGAGGGTGAAGTGCAAAAAGAATTCCGATAAGGGCGGCTTGCGGTAGCCTACGTGTCACATGAAATAGAACTAAAACGAGCAAAATGCTATTGAAAATATGTATGGCAACATTTGTTGCGTGATAGCCTCCGGGATTCAATCCAAAAATATTAAAATCGACTATATACGATACCCAAGTGACGGGATGCCAGTTCGCCATTTTCAGCGTGGTAAACGCCCAACCTATAGAGTGCAGATTAATAGGTTGTTGTACGGAACTATTATACACGATGTACTCGAGATCGTCGAAATTTACAAAATCGAACGATTTTACATTCCAATAACACGCCGTGGTTGCGATCGCAATACATATGGCGATAAACCATAAACGAAGGGAGGAAGATTGTTCTTGCATTCAATTGCCGCTTATTTGTAATTGCGTTCCGGTACAGCCCAGACTTCCAGCGACCCACCCGCTCCAATTGCTGCGAAGAATACGGCAGCCGGTAAACCGATACAACTGAGAAGGCCGCCGGCGATGAACACGCCGGCCTTTTTCAGGAAAGCGCTTGCGCCTCGTTGCGATTCGTGCCTCAGTTTCGCTTCGCCGTGTCTGATCAAATCGTAGAATGCATTGAATGGAAAGCCGAGAAGATTCATCATACTTTGCGCAAAACCGAATACATCCTGCTCCAGCGAAAGAGTTCTCTTTTTGGTGACAACAAAGCCGGCCGCGTCGAGGGCGTTCTTCATCGTCTCAGGTGCGTAGTGACCGAGATGACGAGGTGCGTCTACGGCAAACCACATACCCTTGCTGAGTTGGGCGACGATCCCTCCGAAATTTGGCACTGCGAGAAGCAGCAATCCATTCGGAGAAATGATTCGTCTCATTTCCTTGAGGGTTTCAAGTGGATTCGGCATGTGCTCGAGGACATGGTAACAGATCACGACATCGAACGATCCGCTCTCGAACCGGCAATCGCGCAGATCGGGAGTTGGATATACTGTGACACCGAACGAGTTCGTCGATGCCTCCGCCATGGTTGAAGAAAACTCCGTACCGAACGCCTGCCAGCCGCGTTTTGCCAGCTCGGCGAGTAGCGTTCCCCGGCCGCTTCCAACCTCGAGCACCCGTCCCGGCGCCGGATATCTGGAGCAAAGCGAGTCCGCGATACGTTCGCGGAACCACTGAACAATACGTTCAAGAGCCGGATGAAAACGCCTCCCTTTGGAACCATAGTATTCCGGCGGATAATAATCTCCCAACCGGTCGAGCGGCGGACGCGGCGACGTGATTACGAATTTGCATGTAATGCATTCCGTTAACTCAAACATCCGTCCTGAATAATGGTCCTCCGATTGGAACAGAGGCTTAAATATTTCGCCGCCGCAAATAGGACATGCGTCTATGTTCTCCAATGCAGCCGGTTTGATCGCTGAGCTCGTATCGGATTGATGTTTCACGGATGACTTGAGAAAAGTTTGGAGGAAAACAGACCGGTTTTGGATACCCGGAAAGAGAATGCTGTCGCCAGGCATCCGAAGCCGTATTTCACCGACCGCGCAAAGTTGATGGAACTGGCTTCGGTGAAGTATCTCGTCGGACAGCTCACTTCGGCGATGGTGTAGTTTTTCCAAAGCACCTGTGCAAGCATTTGATTGTCGAACACGAAATCGTCGGAATTTGGATCGAGATTCAGGTCGCGCAGCAACGTTGCCGAGAACGCTCTGTATCCGGTATGATATTCCGAGAGTTTGGCGTTCATGAGGATGTTTTCGGCGAGCGTCAGAAACCGGTTTGCGACATACCGCCACCACGGCATTCCGCTCTTGAAGGCGTACCCGCCCAGCACTCTGGATCCAAGGACGCAGTGATACAGATCGTTACCGATCAGAGACGCCATTGCAGGAATAAGCTTTGGGGTGTATTGGTAATCAGGATGTACCATAATGACGATATCGCCGCCGTGCTCGAGCGCGAGCCGGTAGCACGATTTCTGATTCCCTCCATAGCCACGATTCTTATCATGAACATAGACTATCGTATTCGGTAGACTCGCAGCAATACTCGTTGTGTCGTCGCGGCTTGCGTCATCCACAACGATGACGAGATCTACAATCTCCTGTTCCATCACCTCATTGTACGTGCTTTTCAGCGTCTGCGCGGCGTTGTAAGCAGGCATCACTACAATGACTTTTTTACCTTTGTACATGTCGATTTGAAATTTCGAAGTTGAAGACTGCCGAAGTATAAGTGAAGAAAAATAGAAAAATCCCTTTCGGGATTTTTCTCTATTCTTCAAATCGAGATGCAAATTTTACTATCTGTACACTACCAGCCGTCGTATACCGGATCGGTGAAACTGTTCGGCTGTACGGTGACGGTCACCGTCATATGCGTGGAGCCGTCGTCTCGGGTAAACTTCGACGTCCCGACAATCGTACATGTACTGCCGTTTCCAGTAATGGTATACGTGCCATTGTCGTTCTGACCATTACCATCAAGATCGGTGTACATACCGACATCCTTGATGGTAATGCCGGTGAACGAATGCCCTCCTCCTCCGAGCATGTGATCTTTCTGGTAGTAGCCTTGCGCGGCGGATGCCAGCTTCAACACGTCTTGTGTCACGGCATCCTTGTTTGCAGTTTCCATCCCGTTCACGAATGCCGGCAGCGCGCCTACCAGGATCGCGATTCCAACGATGATTACTCCAACCACAATCAACAATAACTGTTGTTGACCCATAATCTCAGCTCAAGGGTTAGGTCATGATTTCAGTTTCATTACTGCACAAAAATACCTTGACCGTCTTACAAGGTCATTAAAGAAAAATTACATGATTGAAAGAATTACAGCGCAAGTTTTACAGGATAAGGACTTATCCGGCGTGATACAGCGGAAGACTAATGAAAAACGTGGTTCCTTTACCTGATTCGCTCTTGATATCGATCTCCCCGCCATGGGTTTCGACAACCCATCGGACGATGTACAATCCCAAACCCGTCCCTCCCATTGCCCGAGAGTGTTCCTTATCGACCCGGTAGAACCGGTCGAAAATTTTCTCCTGTTCCGCTTCCGGAATCCCGATTCCGGTATCGCGCACGATGATCTTCGCCGAATCGTGGGTTCGCTCCAACGACACGGTGACGCTGCCGTTCGGCACATTGTATTTCACAGCATTATCGATAAGATTCAGAAGCACCCGCCGCAGCCGGAGTGCATCGCCGAGAATCACGGCAGGCTCCACTTTCCCCAGCAAAAACGAAATGTGCCACTGCGAGGTGAACATTTCAGCTTCATCCGCGAAATCCTCAATGAATTGCTTCAGGTCTATCTCCTGGCGCTCCATCGGAACCTGTCCCATTTGCGATTTTGCGACAAGCAGCAAATCGTCGATAATCCGGGATAGACGAAGCACCTCTTCCAGTAAGGAACCCAGGATTTCCTGGTACTGCGCCGGATCTTTCTGATGCCGGAGCGCAAGCTCGATTTCCCCGCGGATGATTGTCAACGGTGTGCGTAGTTCGTGCGAAGCGCTGACGGAAAAATGCTGTATCTGGTCGTATGCTTCCTGCATTTTCTCGACGGACCGCCGTATCGAGCCGATTTTCGTCTGGAATTCCTCCTCCAACACCGCTGTGGCAAGGGGCGGAGCTTCAACCGCCTGCGGAGTAATCTGATATTTGCTCTTGTGTAGCTGTTCAGAAATGAAGAACCCGACGGTGTAAGAAAAGAACGCACCGACGGGAATGAAAATGATACCCACCCCGATGAAAGTCGATCTGAAAAATGACATCATTTCCGGAGTCAGGACTTTCAGCGACGAAAAATGATACGTGAAAACGGCAATAATCAGCCCGGTCACCATTAGAACCACGGCAAATATCGTGGTCCCGTAAATGATCGAAAACCTGAGCCGAAGACCGATTATCATTCGATTGGATCCTTAATTACATACCCAACCCCGCGAATCGTATGAATGAGCTTCTGCTCGAATCCGTCGTCCACTTTTTTCCTCAGGCGGGTCATATATACATCGAGCACATTGGTATCGCTATCGAATGTCACTTCCCAGATATGCTCGATAATGGACGACCGCGTCAAAACGACGTTTTTATTCCGAAGCAGATATTCAAGAAGCTTGAATTCCTTCGCCGTCAGATCGATCACTTCCGAATTCCTTCTCACGATATGCTGCATCTGATCCACTGTCAGGTCGCCTGCGGCAAGAACGCTCAGCGTTTTATCGGACTGCGCCCTGCGCACCAGCGAACGAACACGCGCAATACATTCGGCAAGCGCAAAGGGTTTCGTCAGGTAATCATCGGCACCAAGATTCAATCCTTCGAGCTTGCTTTCGAGCTGTCCTCTCGCAGTCAGAATCAGGACCGGCGTGTTTTTCACCTTGCGCACTTCCTTCAGCACCTCGATCCCGCTTTTTTTCGGGAGCATGAGATCAAGGATCATTGCATCGTATTCTTCGGTCAATGCCAGAAATGCGCCTTGTTCCCCATCGTTCGCCGTATCGACGGTGAACATTTCTTCTTCGAAACCCTGCTTCAGAAAGGAGCAGACTTTCAGTTCGTCTTCAACAATGAGCAGTTTCATTCTTCATTCTGCCTTTATTGGTCCAATGAATCGAATTTTATCTCGCGAATTTTCTTCCCGAAAATCTGAAGGTGCGTCACGATACCTCGATGTGGAACGGTGATGCCGTCGCTGTTTGGTATGAATAGGGTGCACGGTTGGGCATCGCCCCGGCGCTGATGCAGTTCAAGCGCGCCGAATTCCGATAGCGGCGCCGATTCCCATCCGGCAGAATTGACAATTGCCTCAAATGCCGGATTTGCGTTCCGGATGATATCCTTTTCCTCATCGAGATGAACGATTGGGAACGGAACGTATTTCATCAGGAAACGGTACTGTTTCGAAAGCTTCGCTTCCGGCGTCCCATAAGGAAAGTGCTTCACATCCCCGCCGGGTAGCACCTGGAACAACTCATCGGGAGTCTCCGAACCGATCAACCAGTAATAGCCTCCGTTTCCGGTCTGCCCGCCATTCGCCGGCTCAGGAATAAACCCGATCATCCAGTCGACGGGAACCGGTCCTCCGCTCGCGGTAAGAAGGTGAAACTGCCTGTGGAGATGCCTCCGTTCGATAGAACCGGAAAACAGTGCAAGCGCTTCGCGCATATACCCGCGTTCTATAGATGGAATACATTCTTCAACGAAATCCCGTCCCTGCTCTCCTCCGAGAAGCGAAACAATGCCCGGATTCATGTACACAATCCGGTACGACGTATCGAGAATCGCGACATAAAGGCCCGCCGATGATTCGAGAATCGACGTTACTTTCAGCCGTCCCGCGAGTGCAGGTTCGGGAGCGTTTCCGCCTGTCCCGCGATCGAGATCCACCCGTTCCCAGCCGGTGAGGACATATATCAATCCCTTGGAAGTTCCGAAGCGGTTCACGATCCATTCATACGGTTTCCAGATACCCGATGCGTTGCGAAGAGCCGCAACGATTGAGTCGAATGTGCTCCCAGGCTGCACCAGTATCAACGCGTTGTGTTCTCCGCCGGAAGCGTCAAACACATGCCGCACATCGGCGAGTGTGTGGGAATCGTTACGGTTCAAACCGGTTGCCGAAACAGCCGAGTTGTTCCACTGCAGAATATTCCCAAGGCTGTCTGCAATAAGGATCACGTTCGGAGAATACGCGGAATATGAAACAAGAAAATTGACGACATCTTCAAACGGCAACGAATTATCCGCCAATTTGACAGGGGCTTGCGCCGGTTTATACTGCGTACGCAGATTCTTGATGTAGTTGATGGAAACGCTCAGCGCAACCGACAAGCCGGACAGTACTTTCTTGTACCTTGGAATCAGGTTCGAGGTGTGCGCCACAAGTAGAATCGCGGCTGCAACATCGCGGTTCATTACCACCGGGATCGTGATTACGGTTATGGGCGAATTGTTGACGCTGTAATGGCTTGGCAAAGGTTGGGGCGATTCGTCCTTCTCGAACGTTTTCCTGAACAACGCGTCGAGGTTATCGGTCCACGGCACAGCATCATTCGCCCAGAACACCGATTCTTCGAGGTCGCGGAAACCGATAGCATATCCTTGTTTTGACTTGAGATAGATTGCCAGTTCCAGAACGGACATTTTTGCCCTGAATCCTTCAAATCCCAACTTCAGAAACTCTTCAACCGAACCGACCTCGTGAAACAGAAGTTCGTTCAGATGATTGCGAAGTTTCAGTTCGAAATGGAGCCAGCGTAGATCTTCGACAATAGTGTTCACCTCGGTCACAAGGTGATCGATCGAAAACGGTGTATTGGAAACCTTTTCGGGCATTCTATCGTTAAAGGACAATTAACTCTTATTTCGGACAATCAAATTGTCTAGATTTGAGTCTGCCGAACTTCCTGGTTCTCGAAACGCGTGTAATATTCCGTTCTCAGGCACAGCGAGCAAGCACAAGAGACACGATAGATGGAAAAATCTTCAAAGTAATCGAGGTCAACATTACTATGGGTCAACACTTCTCTCCGCAAACATTGTATCGTCTGCCCTGGAATCTGGCGGATAACGCCATTTCCTGGCTCGAGCCTACTAGCATGTGCAATCTGTATTGCGATGGTTGCTATAGAGAAAATCACTATCAAGCACACAAGTCAATCGAGACCGTCCAACACGAACTCGACGTTTTCGAACGCAACCGCAAATGCGACGGCGTTTCCATTGCCGGAGGCGAACCCCTCACTCATCCGGATATAGTGGAGATCGTCCGCCGCGTCACAAAGAAAGGCTGGAAAGCGATCATCAACAGCAATGGCGCTCTTCTTACACCGGAGCTGCTACATGATCTGAAAAAAGCGGGCGTATTCGGATTCACGTTTCATGTAGACAGCGGACAAAAACGTAAGGGATGGGAAGGGAAAAACGAACTGGAACTCTGCGAACTTCGCCATAACCTTGCGTCGATGCTCGCGAAAGAGGGCAACATCTCCTGTTCCTTCAACGCGACCGTGTATCCCGAGACCCTGAAATACGTTCCGGAACTCCTCAAATGGGGTCAGAAACACATCGATATCGTCAATGTCATGGTCTTTATCAATTACCGGATGGCGGTGCTCGGCAAAGACATCGATTTCTATGTCGGCAAAGAGCAGGTGTATTTCGACGATATGATGTATTCCAAGAAGGACGATCACCGGCGGACAGATATTTCCTCGCCCGAGGTGGTCGAAGAAATCCGCAAGGTCTACCCTGATTTCATGCCCTGCGCATTCCTCAACGGTACAGAAAAGGCCGATTCCTACAAATGGCTGCTCACCGGACGCATGGGGAACAGCAAACAGATTTTTGGCTATACCGGACCCAAATTCATGGATATCGTCCAGGCAGGACATCATATCCTGAAAGATAGGTACCTGGCATACAGCACGCCGTCGCTGCAGCGCAAGGGCAGATCGTACTTCTTCCTTGCGCCGTTCGACAAAGGCATTCGTTCGATCATGAAAAACTACTTTAAATCGCTGTTCCTCAACCCTGCCGCGTTCTTCAAGCGGGTACACTTCCAGTCAGTCATGATTATCCAGCCGGCGGATATCTTTGAAAATGGCAACGTCAACATGTGCGACGGTTGCCCGGATATTACGGTATGGGAAGATCAGCTCGTCTGGTCCTGCCGTATGGAAGAACAAATCCGATGGGGTCAGAATGTACGCATGGTGCCGAAAAAAGAGAAGGTCCCCGCTCTGGAAGAATCCATTCCGGTAGAGGAGACCGAAACCGCCTGATCAGGGGTGCCCCGATCCGGATGGGGTAGAGCAATCCACCCCGTTCGAAACCGTGAACATCCGGCGAGCACACGCTCGCCGGATTTATTTTGAACTTTTCCCCCGCTGAACCGTATAAATGCAGAACGTGTTCAAGTTAGTACGGATTCAACAATCTTCAGGAGATAGATATCAATGAAAGTTGTGCTTACAACGCTTCTTTTTGCCGTTGCTGTTGCTGCAACCGCCCAGGCTCAATTGTTTACATCTATTACAGCGAAGGAACTTCTACCGCAGGTTACCGCCCAGGCGCAGGAAGACCTCGCCAACGACGCGCAGCTTATCAATGTGCTGTTCGCGGGAATTACGACAACTACGGTTTCGCTGGAAATGGATATCAACAGCGGTAAGGCGACAGGCTGGGTGTACCGGTACTACTCGCCGTCGCTCGATTCCGGGTATCTGCTTGTGGGAATGAAGACCATCGCGGGACCGATGATTTTCCCGCCTCCGACCGGAACCATGCCTCCCGTTCCGTTCGACGAAAAAGTGGTTCTCTCCGATCCCTGGGTCGATTCTCCGGCAGCGCTGAACGGCGCAAAGACCGGCGGCGCGGATTTCTTCACCGCGCATCCATCGGCGAAAGTACTTCTCGCTGCGTTGTTCGAAAACCCATTCGAAACGCCGATTGCACCTGCAGGAAAATTCTGGTTCTTCCGTTTCGGCGACGACAGCGACACGCTGACCTGTTTCGTGAATGCTGAAACCGGCGTTTCATTCACATGCGGTTCCATTTCGGATGTGCAGGGCATTCCCGAGGCGCAGGGCTTCCGTCTCGATGCCGGGTATCCGAATCCGTTCCAGCTTTCCGCGGGCGGCGCGGCGCGTATCGGGTATGCATTGGCGTCGTCATCCAACATCCGTATGACCCTGCACGACGCGCTCGGCAGAACGCTGTCCGTTCTCGCCGAAGGCGTACAATCCGCCGGCGAGTACACCGCGAGCATTCCGGCTTCGATGATTCCCTCCCCCGGCGTCTATATGTACCGGATCGAGACCCCGCGCGGCACCCAATCTGGAAAACTCGTCGTACGGTAATACCCTCTTCTTGTAGAGGCGAATCATCATTCGCCCCGGATATGTCATTCGCCGTTATCAATGTAGAGCACTAACGAAACGGGGCATCCGCAATGGATGCCCCGGTTTGTATATGAAAAGCCAAGAAGCTATTTACTTCACATTCACCAGCACCTTGATCATGCCGGTACCGGCTGCAGGTCTTTTCGCATGACAACTCCCGAAATATATCTACCTCAGGTCAACGTATTTCAGGCACGGGCCGTCCCCGTTTATTCCACATCCATGTACTTCACAAGCCACTCAACCGCGCGGTCCATGGCAGCGATGAACTGATTGGGTTCCGTGCGCAATCCGTGCTCCGCGCGCGGGTAGGTCACGAACTCCACCGTCCTGCCGAGCCCTTTTAGCGCGGCATACATCTCGCGGGAATTCGCGAGGTTTGTGTACACATCTTCGGTTCCGTGCAATATCAACGTCGGCGTAACGATATTCTGCACGAAGGTCTGCGGAGCGCGGTTCACCCACAGGCTGTTCATGTCTATCGGCTTTTCCCAATAATTATAGCCGAAGTACATCTGCTCGAACACCGGCTGCCAACTGTTGCTCCAGTCGGTGAACCAACTGAAAATACCGTACAGCGACACCGCCGCTTTAAACCGCTGCGTTTGCGAGATCGTCCAGTTCGTCATGTAGCCGCCGTAGCTGCCGCCCATGACGCCCATCCGCGAGCTATCCGCCATGCCAGCAGCGATGAGGTAGTTCACTACATCCATCGCGTCGTGATAATCGCCTCCGCCGAGATCGTAGCGGTTTGCCTTGCCGAAGACATCGGTATAGCCGGAGCTGCCGCGCACGTTTGGCATAACAATCATCACGCCTTTCTCAGCCAGAATATTCGTCGGATACGACTGCATCCGCTTGTTCACGAAATTACCGAAGGGTCCGCCGTGGTACGCCAGCAACAGCGGGTACGATTTCCCCTCCTCGTAATCTACAGGCTTAATCAGGATTGCATCGATGGTGAACTTACCATCGCGCGAAGGGACTTTGATTACCTCTTGCTTGCCAAGCGGCAATCCCTGCAATTGCGAGGTGAAGGATGTCAGCGTTTTCCGTTCCGCGGGCAGCGTCCCCGGCTCGGAACTGAAGTACGTCGCGACCTCTCTGAGCATCTCCTGTCCTTCGAGTGTAAACGCAAAGGTTCCGTTCAACGAAGTTGTCAGACTCGTCATCGGCATCAAATCCATGACCAGTGGAATCCACTTCCCGCCCGCACGCTTTACCATATACAGCCCGTTGTAAGTCAGCTCATTCGTCAGGAGAATGACGCTCGCGCTGTTGCGGTACCACACGTATCCGCCGATGCTATAATCGAAATACTGCGTAAGATTCGTTTTCTCCGTGCCATCGGATTTCATATAACAGAGGTCGGTCTCCGCGAATTCGATATCGGGTACGGTCTGGGTTTTATAGGCGATATAATTTCCGTCGGGGGAATACTTCGGCGACGTCTCCGGGCCGGCTTCCGATGTAAGTTGTTTCTGTTTGCCGTCCATATCGATCGTCCAGATATCGAATTTCTGTTCGTCGTTATATTCGCCCGTATAATTTGTCTGATATACAATCGTCCTACCGTCCGGAGCGAAATCCATCTCCGCGACGCCTGCATCGACAGCCTTCAATTTCTTCGCCTCGCCCGATGCGATATCGAGAATCCAAATCGCTTTTCCCGGTTTCGGATCCGATGCGACAATAGCGTCGATCCGTTTATCCGCCCGGCGCTTCATTTCCGCTTCGGCTTCTTCAGGCAACGGCTCTTCGTTCAGGATTGCGATATACTTTCCGTCCTTCGACCAGCAATACTCGTCAACGCCTTCTTCAAGCGATGTGAGCGCCTGGGCTTCGCCGCCGTCCACCGGAATGGCGAACAACTGCGGCGTCCCGGCTTGCTTTGCCAGGTCTTTATCAAGATGTTCGCGCCGCGAAATGAATGTGATCCGTTTCGAATCGGGCGACCATCCGGGCTGGGTACACGACGCCGCCGATGTTGTCATTTGCCGTATCATGCTTCCATCGGTGGCGGCAAGCCAGATCTGCGTATTCCATTTGCTGTTCTGTACGTCCGGCTGCTTTACCGTGAACGCGACGTATTTCCCATCGGGAGAAATTACCGGAGACGAAGCTTCCTTCATCTTTATTATCTCAGCCATCGTCCAATGCCGGTTCTGTGCGGAAGCGGTGACGCAAAGCAGTGTCAGCGCGGCGAGTGTCCCCGCTTGTACCAATCGGTTCATCGTTTCGATCCTTTTTTTGTCTTCGTTGCGGGTGCTGGTTTTTCTTCGACGACGGCAAGCGTTACCGCCGAGTATATACGCGCAATGGGGTCGGCGTTCTTGCGAACATCCCACCACGGCGACCGTTCATAGAAGAACTGAAGCCTCCGGTAGGTATCCTTCGCAAACGCCGTATCGGCCATTACCAGCTTTTTCAATTCCTCCCTGAGCGCGGGGTTCTTCGCCGCCATTTCATCGGCTATCGGAGCCATGGCATATTCTTCGAAGTATTCCTTCTGCTCGAATATCGAACTAAAAAATCCCCACGACATAAAACTATCGGGCGCATTCGGGTCCAGTAGATGCACGGCAATTTTCCCAAGCGGCTGCCTGGTATCGATAACCCATGTCCCGGCTGGGATTATCGCCTCCTCCAACGTATCGGAGGCAGTGTAGCTTACAGTGTGCCGTCCTTCATACGGCTGATCCCGGAATTTCACGTTTGTGAACCGGTACCTGTTGACACGGAGGGTTTCGTCGTTTTTCAACCGCGCCATTTTCACGCCGTGCGCTTTCAGTACATCGACGGCGCAGGTCCATTCGGTTGGAATCAAGTAGTATCTCGGAACCCGCACGAATGCAGAGGGAAGCACCTCGCTGTAATATGGTACGGTCATTTTTACCAGTTTCGTATGATCCCATTTCGGGTATGTCCCGCCTGAGAGGGTATTCTCCACTCGTTTCGATTCGTAACCGAGAAATTCAACTATCGTCGTTTTCTCGCCCGGCACGAATTTTACCGGGTAATCCGCTGTGTCCGCTTTCGAATCACACAACGTCGCGGTTTCCTTTTCCGCTTTGGCTACGGCGCGCTTCAGTTCGGCGCCGTGGGCATTCGCATATTTCAATACTTCGATAAGCAGCCGGTAGGTCGATTCCACGCGCGTTTTGAACGGCTTCAGACTATGGGTTTCCACGAGCAGACCAACCCGGTTGCGGACGGCGGCGTATCCGGTGCTGAATCGCGGAGGGGCGGCGTATGCCCGAAGTCCGCTTTGAATATTGGTCCATTCGCGCGGAATCACATACGTAAAAATCGGATCGCCCTGGGCGGACATACCGTCCGCCATGCTGCGTTCAAGCCCTTTCTGCCATTCCACAATCTGAGAAGGCGCGTTTCCGAACATCTCCATGGAATACGTCGTGTTGTACTGAAAATCCATCCCGTCGGTAACATGGCAGTCGACAATGATATCCGGGTTAGCGGCGTTGACAATCGAGAGCCATGCGCGCATTTCCGGGGCGTCGGCCTTCAGGTAATCGCGGTTCAGATTCAGGTTCTGCGCCGTCGTGCGCCAGCCCATTTCCTCGGGACCGTCCTGATTGATGCGGTTATACTTGCTGATGCGTTCGTGCCCGTCGATATTGAACACCGGCAGAAACACGACGTTGCATTTATCCAGCAGGTTTGCGAGCGAGCCGGTAACGACCATCTCGCGCGCAAGCAACATTCCCGCATCCTTCCCGTCGATCTCGCCGGAATGAATTCCGCCCTGGATGAGTACCAGAGGCAACTGAGACTTTGCGGCGGTTTCGGGTGCAAGCGCTCCGGATTTCGAGTAGAAATATGCGATCAACTTCCGTCCCTGCGGTGAAACGCCGTATTCGAACGAAGCCGATCGCGCGGCGCCCTTCTTTCCGGCGAACTGCACAATTCTATTAAGATAATTGTACGTATCGTCGAGCGTTGCGGTGCGCATACCGCGGTACGATTCAAATGGAGTCGTCCAATCGCCTGCGGTCTGTGCAAACGCAAGAGCGGGGACAACAAAGAAGCCGGAGAGGACGAGTGCGCGAAGCCTGATACCTGTGTTCATGAAACTGCCTTCGGTCGGGAAAAGGATTCAAATACCGCTAATAATACTGGATTTAGGGGGAAATATGAAGTCTTATTAAGACTGAATTGTCTTCTGTTTGGTTTTTCCGGCGAAAAGCCGTACCAATACGTACGAGCAATGCCGAAGACGGCGCCCCTCGTCCATCAGCGCACCCAATTTTCTTAACCATACATCGGAGAACCTGACAATGGCAGAACTCAAAGGAACCGAAACCGAAAAGAATCTCATGATAGCATTCGCCGGCGAATCGCAGGCGCGCAACCGCTACACGTACTTCGCATCGGTCGCGAAGAAGGAAGGATACGTCCAGATTGCGGATGTATTCAAAGAAACCGCCGATCAGGAATCGGAACACGCGAAGCGTTTCTTCTCGTACCTGCAGGGCGGCGATCTGGAGATAACCGCCACCTTCCCGGCGGGAGTTATCGGCACGACCGCCGAAAACCTCAAGGCAGCCGCCATGGGCGAACACGAGGAATGGACAGAGGCGTATCCTGCATTCGCCGAAAAGGCGCGCGAAGAAGGATTCCCGGCAATTGCGAAGCTGTTCGAATACATCTCCGTAGCGGAGAAACAGCACGAACGCCGCTACCTCGGCCTGCTGAAGAATATCGAAGACGGCACGGTCTTCAAGAAGAAGGAAAAGGTGACGTGGCGCTGCCGTAACTGCGGATATATCCATGAAGGCGAAGAAGCCCCGGCGGCATGTCCCGCCTGCGCCCATCCGCGCGATCATTTTGAAATGCTTGCCGAGAACTGGTAAGAATTCCCCCTGTATCCCCCTCCGTCAAAGCCGGATCTTCGACCTTGCCGTCCGGCTTTGACGGACTCCAAGAGGGGACAAGAATTCCGGCTGAACTACGTAATCATTCCATACCGTCATCCTGAGACCCTGAGTATTGAGCCGCAGGCGAAATGCGATGGGGACTCAGGATCTCGTTTTTAGTAGCTCAGAAATACGCTGCCACTGCTACCGCCAGGCCCTGTTTCAGCCCCATTCCTTCCTTTTCTTTTATGAACATATAGCCAAGGTCAAAGCTGGCGAAGAAGCTCATCAAGCTTATGCCCAGATACATTTTATTACGCAGTGAGCCATACTGCTCAGTATACCCCACATATTCAGCCTTCGCCTGAATGAAATTCACCGGACGAATGAGGAATCCCGCGCCTATCTGCACGGGATAGTGAGTCCCTTCGAAATCCTGCCGGATTACACCGGCATTCAGCGCAAGCAAAAACTTGCTGGTTACCAAGTAACAGGTTTCCACATCGAGTAAATAAAGATGTTCGCTTGAATCGGGACGATATAGATCCCAGCCGCCGCCATCCTCGCTTGGTTTCCGCACCAGCACGAAATTCCCGTTGTCGTATTTCAGGTGGGTGTACAATCCCGTTACGGCGGCGAACATGTTCCCCTGCTGGTACAAGCCTTCCTGAACACCGAACCGCTGAATCGCTGTCGTGCCGTTTACGCTAAAATCCATTTTTGCCGCACCGTAACCCGGAAAGTTGATAGCATTCGAGAGCATCAGCGCTTCGTCGCGGTACAGGCTTATGGCGTAATTGGACTGATTCGCCATAATGCCGGTGTTGGTATGGAAGAGCTTCGTATCGTGGTAATACAGGTACATTCCTGCGCCGGTTGTATCCTGCGCAAAGGCAACCAACGGAACGGCAAAAAGCACGAAGGAAAGAAGAATCGATTTCATCAGGGATCTCCGCATTACGATACGCACCGCCCGGCGCCCCCAGGCGGAATGCACCGGTAAATCTATGAAGAACCGCAACAAACCGAAAGGCAGCCGAAAAGGCTGGCGAAAAGGCAGCCGAAAAGGCTGGCGAAAAAGCAGCCGAAAAGGCTGGCGAAAAAGCAGCCGAAAAGGCTGGCGAAAAGGCAGCCGAATGGTGGAGGGCTTGCGGAAACAGATTTACCCCTTACCCCTTACCCCTTTTTACTTCAATCTTTCCTCCATCCTTCTTATTTTAATGACTTAACACGGAACGTAGCCCATGACGCCCTGCCTCTTTGCCGCCGACCTGCATGGTCATGAAGACCGGTACGAAAAGCTGTTTGCCGCTATCCTGCAGCATCAGCCTGCGGCGGTATTTCTTGGCGGCGATCTGCTGCCCTCGGGACTCAAGCATGTGCTGCGCAGCGAGCCGTACCACGACAATTTCCTGAACGATTTTCTCATCTTCCGGCTGTCCCAAATCCGCCGGAAAATGGGAGCGAAGTATCCCCGCATTTTCCTGATTCTCGGCAACGACGACAACCGCCTGGCGGAAAAAAATCTGCGTCTGGCAGAGGGACTCGGGCTTTGGGAATACATACACAACAAGGCAACACTGTTCGGGAGGTTCACGATCTACGGCTACGCCTGCGTCCCGCCGACGCCGTTTCTTTCTAAGGATTGGGAGCGGTACGATGTCAGCCGGTATGTCGATCCCGGCTGCGTGCCTCCCGATGAAGGCTGGCATTCCACGCCCGAACTCAAGGAGTCGGCGCGCTACGGCACGATTCAGGACGATCTGACAAAGCTGGCAGGAAGCGACGACTTGCGCACGGCGGTTATGCTCTTCCACACACCCCCATACAACACGAATCTCGACCGCGCCGCCCTCGACGGAAAAATGATCGACCATGTCCCTCTCGACGTTCATGTAGGCAGCATCGCCGTGCGGCGGTTCATCGAAAGAAAGCAACCCTGGCTGACGCTGCACGGACATATTCATGAGACCGTGCGCATCACCGGCTGCTGGCGGGAAGTGATCGGCGATACGTTTTCGTTCTCCGCCTGCCATGACGGGCATGAACTCGCACTCATTCATTTCGATCTCGAAGACCCAATTCGTGCGGCGAGGGAGCTGCTGTAGGCGAAGCGTCGCCGTATCGCAATTGCACGATTTATCCAGCCACTCCACCGGCATTGCGCCGCGCATGATCGTGCGTTGCGGAAATAAACCGGGAAGCTCCGGCTAAAACGGCGTTCGCGAAAACAGCATAGTAATCCCCGGAAGCGCGGCGTTAATCCAGTATCCGTTCCATACCTCCAATGAGGATGCAGCGAGTGTATAGGCTGAACCATTGAAACCAAAGAAACCGGTTGAGAACCATCCCGCCATCGACGCTTCGGCGAGGGTTTTCGTTTCCGCGCCCCGCACAAACCGGATCATTGTTGGGATAACGCAGGGAATATCGAACGGATTGCCGGTAAGATTCCAGCCCGAGGTAAGCGGGATGGCTGCGGTATCCGGAGACGAGCCGGCGGCGTCGACCGCGGCGTTTGCACTCTGATACGCCCAGTAGCCGCGTCCGGAAATTAGCGTATCGGTTGAACTGTATGCGCCTCCGGAATATGCATACATCGACGGAGGGAACGGCATATCATCTCCGTACAATCCGCGGGCAGTCATATCGAACTGTACCAGCGGAGGTGAAACAAGCTGCCACCCCGCCCAAAGCGTATCGTGAGCAGCACTTGTGTTTATATGTATTTTCCACAAATCATTCAATCGTCCGTCGCTGCCATTGGACATATACCCGTATCCTCCAAAGATATATAAAGCGCTGTCGCCGAATGTCCAGGCGGAAGGCGCCGAGCGCGCGCCGGGGATGTTCTGGATAGCGCGTTTGGTGCGGACCAGATAATTTCCGAATTGGTACGGCGTTTCCAAGCCGGAAAGCCATGTCCAGTTTCCGGTTCTCAGATTGTACCTCCACAAATCGTTGAACGAGCCGTAATTGCCGATAGCGTCCGCCGAAGGACCGCCAAAAATGTACAGACAACTATCGCCGGGATACAACCCTGCGCATTCGAGACGGCATCCGGGTACATTGCTGCCTGTCTCAAGTCCCTTCCTTCCATAGACAGGGAATTGCGGACTTAGCTCGGACCCCGACAGCCACGTCCAATATCCAGTGAGCGTATCGTACAACCACAAATCGTTCATGTACGCGCCATAGCCCGTTTCATCGCGTCCGAATCCGCCGAAGAGGTAATACGATCCACCTACAGCCGCCCCCGATGCGCCTTCTCGCGCGCCAGGTACATTCGCCGCCGACGGCGTTCCGCGCACTCCGTAACTCCCTGATTCGTCGATCATCTTCGAACCCGAAAGCCATTTCCATTGATTGGATGCGATATCGAAAACCCAAAGGTCGTTCATCCAACCGATGGCTCCCGACGTATCGCGCCCGCTCCCGCCGAAAAGGTATAGTTTACCGGATTGCGAATTCCACCCTACCGATGCACGCCTCGCGCCGGGAACTGTAACTGCATTTGCGACGCCCTTTACAAAATACCTGCCTACATGATTCACGCTGTCCGAACCGGAAAGCCATGTCCATTCTCCCGTTGAAATAGTAAAGCGCCAGAGGTCGTTCAAACGGCCTGAAGCTCCGGCTGCATCGCGCCCTTCTCCGCCGAACAGATACACGTAACCGTTCCCGCCGTACCAGGCAACACCGCTCTTTCTCCCTCCCGGATAGTTCGACACCGATGGCGAGCCTTTCGTTCCATACGCTCCTGCAGGATTTCTGCCCGAAGATCCGGAGATCCACGTCCAGTATCCGGAAGCAGTGTCGTACTGCCAGAGATCGTTAAGGTAGCCAAGATTGCCTCCGTTATCGTATCCCCATCCACCGAACAGGTACAGGCGACCGTCGTCTGCTGTCCATGAAATTGCCTCTTCCCGCGCGCCGGGAGTATTCGCTGAATTCGCTATTCCCTTCGTGCCATAGATGCCAAGTTGATTTACCTGGTCGCCTCCGTTCATCCAGATCCATATTTGCGCGTATGCGGAAGCTGAGCACATCATCATTGCAACGATCATTGCCAATAACCTGAACATCGCGTTCTCTCTTTGTCGGCATGTGGTACATCGGTTCCAAACCGCTGCCAATATAGATGTCACAGGATGCAAAGGGAATACGCATTTCCGCAATTAACGCAATGGTAAACACGATGCAACGCGCCGGTAACATACAACCGGCGCGCAGAAGTTGTGTACAATTTTGGGGAGTTCAATGCGCAATTGCGTACCGCAAATGATGGCCGTGTTTGTGCATGAGAGCCGATGAATACACCGCACGCACTTTAGCGGCAATCGATTCCAGCGAAAGCGGCTCAACAGAGTAGCGTAACACATGATTGTTGGTGCGTTGCGACAGCACATGAAGAACAGCTTCCGCAATTTGAGACGGTTTGCGCGGAACGATGTACCCGCTTCCGGGAAAGGCCGGAAGGAGTTCTGCGATATCGCCCACGTCTACCGAAACAATGGGAAGTCCCGAGGCAATGGCTTCGCGCACCACGTTCGGCGATCCTTCCCTGTCCGATGTCACCATCAGGCAATCGGCGGCGGCCATCACTAGAGGCATCTGAGCGTGCGGAATATTGCGCAGTAACTGCAAGCGGGCATCCGGGAGCGACTCGTTAACATGGCTCATGGTTTTTTCGGCAAGATCGAATCGTTTCCGGTACTCGTTGAAGTGATGGGAAAAGAGAATTACTGATTCGCTGCCCCAGCCCAGGATTGCCCGGGCTTGTGCTCTGGACATAGGATGGAACGCGTGTATATCTACGCCCATAGCAATAACCGAGGTTTTCTCCGCCGCCCGCCGGGGCAGTAACCCCTTCATGTGAGGCGACATAACGATGACTGCATCCAACAACAATGAGAAGTGTCTGTCAATGAATGCAGCACAGTTACAGGCTAACGTATAGAGGACGCGCTCGCCCAGTTTCACCGGGTAGCCGTAAATATCCTCCCCATGAAACGTAACGACATGAGGAAGCGGGACAAGATATGCCAGCAAGGCAGCTTTTATCCCATAGTGTGCATGAACAATATTGTACCCACCCTCTCTTGCGATTTTCCTGATTGAACGAGCCGATGAGAGGATTGACAACAGATCGTGGGTTTCGAAATACACGACATCGACGGTGATTCCCGAATCGGCGAGGGAGTCGCGCTGGAGCTTCACCGCGATCCCATTAAATGGGTTGGCTTCGGACGGGTACATACCCGTGACGATGAGCACTTTTGGTTGGGGTTCGATTCCCATTTCTTCACCTCTGTGTTTATCCCTGAACATGAAGATCTGCGAGCGGCGTCTGCGTATAGCGGCAAACACCGCGCAGTTACGAACACCATAAAAGTTCAAGGTAGAGACCAGATGCAGCAACGGCAATACAGGGAAGGCGGTATTTTTCACCATGTGTTCGATTTGCGGGCGCCAGGCATCGAAATTTCAGATACAAATACTTGACATGAAACCTCCGCTTCACTATTTTTGTTAGCACTCTTTGAAGCAGAGTGCTAACAGTTACGTCGCATTGAATTCATCAAGACCTCATAACAATACCAAACACCCAATTTTTGGAGGAATGTCCAGAATGGCAATGAACCTGAAACCCCTCGCTGACCGCATTGTCGTGCGTCCGCTGGAAGCGGAAGAAAAAACCGCAGGCGGTCTCTTCATCCCCGATACGGCAAAAGAAAAGCCCATGCAGGGCGAAATCATCGCCGTCGGTCCCGGCAAGAAGTCCGATGACGGCAAGCTCATCGCTATGGAAGTGAAGCCCGGCGATAAGGTGCTCTACGGAAAATACAGCGGCACCGAAGTGAACGTCGGCGGCGAAGACTATCTCATCATGCGCGAAAGCGACCTCTTCGCAATCGTCGGTTAATGCACATTCCCGGCTCACCGCCGGGCGGCAATAATACTCACGAAGTTTGAACAGATATAATTCTAATACAGGAGCAATTGAATAATGGCAGCAAAACGCATCACCTATGAAGCCGATGCCAGAACCAGCCTCAAGAAAGGCGTCGACAAGCTCGCGAACGCCGTAAAGGTTACGCTCGGTCCCAAAGGAAGAAACGTTATCATCGATAAGAAATTCGGCGCGCCGACCGTGACCAAAGACGGCGTCACCGTTGCAAAGGAAATCGAACTCTCCGATCCCATCGAAAACATGGGCGCGCAGATGGTGAAGGAAGTCGCCTCGAAGACGAGCGACGTTGCCGGCGACGGCACCACCACCGCCACCGTACTTGCACAGGCAATCATCCGCGAAGGTCTCAAGAACGTGACCGCCGGCGCGAATCCGATGGATATCAAGCGCGGCATCGACGCGGCAGTAACCGCCGTCGTCGCAGAGCTGAAGAGCATGAGCCGCGAAATCAGCGACAAGCAGGAAATCGCGAATGTCGGCGCCATCTCCGCCAACAACGACATGACCATCGGTCAGCTTATCAGCGACGCGATGGATAAGGTCGGTAAAGACGGCGTCATCACGGTTGAAGAAGCCAAAGGCACCGATACCCTCCTCGACGTCGTCGAAGGTATGCAGTTCGACCGCGGCTACCTCAGCCCGTACTTCATCACCGACCCGGATTCGATGAAGACCGTCCTCGAAGATCCCCTCATCCTGATCCACGACAAGAAGATCAGCAGCATGAAGGATCTCCTTCCGATTCTCGAGAAGGTCGCCCAGCAGGGTCGTTGCATCCTCATCATCTCCGAAGACATCGAAGGCGAAGCGCTTGCGACATTGGTGGTAAACAAGCTCCGCGGAACGCTCCGCGTCGCAGCCGTGAAGGCTCCGGGATTCGGCGACCGCCGCAAGGCAATGCTCGAAGATATCGCCGTGCTGACCAAGGGCACCGTGATCAGCGAGGAAAAGGGCTACAAGCTCGAGAATGCCACGCTTCAATACCTCGGCACCGCCAAGAAGGTGGAGATCGACAAGGACAACACCACGATTGTTGAAGGCGCAGGCGACAGCGAAGACATCAAGAAGCGCATCAACGAAATCAAGGCGCAGATTGAAAACACCACCTCCGACTATGATCGCGAAAAGCTCCAGGAACGTCTTGCCAAGCTCAGCGGCGGCGTTGCAGTGCTGAAGATCGGCGCATCGACCGAAGTGGAAATGAAGGAAAAGAAAGCCCGCGTTGAAGACGCCCTCCATGCCACCCGCGCAGCGGTGGAAGAAGGTATCGTACCGGGCGGCGGCGTTGCACTTCTCCGCGCGCTGAAGGGCCTCGAAGGCTTGAAGGTCGCCAACCGCGATCAGGAAGTCGGCGTGGAAATCATCCGCAAGGCGCTCGAAGAGCCTATCCGTCAGATCGTGAACAACGCCGGTCTCGAAGGCGCGGTGATTGTTCAGAAAGTGAAAGACGGCAAGGCCGACTACGGGTTCAACGCTTCGACCGAAGTGTTCGAAAACCTGATGGCAGCCGGCGTGATCGATCCGACGAAGGTGGCGCGCATTGCCCTCGAAAACGCAGCCTCCGTTTCCTCGCTTCTCATCACCAGCGAATGCACGATTGTGGAAGAGCCGGAAGAGAAGAAGGACATGCCCGCAATGCCAGGCGGTATGGGCGGTATGGGCGGTATGGACTATTAAACCACTCCATGGTTATTCGAAGGGTGTCCGCCTGAGGCGGACGCCCTTTTTGTTTTAGGTATATCCCCTCCCGCAAAGCGCTCTCGAAAGAGGGCGCTTTCGTTTCGCATCAATGTAGCTTTTGGGGATTCGGAATTGTCTTTCTTTTGTCTTCCGATTTCCTTTCATTGATGAAGACTTTAATCGTTCCTTGCTTTCTTCGGAGTATGTTATGAAAACCTTTCAAATCATCGTTATTTCAACGTTTTTGCTCCTGTATTGCTCGTTTCTATCTTACTCACAGGTACAGTGGGAGTATCTTGGAAGTCACAAGGGTTCCAATGTTTCCGATGTGTCTATCGCACCCAATGGGGACATCTTTGCTGTTTCAATGGCGAACAAGCCGCCAAACATTTTTTCTTATACGGTCGTGCGATCGACTGATAATGGCAGCACATGGAACATAGTAAAACGGTTTCCTAACAGCATCGTAGGAAAAATATTCATCGACAGTACTGGTGTTATCTATATCGGCGATTCATCGACCTTATACAGATCCACCGACAACGGATCTTCATGGGACACAAAGAGCAATATGCCGGGATTTTTCGCCATCCGAGAGAGCGCTGGGATCATTTATGCCAGTTCTATAAACCAATGCGTATATTCCACCGATCGCGGCTCTCATTGGTCGCCGATCCCGAATGCGACCAACATCTATCTGATGGATATCGATAACAACGGCTCTCTATATATAGTAACATTATTCCAAAAATTCTATAAAACGACAAATCTTGGAACCTCATGGGAACAGATGCAGTTACCAAGCATTAATTTTATAGATCAATTATACATTGCAAACAACAATATGATCTATATATATACATTTAACGACACTTTGCCGCAAAGTCAGATTTACGTATCGAAGGATGGCGGCAACAGTTGGCAGGCGTGCAGTTCTCCCTTCAATACTCCTGGTCAATACTTGCCTATGTCCGGATTTGCGAGCTTTGGCGATAGTTGTATTTATGTTGGATTGACAAAGGAAGGCGTATCCAAATCGACGGATTACGGCGAGAGCTGGCAGAAAATACCGGCGCTGCCATCGCCAACGTCGCCATCGGTAGATACTTCCATTTTCTGCATCGCGACCAACGATGCAGGGAAGATTTACGTCGGGACATCGCATGGCTTATATATCTACGACGGTTCAACAACATGGATACGTACATTCGAAGAGATGGGCGAGCCTGAAGCATGTGTTTCGATGAGTCCACTATCGCCGAATTCCTTTTTGGTCGCCACGCCAACATATAGATTTACATGCAATCGCGACGGATCAGGATGGCTCCCGTTGTCCGCCCCGTACCATAACTACGAGGTACAAAACTATATCGCATTTGGAATTGATAGTATGATATTTATTCCGAGTTCAAACAAACTGATGCGATCATCAGATGAAGGCAACTCATGGGATACCGTAAATATACCGGCAAACAAACATTGTTTCTACAATCTATTTTCGAATCACAAGGGATGGCTGTATGGCACAACCGTGATAGATAGCTCTGGGTATTACTATTCGCGAGGCATCTACCGTTCGACTGATAATGGAAACAGTTGGACTTCGATTGATTCTGTTCATGCAATCGAATCATTCGCCATCGACCTCAATGATGCACTCTACATCATTCGATATCCATATCAACTGGATATCTCCACTGATGACGGCAATACATGGCTAACGCGCACAATACCTGAATACCCTATTCGTCTTTACATTTCGCCAAATGGACACATCTATCTGCCCGGCACTTCGAACCTGTATGAATCGAGCGACAAAGGCGCCACGTGGGTCACGACAACCCTTCCCGACTATGTGGAGCGCATTACCGATATTAAATGGACCAAGACAGGCATCATGTGTATTACGACCGAGCCGCGATCGAGTCTTACATCGAACTTTGAAGGCTTTTTCATCTCGATAGACAGCGGCAGAACCTTCAGCGCGACTACGGGCAATTTGGGCAATACAATTTGCTATCGCATGTATATCGACGTCGACGATGTCGTTTACTTGGCAACTAGTGACGGACTGTATTCATCCACTATGCCATTCGTAATTCATCCTACGCCTGGACTTGCGCTCGACACAACCAATCTTGCGTTTGGTTCAGTCCTCATTAATCAGTACGGCATTAGTGGATTCACACTGACAAATCAAGGAAGCGCCCCATTAATTCTTGGTACACCAACAATTAGCGGGCCTGACGCGAATGATTTTTCGATTACTAAGCGTTGCGCCGATACGCTGCTGATCGGAGAAACCGATGGTTTTACTATCAAACTCGCTCCGCTGACTGTCGGCGAAAAGCATGCCTCGCTGGATTTTACTTCAAACGATAGCGCTCATCCTGTTGTTCGCGTCAACCTCTATGGAAAAGCTGTATCGCCGGCTCGAATTGAAACAAATACGCTGCTTTTGGATTTCGGACTTGTACAAACAGGCACTTCCATTGTGCAGGATGTCGTCATTTCGAACACTGGATCAGCCCCGACGCAAATCTACCGGCAAACCGTGGACGGCTCAGGTTTTGCATTAGAGGAAGCGGCCTACTTCTGGATACCCGCCGGTACATCAGTAACGGCAAAAATCCGATTCAGTCCATCCAGCGTAGGTACCTTTAGTGGAACGTACCAGATTTATAGCGATGCCCAGGGGCAATCAACGATCGATGTTCGATTATCGGGCGCAGGTTATGCAAACAGTCTCGCATTGACGCTGGATAAAACTACGATTGATTTCGGCAAAACACCGATGAACACTTCAGTGGAGCAGGATCTCGTCGTAAAAAATGTCAGCAGCAGCGCTATTCAAATAAACAGCGAATCGATCTCGGGTAACGATCCGGCGCATTTTTCTATAATACAAGCGATTTCCAACTCTATTCCTGCAGGCGACAGCTCGATGATTCGTATCAGGTACACACCTACATTGCCTGGAGGTAAATCGGCTATCTACGGTATCCAAACAAGTGCCGGAAATTATCAGGTACTGCTATTCGGCATTGCACCAAGTCCTTTTCTGGTAATGAAATACTCTCTCTCTTTCGGTACTATACCGGTCGATTCAACATCTGACAGGGTGCTATTACTTACGAATGCAGGCGACGCAGACCTCAGGATTCTCTCACAAGAGATACAGGGTAGTTCGAAATCAATGTTTACGATCATCGAAGCATCTGATACTCTTATCGCACCCGGAGATAGTTCACACGCCCGTATTCGATTTGCCCCGTATGGGACTGGATCGCCGACAGCGACGTATGTTGTTCATACAAATATAGGCGGCAAAGCAGTGGCGTTATATGGTTACATTAAATTGACGACACCTCGCGTGTACTTGAGCAAAACCTCGATCACATTCCCAAACACACTACTATCTTCATCGTCGGAGGAAGTGTTTACAATTAAAAATACCGGCGGCGGCGATCTCCGGATCTACAACCAGTTTTTGGAAGGATCCTTTCCTACAGAGTTCTCGATTCTGCAATTTGCAGATAGCTTGATACCGCCGAATAGAACAGACACTATTCGCATTCGATTCTCGCCTACGACGGGAGGTCACAAATCGTGTTATTTCAAAATACAAACGAACGCAGATTCCCAACGCGTATTTCTTAACGGTTCGGGCGTTGCTCCAAGCCCCGTTGTTAAATTGAGCAAAACCTCGCTGGGCTTTGTCAATGTTCCGGTATCGACATCAACTGAAGAAGAGCTCACCATACGCAACACCGGCAACGCCGGCTTGCAAATAAGTGGTGAAACATTATCCGGAACGGACGCCGCCGAATTCTCTATAGTGCAAGCCGCGAACAGTCTCGTACCAATAGGCGATAGTACCGTTGTTCGCATCCGCTACTCGCCGCTTGTTGCTGGCAGCAAATCGGCGCGATACTCGTTTCAAACGAACTCTCTTGGTCAATCGACAATACAGGTTGTTTTGTACTCAACACTCGTGAATCAGGAGAATCCTCCGTCCGCAGATGAAATTCGTCTCTCCCAAAGCTATCCTAATCCTGTGAACGCGGGACAGAGTGCTTCTATAGACGTCACTCTCCCAAGCCAGTCGTACGTCTCGGTTTGTCTCTATGATATGAACGGCAGGAAGGTGGCCGCGTTTGCGGAAGGCGAATACGGTTCGGGGACGCATACATTTACGTTTGCTACAGCGTCGATCCCTCCCGGCGTTTATGTCTACCGGATGATGGCGGGTACATACATACAAAATCGCATGATGATTGTGCAGTAATACAATGCACATTGTCTGTTGACAGAGAAATGGAAACTCAATTCCGAAGGGCGTCCTTATCATGCGGACGCCCTTTTAATTTCTACAGTGGGCTGAAACATACCTGGCCATTTGTTGACAAGCTTACATTTGCTGCATTGATGCATTCGTGCGGTTAAAAATTCCGCACCAGATTCATTAATTTGGCGCATTCATAGTTTCGGGTCTTAGTAATGCGCACATCAAAACAAAAAGCACTGTTCTGGATCGCCGTGAGTATATCGGCGGTGTTCGCCAACCTCTGGGCGTTCTGGGGAATCATGGAAAACTTCCACGAAGGCTGGTACTTCGTATCGATATGGGATAACCTGACGATGATGTTCGGGCAATACCTGTCGGTGCCGTTGGCGCTCGCCGGTCTCGCGGCGGTTGCGATACGCTGGAACAAAGTCGGCGCAGTTTTGCATCTCCTCCTTGCGATCGGTGCATACATGCTCTTCGGCGAGATGAACGCCGGATTCCTGTTTGTCGTCGTGCCGATGTGCGGTCTAGCGCTTCTGTATTGGTTCGGGAAAAACGAAAAACACCGACTCGCATACAGCCTTGTACTCGGTTTGCCCATCCTGCAAATACTCGTCCTGGGAACAATCCTCTACGCGCGCGTTTCGGAACGAATGAATGACGGCAATTTCGGTGCGCGCATTGTGGACGGCAACGGCGTACGGCTCATGTGGGCGCCGGAGGGTCCCGGATGGCCCGACAAAGGCACAGCATGGCACGATGCAAAGCGCATCTGCGCACATCTGGATAGCTCCGGTACAAGAGTACTCGATAGCGCGGTACATATCTGGCGCTTGCCTACCGTTGATGAAGCGGTCCGCTCGATGGCGTATCACGGGAAGAACTCCGGAGGCGTGTGGGATAGCGTCCGTCAAAAGGCATCGTATCGCGTAACGCCGGACAAAGAAACGCCGCTCTGGAACATGCACAAACGCACCATCTACTGGTGGACCGCGACGGAGGTTGATTCGTTGCAGGCGCTGGTTGTCGTGTACAACGGAGGAGTGTGGCCCAGAATGAAGAAACTCCGGGCGGGCTACCAGAATTTCCGGGCGGTTCGGAACGTACCCTAAACCGTGACGGCAAGAACCAGTACGCGGCTCTTCCGGCTGTTGTCCCGGCGCGGGCTTTTCCATAGATTAGGGCTTCAATCAACCAGGAGGATTTCCATGAGAAAAGCAGCCGCTACTGTATGCGCGCTTCTTGCGCTGTCGTTGATGGCCGTATCGTTCAACGCCTGTAATTTCAGCTTTAGCACGGCGAAAATTAAAAGTGCGACGCTTGCCCGCGTCATCGACGAGGAGACGGCGAAGCCGGTGAAAGCCACCGAATCGTTCTATACATGGGAGAATACATTTTACGTCAGTGTCGAGTTGGATAATGCCCCGTCCGGAACCGAGCTGACAGGGAAATGGTACCAGGTTTCGGAGACCGGTGAAGAACTGTTCATCGATTCCACCGATATCTCGATAACGAACGCCCCCTACGTATACTTCTCGCTTTCGAGAAAAGCTGAAAAACTCTGGCCGTATGGCGATTACAAGTTGGAACTCATTCTCAACGGCAAGCATGACCGCGATGTTACGTTCAAGGTTGTACCTCAATACGCCAACGGCCCGATCACGGAAATCTGCATGACTACGGCAGCCGACCAGGCGAACCGGCCGTTGAATCCGACGGATGTTTTTCCTGCGAACATGGATCCGATCTACGCTTGCGTTTACGCGGCGCAGCCTGCGCAGCCGACATTGTTCAGCATCGCCTGGTATCAGGAGACGCCCGAAGGTCCCGGGCTGATTACCTCCGCGGAGATAACCATTGAAGCCGAACAGTGGCTGCTGTTCTCGTTCACACCAACCGCGCCGCTTCCAAAGGGCAAGTATTTTACCGATATTATGGTGAATCAGGTTTCATTCCAGAAAGTACCATTCACTGTCGAGTAGCATATAATGACTAAGCCCATCCTTGTCGGAATCCTTGATCTGATGCGCTCCACGCGGGTGAACTCTACCGCGCGGTCGCTGGGCATTCCGGCAATAACGACATTCACAACGCACGATTTGCTTTCGAAAGCACATGGCGAGGAAGCCTCGCTGCTCATCCTCGATCTTTGCGAAGAACGCCTGCATCCGCTCGAGTCCATCGCCGAGCTGAAGAAAGATGAACACACCAAAAGTCTGAAGATCGTCGGCTTCCTCACGCGCGCTGATGAAGAGCTGACCAAACGCGCGAAGGAATCAGGATGCGATATCGTTGTCGGCGAATCGCAGTTCATCGAAGCGCTGCCGCAGTTCATTTCCGGCAAGCTCGCCTGAACTACGGCGCCCCTCCGCCGACCCGTTCCCGTAACTTCTGCAATGACAGCAAGATAGCACTCTTAAATTGAGAGTGCTATCTTGCATTCCACCCTATTCTTTCGTATTTTTCGATTCGAGGAACGGTACCGGCGGGCATTCCGGCATGCGTTCCCTGCGTTGTATATGGATGCAAAGGAATCGAGTATAAAGCAGAGATGCAGACGAACGATACATACGATTTGAACGACCGAGAACGCATGGTGCTCAGTCAAATCATCCAACAGTATGTTCTGACTGCGAACCCCGTCGGATCGCGCACACTCTCCAAGCAGAGCCCTGTTTCGCTGAGCGCCGCGTCCATCCGGAACGTCATGGCGGACCTTGAAGAAAAGGGCTTCATCAATCATCCGCATACCTCCGCCGGAAGGATCCCGACCGACCGAGGCTACCGTTTCTACGTCGACGAAATCGCGAATACCGAATCGCTTACCGACGACGACAAATGGATGCTTGAGTCGATGTCCACGATTCGCGACCGCATCGGATTCGAAGAACTGATGAGGGAAAGCACGCGGCTGCTCGGAAAAATATCGCATCAGTTGGCCCTCGTCGCTGCGCCGCAAATCGGTTCAGGGCAGCTCCGGCGCCTCGATCTTGTTCAGGTTGCATCCAACCGTATCCTCGTTGTTCTTTCCATTCTTTCGGGTCTGGTGAAGACCATCGTTCTTGAAATCCATTCCGAAGTGCCGCGCCAGCAGCTCGAAAACCTTGAAGTGCTTCTCAATGAACGGCTGAGCGGGCTTACGCTTCGCGAAATAAGGCAAACTCTTTCCGAACGCGTTCGGGATACTGAAGACGAAAGCGGATTAATACGGGTGTTCATGCAATCGTCGGATAAGGTATTCTCCGATTACCTCGAATCGGAACTGTTGCACATCGAAGGTATGACGGCGATGCTGGAACAACCCGAATTCGGCGATCCCGAACGGTTGCGGCGTATCGTGGAAATCATGGAGAACCAGAAACTGATTATCCATATCCTCAACGAAATAGACGAGAGCAGTTCAATCACCATTAAAATCGGCAGCGAAATTATCGACGAAAAGCTGCAGGATTACAGCATCATCGCCGCCCCGTACCGGTACGGACCTCTCGTCGGCAGCCTGGGAATTTTTGGACCGAGGCGGATGAACTATCCGCGGATGATCTCCATCGTGGAACATGTCGCCCGGCTCCTTTGTCAATAAACCAGATCGTATAACTAACCGTAGATCACTGTATGACTGAGACAACCAGAAACGACGAACATGAAGCGGTCTCCGGCGAATCCGGCACTCCGGCCGGCGACGCAGTGAATGGAGAGCCTTTGGAAGAAGGTACCTATACCGCAGAAGGAATTATCGACAGCACCGCCGGATCGGAACTCGAAAAAATGCGCGCGGAGCTTGCATCCGTACGCGACAAACTGCTTCGGCAGGTTGCCGAGTTCGACAACTTCCGGCGCAGAACGCGCGATGAACAAAGCCAGCTCATTAAATACGGAAACGAAGGGCTGTTGCTCGATTTGCTCCCGGTTCTCGACGATTTCGACCGTTCGCTGCAAGCGGGACAGAGCCATCAGGATTTCGAGTCGTTCTACAAGGGAATAGAACTCCTGCGCGCGAAACTTTACTCCACGCTGGAGCGCCGCGGGTTGAAACCCATCGAGACGGCGGGCCAGAAATTCGACGAAGCGTATCACGAAGCCCTGCTCCAGATTCCTCAGACCGGCAAGGAACCCGGCGCCATTATCGACGAGGCGGAAAAAGGATACATGCTGTACGATAAGGTGATCCGTCATTCAAAGGTCACCGTGGCAGCAGAATGACGATTATCATACGCAGACGCTGCGATAAAGGAATACAATGAAGCGAGATTACTACGAGGTGCTGGGGCTTTCCCGCGATGCATCTCAGGATGAAATAAAAAAGGCCTACCGGAAACTGGCATTACAATACCATCCCGACCGCAATCCGGGAAACAAGGAAGCCGAGGAAAGCTTCAAGGAAGCAGCCGAGGCGTATGAAGTACTGAGCAACGACGACAAGCGCCGTAAATACGACCGGTTCGGTCACGACGGCTTGAGAGGCACCGGTCAGCAGGGATTCACCGATATCAATGATATCTTCTCCGCCTTCGGCGATATCTTCAGCGGAGGAGGGTTCGGAGGGAGTATCTTCGAAGAGATGTTCGGCGGCGGGCGTAGCGGTGGACGCAAACGCTCGCGCGGCATACCCGGCTCGGATCTTAAAGTTCGCCTGATCCTGACGCTCGAGGAAATCGCCTCCGGAGCCGAAAAAACAATTAAAGTAAAAAAGCAGATAGCGTGCGAAACCTGCAATGGTTCGGGCGCAAAAACCGGCACGACACCCGCGACATGCAGTGCATGCAACGGAACCGGGGAAATCCGCCAGGTGACGCGGTCGATGTTCGGACAGTTTGTCAACGTCGCACCGTGCACCAACTGCGGCGGCGAAGGAACCGTCGTGAAGGAGCCCTGCCCGACCTGTCACGGCGATGGACGAGTACAGGGCGAAAAAAGCGTGAAGGTCGCCATTCCCGCCGGCGTGCGCGAAGGCAACTACATTCCCATGCGCGGGCAGGGAAATGCCGGACGCAAAGGCGGAAATGCAGGCGATTTGCTGGTATTTATCTCGGAGGCCGAACACGAGCATTTCACGCGCGACGACGACGATATCTACTTCGACCTCTTCATCAGTTACCCAGACGCGGTTCTCGGTTGCGAAGTAGAAGTTCCGACCCTTCGCGGGAAGGCCAAGGTGAAAGTAGCAGGCGGAACCCAGGCGGGACAGTTGCTCCGGCTTCGCGAAAAAGGCATCCCTCACTTGAACGAACGTTCGTCGGGCGATCAATTTGTCCGAGTCAATATCCACATACCGGCAAAGCTTTCGTCGAAGGAAAAGGAACTGCTAAAACAGATGCAGGAACAGGAAGGCTTCAAACCCGACGGAAAGCCGAAGGAAAAAGGGTTCTTCGGAAAGGTTTTTGACGCCTTCTCGTAACTGTTTCGCAGGCTGAACAGTCATTCTCCCGCGGCTAACACACAGGTGTCGCCATCTGGAAAAAGATACGGGCTGTAGCCCACACATACGATTTCACTGAATCCGAGGCAAAGGCGGTCCTGCTTCTTGCGTTCGCGGCGATTGCGGGCATCGGGTACAGCATCATCGGAGGCGGAGCGGCGCAGCCTTCGTTCCGGGACAACTACCGGGAAAGCGATTCAGCGTTCGCCGTACTGGCGTCGGCAGTCGATACAGCCGGGCTGCCATGCGATGCTGCGATTACGACAACAGCGGCAACGACCATTGCGGGACAGAACAGCAGACATGCTCCCGCGAAACGCGTGAACATCAACACTGCCGGAGTCGATGAACTCGACGAATTACCCGGAATCGGACCGGTGATCGCCCGGCGAATCGTCGATTACCGCACCGAGCACGGGCGCTTCGCCTCCCCCGAGGAACTCCTCGAGGTGAAATCGATTGGAAGAAAGAAATTTGAACGTCTGAAATTGTATATTAGAGTTAGTGAATAAAGAGTTGCAGTCCCCACACTGCACGAACAGTATTTCAATTCGGAGGATTTCATGGCTAGCAGACAGCCGTTTGGTATCATCGATGGAGCATTAATACTAGCAATCGTCGGATTATCGTTCCTGCTCGTTTACGTGATCTGGGAACCAGGTCAGGTAATGGCGAAGAAAGAAAACATGAAGTGGGAATCCAGATCGCGAATGAGCGCCTTGCGTGTTGCGCAACAGCAGTATTTCAGCGCCCGCCAAAAATATACGGCAAATATCGATTCTCTGCTCCTTTTCATCAACGATTCGATCCCGGCTACCAGACGCGATAGTCTGTTCACTCCGTTGTATCTCGAAGCGTTCAACCTCGATTCCCTGCGCTTTGCGCCGTTGAGCCACAAACCGTATGAACTCGCCGTCGACGATACAGCCGCCCTGCCGCGGTATCAGATTACTTGCCCGGACGGATTCGGATACGTCAGTTCGCTCACAAATCCGGATGAACACAACAAGGCATCGTGGGAACAGTAAGACTGGGCCGGTTCCACGTTTTCAACCCAAATGACAACTAAAAGCCACATCGGTTTTGAAATTGCAGACACGGAGTTCCGTTTTGTGGAACTCCGTGCCAATAATGACGGCTCTGTCATTGCGCGCGCCTCTGCCGTCAAAACAGAATACGATTTCGGTTCCTCGATCATCCACGACGTACCGTATAACCGGAAACTCGCGAAGTCGTTTATCACCGATCTCACGTTGTTGTTCCACAACAGCCCGCTCGCGTCTCAGCGCGTTTCCATCGCCATTCCCGCCTCGTCAATGATCATCGCAACATTCCCCGTCGATCCGCACCTCTCGGATCAGCAGCGTGACGAGCAACTTTCCTGGGAGTGCCGAACGCTTTACGGCTACGGTTCGGAACGGCAGATCGATGTTCAGACGCACTTGCTCCGCTCAACCGGAGATGCGGATTATTTCCTTGCGGCGGGAATGCCGAAACAAACGAGCACTTTTCTAAAATCGGTTTTCTCCCAAATGGCATTGACGGTTTCCGATATCGATGTCGAGCATTTCACCGTCGAGAACCATATTCAGGAACTCATCCCGAACCCCGGAGCACACAGTTTCGCCGTCTTCGGTTTGTTCGAAACGCACTGCGCGGTCGGCGTATACGACCGCGGCAGGTATTGCGGCTTCAAGCAGGCTTCCGTGTCCGCGAAGGAAGGCTATTTCGCGCAGACGCTTCGTTTGCTACAGGCGATCCTCGCCGGAGAGCCCACGGTTAAGCTGGAAGCGGTATTTGCGTACGGGAACGCTGCGGCGCAACCGGCGCTCGACGCCCTGCGCTCGATCCTCGCTATTCCTGTCCGGCGCTACGAGCCTCGGAAAGCTACTCCCGCGCTCGATCAACGTACCGCCGAAAATCTCTCGCGGTGTACACCGCATACCTTCGATATCGCCGCCAGCGCAGCCATACTCGCATTGAAATGAGAGTTATCGCCGGCACATATGGCGGGCGTTTGCTAAAAATCCCCCCGAAAAATGCCGATTTCAGACCGACAACAGACAGAGTCCGAGAATCGCTGTTCAATATCCTGGAACACTCGTTCGGAATTTCCGGCGCCACTGTGTGCGATTTGTTCGCCGGCACCGGAAGCCTGGGAATCGAAGCATTAAGCCGCGGAGCCGTGTCGGCGGTATTTGTCGAACAATCAAGAATCAACGCAGGAGTGATTTCCTCGAACCTGCAGTCGCTCGGACTTGCCGGAATATCGATGGTCAACATCGCGCCTGTCGAACGCTTCCTTGGATCGGCATCGCAGAAGTTCGATATCATGTTCTGCGACCCGCCGTATAAATACGAAAAAACGGAAGAGATTCTCGCGGCTATTGCATCCCGGCCGTTGTTGTGCGAGCGCGGGATTCTCGTTTTCGAACACGGCGGTAAAACCGCTCTCTCCCCGCCCCTGCCGTGGCGCGTTCTCCAAACGCGTTCGTATGGAACCACAGCAATCACCATCATGGAGTTGGAATCATGAACGACGGCGCGAACCGAATCGCCGTTTACCCGGGAACGTTCGACCCGGTAACGAACGGACATATCGATGTTCTTGAACGGGCATGCACGCTGTTCGACCAGGTATTCGTGACAATCGCGAAGAACTCTTCCAAGTCGCCTATGCTGACGGCGAACGAGCGCTTCGATCTCGTCAGCGGCGCCGTCGCCCACCTCCCGAATGTAACGATCGATATTTTCGATGGGCTGATCGTTGAGTACGCGCGCCGGACCGGCGCCGTGGCGCTCGTGCGCGGGCTACGCGCGGTTTCGGATTTCGAATACGAGTTTCAGATGGGACTGATGAACCGGAAGTTGGAAAACTCCATTGTAACGGTGTTCCTCATGCCGAACGAACGGTACACCTACCTGAACTCTTCTATTGTCCGGGAATTGCTGCGTCTCGGATCGGATATTTCGGAATTCGTTCCTCCGAATGTCAATGAGTTTCTCCAGCAGAAACGCAGCGAATCGAGGTAACGCGACAGAACATCAAATGAATGATAGAGTGTTTTCCATGAAGTATCATCACTATTTTCAGGAGACAGAGGAGAAAAGAAATGCCGACGTATGATTACAAATGTTCCAATTGCGGATACGCGTATGAACTCTTTCAATCGATGAAAGACGATCCCGTAACCGAATGTCCTCAATGCCGCGAACAGACGCTTAAACGCCTCATCGGCGCTGGCGCTGGACTGGTATTCAAAGGATCGGGATTCTATCTCACCGATTACGGTAAGGGCAACGGCGGTAGCGGGAACGGTAAATCTGCATCTTCTCCCGCTTCCTCGAGTTCATCATCGAATGGGTCGTCTTCTCCTGCGTCAACCACACCGGATTCATCCTCAGGCGGCGCCTCGGCGGCAGGCGGCGCCTCATCTGCGCCCGATCAGACTGCAGCGCCTTCCAACAGTACAAAAACCGACTGATATCTCATCCCAGAGTCATTCAAGGGGCGGCGATACGCTGCCCCTTTTTTTGTCCCTGCGGCGATGGGCTGTTTCCGGTCAGGCACGCTTTTCGGATGCGTACCACCGTACCTAGTGAAGGATTCGCACTTGTGAAAGCTTCGCACTTGTGAAAGCTTCGCACTCGTGAAAGCTTCGCACTTGTGAAAGCTTCGCACTCGTGAAGCTTCGGCACGGTCGCTTTCATATCCGGTATGATACAATGACCCGGGTTGAACGAAAATACACGGAGAGGGTATAAAAAGAAGGCGCCTGCCTGAAGGGTGCTCTAAGTCCTTCAAGCAGGCAGGGAGGGAGGTACTATGATTCTATGCGGTGTTTATAGAAAGATGTGTGTGTGTGTGTGCTGTGTGATCCTATTACCGGACCGCCGCTGTGTAGGCTGCCGTGCGGTAGCTCTGCGATAATTCGCGGACGATATCCATTTCGGGGTTTGCCGGGGCTGCCGCGTTGTTTTCTGTTTCCATAGTGCCCGAGAAAACCATTCCGGGTCTTGGAGCAACAACCTGCATCTGGGTTCCGTTTTCGGTAATTGCGATGTAGAGGCCATCCGGATCGCGCGAATCGAGAATCGCGGTGGTGTTATTCTTTGCGTCGACCAGGCGTATCACGCCTTCGCGCTCAACCGACTCGATCGTCATGTTGTAATCGCGCATCTGAACGGAATTTCCCTGAATTGTGATGATTCCGTCTTCTGTCGTACATGTCATCGTGTTACCTGAACCAGCTTCCTGAGAAAGCGCCGAGCCTACAAGCATCGGGACGGCAATCAGCGTCAGCATAAAAATTCTAGTCTTCATTGTGTCCTCCATGACCATTCATTCGTTCTTTCTTTTCTCAGCGCCTCTCGCGAAGCCACATAGTATATGTACCACAACCGTGCCAAATGTATTACTGCCCAAAAATCTGCGTTTTCGCTTAAAAATTGATGGTTCCCGTTCCGGTACTGTGAACAATATCAACTCTCGCGTGAATGCTTCTCACTTGTGAAACGAATTCACGTGCATATTTCCGGTACCATGCGGAATTTTGGAGGAGAAATGCCTGAATAACGGCAACGAGCCGCCTCCGGGCGATCCGGAGACGGCTCGTTACAATCGTTCGGTGGTTTATTGCTTTCCCAAGAGCCGCGTTTCAATTCCGGCGGCGGTTTGTATCTGTACGCCATAGATACCGGGATTGAGGAACGATGCCTCGATCCGGTGCATATTCGCTCCCTCATTGAGAGCATCCAGAGTTTCACGGTATATCGTTTGTCCAAGGAGATTCACGATACTGATTACAACCTGCTGAGGGTGGGAGACCTGGAACCGAAGCTCTACAGTACCCGGCGAAGGATTCGGATACAAATCTAATTGGATCCCGCCATTATCGTTCCCCGTCTCGATATCTACTCTGACGGACGGCGAGATCGTTTCTGCCCCGTCGAAATCGCGTTGAATGAGCCGGTAATGCAATGCCCCTCCCGGCATATCCGGTTCGCCCAGCAAATCGGTGAATTCATAACGGCGCTGAAGCTGCATGGAGCCCACGCCTTTAACCTCTCCCCTCGTCGACCATTCCATTCCATCTATCGATCGCTGGATCGTAAAACCTGCATTATTGGATTCCGATTGCGTTTCCCATTCCAGCAAAACGGTGCGGTTAATCCTCCGCGCGGTGAATGACGTCATCTCTACCGGGAAGAGTATTCCGGCGGGCCTCATCCGGGTGACATAGACATCGCCGACATCGATGCGGCTGTCCATCCAACCGACAAATGCGCCGCCGCTTCCATCCGGAATCGCGTAGGGTAGATGCGTGTGAAATGTCACATCCTTGATTCCATTGGAATTGCAAATGGTTTTTTTATCCCATAGCAGTTGCCCCGACCCGTCGATATGTGATGAAAGGAGAGTATACCGGTTATTCTGGTTTTCGAGATAGAAAATAAAACCGCCGCCCTGCGTATCCGAAAGCAACGCGTAGCGGTAGAATCCTGAATTCGAAAAGATCAGCCTGGCTAACGCATTACCCGAGTTGATATTTCTTGCTCCGGTCGAATCGATCCCTTGGATCCAAAGACGATTATCGGACGTAAGCCATGCGATGATGGCGCCGCCGTTGTTATTGTGGACCATTTGAATGCCATTCACGATGAACGGTTTTTGGGGCGTCCATGTCATACCTCTCGAAACAGAAACTCCGGCGGTATCCCATTTGCACGTTCCCTGCGGCGAGAGCCACTGAGCATACACCGATGTGGTATCGTCCCTGTCCGGAAACGTCTGGAAATTGCTATGCCGTTCATCCCGCCAGGCAAGAAACACTCCTCCTGACTGCGACGGGAGCATTTTGATCTCGTCCTGAATTTGAATCGAACGGCACACCGGCGCGCCCCCCGCCGCCCACATCATGGTTCCATCGGCGTTGATGCGCTGAGCGTAGATATCGTACGTCTCGCGGACGACCGTGTTGGATCTATCATCTTCCCATGCAATATATGCCCCGCCGTTGCCGTCGGGCGACATAACAGGATGTTGCTGCACTCCCGGCGAATCGCATACGGCGATACACGGCTGCGTCCATTGAAGGTCGCCGTTCACGCCGATCCGTTGCGCGAAAATATCCGACTCGCCGTTAGGTAATGAATAGGATTGCGCGACGATCATCCCGCCTTCGCCGTCGGTAACTGCAGCAAAGTAGTCGCCGCGGGGTTCATTGTAAGGCAGTACCTCGTGTAGCTCCCAGAGCATTGCTCCATAGATGTTACGGCGTTGAACGGAAATTGAACGGGCATAGTTCGTACCGCCATAGATATCGCGCTCCCATGCCATTAAGAATCCGCCGCGATTATCGGGTACAGCAATGATGAATGTACCCGGCATGAGAGAGTCGGCCAGCTTGATACCATTGTTATTCCATTCCGGAAGACCATAGCTATTGAATCGTTGTACATAGAGATCGAACCGGAACGTACCGGGTCTGTTTCTACGGTCGAGCCAAAAGACAAAAATGCCGGTGCTTCCATCGGAGATAATAGAGGCGCTCGATTGCCAGTCGTACATGATGCATGCAGGAGTACCGGACTCAGTATTCGAATTCCACTGTGCATGCATCTGCGCAACAGGAATACTAATCAACAAACCGCATGCAAGAGCAAGCAAATCCCATGTTGTTGTAGCCCGTTGTAAAGGTGCGTTCATAGGAAACCTTAACGTTAATTATTTCATTAATAAGCCGGATGCTTTATACTGTGAAGAAGATGCTTGCAGATTCGGTTACAGATCTGCAAGGGAACATCCGGCGATGGATGTGACATGACCGAAATCAGAACTGTATGCTATTGTAGCGACATTTCCCGCATGAAGCAATGCACAAAACGATCCCCCTCCTCCCCCGACAGACTTGTGCCGCTCCGGTTAAAAAAAAGTCCGGCGTTGATGCCGGACTGATTTCTATTCGGAACTATGTACGTACGCGATGACGCTAAGCAACTTTCTTGGCATGAGACGACTTCCCGGTCGAGGCTTTCTGCGCCTTCACGGTAACTTCGACCTTGCCCAGGTCCACGCTGACCTCCGCATTGCAATACGGACAGAACTTCGACGTCTGAATATCGAAGCTGATCGTGTTATTGCACATCGGGCAGTCAGTGATAATCATTCCGATAACTTTACCGGCTTGTTTCACTTTTACTGGCTTGACCGCTGCTTTTTCGTTGTTTTTCATTCTTCACCAAGGTGTGATTGAAAAAAAAATTATAATCGCGTAAAGATAACAAAAAGCTATTGCTTTGTCAATGGAAATCTTCTTACATTTATGTATCTGCCGGAATCAGTGCCTTTTCCAGCACTTCCATCATCTCGTCGACGAAGTGGAACTCCATTTCGTTTTTTACTTTCTCGGGGATTTCATTCAACGCATCGTCTTCGTTTTTTCTCGGCAACATCACATGCCTGATCCCCGCGCGGTGCGCGGCGAGCACTTTTTCCTTGACGCCCCCGATGGGTAAAACCGCCCCGCGCAGCGTGATTTCGCCGGTCATCGCCAGATCGTTACGCACAAGCCTTCCGGTAAACAGGGAAACCAGCGCTGTCAGCATCGTTACGCCGGCCGAAGGACCGTCCTTTGGAATCGCTCCCGCGGGTACATGAACGTGAATATCGATCGAATCCTTGAAGTTCTCCTCGAGACCCAGTTCCTTTGCCTGCGAAGAAATATAGCTCAACGCCGCGCTGACGCTTTCCTTCATCACGTCGCCGAGCTGACCGGTAACGATCAGGCTGCCTTTCCCCTTCATCTTCGTTGCTTCGATGAACAGGATGTCGCCGCCGACGGGCGTCCATGCAAGCCCTGTGGCTATGCCGGGGCGGTTCAGCCGTTCGGCGACGTCCGGGAAAAACTTCCGGGAGGTGATGTATTTCGGGAGATCGTCGGTTACGACCGTCACGCGGTCCACTTCCTGCTCGACAATCGTTTGCGCAACGCCGCGGCAGATATCCGCGAGTTTGCGTTCGAGGGTTCTCACGCCGGGTTCGCGGGTATACCGGTCGATGATATCCGCGACCACTTCGTCGCTAATATCCATCTGTTCGGGCTTGATCCCGTGTTCTGCGAGCTGCTTGGGCAACAGGTGGTTCCGGGCGATGACGACCTTTTCGTCGAGGATATAGCTGGGAATCTCAATGATCTCCATACGGTCGCGCAGGGCCGGCGGGATCGGTTCGACCATGTTCGCGGTGGCAATAAACAGCACTTTGGAAAGATCGAACGGCACTTCCAGATAGTGGTCGCTGAACGTCCCGTTCTGTTCCGGATCGAGCACTTCGAGCAGTGCCGACGACGGATCGCCGCGGAAATCCATCCCGACCTTGTCGATCTCGTCAAGAACCATGACCGGGTTGTTCGAACCCGCCTTTTTTATGCTCTGAATAATGCGCCCCGGCAACGCTCCGATATACGTGCGCCGATGGCCCCGGATTTCCGCTTCGTCGCGCACGCCGCCGAGCGAAAAGCGCACGTATTTCCGTCCCATCGCCTCGGCTATCGAACGCCCAAGCGACGTTTTTCCGACTCCCGGAGGACCCACGAAGCAGAGGATCGGTCCCTTCATGTCGTTTTTCAGCTTCCGCACCGAAAGGTACTGCAGAATCCGACTTTTTACTTTTTCGAGCCCGCTGTGATCTTCGTCGAGTTGTTTGCGTACTTCCTTGATATCGAGATTATCTTCAGTGGTGACCGACCAGGGCATATCAAGCAGCCAATCGAGATACGTCCGCGCCACTGTGTATTCCGCCGCGGCGGGATTCATCATTTGTAGACGACTCAGTTCCTTCTCCGCGACGGTCTTCACTTCTTCGGGCATACCGGCTTTGGCAATACGCTCCTTCATCTCGTCGAGCTCAAGCGTGTCGTTGTCTTCTCCGAGTTCCTTCTTGATGGCCCGGAGCTGCTCGCGCAGGAAGTATTCTCGCTGGCTTTTATTTATCGTTTCCTGGACATCGCTCTGAATCTTCTGCGTAAGTTCCTGCTGCTGGATGCTTCGCGTCAACGCAATCGTCACCCGGCGCAGACGCTCCTGCAGACTGATGGTTTCAAGTATCTCCTGTTTCTCGGCCGTCTGCATAT
>CAYPBB010000001.1:73343-211673 GCA_964408855.1 uncultured Ectothiorhodospiraceae bacterium
TAAGCGATGCCACCAGGAACGAAAAGGTCGAAACGTTTTCCGTGTTCATGATGAGATTTAATTGCTCGGGATTGAAATCCGCGATCATGTCGGATAGTTTTTTCAGGAGGATACGGATATTGTTTACCATCGCGGTACTCTCGACGTCTCCCGGCATCGGATCGGGCTCTTCTTCGAGGCGGCGCATGGTTGCTACGAGGAAAGGGTCTTCGCTCAGCAATTTCTCCACTTTCGCTCTATGCGCGCCCTGAACCACAATGCTTTTCGATCCATCGGGCATGGTGTAGATTTTCACCACCCGCACTACGGTTCCGACTTCATACAGATCGGAGAGCGTCGGAAGATCGACCGCCGAATCCTTTTGTGTCAGCACCAGCACCGTCGTTTGATGACGATAAGCCTCCTCGATGAGACGGACCGACGAGGGCCTGCCCACGAACAACGGCATAATCTGTCCCGGAAAGAAAACCACATTTCGAAGCGGTAATATCGGGATCGGTTCGCCGGGGTGCTGCGGTTGTTCACCGGGGTTATGATCAGAATCCGGAATCATCTCATCTCTATACTGTTCTTCAGACATACTCCACCTTTTTTTTCGCTGTTTATTCCGATTTTTCGATACCAGGGGAATCGATACATTGTAACCGAACTACCAGATTCAGGCATTGCTGCAATGAACATGCCAACGGCGATTGTATCCATTATCAGTGCAATGAACGTTTTTTTTCATTCAAATGCGCTGAAATTTTAGACACAATGTCAGATCACGCTAAAATGTCGCATTTTTTATGCCAGAACGTCCTACTGACAGCACCCTATTGATATTCCATCATCCCGGAAGGAAAAAGGATGAAAATCCAGTCTACGATGATACAGCTCCATATCTATCGCCGCATAGGCGATAAAACCGAATACCTCGTGCTACAGCGCGCAAACGACGAAACGATATATCCCGGATTATGGCAGGTCGTAACGGGAATGGTCGAAAACAACGAACGCGCAGTAGATGCCGTTCGAAGAGAGATGAAAGAGGAAACCGGTCTGGCGCCGCGTTCTCTTATAGCGCTTCCCTATGTTGCATCGTTTTTCAATACAGTAGCCGATACCGTGAATCTTGTACCGGTATTTGCAGCGGAGACCGCAAGCAACGCCGAGGTGCTGCTATCGCACGAACACCAGAAGTTCGAATGGCTTCCATTCGACGAAACGATCATCCGGCTGCCGCTGCCCTCGCACCAAGAAGGCACAAGGATCCTGAGGGATTTCATTCTCGAAGGCAACTTCGGCGCCATTGCGGAACGGTTTTAGCCTTGTGACTCGGCAAATAATTGATGGTTCGCAATCATTTGCGTCATTTCCCTGGATAGAGGCACAGTGCGGATCATGAAATACAAATCGACCGAATGCAAAAACAGGGCGGGATAACCGCCCTGCCAGATTTTTTCTCTGTTGATCCACGTTCCTACTGGAATACGATGCCGTTTTCTTTCTTGCCCTGCGGGACGACGGAACACACCAGAACATCTTTCATGCTCAGATACTTATCGATGGCGGCTTGCAATGCCTGCGGCGGAAGCGCATAGCCCGTTTCGAACAACGATGTCGAGTGCAACGGCGAATCGTTCAGCAGCGCACCGGTGTTCAATGTTTCCGCGCGTCCTCCGACGCCGAACAATTGCTCCATGGCATGCGAATAACTGAGCAACGACTGATTCCGGCACTCTGTAAGATCCGTTTCGAACAGTTGCGCCGATGCGTAGGATTTCAGCGCCCGTTCAACCATCGGGTATAAATCGCGGAACTGGGCTTCGAACTTGCACGTGAAGGTAATCCAGAATTCGCCCTCAAGTTCCCGCGAATTTTGCGACGCTTCGACAGCGACGACATAGGGATTTTTCTTCGCAACCTCGCTTTGCAGCACCGCGTTGAGCGAGCCGGTCAGTGCATGCGCAAGCATGTGCAACGCAGGCGCATCGGGATGCCTCCGTCCGACGGTGGGAAAAACAAGATACATCTGCGAGTACCCGATATTGGCTTCCTTGACGATATTCGCCTTCCCGAGCGGAGTGAGTTTTGGTATCTTTCCCCACGACTGTCGTTTCCCCGGCGGAATCGATCCGAAATATTTCTCGATCAGACTTTTTGCGTCCTCGATCTCGAAGTTCCCGGCAAGCGTCAGACTGGCGTTTGCGGGCACGAAATACTTCTTCATGAACGACTGTACATCGTTCATGGCGATCTTTTTTATATCGACGGTATCGCCCGCCGAAACATTATGATACGGGTGTGTATCGGGATATAGCTCGGCGTAGACGCGCTCGTTGATATCGGCGAGCGCATCGCGCAGCTCTCCGCGTTTCTTGCGGACGACATTCTGCTTGACCGATTGAAGGATCGTTTCGCTTACTCCCTCGGGCGCGCCGCGCATTCTATCCGCCTCCACCCAAAGGGCGGTTTCCAGCCAGTGTTGCGGGAACGTCGAACTAATGCTCACTGCATCCGAGTTTGTCATTCCCGAAATGGATGCCGCGGCGAAATACTTGATCCTTAGAAGATCGTTATAGCTCACGCCTTTGGATGAGAGAGCGGCAAGGCTGCCGCAAAGATTCGCAAGTCCGCTTTTCCCCTTCGGATCGAACGCCGATCCGGCGAGATACGCCGTGTTCACGGACACAGAGCCGGTCGTTGTATCGCGGTGAAGAACGACGTTCAAGCCGTTTTCGAGTTTGTAGCGGATAAAATCAGGCTTATAAACCTGAGAATGCGCCGGCAGGGCTAGTACCACGAAGGCGATAGCGGCAGCGGCGATGGAGCGTTGTAGAATGGAGTGCATCGGTTTCATCCTGGTAAAATACGATTTACGGCGGTAACTGTGCAATGCACGCCGGCATGCCTCGTCAGAATCGATGGTAGGGCATGAAAATGTTTGCATTCAGCCTCGGCGGATCGTACATTTAAGGTAATTCAATCGGGGTGCTGCCGAGAGAAAACGGTGGCTGAGATTATACCCGTCGGACCTGACCCGGATAATACCGGCGTGGGAAAATGAATTCAATAACCGCGTCCGCATTTACATGGGCTGCGGTTTTTTCGTTTATCCTACCGCTACGGCGTCAGGGTCGAGTATCCTGGAACCCTCATCACGGAGTGATCATCATGAGGAATTTATGGCTGCTCGCCCTTGCGATTTTTCCCATATTCGCAACCAGCAGTATTTCGCAAACCATTTCGGGCGTCGTCACTGACGCCGCGACAGGCAAGCCTTTACCCAACGCAAATATTCTCATCCTCCCCGGTTCGCACGGCGCTGCCGCGGACGCGAACGGGATGTATTCAATTGCGGGCGTACCGAAAGGCTCCTATACCATCCGCGCCAGCTTTATCGGCTATGCAACCAAAGAAAAGCAGATCGAATACGGAAACGCGCCGCTGCAGATCGATTTCGCGCTGGAACCTCAGCCCATTCCCGGCCCTCGTATCGAGGTCTCGGCAATGCGGGCCAAGGAGCGTTATTCGCCGGTATCGTTCTCGACAATCGATCAACAGAATATAACCGATCAGTACATCGTCAAGGACATCCCCGTCTATCTTTCGGAATTGCCTTCCATCACCTATTACTCGGAATCCGGCAACGGAATCGGCTACAACTATATTAAACTGCGCGGCTTCGATCAGAAACGCCTCGCAATCATGATCAACGGCATTCCGCAGAACGATCCGGAAGACCATAACGCGTATTGGAGCAATTTCGCCGATCTGCTCGGGAGCATGGAAGAAATCCAGGTACAGCGCGGGGCAGGAAGCGCCTTCTACGGCCCGCCTGCCATCGGCGGATCGGTGAATATGATCACTGGCGATTTCGCGAACCGAAAGGGAATCACGCTATCCACCGGATACGGATCCTACAATACGCGGCGCTTCGCTCTTGCCGGAGGATCGGGGCTCATCGATAATAAGTACGTCCTGTATGGACGATTGTCGCAGCTTGCCTCCGACGGCTACCGCGATCACAGCTATACAAAAAAAAGCACCTACTATTTCGCGGCCAGCCGCTACGACGAGCAGCTCACCACGAGAGTCAATATTTACGGCGGTCCGATCGAGGACGGACTGGCGTATTATGGATTGCCAAAGTTTGCGGTGAAAAACCGCGACCTCCGGAAAGCCAACTATAATTACTGGGAATCGAACGGCAGCGAATACACATGGACCAGCGCACGACGCAAACAGGAGAAGGAAGAATTCAGCCAGCCCCATTACGAATTGCTGAACGAACTGCGCCTCAACGACCGCGTCTCTCTGTATAGCGCGTTGTTCTTCGTTCGCGGATACGGCTATTTCGATTACGATGGGACAGGATGGACTGACGCTTCATACTACCGCATTACCCCCGAATATGGCTATCAGAACGCCGAGGACCCGGGAAATCCCCTTATACATGCCTATGTCGATAATCGCCAATGGGGGTGGCTCCCACGGGTCACCTGGAACCACGGCGCCGGAACGCTGACCTCGGGTCTGGAACTACGTTTCCATCGTTCGCTGCATTACGGCACGCTGCTCTGGGCGGAAAACCTCCCGGAAGGATACGATCCCGGCAGGCGGTACTACGAGTACTCGGGAGCGAAAAACGTCGTCTCGGCATATGTTCAGGAGCAGTACACACTGAGTGAGCGTATGAACGCCATGGCAAGCGTGCAGTACGTCTTCAACCGCTACCGCCTGAGCGATGAGAAGTTCGTCGGCACCGATTTTTCGGTAGACTACCATTTCGTGAATCCCCGCATCGGCCTGAACTACAATCTCACGCAGGAATGGAACATATATTGGAACTCCGGTTACACGCAACGCGAACCGCGGCTGAAGAACCTCTACGACGCAGCTGAGTCGAGCGGCGGAGGCGTCCCGGAATTCGAAAAAACCGCCGCCGGCGCCTACGACTTCACGAAGCCGTTCGTAAAACCGGAATCGCTCGTCAACATAGAGCTGGGCGCGGGATTTACCCGACAGACTCTGAACGCGACGGTAAACCTATACTACATGGATTTCACCGACGAGATCATCAAGAACGGACAGGTGGATAAATTCGGCCAGCCGGTAACCGGAAATGCAGACAAGACATCCCATGCGGGAATCGAAATTGCGGTGCGGTACATTCCCTTGCCGGAACTCGAGCTTTCGGCGAACGGCGTTGTGTCGCGCAGCAGGCTGACCCGGTATTCGGTCTTCGATACAGACGATAATAGCCAGCCCGTGGAAACGAAACTCGACGGCAACCGCATTGCAGGCTTCCCCGAACAATTGGCGAATGCGCGAATCTCCTGGCGGAAATACGGGCTTACTGCGAGCCTTTCGATGAAGTACGTTGGCGAACAATATACCGACAACTTCCAGAACGAAGAGAATAAGGTCGATGCATTCACCGTTGCCGACGCAATGATCGGATACAGGATCGCCGGCGTTTTCGGCTTGCGCGCGCTCGATATACGTTGCGCCGTGTATAATCTGTTCGATAGTTTGTATGCGGCAAGCGGCGAAGGCGACCAGTTCTTCGTCGGCGCCGAACGCAATTACATGATCGATTTTTCGCTCGAACTCTAACATCTGAGAAAGTCAGCCTCAATGTCCCAACACCCTTTCGATCTCCTGATCTGCAACGGCTCCATGCCGCCGGCAGATGTCGCCGTGTATGTCGCCTCCGGCGCCCATTCCGTTGTCTGCGCCGACGGAGGCGCAAATAAAGCGAGGCAGTTGCACATCGCTCCGGACTCCATCATTGGCGATTTCGATTCCATCGAACAGGGAACGATGTCGTACTATCAGGAATTGGGGGTGGAATTTATCCATCTTCAACGGCAGGACGATACCGATTTCGAAAAGGCACTGAAGCTGTTGCGCAGCCGCGGATGCACAAACGTAGCGGTATTCGGATCGACCGGAGGCTTGCTCGATCATACGCTGGGGAATCTCTCGATTCTCCAGCGGTATATCGACGTCATGAGAATTGTGCTTTACGATCCCGATTTCCGGATCGATATCATCCGTAAAACGACGACCTTCCGCTCGGAGCCGGGATCGCGCATTTCCGTCGTTCCTTTACAGCCGTCGGCGGGGGTTCGCTACGAAGGTCTGCTCTACGCCCTCCCGCTCACGACCCTCGTGAACGGACAGAACGAAGGAACATGCAATCAGTCGTTGTTCGAGAGTTTTACCGTGCGAATGGAAACGGGCGCGCTGATGGTGTTCCGCGAGCATTCATCGGAAACCATGACGGTGTAGAAGCTGCGGCGGAACTTCCGCGCTCTCCTATAATGGATAATAAAAAACCGTCCGGCGATTGCCGGACGGTTTTTGTTATGCCTTAAGAAGGATTACTTCTTGAGGATCATCTTCTTTGTCATCACGCTGGCAGCGGAACCGTCGATCGGGTTGGCTTCCATGCGATAGAGATAGAGACCGCTTGCAACCTGTGCGCCTGCATCGGTAGTAGCATCCCACACAACCGTGTACACGCCTGCGTTCTGGGTGGTGCTCACGAGCGTGGCAACGCCGCGGCCAAGCATGTCATACACGCGAATGCTGACGTTTGCATCGACCGGGAGGTTATAGTTGATGGTCGTGGTCGGGTTGAACGGGTTGGGATAGTTCTGCGAGATTTCGAACGAATTCTGATCCGCAAATACCGGAGTCTGCTGGCGTTCGACCTTTGCGCGGGTGACGATCTGAGCGACGCTGAGGTTGCCGAGACGGACGCCCTGCACATCGATATCGGACGATGCGGTGTACGGTTTTTCTCTCTTGAATTCCGGATGTTCATTGACATCGACGGCAATGTTCAGACGCTGCATCGAGCTTGCGACGTAGTTGCTGAAACGGGTTGCGACATCGTCGCCGCCTTCGGTCTTCGAAAGATTCGGAATTTCCGGTTTCGCGAGCAGGTATTCGTATGCGCTGTAATCAACCTTCGGAGCAACGAGATTCGAACGCTTCAGGAGGCTGGTTTCCATCGTATTGTATTCGTCGGTGTTGGCGAGCTGAGCGAACACGGTAGTACGGAAGTCGCCGTTGCGGACATCGGAAGTCGGAGCCACTGCAAAGAAATTGCCTTTCTTCACAAATTCGCGAATCGCGGCGGCTTCGGTTTCGGTGATTTCGCCTGCCCACACAACCGGGTTGTTTGCCTGGAAGTTGAAGTTGGCAAAGCTGCGGTCGAACATCTGCACATCGTATCCCTGCTCGGTAAGGAGAGCGCGGATTTCTTCGCGCTTCTGAGCGGAGATCTTGCTGTTGTAGCTTATGACAACCGGACCGACCGGCTTGACGTAGGTACGTTCGTATACGTTGTTGATGTCGTTTTCATCGTCTGCGCGCCATACTTCTGCGCGAAGGGTATAGGTGCCCGCGGCAAGACCGGTGATCGGATCGAACGTCACAACGGTTTCATAGCTCGACGGACCGAAGAAGATTCTCTTTTCGGTGTATGCCACGGTCTGACCGGTGGCATTGTCGATGACGGATACTTTACCGACCGTCAACAGGTTCGGGAGCTGCGGGTTGTGAGAGAAGGAGCCGAAACGAACCTGCGGGGTAAAGGAGTTGCCGAGCGTACCGGTCGGAGCTTCGAAGCAGATAACGCCGATGTCGGAGTTGTTGACGATGAAGTTCGGACGGATCATCTTGGTACCGAAAGCGGCGTCGGATTCTTCAACCCAACTGCTGCCGTTGTCGAGGCTGTACCACTGCACGCCGTTGCCGTAGTAGCGCTGAATTGCGCCGCCCGGTGCGAACGGGCTACCGAGTTCGTCGACACCGAAGCCGGTGGAACCGACTGCCGGAGGATTCTCGACGCAAACAGCGATGGTATACGAACCTGCCGCAAGCATGGTCGGGGTGACCGGGTAGGAGACCCACTTGTTACCCTGCTTCGGAAGATCGTACGGTCCGAAGGTGTGGAGCAATGTGAACGCGTTGTCGTACACGCGGATGGTAGCATAACCCGGAGTCGGCGCCGGTTCGAGTTCAACTGCATCGCTCTGCCAGATATCGACACTGGTGAACATCTGCGGCTGATAAATGGTGTATGTTGCTCCATTGCATTCGCCCATGAACGAGGTGATGTCTGTCACCTTCGACGCAGAACCATTATCGAATGCAAGCGAACCCGGGGTGACGATCACGTTATCGGTGCGGTTGTTGTCCGGACGGGTCTGATACAGATCGCTGCGCTGCTGCGTGGTCAGGCTGGCGACATAGGTTCCCTTCTGGCTTATGGGCACGTTACCGGTAATGTAATACACATTTGCGCCGAGAGTAAACTCAACCGGATCGAACACGGTCGTACCGCCGGTCGGCGGGGTATACTTGAACTGGAACGACGTTGCCGATGTGACTTTGCTGTTCTGCACCTGGTATGCGCCGAACACGCTGCCTGCGAGCGGACGATAGCCCTGCACCGTGTACTGCGGAAGCGGGGTAAAGTCATCGATGAACGGCGGGCTATAACGGTCGCTGCCCCAAAGATCGAGCGCTGCGCCGATACGGAGATCCTTGTACTGAGTGTAACGGTTCACGATCAAGCCCCAGCTGACAAGCGTACCTTCGTTGCCGATAAGGTTATCGTACACTTCGAGAGTCCACGAGCCATTGATATTACCGGTGGTCGGGAGAGTGCTTTCCGGTTTATAGATACCGCGGAACAACGGGCTGTTGGTTGCCGGATCGTCGATCGCGGTTCCGGGAATACCTGCGCCGAGCGGAGTGGTCGGATTGTTATCAAAAATGGTGTAACGGAAATCGGCATACGGAAATCCGTTCATCATGTCGAAACCACCGTTGTATTCTGAAAGAACATACACTGCACCACCCGGATCTTTCAATGTTATGCGAAGATCTGATGCCTTGGTGTGCGAGATGTTTACCATCACCTGCAAATCATTGACGGTAAAGTTATCCGGCACGGTCAGTGTGCTGGTGACTGTTCCAAAATCGGTGATGGGTACAGGAGCGTTCACCTTGTAATATTCGTACGGCGGGGTTTGACCGAACGCCGTCGAAGCCACAAGGAAACCCACCACGATGATGGATAGAGATAGTCGAACTGATCTCATGGATTCCTCCATAGTGTTATGATCGGAAAATGGATTGATATGACTCTGTTATTTTCAAATTGAATCGAACGGCAAACTACCACTTCACACCTCTAAAGTCAAGCTACTAACGTATCCACCGGCACGGCGGAAACGTACGTGTGGGAGCGCGACTCGGAGGTGGATGGCAGGTAAATTCGCGTTACTCAACGTTGTTTTGCTATGTACGACTACAAAACCGGATGGCCGGTTTCTCTGTGAATGGTGAAAACTATGAATTTTACCCCAAATCTGCAATGCCTGGAGAAGATTATTCCTGCGCCGCTCAGTAAGCGAAATCGATAGATGTTCCGCATTTGGAAAATCGTGCCCAATATGCCAATTTTTACCTCAGGAATGACTGAATCGAATATACATCCATCCGCGCCGCTCTACTTCCTTTCCGATGTCCACCTCGGCGTCGGCAGTGCGGACGAAGAACGCATCAAGCAACGCCGCTTATTGACGCTCTTTCAGCGCATCCGGCAGACTCGTGCGCGTCTCTATATTGTCGGCGATCTTTTCGACTTCTGGTACGAATACCGGCATGCCCTGCCGCGGGGGCATCACCGCATCCTGGCGGCTCTAGAAGAATTAAGAGATGCGGGCATCGAGATCGCCTACCTTGCCGGTAATCACGATTTCGCCATCGGGAGGTTCTTTTCAAGCGACCTCGGTATTGCCGTCGTCCGCGACGACCTCGAGTTTCATCACGACGGGAAATCGTTTTATCTTTACCACGGCGACGGACTTGCGCTCAAGGATACCGGATATAAAATCCTGAAGGCCGTCCTCAGAAACCGGCTCGCTCAATGGGCGTTCCGGTGGCTTCATCCCGATCTCGGGTTCGCTCTCGCGCATGCCACTTCGCATGGAAGCAGAAAGTACACCCAGAATAAGAATTACGGCGCGAATGACGGGATGCTGATCGAAGCGCGTAAACGAATCGCCGCCGGAGCGGATTTCGTCATTATGGGGCACCGTCATAAACCGCTGAAAACCCCAATCGGCGACGGTATATACGTGAACCTCGGAGACTGGATGAGACATTTTTCCTTCGCGGTATACGAAAACAAAGAGATTCGATTGTATACGATTCGAGATGACGACTTTCATGAGCTGGATGTAACCTAGTGCAACCTAAGACGTTTTGGACAAAAATCGCATTACCGATCATTGTTGGATTCGGGAGCTGGTGGTTCATCAGTTATTTGCTCGAAGGATTACCCTCGCTTCAGGAACTCGAGAATCCCACTCCCGCTCTCGCAACAAAGGTGTATTCCATCGACGGCGAATTGATCGATAAGTTTTACGAGGAGAATCGTTCAACGATCAATTCGCTCGACAGCATCCCACCTGCGCTGATCGAAGCCCTGATCGCCACCGAAGATACGCGGTTCTACGACCATTGGGGAGTGGATGCAAGCGCCGTCGTGCGCGTCATTCTCGTCAATCTTTCGCATTTCACCCTCAGCGGTCCCGGCGGCAGCACCATCACGCAGCAGCTAGCGCGGAATCTGTACCTATCGAAAGAAGTCTCTATTATCAGAAAAATGCGCGAATGGATGACGGCGGTACAGATCGAACGGCACTATACCAAAGACGAAATTCTGATGATGTATCTAAACGTCTCTCCGTTCGGACGCGGGGCATACGGTATCCAGACCGCAGCGCAGGCGTATTTCGCCAAATCGCAAAAGGATCTGACCGTTCCTGAATGCGCGTTTCTGGTCGGGCTGCTGAAAGCTCCCACCCATTACGATCCGCGGCATCACCCCGACCGCGCGGTAATACGCCGCAATGTCGTCCTACGCCGCATGGCGGACGTCGGCTTCATCACCGAATCGGATTACGACCGATATTCGAAGGAAGAGCTGGTAACGAAGGAATTCATCCGGACGGCCGGCATTGCTCCGCATTTCATTGAATACGTCCGTCAACAGCTCCGCGAAAAGGCAGAAAAATACGGTTTCAATCTCTATCGCGACGGTCTCTCGGTCTATACCACGCTCGATACGAGAATGCAGCTTCACGCCAACAACGCTGTAAAGGAGCATTTGCAGGAATTCCAGCCTACGTTCGACAGGCACTGGAACTGGGATACTCCGCGATACCGCGCACTGCTCGCCGAAGCAAAACGCAGAGCAGTACGCGCGCTGCCCGAATATAAAAAAGCGGAAACAGCCGACGATAAGGAACTGATCTATATCAGAAAATCGAACGACCCCCAGTTCGTGGATTCCGTCAAAAAAGCGCTGAGCAGGATTCAGGTTGGTTTTATGGCAGTCGATCCTCAAACGGGGCATATAAAGGCGATGGTCGGAAACTCCGAAATGGACTTCCGGTATGGTTTAAATCACTGTACGCAAATCAAACGTCAACCCGGATCAACCTTCAAACCGTTTGTGTATACGGTCGCCATCGACAACGGCTACACTCCGGCGTATGAGCTTCCGAATTACGTTCCGCCTGTGAACGACGGCAGCGGCAAACTATGGAGACCGCGCAACTTTGGCGGCGAAAGCGGAGGTACATACACGCTGCGGCGAGGCTTGATGTTCTCGGTCAACCTTATCGCAATTCGTGCGATTATGGAAATCGCTCCACCCGACGAGGTCGTCAGGTATGCGCACCGCATGGGCATAGAGAGCGTTCTGCGCCCCTTCCCCTCCCTGGCAATCGGCACATCTGAAGTCCGCCCGATGGAAATTATCTCATCGTACGGCGCGTATGCAAACGAAGGTATTTATGCGATTCCCAACGCTATCCTGCGGATCGAAGACAGAAACGGACGGGCAATCGAAGTGAACAACGGCGAGTACCGCGAGGTACTGAGCAAACAGACGGCGTTCATCGTTGCCGATATGATGCGGTCGGTGGTAACAAGCGGAACCGGAGCCGGAACGCGCCGCTGGTTCGCCGGTCCCGCCGCGGGAAAGACGGGTACAACGCAGGATTACGCCGATGCATGGTTCATCGGCTATACGCCGAATCTTGTCGCAGGCGTATGGACGGGTTTCGACGACCGGCGCATTACGTTTACCGGTTCGTACGGTCAGGGCAGCGTTGCCGCGGCGCCGATCTGGGGCAGGTTCATGAAATCGGTGTATGGCGATAAAAGGATTGGAATTCCCATAAAGGATTTCATCGTGCCTGAAGGTGTCAGCCGGCAACGGATTTGCCTCGATTCGCAGAACCTCGCATCGGGGAAATGCCCGCGCACGACAACCGAATGGGTCAACGACAAGTATATGCCCGGCGTCTGCACGCTGCATTCGGGAGGCGGAGCCCCCGCAGGCAGATCTGCCGATTCCACGAAGCGTAACAAGGGCAACATCATCGAGTACTGACCGCGAACGCGGCGGTACTTCAAGCCGGGACGCAGAACTGCGATGCCCGGTTTTATATTCATTCCTGATTTCGAGAACTCATCACTACGCGTTTTCTTGCGGTAACACACAAAATTCGCCTTTGTTTCATGGGCGAAGAAAAATAATCCATTTCCGCTTTTTTTTGTTTCCGGCGTAACCTTCCCCCGATCCCGTGTGTCTTACTATCAAGAAACGATAATTCATCCTCTTCTACGTAGCGCTACTTGAAGATCGAAGACCAACTTAATGAAAGGAGAGGGTATCATGTACGGCTTGGCATATATCGCACTCATTGTTGTACTCCTCATGAAGATCATGATCTGATGCAACAGCGCCGTTAACGCGGACATCCCGAACACCGGGAATACCGCAAGGCTACCCGCAAACGCATAACGATGATATACACAACGCGCCGGTTGAACGCTACTTCAGTCGGCGCGTTTTTTTTCAAGCACATGCAATCCCAGCGCGTAACTATTCCTTAACATGAAAAATGTTTGCCCAACTGTAACTTTTATTCGGACAATACGTCTCTATTTGGTAGGAATTGATATCGGCAGAACTGAACCTCCTCCATAGCAATTCCACAGTATGTTCAACAAACACAGAGGAACGATGTACGGCTTAGCATATATTGCACTTATAGTCGTGTTACTCATGCAAATCGGCATCGGATGACCGATTCACACGCCGGGGACTACAAACCCGGAATTCAAGCAAACTCTCAGTATTTATAGATCATTTGGGAGCATAACACGCGAACGTATTAACGCCGCAGGCAATCCGCCTGCGGCGTTTTGCTATTCCGGTATCTGCCGTCGCGGAATCGCTCACACCGCTTCCTTTTATTACGCTATCTGGTTACATTTCGCCGAGAACATCTTTAGCACATACTGGATACGCTATGAATACCCGCCTGTTGTTTTCCCTCACGCTTGTCTGCGCCCTCGCTGTTCAACTCTCATTTTCTCAGGAGACCACCCCCATGGTTACCGGAAGCCTGCGGCTCGAGAAGCCTGAACGCAGAGCGGCTCTGGAACTTTTGAAAACTGCCGTACCGGGAACGGAAGAAATTCCCGGGCAAATCCGCGTAAGAGAACTTGAGTATTCGGCGACGCTGCCAATAGCAGGAGACATCCGGAACAGGCACCTGTTAAAAACCGGCTCCATGGCGATGCAAAACTGGCGTCCACGGGGACCGTTCAATGTTTCGGGCCGGATCAGGGCGTTGGCGGTGGATATTACCGATCCGACGAATATTCTTGCGGGCGGCGTCTCAGGCGGAATGTGGCGTTCGATCGACGGAGGAGCATCGTGGGTATGTGTTTCCGATCCGGCAAGTCTTCAGACTGTCTCCTGCATCGCCCAGGATACCCGTCCCGGCAAAACCCACATCTGGTATCGCGGCAGCGGCGAGTATTACAACACACATCAGGCGCTTTATGCCGGAGACGGAATCTGGAAATCGACCGACAACGGAGCATCGTGGCTACCACTTCAGAGCACCATGAATCATGCTCCGCAAATGTTCAACGGCATGAAGTACGTCTGGAAAATCGTATGCGATCCCAACGATCTGACGAACGATATCGTCTACGCGGCTGCAATGGGCGGGGTTTTCCGTTCGAGCGATGGCGGAGCATCGTGGCATCTGGTGCTCGGCAAAATGGCTACGGAAGGCGACCCGATGTGCTTTAGTTCGGATATCTCGATTACCTCGGACGGCGTACTCTATGCTACCATGAGCACGCTGGCAGTTGCTCCCGGTACCGGTCAGATTTCCGGGAGCATAGGAGCAGCAGGAGGCATTTTCAGATCGACGGATGGGATCGCATGGACGAGTATCGTTCCGGAAGGCATGCCGGCTTCCTACTCGCGAATCGTGTCAGGCATCACTCCTTCAAATGAAAACCACGTCTACTTCCTGTTCAGCACGCGAAGCGAAGGATTCCAAACTACAGGCGTCGGCGGATCGGTTGATTACAGCAGTTTCTGGAAATATACCTATCTCTCCGGCAACGGATCGGGAGCAGGCGGAGCATGGACCAATTTAACGAATAATCTACCCGACTTCGGCAACTACGGACGCTTCAATACACAGGGAGGATACAATCTTGTCGTGAAGGTCCATCCGTCAAATCCGGATATCGTCTACCTCGGAGCAACAAGTCTCTATCGGAGCACGGACGGATTTTCTTCCAATGCCAACACGTCATGGATAGGCGGGTATCATCATGACTTCAAACTCGAAGCGCCGTTTCTCGACTGGTTGGCGATCAGTTACCCCAACCACCACCCGGATGTCCATGAAATACTGTTCGACGGAGCATCGACGATGTACAGCGCCACCGACGGAGGCATCCAGCGTACGGACGACTGCTTCGCCGATTCCGTTGTGTGGACATCTCTGAACAACGGGTTATTCACAACCCAGTTCTATGCGCTTGGTATACATCCTGTAAAAACAGGAGACGAGACCATCCTCGGAGGAATGCAGGATAACGGTTCGTACGTGTCGAAAGGCAGCGGCAACGAGTGGGTCATGGTCGGCAGCGGAGACGGCTTCGGCTGCGAAATTTCGCCCGACGAGGACAATACTTATTACACTTCCATGTATTCGGGTATCGTCACGAAAACGGTGACCGACGCGCAAATCATTCCGCTCGACGTGCAGCGGATCGCGGGTCAGTCGCTCGATAATGCGGGATTCGATTTCGTCACCGAGTGGCTCATCGATCCCGCAGATCCCAACACTGCCTACATCGCAGGAACCGATTATATCTACCGCAACTCCAATATTCACGCAACCGATGTCCTTACCACCTGGCAGCAGTTGACCGGCTCCGGACCGGTACGAGGCGATATTTCTGCAATCGCATATTCGGACGGAGCGCTGATCTTCGGCACGACGGAGGGCTGGCTGTATCGTCTCGATAATGCGCGCACATCGAACGAAAAAGCAGTCCGCATCGATAAAGGCAAGCTGCCGTTCAAAAGCTACATTTCTTGCATCGCGGTCGATCGGAACAATCCGGGTTGGATGATGGTGGTGCTCTCCAACTACAGCATCCCAAGCCTCTTCGCCACATACGATGGAGGAGACACCTGGAGGGATGTCAGCGGGAATCTCGAAGAACATCCCGACGGCTCCGGCGCGGGACCGAGCTGCCGCTGGGCGGAGATGTTCTCAAGTATCGACTCGTATCTCTACCTCGTCGGGACAAGTACCGGATTATACAGCGCAAAGAAACTCGAAGGCTCCCAGACAATTTGGGAAAAAGAAGCGCCAACGCTTATCGGCAATGCGTTGGTTACATGCATGCGTTCGCGTTTCGACGATGGTTTTGTCGCCGTCGGTACGTACGGCAGCGGCGTCTTTTCCTCGTTTGTCACTACCGTCGGGGTCGAACCGGCGCCCGCACCGCCGCTTACATTCTATCTTGAACAGAACTATCCCAATCCGGCAGTAGGAGAAACCACTGTGCGCTTCTCGGTTCCTTCTGATCAATCCGTGACACTAACGCTGACCGACGCGTTGGGAAGACGCATTCGTACCGTTGAAAGCGGTATCGTCGAGCGCGGGACACATGAACGGGTAATGTCCACCGCGAATCTTCCCGCAGGCCGGTATTTTCTGCGCCTGGCCGGCGAGTCGCAACGCCAGACCAGGATGCTGACGGTCGCTAAATAGCGTAGACGCCCGATAGTAACAATATAAAACAGGGCGGACCGGGATTAACCGATCCGCCCTGCCCTCATTATTTCTCAATGTCTCTTCGACCGGTTAATCAGTCCACCGCTTCCATCGCCTGTTTCAGCCAGGGATGCTCATCCAACGAGAACGTGTCCGCCCATGCCCTGACCGCAGGCGCGACGTTCGACTTGAACATATCAGACCAGTGGATACGGTGGGTATTGATCAAATCGCAATAGATCTTCAACAGCACGGCATCCTGCTGCATGTGCTGACTCATAAGGTAATTCGAGAGCATTTCCTGGTCGCCGTACATCCCTGCGGATTTCAACACGTACGACAATGCGTCGTGGACGATTTTCAGATCAAGAGAATCAAAGGTCGGCGTGACGAGTTCCAATCCCGCTTTAGTGTAGGCGGGATCGATGGCGATCATACGCGCGGCGACGACAAGGGGCACGAGTTTCGCGTGACGGTGCTTCTTTTCGTTCGCATAGGCGACGAGATTCTGATACTGGTCGTCGAAGTGCCGCTGGTAAAAACTCATCATTGCGTTCACCACCAGATTTTTCGCATCGAGCCAACCGACGCTTGAATCGAGCAGCGATACCAGCGAACTCACTTTCTGAGGCTGCTGTTCGATATACGCCTCGACCGTCATCGCGGCGATGCTGCGAAGATGAAGAAATCCGATCTGGTAGCCCTGGTGAATGCCCTCCTCGTTCACCTTCGGGATGCGGATATAGTGCAGAGGCGCGACATCCCACAGCCAGGTATTGAACTCGAATCCGTTCGGGGGGAGACCGGCGAATCCTTCGCGCAATGCGCGGGCGATGCGGCGGACATTCTCCATCGACGGAAGGACGCCGTCTTTTACGCGCGGAGGCTGTTCCAGTTGTTCGATGATATCCGCAAGCGCTTCCTCGAACTCGCCGGCAATGATGATCTGGCTGTTCCGGATATTGCGCTCAAAGATTTCCTTCGCGAGGGTACCGTCTATGCTATCGACAGGGATTCGTTCGGGCATGAAACGCGTTCAGAGTGATGGTGAAAGAACACTGGCAAATATACGATACTTCGGGGATGGAGAAAACCGGAATGCCCGGCTTGCGAACGATTTTCCGCTATTTCCCTTCTCCGGGGTACTTTCCGGTTTTGACGGCTTCCACCGTCCAAAGTTTCAGGAACCGCAGCACTTTTTCCGGATCGTGTCCCTCGCCGCTTTCCAGCAATCCGGAATCCTGCGTGTGGAGCCGGTTCCCTTTCCCGTCGACAACCACCAGAACCGGGAATCCAAACCGCTCGGGGTGCCCCAGCAGATTCATGACGTCCATGTTCTTGTTCTCCTTGCTGTAATTCATGTACACAACCACGTAATCGTCGCGCAGGGCGGCCGCGATGGTGGTATCGGTTGAAGTGAGCTTGTGGAGCTTCCGGCACCAACTGCACCAGTTGCCGCCCACCTGGACAAGGACGTGTTTTCCGGAGGTCCGGGCTTCCTTGACGGCGGTATTGAATTGCTTCAATCCGGATATGGATGGATCGTAGATATCCTTGGTTTCCTGAGCGCGGGCAGCGGCGGAAACAAGGAAAACAGCAAGAAATATGGGGAGAACAACGCGGCGCATTCGCAAATCCTTCGTGACGGGGTTGCAGACGAGAGTACCGGGGTCAATATACGGAAGCGGTGGAGGATGTAAAATGCCCATTACTCGAAGTTCATGCGGGAATTTCATCCCGGCAGAACTGTCGGTTGAGTTTCCGATACTGTATCCCGGCTACGCCGTACGATTGATTCTCTCTATCAAGGTTCAGCGCGAGAACGGAGGCGGACCGAATACCTTGTTTTAGTTTTTTTGTATTGATAGCGGCAATTGAAGCAATTCAGGAAGAGCCAGAGCATATGCCTCCTCTGAGCCGTTTATTTCATAGCGAGTGTCGGATTGGAGCATGCCAACAATCCATCCGGCAATCATTCCTGCCGCAGAGGTCAGAATACTCATAGCGAGAGGAATGATAACGTATTTGACAATAGGAGCATTTACATGGTACCGCTCTCCCTTTGCGTCTTCTTCGATCGACCACCATAACGTGAGACCGATACCGCCGAGAAAACCAATGAGCGTGCCCGTTCCCACCGGTTTCGAAACAACCGGTTTCAGCACTAGCGACTGAATGTCCCCAGGCACGACGGTTTTGTCGACATCGAGATTGTCATCGAAGAGATCGTCGTAATAAATGGATACGCCGAACGAGGTGACCTTCTTCAACTCTCCTTTAATCGTATCCCCTCTCATGGTGTAGCATGTACAGAGTTGGGCATGAGCCGTGCCTGAGAACAGGAAACCGAGAAGAACGATGTGTAATGAGCGGCGAATCATATGGGACTCCATGATACGCGTTGCGGATAACGGTAGCTGTCTCAATATACGCAAGCAGGGATGTTCCCAAAACCGGAGAACGGGCAAGCCTGTTTAGTATACCCGTTTCTGACAATGGAATGCGAAGCCCCTTTCGCTGGATTCATTGCACCGCATAGTGTGAGGAATTTCACCTCGTTTTACTTCACAACAACTTTTCCCGTCACAACTTCACCGGAGGAAGTGAAGAGGGTATAGAAATACATCCCTGGGAGCAGGCCTTGAGTAGATATCGGGATAGTATGATCGCCGGGCGTAAGCCTATCTTTACTTTGCGTGCCCACTTCCTTGCCCAATACGTTGTACATGCGCAACGTTACCTCCGATGGGCGTTGCAGAGAGAATGTGATAGTTGCTTGTTCGCCGGATGCGACGGGGTTGGGGTACAGAGAGGAAAAAGAAGACGCTACGGCAATATCACCGTTATCGATTGAAGTGATTACCGGCAGTTTTGAACGGAATACGAATTCACTCGTCGAAACGAATATGTATCCATCCCTGGTTATGTTCATGTCATAAACATCGAAAAGTTCGCCACCGTCCGAAATCAGGGACCATGTCCTGCCCGTGTCGTTTGTGATATATAGCTCTGCCGGGTAAACCGTGTTTTGCCATTTCGTGGCTTCTTTTAGCGCAAAGAGTGAACGATCGTCATACTTGCACAATACTTCCGGCTGGATGCTCATCTTTTCCCAATCCACACCTGCGTTTACAGATTTGTATGAATAAATGCGCCCGACAACGAACATGATATTGCCGGATAATTCGAGATCCGTAAAGTATTCGTCGTCCTTCACAATCCATTCCCAATGCCGCCTGGAATCAGTTGATTTATGAAGACCACGGGACCAATCTCCAGCATACAAATCTCCGTTTCTTGCCGAACTCAGCATTGTAATGATCTTGCTAGGGATGTCCCCGTTGATGTTCAGCCATGATGCTCCTGCGTCAATCGATTTGAATATTCCCTCGTTATAGATACTTACGTAGTAATCATTCTGTAACGGGTCTACGTAAATATGGGTGTAAATTCCGCTCTTCGTAATAGCTTTTATTTCGTTCCATGTATTACCGCCATCTTCTGATGCATACATCCCATCTCTTGTACCGATAAGAATTCTTCCATTATTATCTTCACACGCCGATCCTACATACTCTCCGTCATATGTCTTCGACCACGAAATTCCATTATCGCACGAGCGCAGCAATCCCGATATGCTATCGCCTATAAACACGCAGCCATTCGAATGCGTTAAACAGAAATATGAACCTGCAACGGAGTCTATCTTGATCCATTCCACCTGAGAATACACGTTTTGAGTACAGCAGAGACACGAGAGCAACATCGCTCCCATACTGCATATTATACATTTCTTCATTCAGGTGCTCCTCTCAAATTCCAATGATGACTCTCGTCGATACATACGCAGGTTTATCGGACCTGTGCGCAGCAAGCCAGTCAAGTGCCAGGCGCAAATACCCCGCCTCTACGAGGATGATAGGATATACATTTGTAGGGGCGAAAGATTCTTTGCCCCATATCCGGTATTCCATGGACGCAAATCGTTGCGCCTCTATGGGCACGGGCGAATGATTGTCCGCCTCTATGGGCACGGGCGCAGCAAGCTGCGCCCCTACACACGATCGATATTCAGTCGAATTCTCTTACCACACCTCGGGATTGTTACAGTATTCGTCAATCGCTTTGGCGGCGGTGCGGCCTGCGCCCATGGCAAGAATAACGGTTGCGCCGCCGGTCACGATATCGCCGCCGGCAAACACGCCTTTCTTGTTCGTCTTCATCGTCTCCTGATCGACGATGATGTTGCCCCACTTGTTGACTTCCAGATCGGGCGTGGTTTTGTGGATAATGGGATTCGAACCGTTCCCGATTGCCACCACCGCCACGTCGATCTCGTATTCCTCGATCGCTCCTTCAATCGGCACGGGACGGCGGCGTCCGGAAGCGTCGGGTTCGCCGAGTTCCATGCGCTGCAACACCATCGACTTCAGCCAGCCGTTTTCGTCGCCCTTGAATTCCAGCGGCGCGGTGAGCAGGAGGAATTCCACGCCCTCTTCCTTCGCATGCTTCACTTCTTCGATACGCGCGGGCATTTGCTCTTCAGCGCGGCGGTAGACAATCATTGCACGTACGGCGCCCAAACGCAGCGAGGTACGCACCGCGTCCATCGCCGTGTTGCCGCCGCCGAACACCGCCACCTTTCTGCCCCTCAAATCGAACATCGGCGTGTCGTTGTTCGGGAAGTCGTACGCGCGCATCAGATTCACGCGCGTCAGGTATTCGTTCGACGAGTAGACGCCGTTCAGGTTCTCGCCGGGTATGTTCATGAAATACGGCAAACCCGCACCGACAGCCACGAACACGGCATTGTATTCTTCCAGCAGTTCGTCGATCGTATCCGTCATGCCGATAACGGCATTCGGCACAAACCGCACACCGAGGGCTTCGAGTGCGTCCACCTCAGCGCGGACGATTTCCTTCGGCAGGCGGAATTCGGGAATACCGTACAACAGCACGCCGCCGATTGCATGCAGCGCTTCGAAGACCGTCACATCGTATCCGCGCTGACTCAGATCGCCGGCGCAGCTCAAACCTGCCGGTCCCCCGCCGACGATGGCGACGCGCATGCCGTTCTTTTCCACATCGGCAGCCGCTTTGCGCAGCCCAAGGTGGTTACGCTCCCAATCAGCGGCAAAGCGTTCCAGATAGCCGATGCCGACGGGCGTGCCCTTCTTTCCGACGACGCACACCGATTCGCACTGTTCTTCCTGGGGACACACCCTCCCGCACACGGCAGGGAGAGCGTTGTCCTCCTTGAGTTTCGCTGCGGCTTCTGCGAACTTCTCTTCCGCTATCAGCCCGACAAATTCATTTATCTTCACCCCGACGGGACAACCGGAAATGCACACCGGCTTCGGACACTGGAGGCAACGCTGCGCCTCAAGCACCGCAAGCTCTTCGGTATATCCGAGGTTCACTTCCTTGAAATTCTTATTCCTGACATCGGCTTCCTGCTCTGGCATACGCTGGCGGGGAATCGCCATCCGGTCTTTTCTCGAAAGTTCAGACATTGGCCGCCTCCTTCTTCTGCTCCTCAAGCCCTTTCTCGAACTCGCGTTCGTTATGGCAGGCAAACGCGTGAAGCGCTTCCTTCTCCTGCGGCAGGTACATCTTGTTGCGCTGGGTCAGCACTGCGAAATCCACCTTGTGCGCGTCGAACTCCGGACCGTCGACGCAGACGAATACCGTCTTGCCGTCGACCGTTGCGCGGCAGCCCCCGCACATGCCCGTTCCGTCCACCATGATCGGGTTCAGGCTGACGACGGTGTAGATGCCGTACGGGCGGGTCACTTCGGCGACCGCCTTCATCATCGGCACGGGACCGATGGCAAGGACGAAGTCGACCTTTGTTCCGCTGTCGATAATCTCCTGGAGCTTTTGCGTCACGAATCCATGGAAACCGTACGAACCGTCGTCGGTGCATGGATACACTTCATCGCTTGTCCAGCGCAACTCCTCTTCGAGAATGACGTACTCTTTGGTGCGTCCCCCGATAATACTGATGACGCGGTTACCCGCCTGCTTCAACGCGACCGCCGTGGGATAGGCGATAGCCGTTCCAACGCCTCCGCCGATGCTGACGGCGGTTCCGAAGAGTTCGATATGCGACGGCTTCCCCAATGGACCGACAAGATCCTGGATGAAATCGCCCGCTTCGAAGGTATTTAACATTTTGGTTGTCTTTCCGATACCCTGAACAATGATGGTAATCGTCCCTTCGTCCAGGTTGGAATCTGCGATGGTGAGGGGGATGCGCTCCCCATTTTCATGAACCCGGAGAATAATGAATTGCCCAGCTTTCCGCCGTTCGGCGATTTTCGGCGCTTCGATGCGGAATAGCTTAACGTCCGGGGCAAGAAACCTTGCTTCCACGATACGGTTCATAACGCGCGCTCAATCTTGTTTATTGAAATGAGAGGATAATCAAAACAAGGGCGGCAGACGCGTCGATGCAGCAAACAGACGCTGCACAGATACGCACTTCCGTGCTATGTACAGGTGCGTAGTGAAAAGATGTGCGTTACAAATAAAACACCGCCGGAATATACGCAATTCCGGCGGCGCATTTTGTAAGGGAAATCTGACTAACGGGGTTCCACCGAGAACAGGGGATCCCACGGGGGAAGCACTTCCGCATCCGGAGCTGCGGCGAGTTTCACAACGTCGGCGGGGAGATATTTTTTATGGACGATGACCGAAAACATGTACTCATCGAACCAGTCGTCGTACATCACGAAAAATCCGTTATCGCCTGCTTTCGTGCCCCAACTGTTTTCGACCTGCCATTTCACCGGTTTGCCGCCGGCAACATCGACGCCCGTGAACACCATTGCGTGCGAAGGCACGGTCTGCTGGTAACGGATGCGGTCGGCTTTGTTCATGTCAAGATCGATACTGTAGATCGATTTGTAGTCATACAGCCCGCGTTTCATCACGCCGAGTTTGCTGTCCGATTCCTTGCCGACGTCGCAGCCGAACCAGACAGGGTCGTTGCCGAGAACCGACTTCAGCGTGTATTCCTTCATCTTGTCGAGAGGAACATTCACGAAAGTCATGTTGGGCATATCGTACAGATTCCTGTCGAACTTCACCTGATACGCTTTGTTATATGCATGAACCGGTACACTGTGCAGACAAACATAGTCACGAAGATCGATATTGACGAATTCCTTGTAGAACTGTTTCGGGGTGTAGGTCTTCGGTTCGGTTACTTTGCCCTCGGCATCCTCGTACCGCCAGACGAAAGATTTCGGGGGAACGCCGAAATGAACGACGATCATCTTGTAGTCATCGACGAGCATTTTCTCTTTTTCCGCTCTCAGTGCATCTTCCGTCGCGCCCTTTTCGGCCATCGAACGGAGAACCGACGCCTGTTTGCAGAGCAGCGTGCCGAGCATGGAATTCAACCGGTCGGTATTGGCGCTGCTTTGGGTTTCCGGCATGACATCGGCGGGAACCACTCCATATTTTTCGATCAGTTCGAGCGCCATACTCCACTGACCGCCGTCCATCATCGGGTGACCGAGAAGCCAGTTGACGTCTCTGTCGTCCAGCGGTCGCTGACGGGTTTCAATGATGCTTTCAAGGAAGAGGTTCGCTTTTTCGAGTTTATCGTAGAAGAACAAATACGTCTGCGAAAACTCGAACTTTTTCACCTTCAGATTTTTCGATGCGGCGGGACGAAGAATATTCAACCCGGCGAACAGCCAGCACCGTCCCGATTTCTGCTGATCGGTAATACCCTGCGTCTCGATCGTGTTCGAAAAATAATGATCGGTCGCGATCGACTGCTCGCGGCTGAGGGCAATCGTCTTCACATCGTTCGCGGTGACGGCGTTCATCATCGCGGTGAGTTGGGCATTCACGGGAACGGCTTTCTCCAGCCGTTCGATTGTTTGCAGCGTCAGCGCGCCCTTCTGCTGAGCTATCCCCGGATGGATGCACAAAGCGGCAATAAGCGGAAGAAGTAACACTTTCAATGATTTCATAGAAAATCTCCTCAAGGTCTGTAATGCTATATATCCTGATATAGATGTTGTTTGCCGCGATTGCGCGAAAGGAATGCATTTTCAGCTACGTAAAATCGCCATGGAAGTTCCACGCTGTTGCGAATTCCGATGCGGCTGGAACTGCGAATCCTGTCCGCCGGAACAGCCGCTCCTTCGTGAATACTGAATTCCTCGCCGTGGAGCGGTTTGCCATTGCTACTCCGGTCAATACCAAGCGCCTGGCAACATTTCGCCGGACCGTTGGTAAGGTCCTTCAAGGCAACGGTTCCGCCGCGCGCTTCAATCATCCGGTCGATTCCGGCAACCGGTTCAAGCGCGCGGATGAGCACCGCCGCTCCGGTTCCTTCGGCTTCCGTTACGATATTCATGCAAAAATGCATGCCGTAGGTAAAATATACATAGAGATTGCCCGGACGACCGAACATCACTTCGTTTCTCTTCGTCATACCGCGAAAGGAATGCGACGCTTCGTCGCCGCTTTCGTGATATGCTTCCACCTCGACAATAAAACCTGCGCGGGTGCCGGATTCATCGGTCCGGCGGAACAGCTTGCCGAGCAATCCTCTCGCTATATCGAGCGTCGGACGGGCAAAGAACGCGACAGGCAATTGGGCGCCAAAGTCCGACGCAGTCAGCGCAATACCCGTCGCTCTCCGCATGCGTCAGCGCGCCCCCTGATAAATCCATTCCTTGATATCCGCAACATCCTGATTACTGAGCTTGTCGTAGGAAAAGAAGGGCATCAATCCTTTTCCTGCACGGACATAGAAGAATATACGGTTCGTGTACCTCCGGAGCGCGCGCGCATCGCTTTGAGCAATCCGTGAACCGTCGCTGTGACAATGAAGACAAGCCTTTGCGTACCGGTCCTTCCCCCGTTCGGCGTTCCCTTTCAGCGTGTTGAGCGAGTCGACATAAGCCAGTATCGAATCCCGTTTGTAGTTCGGATCGCCCGGATAACTCAGCGCCTGCCACGAGATGTTCCTGTTCTCTTTTCCTGTCGAAATGTACCGGAAAAACGCCGTCAGTTGCTTCGATTCTGATTCGCTCAGCGCATCGTCGAGACCGGTTCCGCGCTTTTGATAGATGAGAGCGCATTTCGAAGCGCCCGCCGCGTATCGCTGCATGGCATCTCCGCTGAATTCCCCATACCAGGACGAGTACCGGGCGGCGGCTCCCAGTACGCTGTGTCCCGGATAAATACGCTGTGTATTGATGGAATCGATGTAGTCCGGGTGGCAGTCGGCGCATGCAACCGAATGCGTCCCGAACTCCCGGTTCCGGAACAGTGCATATCCCTGCTCGGCGAGCTGCTGATCGCCCTCTCCCGACGCGAAACGTTCAATCTGCGCTTCGTCGTCCGATTTCGAGGTACAACAAGCAAGCAAGAGACAACAGACGGCGATTCCAATCAGAGTAGCGGTATGGTTCATTCTTCGTCTTCGTCGTCGTCGATATCGAATGATTTCGGCTCCCACCGGTCGCCGCCGCACGGAATGTAATCCTCGGTGACGTGTTCGTCGAGTATGGAACACATAACTCCCGTCGGCTCGAAATGCTTGCATTTAGCGCACAGGGTTGCCGTCGAGACTTCCCGCGTTTCCTCCTGAAAGAGACGGTACTGGATCTGGATCGGATGGAGGACGAACGCGTAGAGCGATACCGCCGTGACCGACCACCAGAGGACATAATCGACCCATTTAAAGTAATCGTACAGCAACAACGCGAGAAGCACGATGAATGCGGCGCGGAATATCCCACCCGCGACAATGCTGCCGATGGTGTTCCTGTATTCGCGCCGGGGCGGATTGGTTATGTCGGGCTTCTCTTCCATGTTCCATTATGTTACGGATTTCCCGAATAATTTGCACCCTTCGCTCCCCTACGCGTTTGCATGCGTAAATTGGCTATATTCAGCGGATTCATGTTTGATCGATCGAGGATGGCACGATGAAATGGTTGCGCGGCGATTCCCGGACCTCCGGCATACGCCGGTGGACGTATGCGGCAGACGGGATATTCTGGCGGATGAAGATCTCCGAGTACGGAAAGATTCTCTGCGAAATCAGGAATCCGGAAACGAAAACCGCCTGGTTCGATTGTCTCGACGAAAAGACGGGCGCAACCGTGTGGAACGGGCTGCGGTTCGAGGAGCCGTGGTGGATCGGTATCGAGGAAATCACTTCGAAGTTCGTGTATTTCCACGGATACCGCAAACCCGATATGCCCCAACACCTCGGAATTATCGCTGTAGATATTGAGACCGGGAAGCTGTGCTGGACGAATGCCGACCTATCGTTCGCTTTCGCGGATGAACACGCCGTCTATGGATTCAGGCAGGGATTCGAATCGCGGATGTTCCTGAAACTCGATCCGGTGACAGGCGCGCCCGATTCGGAACCGGGGGTGGATCCGGCAGAAATGAACACGATGCGCGCAGCGCAGAATGAGGAGTACTTCTACCGGAATTACCAGTACCCCGTCCATTTCGACGAGCAGCACCCCGAATTCGAATCGTGTAAATCGTGCGTTATGAAACGCGTCGACATCTCGATGCTCCGAGGGACACTGGACTTCCTCAAGCTGGGCGGTGCGGCATTGATTTCCTGGCATGAAACGGCAAAGGATCACAGCGAATCCGCGCCCCGCCTGAACCAGCTCTTTCTGGCTGTTGAAATTGCGTCCAATTCCGTAATTTATGAGGATACAATCAATGGCGGCGTTTCCGCGCCGTCGGTCGATTCTTTTTTTGTCAAAGACGGAACAGTGTACTATATCCAGGACATGCATGTACTCACTGCTCTCGAATTTCCCTTTGAGTAATGGTTATGACGATTCACAACGATTCGTTAACGCTTGAAACCCGTGGAAATTGCGACATCATCGATATCACGAAACGGTTGTCGCTGTTGATATCCAAGCACAAGATGAAAAACGGACATGCTATCGTATTTGTGGCCGGATCGACGGCAGGTATCACAACCATCGAATACGAGCCCGGTCTGAAACGCGATTTCGCAGAATTGATGGAACGCGTCGCTCCGCAAAACTCGCGGTATTTTCATGAAGATACATGGAACGACGGTAACGGACATTCGCATATCCGCGCATCCCTCATCGGTCCTTCCCTTACGATTCCGTTTCAGGACGGCGAATTCAGACTCGGCACCTGGCAACAGGTGATCTTTGTCGATTTCGATAACCGCCCCCGGAACAGAACGCTTGTCGTTCAATTGATTGGAGAATGATGTCCGATGACCGCGCTGCGCCCGGAGAACACGAGATCCTGATTCTTCGCTGGCTGCTTCCTGAATCCCGGAGCGGATACGGCGGGTACTTCAACGAGATCTGCAATATGCGGATGCTGGGATACGGCCGATGGGGCGAAGGCAATTACATCCTCGGATATGGCGATGCAGCCCTTGACCCGTCGGCTCCTGTCGAGCGTGTGCTTGCATTCGGTTCGATCGCCGTTCGTTCCGGCGTTTGTACGGCGACTGTTCACGACAAATCGGATGATACCATCGAAGTGCAGTTTGCCCTCACGGGCCGGGCGAGCATTGAGGAAGCGGCGAAGTCCGCGGAACGGTATTGTTATTCATACTGGCAGCCGGGCGATCCGGCGCCCGCTACGAAAAGCCGTGTTCGAGAGACGCAAATTGACGCAGCAAACAGGTATGTACTCGCTATCGCGCCCGGCGACGAACGGATCTGGCTCCACGACCGGGTTTCCGGCGTCAACCGCCTGATTCCGCACATGCAATTTTACAGCGAGGTTGTCCGCGTGGCGGGAATCCGGGACAAACAAACCGTCTTCAATGCAAAGCTGCTCTTCAGCGAAGACGGGCGATTCACCGGCGAGTGCTTCAGACAGGCAGTAATCGCGTACAATAAACGGCGCCCTGTCGCGTCCTGTATTGATGAACCTCCCGCTCCGCCGGCATCCCACCGCGGAATTCTGGCGCGGATATTTAACCGGAAAGGCTAATGAACCACCATCATATCATACAAAACGGACGCGACGCTATCCGCATCGAAGCCGAGGCACTGACAACGCTTATCGATACAATAGGCGAATCGTTCCAGAGCGCGGTGGAATTGATACTCGCCAGCACCGGGCGGGTAATTATTACCGGCATGGGAAAGAGCGGTCTGATCGCAAGAAAAATCGTCGCGACGATGAATTCAACAGGGACGCCGGCAATCTACCTTCATCCCGGCGACGCTATTCACGGCGACCTGGGAATGGTGCGCAGCGAAGACGCCGTCATCCTGATCTCCAAAAGTGGAGAGACCCAGGAGATTCTCCATATCCTTCCGATCTTCAAGCAGATCGGCGTGAAGATGATCGCCCTCGTCGGGAAGGCGGATTCCACCATCGGTCGTATGGCGCATATCACCCTCGATGCGAGCGTCAGGGAAGAGGCCTGCCCCCATAATCTCGCGCCGACCACATCGACCACGGTTGCGCTTGCCCTGGGCGACGCTATTTCGATCGCGCTGCTCAAAGAGCGCGAATTTACCCCGGAAGATTTCGCGATGTACCATCCCGGCGGCATCCTCGGAAAGCGGCTCCTCCTGAAAATCAAGGAAATCATGTACACGGGCGATCGCATACCGAAAGTGCATCAGGCTGTTCCGCTCAAGGATGCAATATTGGAGATCACCACGAAACGCCTCGGCGCGACAAGCGTGCTGAACGACGAAGGCGAACTTGCCGGCATCATCACCGACGGCGATTTACGACGACTGCTGGAACGGGATACCGATATCAAAAACCTTCTGGCGTATGATGTCATGACCGGCTCACCGAAAACAATCGCTCCAAATACTCTCGCGAGTACGGCGCTTGAACTGATGGAAGAGTATAAGATCACCCAACTCCTCGTTGTGGAAGACCGCAAACCCGTGGGTATCATTCATATGCACGACCTGATCCAACTCGGCCTGGGGAGTCAGTAGCATGGCGCGCGTACCGTTCCGGGACCGGCTCAGGTCCGGCAAAGTTGTTTTATTCGACGGCGGGATGGGCACCGAGCTGTACAAGCGGGGTACATTCATCAACAAGTGTTTCGACGAGCTCAATCTGAGCAATCCGGCGCTGATCCGGGAAGTGCACGATGAATATATCAAGGCGGGCGCCGAGGTAATCGAGACCAACACCTACGGAGCCAACAGGTACAAGCTTTCGGGGCACGGTTTCCACGATGCGATTTACGATATCAACTTCCGGGGCGCGGCAATCGCCCGCGAAGCCGCCGGAGAGGATGTGTACGTCGCCGGGAGCATCGGTCCCCTCGGGATTCAGATTGAACCGCTCGGTCCGATAGCGCTCGAAGAAGCGGCAGCATATTTCCGCGAGCAGGCACTTCCGTTGTTCGAAGGCGGAGTGGATTTGTTCATCCTCGAAACGTTCGTCTATCCGGTCGAACTCGAACAGGCGCTGAAAGCGGTACGAGAGATCTGCGACCTGCCCGTCATCGCTCAGATGACAATCAACGACGACGCTTCGTCCCTGACCGGCGCGGAACCTGAAGTCATGATCCGCGAACTGGAAGCGCTCGGCGCCGATGCGGTCGGCATCAACTGCACCGTAGGACCAAATGTGATGCTGACCTGGCTCGAACGCGTGCGCAAGCTGACCGCCATGCCGATTTCGATTATGCCGAATGCGGGTAAACCGAGAAATATCGACGGCAGGAATATCTACCTCACCTCGCCCGAATATCTTGGAACGTATGCAAAGCGGTATATCCAGAACGGCGCCGACATCATCGGCGGCTGCTGCGGTACGGCGCCTGAACACATCGCAAGGATGCGGAACGCCGTCAGCGCATCCGCGCCGTCGATTGAACTCGACCGCTCGCAAATCAGCGTCTTCGAAAAACCGCACGATGTGGAAGTCGTCCCCCCGGACGCGCGTTCGCGGCTGTCGCGGCGGCTCCTCGACGGACATTTTGTAACGTTCGTCGAACTTCTCGCTCCTCACGGCGTTTCAGCCGTCAGGGAAATCGAGAATGCCCGGAAAATGTTCTATTTCGGCATCGACGCCATCAATATCCCAGATGGTCCCAGGGCCAGCGCCCGTATGAGCGCGCTTTCTCTGGCTATCCAGATTCAGCGCGAAGTCGGCATCGAAGTGGTGCTCCACTACGCCTGCCGCGACCGCAACGTCATCGGCATCCAGTCGGATATCCTCGGCGCCTATGCGCTCGGCGTGCGCAATATCCTCGCCGTTACCGGCGATCCGCCGAAACTGGGCAATTATCCGGATGCGACGGCGGTATTCGATGTGGATTCCATCGGACTGGTCAATATCCTGAACCGCCTGAATCATGGACTCGACATTGCCGGCAATCCCATCGGCAGTCCGACAGGTTTGTTGATCGGCGTCGGCGTAAATCCAGGCGCGGTGAATCTCGATCACGAACTGCACCGTCTCGACTGGAAGGTCGAAGCCGGAGCCAATTTCATCGTCACCCAGCCGGTATTCGATCTGCGGGTGTTCGAACGGTTCATGAAACGGATCGAGCACATCCGCCTGCCTGTCATAGCGGGGTTGTGGCCTCTGGCATCGTTGCGAAACGCCGAATTCATGAACAACGAAGTGCCCGGCTGCGATGTCCCCGACTGGATCATGGACCGGATGCGCAAACCGGACACGAAAGACGACGCCCGCGCCGAAGGAATTGCCATTGCGCGCGAAACGCTCGAACAGATGAACGGTATGATCAAAGGCGTTCAGATCAGCGCCCCGTTCGGCCGCGTGCAATCGGTCATCGAGCTTCTCGATGGAATTGAATTCCGGTAACAGGAGACGCGCAATGGACGACGAGCGGCAGATCGACTACGACGTACAGCGAATTCTCGAATCGCTCGCCCGGCTATCTCCGGTGCAGACGGAGTTCGATGCGTATCAGCGGGCATGCTTCCCTGAGCGCCGGCCGGAATTCTTCGCGCTCGAGCTTGCCGGAGAAGCCGGCGAGGTCGCGAATAACGAAAAAAAATTGTGGAAAGGCAGGGATGTGGAACCTTCCAGGCTTGCCGATGAAGCCGCCGACGTCTTTATCGCGCTTGTTAACTATGCCAATTCGCGAGGGATCAATTTAGCAGAAGCGGTTGCGGCTAAGCTGCGGACAATCGACGCGATCAGAAAAGACCGTGCAGCAAACGGAATGGAGTATTAGGCATGAGCGCAGATTCAACAATCCACGATGAACTTATCGAAGTGTGCCGGCGCATGTACGCCAAGGGTTTTGTTGCTGCGACGGACGGAAATGTCAGCGCCCGGTTACACGACGGAACCATCCTCTGCACGCCGACAGGCAGGAACAAGGGCGATCTTCAGCGCGAAGATCTCATCCGTATCCGGATCGACAGTACAGTCGTTGCCGGTTCATCCCGCCCGTCGACTGAAATCCAGATGCATTTGCAGTATTATCGCGAACGCCCGGATATCAATGCCGTGGTCCACGCCCATGCGCCGTATAGCACAGGATTTGCAACCACGGGAGAAGGATTGACGGGATGCGTTCTGCCGGAAATTGTCGTTTCGCTCGGCGCGATCCCGTTGGCGCGGTACGCGACGCCTTCAACCGCCGAGGTGCCGGCGTCGTTGATGCCGTATGTCGGAACACACGATGTCGTTCTGCTGCAAAATCACGGCGTCGTGGCGGCGGGAGCTTCGCTTATGAACGCATACTACACGCTGGAAAAAACCGAGCACGCCGCGCATATTCTCTTCATCGCCCGGATGCTCGGGGGCGAACGCCGCTTAACGGGAGAACAGGTACACCAACTGAAGAGTATTGCCGAATCGAGCTACGGAATCGACATCCGTACAAAACCCGCCTGCGAAACCGCAAATTGCCGGACAGAAGAAGGGTTCGAAGAATCGGTTAAGACAAATCTTGAGATAAGCAGCCATATCCAGCGAGCTATCAACGAGTTAGGGTTGTAATCAGGGAATTTCTTTTGTATGTTTGCGGCATGCAGACGTACGGATATCCGACATTTAAAGAACCGCCCAAATTCCTCAGGTTTTTGAAGCACAGAAAGCTGACAATCCTGCTGGGGCTTTCTTTTGTAACAGTGATACTCGTTACGTTCAGCAATAAGGGGCTGCTTCGGAGGTTTCTGCTCGAATCGGAGGTCTCCGATAAGAAAGAATCCATCACAGCAATACAAAAAGAAATAACCGCTTTGAAAAAGCGGCGGCATCTGCTGCAGACGGACTATTTCGAAATCGAAAGCGTCGCGCGCGAGCAGCACGGCATGATCAAACCCGGGGAGATTGTTTACATGGTCAGGGAACCCGAAACAAGCAACGACGAGTAGCCGGTGGTTTAATCCCCGTCTTCATCCTCGCGGTCCCAATACATCGATTCGGCTATCTTTACAAACTCATCCTGGCTGCTGATCCGCTTTTCTTTCTCGGATACGACCGGTTTCCGGTAGATACCGTTCGGCGCAAGATACCACGATTTCAGGTTGTCGGCGAGAATCGGGGGAAGGATTTCGTTCAAAATTCTATCCTTCAGCCTGACGCTGTCGATCGCCCACATTACCTCGACGCGGCGGTTGAGATTTCTCGGCATCCAATCGGCGCTGCTTAGGAATATTTCCGTTTCGCCGCCGTTGTGAAACACGAACACGCGCGTATGTTCCAGGAACCTCCCGACGATACTCTTGACAGTGATGTTGTCGCTGACGCCCGGAAGCCCCGGTTTGAGGCAGCATATTCCGCGAATGATCAGCTCGATTTTTACCCCCGCCTGCGAGGCGCGGTAAAGCGCACGGATAATCTGTGCATCGACAAGGGAATTCATCTTGGCGATGATGCGACCTCCCCGCCCCTCGCCCTGCTTCGCAATCTCGCGCTGGATAAGGGCAAGAACCTGCTGCCGCATCGAAATGGGCGAGACGATAAGCTTCTTCCAATCCATCTGGTGCGAATACCCGGTGAGATAATTGAACAGCGCCGTCGCCTCGAATCCCACGTCCGGGCGGCAGGTCATCAAACCGAAATCGGTATAGACGCGGGCGGTGGTTTCGTTGTAGTTGCCGGTGCTGATATGCACATACGTCTTGATGCCGTCGCGTTCCTGGCGGACGACAAGCGCCAGTTTGCAGTGCGTTTTCAGTCCAATGATGCCGTACACGACGTGGACACCGGCGCGTTCGAGCGCGCGCGCCCACACGATGTTGTTTTCTTCGTCGAACCGCGCCTTCAGCTCCACAAACGCGGTCACCTGTTTGCCGTTTTCGGCGGCGCGGGCCAGCGCCTGCACGATTTGGCTTTCGCCGCTCGTGCGATAGAGTGTTTGTTTGATTGCAAGCACGGATGGATCGTCGGCGGCTGATTCGATGAACTCGACGACGGACGAGAACGAATCGAACGGATGATGCAGAATCACATCCTCGTGCCGTATCGATTCGAAGATGCTTTCCGATCCGCGGAGCTGCACGGCGATTCTCGGCGAAAAGGGGCGGTCTTTCAGCGTCGGTACATCGAGCCGAGTCAGCGGCATGAAGTCGGCGAGATGCAGCGGGCCGTCGACTTCGTAGACATCCCGCGGAGAGAGTTTCATCGCAGACATAAGGAGCTTCCTTGCCGTCTGCGGCATCTGCTTGCTTACTTCAACGCGGACAACGGCGCCCCACCGTCTGCGCCGCAATTGTTCTTCTATGGTTTTCAACAGATCCGACGCTTCGTCGTCGGCAATTTCAAGATCGGCATCGCGGGTGACGCGGAAGGGAGCGCTCTCGACCAATTCCAACCCGGGGAACAGCATATGCGCGTTCGCTTCGATGACGCCGCCGAGCAGCGTATAATGATAGCCGAAATCGTAGGTCGGGATTTTCACCAGCCGGGGAAGCACCGGCGGAACCTGCACCAGCGCAATCCGGTTCTCGTTCGTCACCTTGTCCCTCACCGTCATCATCAGGTTGATAGACCGGTTCAGAAGATGGGGGAACGGGTGTCCCGGATCGATGGCAAGGGGTGTCAGCACCGGAAAAACCGTCTCAAAGAAGTATTTATTGCAATATTCCCGCGCTTTTTCGTCGAGATCGTTGAACAAATGCAGGCACACGCCCTCTTCGCGCAATCCGGGGACGATTTCGCCGAGGAAGCATTGCGACATCTCGTACACCATATGCGAGACGCTGACATTGATTTTATCGATCGTTTCGGAGGGCAGCATCCCGTCGGGCGGAACATCGGTAACGCCGAGATCGATCTGTTGCCGCAATCCGGCAACGCGGATCATGAAAAACTCGTCGAGATTCGATGACGTGATAGCGAGGAATTTCAGCCGTTCCAGCAGCGGGTTGGTTTCGTCGAGCGCTTCGTGAAGAACGCGCCAGTTGAAATCGAGCCAGCTCAGCTCGCGGTTGATGTAGACTTCGGGCGCGTAAAGATCCGCCTTCGCCGCGCCGCCGCCGGTCTCCTCGGCGCGGTGCGCGATTTTTTCCGAATGGATATCGTCCAGAACGGCGTCCTGCGCATCGGCATAAAGCCGGTGAATATTTGTCGGTTGATGTTGATCTGCCATCGTTCGAACCTGCCTGCGGGAATGTGCAGCCCGCATCTATGTATTTCATGACGAATATGTAATGTAATGCGATTTTCCTCAACCGCAAAAGGAAAAGCGGCTGTAACGTTCGAATTTACTAAGGCTTAACATACACGCGGCATGTTTCCCGATCGCCCGCAGCGCCTTTTTTTTTCCATGCCGCTGTGGTAATTTATGTGTTATTATTTTTTACAGGACGACACGAGCAACCATGCTTATCCACCAATGTACGATCAAGGAACCCGCCTCCTACTCGGGAACGGGATTACATACCGGCGCAAAATGCACGCTTACGTTCAAACCCGCACCTGAAAACCATGGAATCCGGTTTGTACGAACCGATCTGGGAGGCGAGCCGGAAATCCCGGCGCTTGTCGACTATGTCGTCGATGTATCGCGGGGAACGACCCTCGGGCATGGAGATATCAAGGTATATACCGTCGAGCATGTGCTCGCCGCCGTTGCAGGCCTCCAAATCGATAATCTGCGGATCGAAATCGACGGAATCGAACCGCCTGTAGGCGACGGTAGCGCCCTGCCGTTCATTCAGGCGCTCCAGCGGGCTGGAATCCAGAAGCAGGAAGCCGCCAAGGATTATCTGATTATCGACCGGACGATTCATTTCAGCAATCCCGAAAAGGAAATCGATATCGTCGCCCTTCCGCTCGACGATTTCCGGATGACGGTGATGGTGGATTACAAAAATCCTGCGCTGGGCAGTCAGCATACGGGACTGTTCAATCTTGAATCGGAATTCGTCGACGAGTTCGCCTCATCCCGCACGTTCTGCTTCCTGACGGAAGTGGAACAACTGCACGATGCCGGGTTGGTGAAAGGCGGCGCCCTCGATAACGCCGTCGTTATCGTCGACCGCGAACTGAGCAAAGACGAGCTGAAGAATATCGCCGAGAAATTCAATCTCGACGAAACGATCCATCTCAACGATCATGGATTCCTGAACGATATTACGCTTCGTTTCAGGAACGAACCCGCCCGGCATAAACTGCTCGATCTGCTCGGCGATCTTTCGCTTGTCGGCGTGCCGCTGAAGGCGCAGATTCTCGCCGCCCGCCCCGGTCATGCCAGCAACGTCGAATTTGCGAAGATGATCCGCAAACTCTACCAGCAAAAGCAGCTTGTCAAGCGCTATCAGGTCGAAAAGAAGGAAGGAACCGTGCTCGATGTCAACGCCATCAAGGGCATCCTTCCGCACCGCTATCCGTTCCTGCTCGTCGACCGGATCATCGATCTCGAACTGGATAAAAAGATTACCGGACTCAAGAATGTATCGGCAAACGACCATTTCTTTGAAGGGCACTTCCCCGGTCAGCCGGTCATGCCCGGCGTGCTGATAGTGGAAGCGATGGCGCAATGCGGCGGCATTCTGCTTCTCAACAGCGTTCCGGATCCCGAATCCAAGCTGGCAATGTTCATGAGCATCGAGAAGGCGAAGTTCCGCCGTCAGGTCGTCCCCGGCGATCAACTTATCATGGAAGTGGAGCTTGTGAGCAAACGCAGAAATATCATGCATGTCGCCGGCAAGTCCTACGTTAACGGACAGCTTGTCGCCGAAGCCGAAATGATGACGGCGCTTATCGACCGCGATCAGACGAAAAGCGCATAACAAGAGTTCGCCGCGCGCAGCAGCGGGGCGGTACAACGACGAATCAATCGCTACGCCCGGCGCCTGCCCGGGCGTAGAATGAACATAGAATAAGGATGTAGATATTTATGCCAATCATTCACTCCACTGCAATCGTCTCACCAAAAGCCCAACTCGCTGACACCGCGGAAATCGGACCGTTCACTATCGTCGAAGACGATGTGATCATCGGAGAAGGGACAAAAATCGGGGCGCATTGCAAGCTCGACAACGGCGCCCGGATCGGAACGAACTGCACGATCCATCAGGGGACGGTTGTCGCCACGCCTCCTCAGGATTTGAAATACAAGAACGAGCCGACCGAATTCATTATCGGCGATAACTGCACGATTCGCGAGTACTGCACACTCAACAGAGGCACGACACATTCGTACAAATCGGAAATCGGCTCCAACTGTCTGCTCATGGCATACGTCCATGTCGCGCACGATTGCAGGGTCGGATCGAATGTGATCATCGCCAACGCCACGCAGCTCGGCGGGCACGTCGAAGTCGGCTACCACGCCATTATCGGCGGCATCGTTGCGGTTCATCAGTTCAGTCACATCGGCGATCATGCCATGATCGGCGGCGGCATCCGCGTTATCAAGGACGTCCCCCCGTATATTCTTGCAGGCGAAACTCCAGCGGTGTATTCCGGATTGAATTCCGTCGGACTCCGCCGACGCGGCTTTGCGGCGGAAGTGCGCGCAGCGATCGAACAGGCGTACGACATTTTATACCACTCGGGCAGAAATGTGACCCAGGCAGTTGAGTATATCGAATCGAATCTCGAAATGACTCCGGAGATTCAAAATGTTGTCGATTTCATCAAGCATAGCAACCGGGGTATCATTCCTCCGCGCCGTAAATAACATCCTCAATCCCGAAGCACATCAGGTATCCGAACATGAGCAACGTACGCATAGGAATCGCCGGACTCGGGCATCTTGGCGCCATTCACGCCAAACTGATGCCGACCGTCGAACGCGCGGATTTTGTATCCGTATTCGACATCGACGCAAATCGAACCAATGAAATCGCAGGCTTGTACAACGTCGCCGCAGCGCCCAATCTCGAAGCGCTTCTCGACAATGTCGATGCAATCGACATCGTTGCGCCGACCCCGGCCCATCATGCCGTCGCGATGGAAGCGTTGAAACGAGGGAAGCATGTTTTCCTCGAAAAACCCATTACCGAGACTGTGGAGCAGGCGCGCGAGCTTACCCGCGTCGCGAAGGATCACAACGTCTTCCTGCAGGTCGGGCATATCGAACGGTTCAACCCGGCGATTGTCGCGCTTCAAAAGCACAAGATCGAGCCGCTGTTCGTTGAATCGCACCGGCTTGCCCAGTTCAATCCGAGAGGGACGGATGTACCTGTCGTGCTCGATCTCATGATCCACGACATCGACATCATTCTCTCGCTCGTCAACAGCGAGGTGGAACGAATCGAGGCAAGCGGCGTCGCCGTGGTTTCCGAACACGCCGATATCGCAAACGCCCGGCTGCAGTTTAAAAACGGATGCGTCGCCAACATCACGGCAAGCCGCATCTCCCAGAACCGGATGCGCAAGATGCGGCTCTTCCAGAAAAACGCGTATATCTCCATCGATTTCCTCCAGGGGCAATCGGAGGTGTTCCGGCTCGTCGATTCAGACGACGCCTCGGCAACGCCGACCTTCATGCTCGGGCAGATCGAACAGGGCGCGGTGAAACGCAACATCGTATTCGAACAACCGCCGTCTCCGCCGGATCACAATCCGCTGAAATACGAGCTGCAGTTATTCGTCGACTCGGTGCGCACCGGAACTCCGCCCGTCGTCGATGGCAGCGTTGCGGCGCATGCCCTCGAGGTAGCCGAGCAGATCATGCGGAAAATTCAGCCGGCAGGCTGACCGGCAATCGACGATGCTCAAACGGGCATACGCCAAAATTAATCTGGGTCTCCAGATTATCCGGAAGCGGAAAGACGGTTACCACGATATCGACACCGTATTCCATCGCATCGGATTGTACGACGAACTCACCTTTTCGAAACGCGAGCGCGGCATCGGTATGACGTGTACCGATGCCGCTCTTCCAATTGATACATCAAACCTGTGTTATAAAGCTGCCGCCCTGCTCCTCAAGGAAGCAGGATACGACGGCGGCGTGTTTATCGAACTTGCAAAGCGAATTCCCTATGGAGCGGGTCTGGGAGGAGGGAGCTCCGACGCTGCTTGTACGCTTCTCGCCTTGAACGAAATGCTGGATCTGCAGATCGGCGACGCTCAATTGCGGATACTCGGCGCCTCGCTCGGCGCGGATGTGCCATATTTCATGGGACAAGGCTCAGCGCACGCCGAAGGGATCGGCGATATCCTGCATTATTTCGACCTGACCATTCCCTATTGGATCGTTCTTGGGGCGCCGCCGGTACATGTTTCGACGCCCTGGGCGTATTCCCAATGCACTCTCAATCCTGAATTGCAGACAGTTCAACTCAGGCAGGCCCTTACCGAGCATATCGGCGAACCTGCCGTTCTGATGGACACCGTACGAAACGATTTCGAGCCCGTGGTATTCAACCGGTACGAGGAAGTGCGGCGTATCAAGGAGACATTGCTTCGCGAGGGAGCGGTGTTTGCGTTGATGAGCGGAAGCGGATCATCGGTATTCGGTTTCTATCGGGATGAAACCACCGCCCAGCACAGCGCGGAATTGCTCGGGAAAAACTGCTTCACTTTTATCACCCCGCCGGATTTCACCTTACCGGCGTAAGGCGTACATTGTAACCAGATGTGTATTCGTGTGTTATTGCAATGCGAATGATACCCATTCGCAGGTATTGAACATCAATCTGTTTCCATGAATCATTCCAATGCATTTCGTTGGCTGATTGCCGGAGGCGTGTTTGCCGGACTGGGAATCGCGCTGGGGGCATTCGGAGCGCATGCCCTGAAAAGCATCCTGTCCGCGGTTCAGGCGGAGACCTACGAAACCGCGGTGCGGTATCAGATGTACCATGCTTTCGCGCTTCTGATAACCGGTATCTCGGCGCTCCGCTTCCCACGCGTGCGGTGGTTTCATATGGCGGGATGGCTGTTCCTGGCCGGAATTATTGCGTTTTCCGGCAGTTTATATCTTTACATTTTCAGCGGATTTTTCCCGCTTGTCTTTATCACGCCTCTGGGCGGAGTGTTTTTTATTGCCGGCTGGATAACCGTTACGGCAGCTCTTCTTAAAGCACGAAAATATGAAATCGAAACATCTGAATAACGCGGGACATACGGTAACCGCGCATCGGGACCAGAAGTCGCCGGATGGAAAAACGCGGCTGTACTGCATTGTCATCGCACTCATTCTCCTCACCGGAGGTTGCTCGGAAGACACAACTACGCCTCCGACAGTTCAAAAGCTGGAATGGCCTGCCTGGAGCGCCGACGGCAACTATGTTGCCACCCGCATCCTGCAACCCGAGGATGGACAGTCTTATTCCACCCGTTTTCTGATAAAGGATATTCTCCACGATACTGCATGGACAATTCTGATCCCTGCGCCGAATAATACCGAACCAACGCAATTTTTCTTCGCACCCGACCGTCCAGCGTTGTTTGTGGGCAACAACGGATTCGCGGTGTACGACATCGCCGGGAGACCGGTCAATGAACGGCTTTCATCGAGCGACGGCTCATATATTCCGCAGGCCCTGGCGTTTTCGAAAGATTCATCCGGCTATTATTCGGCAAAAATCGAAGGCTCCTTGCTGAGAGTGTGTTATACAAGTACATACAATCCTGCAACGTACGTACCCGACGACTGCACAACGATGGTAAGCGACACCATGGTCGATGGATTTATCACCGGACTGATTGAAACCGGGAAAGGGATGTGTGCTATTCGGCTTTCAAGCGGAAATATCATCCTCGCCGGGATCGATGCTTCGCGACCCGTCCGTACGTTTCGAATACAATCCCCTGCCGCTACGACGCCGATTCCATGGACGCTGGGCTTCCTGAAAAGTGCCGATGGTTCATCCTCTTCCACGAAGCCGGATTTTTTGTATTATCAAACCGGCGCTTCCGTCGTACGGCTCAATATGCAGAATGAAACCATCGAGACCGTGGTCTCAGGCGGAGCAAAGTGTTTCGATGTCAACATTCCGACGCGTAGTATCGCCGTCAGTACCATCGGCAGTAATGTCCATTTATTGAGTGAGAACGGAACCAGCATACAAAAACTGCTATCATACGCGCAGATGGGGCGCCTTTCGAAAGACGGCAAATCGGTCGCAGGGGTATCGATCTGGGAAAGCACCGCCGATTCCATCCTTGTCTTGCGGTTCAGATATTGACCAACACGAACGATAACAATATCGCCGAAGAGATCCTCACAGAATTGGCGGGCGCCAGACGCGCAATGGAAGAAGGGAATCCGGGCAAAGCGCGGGTATGTTGCCGCCGCGCTATCGGGGCAGCCGTCAGGCACAACGTTCCATCACTCCGCGGTCAACCGCTAAACGCGATTGCAGCGATTCGCCATCTACTTGCAGAAGAAAACCTACCCGAACCGCTGCGTACAGCTCTTGTCAGGCTGAGCAGCAAGGCAACCCATGACGAACGAGACAGAATGTCCGATACGCCGATTAATGACGCAGTTACCGTCCTCAGGTATCTGGGGTATACCTCCCATTCGCTCGATGAATACTCATTGTAGATCTGAACCCTCTTCTTGTATCACATGCTGTGACAATATTTTGACGCTTCTGTGAGTTTTCATTGACTTTCGTTTAGATATAAGATATCTTTGAATGATTTGGTATTCTGAATTCGTTGGAAGCATTTGCAATGTATTTACTCAGCTTCATCATCATCGTCAGCTATCTTCTCGGTTCCATCCCGACAGGGGTGCTTATTGCCAGATGGGCGAAGGGGCTCGATATCCGCAAACACGGCAGCGGTAACATCGGCAGCACGAACGCGTTCCGCGTGCTGGGATGGAAGTGGGGCATTGCAGTACAAATCGGCGACCTCGCAAAAGGTTTGCTTGCGGTGCTTGTCGTGGCGCGTCTCCACTATGGCGATTTTCCGTTTACCAACCGCACTCCTTTCGAGGACTTCACCATCGTTCAGATCATCGCCGGACTTTCAGCCGTCATTGGACACATCTTCTCCGTGTTCATCAATTTCAAAGGTGGAAAAGGGATCAATACCGCAGCCGGCATGCTCGTCGGAATCGCTCCGATCGACATCTCCGTCGCGGTGATCATATTTCTCCTCGTACTCCTTAGCACGGGATATGTATCGCTCGGCTCCATCAGCGCGGCGACGGCTTTTCCGACCACGATGTTTCTCCGCTTCAACGTCTTTCATGTCGATATCCCCGGTTATCATACGTTGATCTTTTTCAGCATCGCAACATCATTGTTATTGATTTACGCGCATCGCTCCAATATCAAACGGTTGATGACAGGCACGGAAAACCGCTTCGAGAAGGTTCGGATTTTCAGCAGGAAGATCAGTTCGTCGCTGAAGATGTTCCTGTTCTAGAAGCCTTTCCTTGCCATACGGGGCGCTGCGCTCGCGCGCTGCTGCCCGGAATTCTTCTTTATGTTTCCAAGGTGACTTATGACGATAGGTGTTCTCGGCGCCGGCAGCTGGGGAACGACTCTTTCTGTTGTACTCCACGAAAACGGGCACAGGGTGACGTTATGGTCGTTCTCGCAGGAGGATGCAGACTCACTGAGAACGGCGCGAACGAATCCCCGGTATCTGCCAGGTATCGCCATCCCTGAAGGGATCGCAATAACGACGGACATAGAAACCGCCGTCCGAGATATGGATATTATTGTCATCGCAACGCCGACACAATTTGTCAGAAGCGTTCTCGGACAGGTCGCCCCATTGAAACCCGGCTGCTATATCGTGAACGTCGCGAAGGGGATCGAGAACACAAGTCTGTTCCGGATTTCGGAATTGGTGCATGCTCTGATGCCGGACTTCAGTATGGACCGGTACGCGGTGCTGTCGGGTCCCAGTCACGCAGAAGAGGTCATCCGCCGGAAAGCGACCACGGTGGTGGTCGCGAGCGATGGGAACGAAACCAGCACGCTTGTCAGGGACACATTTTCGACGAAGTATTTCAGAATCTATAGCAGCAACGATGTCACAGGGGTTGAACTTGGCGGTTCGCTGAAAAACGTTATTGCTATCGGCGCCGGGATTTGCGACGGAGGCGATTACGGCGACAACACCAAGGCGGCGTTGATCACGCGCGGAATCGCAGAAATGCGCCGGCTCGGCACCGCATTGAACGCCGACCCGCATACCTTTGCCGGGCTTTCCGGGCTCGGCGATTTGATTGTCACGACAATGAGCCGTCATAGCCGCAACAGGTATGTCGGCGAGCAGATTGGAAAGGGCAGAAAACTCCCGGAGATCCTCTCCGAAATGAGCATGATTGCCGAAGGCGTGGAAACAACCCGTTCGGCGCACGAACTCGCAATCCGAACCGGCATCGAAATGCCGATCACTACAGAGATGTTTAAAATCCTCTTTGAAGAGAAAGATCCGGTAACGGCAACGCAGGAGCTGATGACGCGGCAATTGAAGGATGAGACCTGGTCATGACAACGACACACGATATAGCGAACACAAATACGAATATCGCCTGGTATGCAGTCGATGCCGTGCTCGGCGAAGGCATGCTGGGAACGGTGTATAAGGCAACCGATACACGCAATCAGCGGACCGTCGCGGTCAAGCTGCTCAAGCCGGGTTCGGCTTCATACGCTTCGCGTCTACAAAGCGAGTTCAAGCTACTCGGCATGCTGCGCCATCCGCATCTCGCGGAAGTTTACGATTACGGAGTCACGGAGGAAGGCAACCCGTTTTTCGCCATGCAATGGATCGACGGCGAGCCGCTCTCCACGCGGCATATTCGCGGCGCCGGGAACAAGATCGACAGCAGGCTGCTTGCCGAATACGTACGTCAGATTGCATCCGCATTGCGATACATTCACTCTCGGAATGTTTTCCACGGCGATCTCAAGCCCGAAAACATCCTCGTCTGTCGCGACAGCGACGGATTACCGCACATCAAGCTTATGGACTTCGGCATCAGCCACTCCCCTGAGTCGGGTAGCGGCGGACTTTCCGGAACTTTCGAATACATGGCGCCCGAACTGATACGCGGCGAGCGTCCGGGGGCGGCATCCGACCTCTATGCGCTTGGATGTGTATTGTACGAACTGGCCGCAGGCAATCCGCCGTTCACCGGCGGCAGTCCTCTCGAAATACTGCGCCACCATCTGCAAACGGAACCGGCGCCGCTTGGAGACAATGCGGCGGACGCACCGTTGCTACAATGGATTTCCACGCTGTTGCAAAAAGACCGAAGACTTCGCTACCGGACGCCGGATCAGTTGTATTCGGCGGTTTGCGACTACCTGGGTATTGAATCCGATGATACCGCAAAGGAAACGGACGAACTTCAGGCGCAGCTCGCCGAAGTGCCCCGTGAAAACGAGAAGGCCAAGCTTTCCGAAATCGCAGCCGCCGCGAAAAGCGCATTCCAATGCGTCTGCGTCGAGGGCGTCGAAGGAATGGGTAAAACCCACCTTCTCCGCGATTTGAAAGCCGGTCTGCAGATCGCTGGCTTCAACACATACTCCAAATCAGTATCCGGTTACCAAACCAGCTTTTCGGCGGTTATCGCGCTTCTTCAGGAAACCCTTCCGCATACTCTCAATGAGCCGGCGCAGGAAGCCGCCGCTGTGATAGGCTCCCTTTTCCCGGAAGCGTTTCCCGGGATCGAACCGGCAACGAGATCCGGATTATCGTCCGACGCCGAAATCCTCCGTCTGTTTCATGCAGCCGCAACGCTGATGCTTTCCGCCGGATACACGGCACTCCTCATCGACGATCTGCATTCCGCCGATGAACTGAGCCAGGAGTTTTTCGGGTATTTTACCGGCCATGCAAGCGCGCAACCGGACACGCCGCTCCTGCTGGCGCTTGGCTTTGATCCGGAACTGATCAACCGGGAACTGTTCACTCCTGAAATCCAGGAACAATGCGTCACGCTGCAGCTTCAGCCTATCTCGCAGGACATCCTTGCGAAAAATATCGAACTGCTCTTCTCCGGCGATTTAAGCCCCTCGTTTCAGATGTTCGTCTGGAAACACTCGCAGGGAAATCCGGGTACGGTAGAACGTATTCTTCAGTTCTGTATCGATGAAGGAGTCGTCGAGCGAACGCGGCACGGGTGGATTCTGCACGAGCGTCCCGATCTTGCGCCGATGCTCCCGGCTACAGGGATCGACCGGCTGCGGCACAAAATCCGCAAGCTCCAACCCGAAACCCTGCACGTGCTGAAGGCAATCGCACTTTCGCCCACCGCGGTGACACTCGAAACGCTCGAGTATGTATACGCTATAGACCTCCAGATTATCTATCAACAGTGCAGCGACCTGATTCGTCAGGAACTCGCACTTGAAATCGACGGAAGGGTGCTCCGGACAACGGAGACGATCGATTCGCTTCTCGACTATGAAGATGGAGAAAAGGAACGGCTGCACGGGCGGTTTATCGAATATTACCGCAAGCATCCGGAGCATACCCCCGGCGACGCGACACTCGGAGAACACTACCTGGGATCTTCGCAAATGCGGGAAGCTGCCGAATGCTTCATCGCCGCAAGCAAATCGGCGGAGCGCGTATACGATTATAAAACGATGTACCGCTATCTCGCGCAGGCGGTTGATATGCCGGGAGCGGTCGAGGACGACGATGCGTTATTCGGCGCGTACGAAACGCTGGTGAAAGCGTGCAATATTCTTGGCAACCGAGAATCGGAATCGGAATACATCGAACAATTGCTGATTCTCGCAGGACGGTGGAAGGGACGCGAGGGTGCAACGCGTCTGGCGCGGGCATACGAGCAGCAAACTGAATACTACCTTGCGCTTGCGGAATTCGAACGCGCGCGCAAAAGCGCGGAACGCGCGCTGAAGTATTACGAAGAAGCGGACGATCCGATGGGGATTGGTCATTGCCGGCAAAAGATCGGGTTTATCGAGTACCGGACAAAGCCGAACGAATCGGTCATCGTTCATTACCGAAAGGCGCAGGAAATTTACGCCCGGCAGCAGGCTGTTATCGAAGAAGGAAATATCCTGATCGATATTGGATTGGTGTACTATACCATTCTAAACAATCCGGAAGAAGCGCTGCGCTGCTACCAGGAAGCGAAGGCGAAATTTGAAGCGATTGGAATGGAGCGCGGCATCGGGCGTGCGTACGGCAATATGGGCGTGCAGTACTTCGCGCTTGGCGATTATGAGAAAGCGCTTGAGTACCATACCAAAGCGAACGAGATTTTTGCGCGGATCGGGGATTTCAGAGCAACGGCGTTGAGCTATCAGAATATGGGACGATGCAATTCGGCGATTGGATTCTTTATCCATGCGATCTCAGAGCTCGAGAAAGCCATAAAAATTGGGCAGGAATTACAAGACAATTACGTCCTTGAGAACTGCCACGAAAACCTCGGCGAAATATATTATGTGCTAGGATGTTTCGATACTGCAACAAAATCATTCTTATATGCGCAATCGCTCGCGCAACAGATAACCTATAAAATTGGCGAAGTATCATGCATTCTCAATCTTGCAGAGATAGATATCGAACGTGGAGACATGCAGGATGCGCTCGATAAAATCGCTGCAAGCGAGAGAATTCTTAAAGAAACCAAGGATACCAAGGTTGAAGCAGCTTGTCTTTTTCAATATGCACAGGCATATAGAACAAAAAGCGATATACAAGACCTCGAATCTGCAATTTCTTATTATAACCGATTGAGGCAGCTATCTATCACGCAGGGATTTCGCGAATACCATACTTTGTCATTTTCGTATGCTGCACTAAGTCACGCATTACTTGGTCGAATACAGGAAGCGCTACGATTATCTACCGAAGCAATTCGCCTCGCCGACGAAGTGACTTATATGATCAATGGGAAGCAAGACATTTATCTTAATCATGCAAAGATCCTTCGTGCAAACAGACTCTACGACGAAGCAAATGTATTTTTCGAAAAAGCGTATGATGAGACAATGCGGATCGCGGAAAAAATTCAGGATCCGTTCTATTACAAAAGCTTTACCGAGAACTTCTCAATCAACGCCGAAATTATTCGAGAATACAAAGCGATCGGTATAACGTCAGAAATCGACAAGGATTCCCTCTCTCGCGAGAAAAATCTACAAACACTATATGATGTCAGCAAACAAATCAACTCAATTCTCGATTTGCAATTATTGCTTGAAAGTATTATGGATAGCGCCCTCGAAGCCATGCTTGGCGAACGAGGGATGATATTTCTACTTGAAAACAACGAGTTAGTCTTAAGGACATCGCGTAACGTCGAACGAGAAACAATAAAAGATGCTACAGAAATAAGCCTAAGCATTCTCCGCGACGTGGTAACTGGTGGAAAACCGATTATCATTTCAGATACGTCAAAAGACAGCGATGTCAGAAAACGAGAGTCCGTCGTCAACTACAATATCCATTCCATCATCTGCGTTCCAATGAAATCCAAGCAACATCTCATCGGAACAGTCTACGTAGACAGCCGGAGCGACGCTCTTTCGGCGATTTCCTTTTCGGATATCGACGCCGATTTTCTCGAGGCATTTGCCAATCTCGCGGCAATCGCTATCGAGAATGCGCGTCTGCATACACGCCTTCAGGAAGAAAACCTCTACTTGAAAAAAGAGGTAAGCCGTCAATACGGATTTGAGAAAATAATCGGGACAAGCAGCGCGATGGAGACGCTATTCCGTGAGACGCAGAGCGCGATTCATTCGGAAGATACCGTCTTCATCTACGGCGAAAGCGGAACAGGAAAAGAACTGATAGCCCGCGCCATTCATTACAACAGCGCAAGGAAAGACCGCCGGTTTGTCGCGATCGATTGCGGCGCTGTGCAGGATACCTTGCTGGAGAGCGAACTTTTCGGATACAAGCGCGGGGCATTCACCGGCGCCGTGATGGATAAGCGCGGACTCTTCGAGGAAGCGCATAACGGAACGCTGTTTCTGGATGAAATCGGAAACACATCGCTCTCATTCCAGGCGAAACTACTTCGCGTTCTGCAGGAGGGCGAATTCCGCCGCGTCGGCGATACCGTGACGCGTCATGCCGATGTGCGCGTTATTGCTGCAACCAACACCGACATACAGAAACAGATAGCAGAAGGATTGTTCCGTCAGGATCTGTTCTACCGCCTCAACGTTATTCCTCTCAGGATCCCGGCGTTGCGCGAGCGCCGCGACGATATTCCACTCCTCGTTCAGCATTTTGTACATGCGTACAACGAAAAAAATGGTACATCGTTCAAGGGTGCAACAACCGAACTGATCGAGATCCTTCAACGGAATTTATGGCCGGGAAACGTCAGAGAGCTCGAAAACCTGATCAACCGGATGCTTGTACAGTCGGACGGTGATACGCTCTCTACCCGGAATCTGCCAAGCGATTACAGCGTAGAATCGCACGCTGAACGGACTGAGAAAACTGATGTATCCATCAGGCTGAGCACCCGTATTAAAACGTTACGCGAGATAGAGCAGGAACACATTCTCGAGGTGCTATCCCACTGCTCGAACAATAAAACCGAAGCAGCAAAACTCCTCGGTCTCAAACGGACAACGTTAGTCGAAAAAATGAAAAAATTGGGGCTGATGTAGCGTCAATATTTTGACGTAGCGTATGTATGCCGCCAGTATTGTAACGAATTGTCCCAATACGTGTCATTTCAGCGCAAAACCGCAAACAACGGTTTGGCATGCTTTTTTCATTGTAATTATTGTGTGAATTCTCCGTATCGAAACAGAATTGCTGTTGCAGATTGTATGAGAAGCCCGTAAATTCTATGTAGGATTGTTACACTTGTTCAATCGGGTAGTCCATTGAAGATCCGTTGGTTTATACTGTCGACCCTGTTGTTGTTCGCGGGAGGAAAAGCGATCAGCCAGACTGATATCCCCGGCACGCCCCCACATCCGCGCGGACCCCAGGAGCTTAATTACGAGATAATTCTTGGCGATAAAGTCCATCTGACATGGGAACATCCCGTCGATCAGACAGGACTTGAAGGATACGTTATTGTCCGTTCATACCGCATCGGGCTTCCTCCGTATCCATCGGAGTTGATCGCCAACGTGAATCTCGCGACACAATTCACCGATTACGGTGTGAAGAGCGGCGATCAGCTTGAATACACGGTGTATGCAATCTATCCGAACGGCAGCTACCCGGCTTCGACTGCGATCGATATTCCCTACCCGGTACGTCTGGAATTCCGCAACTCGCCTCCCGTCACCGCAAATATCGACGAATTGATCAGCCATGATATCGACATTGTGTCAGAATCAGGTTATTCGTTGAATTTATCCATTTCCGCTAACCTCCCGGCTGAACAGACACCGGTGGTGAGTTGGAAGGGCGATCACTGGAACCTCTTCTGGCAGGCGCCGTCCACACCCGGGATGTACGAGTTTACCATTTATGCAAAACTTGCGAATGGGAATTCAATCGTTGCAGAAGCCAACCAGCCTGTTAAAATTCTGGTGACCGAGGATGGCGGTACAATCACAGGATCGGTGAAGACATTCAATGGAAAACCGCTTCCATACTCCAAAGTATTGGTGTACCTATTCCCACGGAATCTCCCGGACACAAAAATTCAGATCACAACCGACGAAGACGGCGATTTTAAGCTTACCAAGGTGCCAGATGGAGAATGCACCGCATACGCAGACCCGGAAAACGATGAGTATCTTGCAAGGTATTATGGTCTCGGAACGCTGGGGCATTCCATTCAGGAAGCCGAATTGCTCCCCGTCAGCGATGGATCGGTAACTCATCTGTCGTTCTATTTAGCCCAAAATCTGGATTCGAGGGCGCTACTAAGCGGTATCGTTCAAAACGAGGACGTAACGCCGGTCGAAAATGCCAGCATCCATTTCATTCGGAAAGAAAACTATATCCTGATCGGCGATCCGCTGAAGGATGATCCGGCCTCTATCGAAAACTGGCATACTGCCATTATCGATACCACAATCACTACTGGGACCGACGGGTTCTACTCCATTCTTCTACCGGTCAACACGACATACTATCTCGTTGTTGAAAAGGAAGGATATTTCGATTGCTTTAACTTCGACGCCTCATTAAGTACGAACGCGCTCGAATCTCGTGCTATCCTGTTGAAGCCGAATTCTACACCTAACCTGACCTATACGATGGTGCCGAAACAAAACGGACAACAAACCGTTGTATCTGTTTCCGGCAGGGTTAAGGGCGAAAACGATGGCGCCGGGAAGAAAGCGATTGTCTTCCTGATCGAAGAAAAATTGAAAACAAACCGTGGGACAGGAAGTGGCAGCACATATGGTAGGATTCGCTCCGTGATCAGCGATTCCAATGGTGTGTATATTTTCGACGAAATTGCTCTTAACAAGGAAAACGGCAATCAGTATATATTCCTTGCAGTGCCCATCGATCGCGACGTTGTGCCTCAATACTACTTCGATCGAGTAACAGGAACAGGACTTCTGTCCAAAGCCACTTCTGTTACGCTGACCAATACCATTCAGGATATCGACTTCAAGCTTGCGAAGGCCATGCGCGACGGTTTGGGAACAGTGTACGGCAGAGTCGCGCTTGCGGATTCGACCGACAATGGCGATTTGGTCAACATCGATTATCTCTCCGGATCGCTGGTCTACGCGGTGGATAAGCTCTCGAACCGCATTCTTTCATATGCGATCTCCGATACCCTCGGCAGGTACTCGCTGACGGGTCTTTGTCCCGGGTCGTATGATGTCTATGCCGACCACCCGATGTGGGGATGGACATTCAAGCGCGATATCCCGATCACGTACAACAAACCCAGCGACTTTACCCGCGCATACCAGCAGGATCTGTTTATTATCGGAAAGAAAGTCACGACTTCGATCGATGCATTCGATCCGTTGAAAATCCCGGGAACGGTGGAACTCTATAAAAACTACCCCAACCCCTTCAATCCGTCGACCACGATTTCTTTCGGATTGCACCACCGCACGAACGTCAGGCTTTCGGTGCTGAATTCGCTCGGACAGGAAGTACAGATTTTAACCGACGAGGTTCTCGAACCCGGCACGCATTCGATGAAATTCGATGCAGCGAACCTCCCCAGCGGTACGTATTTCTACCAGCTTCGCGCCGATAACCGCATCCTGATGAATTCGATGCTGCTTGTGAAATAGCTTGTCGTTCGAGACGATATGAAAAAGTCCGGCAATCGCCGGACTTTTTCGTTTCGCCTATTTTCATTCAATCGGGTTATTCGGTCGCCTGATTCTCCATATTCTGAGGCGGCTGGGGCGCCGGCGGTTCGGGGGTTGGCGGCTGGGACGCCGGCGGCTGACCCGCTGACGGCTTCTTTTTCTTCATCACGACGATTACGACAATAAGTATGACAACACCCGCGACGATAATGACGATGATAAGCGTGTTGCTCATCATGCCGCCCTTCTTCACGGACGCCGAGAGAATCACTTCCTTGGAAAGATCCGAGAGCTTGTAGGTCCAAGTGAGTTTCGAGCCTTCCACCTTCGTCGCATTGGAGCTCACTACCTCGCCGGGCATATCGTACACGTAGGTAATCGTGTACTGATCCATCCCCATGCTCGAGCTGTTTTCGCGCGGTTCCATCTTTTGCTCGAATTTCATGTTCCCTTCGCTCTCTGCCCATGTAATAGCAATTCCCTTGAATGCTTCGGTTTTCGAAAGCTCCTGAATGTTCTTGAATTCGACGGTGACGTTCACGTGACGGGTTGAATCCGCTTCCTTCATCTCCATCTTGATGTCTTTCGCCGTGATACCTGTTCCCTTGTACTGCTCCTTGATCTTCGCTTCATCGAAGTACAGCGGACCGCTGGAAAGGAACGAAACCGAGTTTTCTTCAGCCCAGTAGTGAATTTCTGCGGTTCCCGATCCGTCGAGATTTAACTTCGTTGTTTGTTCATAGTTGATACAGCCGGCAATGACAACAAGCGCTGCGACCGGAATCATTAAAAGCGCCCGGCGGGACATGTGTTTCGACCAGGTGACAAATTTCATCGTTCAGGCTCCTGCTAGTGGATAAACTCGTGAATGTTGTTAACTATGGATAAAGCTCGTAGCTGTTTTCAAATATCATCCTCACGACAAAGCAGTACGGCTATTTTACGGTATCGATATCGATCACGACTGTTCGAGAATAAAATCGTCCTTCGGGAGTTTTTTGATCGTACAACGGCTTGGTTTCGCCGGCGCCTTCGGCATGAATTCGAATGCCTGGCGACCGGGCTTGCAGCGCAGCGCGCACCGACTCGGCGCGTTTCATCGAGAGATGCTGGTTGTACTCTTCTTCGCCAAGCATATCGGTGTAACCGACAACCGTTACGATGGATTGAGGCGATATCATTTCCTTGACGATGTTCAGCATAGAAGCGTTTGCCGGATCGAGTTCAGCTTTATCATACCCAAACAGGATGAGATTGATCCGTTCCATCGACCGCTCGGCTTGTTCTCCTGAACCATCGGAGCGCCGTTCCACTTTTTTCACCGGTATCGTTCGCGCACCCGATTCTTCCCGCGCGCCGGATCCACCGGTAACAATGAGGTTATAGGTAAGCGGCGTACCGCCTTTCGGCAGTTTTCGTTTCTCATCGCGCCAGTCCCAGCGGATACTGTCTGGCGGAAGGCTATGTTGCCCTGAACGGACAAACACATCTCTGCCATCTTCCTCTACATGAATTTCCCATGACGCTATCCCCTCGTTGCTCAGCGCCCGCGGATAGAATGTTACTTCCGGAGGCGAAATCAACCGCTGGATGCTTCTGGTGTTTACCGGCTGGAGAATCCGCGGATCGTCGCTTGTGATTTCTACTCGCCGGTTCTCAGCGATACCTTCCGGAGTGAATGTCGATGATGGAATTGTTGGTTCCGTTTTGCCGTTCACTGCAATTCTGGATGGATCGATTTCCCAGACCGAGGTAAGATAGCGCTTGACGGTTTCTGCACGCCGCTGAGCCAAATGCACGCCGAATTGCTGCTCATCGGAAGCAAGTGTTCCAAGGAGCGAAATCGATGCCGATAAATATCGCTTCATCCGGCTTCCGATGATATCGAGGATGTTGCGGTACTTATTCAGAGCGCCCGGCTGGATGTTGCTTTCGTCAAATAGTTCGGCGCCGGCTGCCGATCTTGTACTATACCTGACAGGAAATGCCGCTTCGGCGGATTCGAAAAAGATATACGGGAGAAGCGGTACTGTCTCACCCGTTCGGACATCTTCAATAAGCAACCCTGTGTGCTGCGAACCGCCTGTCATGAGAGAATACTCGCTTGCGGGCAGATCTGTACTCAAATATACCCTGAGAGACGACGGCGGTTGTTCGCGGAGCAGGAGGAAATCGGCGGTGCGTTCGGCGTAGAGCTTCTGAGAAGAAAGATCGATACTCACGGAATCGGCGAGATATGCCGGCGCCTCGGCTGAGACAGAGTATTTCGTCCCGGCGGGCAAAATCACGACATATTCGCCGGTGATGGCATTGCTTTGGTATGTCAGATACGGCTCTTCAGGTCTTCCCGACCGTACTGTCACGACACCGCCGAGCGGCTGTCGAGAATTTTTATCGCGCAATGTGCCGCTTAAAACAACCACCGCTGAGGGTGGAAAAGGATTAGGCGAGGCGCTGTACAAGTCCAGACCACCGTTTCCGCCTGCACGTTCCGAGGCGAAATAGATTACCGATCCCTCTGCAGCGAGAGTAAGGAATTCGTCGTTTTTCTCGGAATTCAGCGGTAATCCGAAGATCTCCGGTTTCGACCAAGCGCCCTGAATCCTTCTGGAGACATAGATATCCGTGCCGGCGAAACCGGGATGCCCGTCGGAGGAAAAATACAGCGTCATATTATCGGCGGCGATATAGGGCGAGACTTCGTCTTCCGAAGTATTTATTACCGGTCCGAGATTTTCTGCCTTTTGCCATTCGCCGTCAGGTCCGCGGTGTGATTGCCAGAGATCGATGCCGCCGAATCCGCCGCTTCTGTTCGATGCGAAATACAACGTCTGACCGTCGGGGGAGATCGACGGATGCGAATCCCAGTCCTCAGAATTCACCGAGTCGCTCAGCAGGCGCACATCGGTCCAGGCATTGCCTTCGAGCGATGCGGCAAAGATATCGGTTTTTCTGTCTTTATCGCCTTTGTCCGCCGCGAAAAACAGCGTCTGACCGTCGGCGGAAATGGAGGGACTTCCTTCATTCTCTGCAGTGCTGACAGGCGGACCAACATTTTCAGGCGCGCTCCAGAACCCTCTATCGTTCCCGGCTACCCAGAAATCTTCATTCGTTATAGATGCGGATGCGTTGCGCCGATTGGAGGTAAAGTACAATCTGGCGCCGTTTGCGGTAATGGTTGGAGAGAAATCGTCCGCCATGGAATTGACGAATGGTCCGAGGTTGACGACTTCTACGCGGTGCGAAGGCATGGGAGTGATGGTCTGCCTGGATTCACCGCATCCGAAACAGAAAACAACGCCAAACCAGACGAGGTATGCAGAAATGTGTTTCATAAAAAAAAGTGGAAGACTGATTCGCTTCCACTAAGATACGCAAAAGAACGAAAACTCGCAGGTAAGAGGTTGCCCTCTCAGGATTTTGCCGCGTCGCCTTTTTTCACGAAAATATTATCGATCAAACCGTACTCTTTCGCCTCTTCGGCGGTCATATACTTGTCCCGGTCGGAATCGAGCGTGATCTGTTCTATACTCTTTCCAGTGTGGTACGCAAGTATTTTGTACAGCGTCTCGCGAGTGCGAAGAATTTCCTTCGTATAGATCTCGATATCCGACGACTGTCCCTGCGTGCCGCCGCTCGGCTGGTGAATAAGAATCCGCGAATTCGGGAGCGCAGTACGTTTTCCCGGAGCGCCGCCGGCAAGCAGGACGGCAGCCATGCTCGCCGCGAGTCCGATGCAAATTGTCGATACATCGGCCTTGATGTATTGCATCGTATCGTAAATCGCCAGACCGGCGGTTACGCTTCCACCGGGGCTATTGATGTAGAGATGGATGTCCTTATCGGGATCTTCCGACTCGAGAAAAATTAGCTGTGCCACAACGAGATTTGCGATATGGTCGTCGATCGGCGTTCCAACGAACACAATCCGCTCGCGCAACAGCCTTGAATAAATATCCCAGCTACGTTCGCCTCTCCCCGTCTGTTCGACGACAACCGGTATCAACTGGTTGTATATTTTATCTTCCGATGGATAACTAAACATGTAATATCTCGCGCTTGTTTGAATTTCGGTGCGGCTCCAGGGTCCGCCGATTCTCGACTAGTGTTTATGGTCGTGATCGTGGTCGTGATCGTGATCGTGGTCGTGATCGTGGTCGTGATCGTGGTCGTGATCGTGGTCGTGATCGTGGTCGTGATTGTGCTGCAACGGTTCAAAAGCCGTATTTGTGACATCGTCATCGCTGATTTCGCTGATCACGGCTTCGGCAAGAAGCAGTTTCAGCAATTTATTGGTGACAAGCGACTGGGCAAACTGATCGGACTGTTTGTAAAACTGCATCAGTTTTTCTTTATCGATTCCGAACCGGGATGCTTCCTGTTCCGCCTTCTCTTCAACATCGGCATCGTCCAGTTTAATTCCTTCGAGTTCGACGATGCTTTCACGGACAAACATCCAATTGGCGGTGAATTCCGCCTGCGCGCGCCTGTCTTCGCGGTATTTTTTCTCGTCGAACGTATCGGGAAGTTTGCGGTTCGGCTGCGCTTCCTTGAGTTGCTGGACGTAGTCATCGAGAACGTTGTCAACGATAGAGTTCGGTATCTGAAGCTTATTCCGGTCGACGATCTTGCGGATAAGATCTTCTTCAAGCATGCGTTGATAGCGGTTTTCCCAATGTTCCGCAATGCGTTCCTTCAGCCAGGGCTTGAACTCAGCAGCCGTTGAGACGGCATCGTTCGATACGGTCTTCGCGAATTCATCGTCGAGTACCGGCAGCACTTCTTTTTCCACTTTTTTCAGCACGATATGCGCTTTGTCTATTCCTTCTGTTCCGTCTTCGCGGTCGAAACGAATTTCGATATCTGCTTCTTCGCCCGCCTTCAGGTTCAATAATTCGGCGCGCAGGTCGGCATGCAACGATTCGTCGTCGATATCGACAACGATTCCTTCGCTCTTTTTGCCTTCCACGGGATTGCCTTCTTCGTCGAGGACCTGAATATCGAAGGTCACGACATATCCTTCTTCGTCGGCTTTTTCTGCGGGTTCCAGCTTCCTGCGCTGCTTGAGAATTGTTTGCAGTTCTTCTTCAACCTCAAGATCGGTCGTTTCGTGGATGAGCTTCTCCAGGTTGATGCCGCGATATTCGGTAGCGACTATTTCGGGCATCGTTTCATATGCAACACGAATAACGAGATCGCTGCCGGGTTCATACTTCATTTCCTCAAGCACGGGCTGGTTGATCGGCTTGATATCCCGCTCTTCGATCGACTGCCGGAAAAACTCGTTCGAGAGCTTTTCCACAGCCTGATATTCGATTGCCGTGCCGAATTTCCGTTTGATAATCTGCAGAGGCACCTTCCCGCGTCTGAAACCGGGTATGGCGATGTTTTTCGTCTCTTCCCTGTATGCTTTATCGAAGTGCGGTTTCAGCTCTTCGGCCGAAACAATGATTTCCATCTCATGGCTTACATCGGACTTGGAATTGATCAGGACTTCCAAACTTGCTCCTCGCGACTGGCAATTCGTTCAACAATCAGTTATGGTGCGAATGGGGGGACTCGAACCCCCACGGGTTTCCCCACTAGATCCTAAGTCTAGCGCGTATGCCAATTTCGCCACATTCGCATATCGGCATTATTAGCCTAGAAAAATAAGGGATTTCTGCTCCAATCCCAAACCGCGGGGATCGGACGCCGAAGATACCACCGATTTCGCCGCCGTCTCGCAATGAAGGCTTTTTTTCGAAGGATGCGAATGCTATATTGCGGTTCATTCGGCGCGTTCGTCTAGCGGCCAGGACGCGGCCCTCTCAAGGCCGAAACACGGGTTCGATTCCCGTACGCGCTACCACCTTTCATCCTTCCATTCATTTTCCTATCTTCCGTTATCATCAATAACACGGCATAGCCATGTACCGCCGGTTCGTTTTCTTGTTTTCAATTGCATTCACAATCTCCTTTTGCTGGTCCTGCTCCGACAGCGGTACCGATAACGGCAATAAAACCGTCGTCTTTCCAGCCAAAAACGTAAGCTATGCCACGCACGTTCAGCCATATTTTTATCTGAGCTGCGCAACATCGGGCTGCCACGACGATAGAACCATGGCCGGAAATCCGCCGCTGAGCCTTACTTCCTACTTCAACGCAACCGCAAATCCGGGTATTATCATTCCCGGCGATCCGGCTTCAAGCCTGTTGATCCAAAAAGTCGACGGCAGGCTCCCCCACGATATCTTCGTTCCTATCGTCATCAACGATAACCAGTTGCAGGGGCTGAAAACCTGGATTCAGGAAGGCGCCTTGAACAACTGATCCACAGACCAAGTGAACACGCCCCCCCCTCCTCTGAGCAATGCGCAAGCGGCTCATGTCCGGAAGCTTTCTCAAAAAAAGTACCGGACCGAGTATCGCGAGTACGTACTCGAAGGAGCGCGCATCGTCTCCGATGCGGTACAGTCGGAGGCATCTCTTTCCTTGATCGCGGCTACCCCGGAGTGCTACCATCAGAACGAGCCGTTGTTCGGCATCGCCCGTTCGAAACACATCCCTATATACATTGCAAGCGAAAAGCAGTTCAGGCAAATCGCCGATACTGTTGAACCCCAGGGAATCATTGCTATCGCCCCTATCCCGCAGCAGACAGAAGCATTCCACGGCACAATTCCGAGGGGTCCTCTCGTCTATCTCCACGAAATCCAGGATCCCGGTAATCTTGGTACGATCATCCGGTCGTGCGACTGGTTTGGCGCAGGCGCATTGTTCCTCTCTCCCGGGAGCGCCGATCCCTACAATCCGAAAGCGGTTCGGGCCTCCATGGGCTCGATTCTTCGGATTCCCGTCTATGAAGGAATAACCATCGAACAGCTTACTGAATTTGCGGGGGAACACCGCTACACGCTCTTTGCAGCCGACAGCAATGCCGCTGTACCCCTGTTTTCCGTGGATTTTCCTGAAAACGCGCTGTTTTTTTTCGGTTCGGAAGCACACGGGCTCCCCGCCGGTCTGCCAAGCGAACGTACCACCCCCTTTATCATCCCTCGGAGCGGAGCGGCGGAATCGCTCAACCTCTCCATCTCGCATGCAATTACCCTCGCCGAATACCGTCGGCAGAATAAAACCACGATTTCAGCCTAAATTCGACACTTTTCCTATTTTTTCGCCTGCCGGATTTGGATACGTCAGCCGGACGTATTACCTTTGCCATGCACGCGTAGCTCAGTTGGTAGAGCAGCTGACTCTTAATCAGCGGGTCAGGGGTTCGAGTCCCCTCGCGTGTACAGAACAGCAACGCCGTCCCCGGGGACGGCGTTTCGCATACAGGGGTAAAAGTCCATCATTCTTCGTCAGGCTCGAGCATCCGCGATTTGACCTTCGTCCAGCTTTCCGTGATAAGGAAGCTTTCCGGTATGTTCGCCGCCATCTCGACGAACCGTTTGTACGGAACGGTAAAACTGAGCGTTCCGGGGTGGACGCACGGGCGCGCCGATACATCGAACATCCCGAGAACCGCGCGCGGCGATTCCAGTTCCATTTCCTTCAGCGGATGATAGATGATCGAGGAACAGCCGGATCCGAAGGGACAGATAACGCCGTTCATATCGGCGCGGTCGTAATTCGCCAGAGTGAACAGTCCCGCAAGCACATCCGGCGTCGCGAGGAACAACACCAGTTCGGGAGTTTCCCCTGCATGGATTTTATCCCACCGTTTGCAGATCAGGTTCGCCGCCTGCGCCTCGAACGGCGCGACGTACTCCATGATCTCGTCGACGAGCTCCGGCGTTTTTTTATAGCGCTCCCCTTCGATTTTATCGTCACCATGGCTGAGGAAATACCTGAAATTGCTCCGAAGCGTATTCGAAAATCCGGAATAGCGTCTGCCGCCCATGCACCGGATACTGGTTTTATTGAAAATGACCGTCTTCCCTTCCTGCGCCTGCCTGAGTTCCGCTATCATGCAGTGTTCGCCTGAAAGATCGGCTTTTTCAGGTTCGGGTGTTTTTTCGTTGGTGTAGAAGAGAACAAGAGGAAGAGAGACACCGGGAAAGAAATCGTTCCATAATGCGGCAACCTGATCGCGATACTGGATATCCATCGCACATCCTCGGTTTGGTTGAAAATGGTACCTCGCGAATGTACGCAGAATCGGGGAAGAAAGGAATTCACCGTTTGAACATACGGATTGCCTTTTCTTTCTGAACTGCATGATCGACAATGGGAGCGGGATAATCCTTTCCTATTATACATCCTGCGGCTGCCTGTTCAATCGGAGTTGCGGTGACCGGAAAGTGAATCGAACGGTTATCGAATCCGCGCAACTCTGGCACGTGCGCGCGGATAAATACTCCATCGGGATCGAAACGCTGCGATTGGAGGACGGGATTGAACACCCGGAAATATGGCTGGGCGTCGACGCCGGTCGATGCACTCCACTGCCATCCGCCGTTGTTCGACGCCAGGTCAAAATCGACAAGGTAGCGCGCGAAATATGCTTCGCCTATCCGCCAGTCGATCAAGAGATCTTTGGTGAGAAACATTGCCGCCACCATTCTGAGCCGGTTGTGCATCCAGCCTGTCGCATTGAAAAGCCTCATTGCCGCGTCGACGATCGGATACCCCGTCATTCCCCGGCTCCAGGCATGGAAATGTTCCTCCTTGCCCTCCCATACCAGTCCATCGTATTCGCGCCTGAACGCATGACGCTCGACATAAGGAAAATGATGAAGAATCATATTATAGAATTCGCGCCACACAAGCTCCTGCATCCATTTTTCGGCGCCGGGACTGTCGTGCGCAAACGCAAGCCGGAAACATTCCCTAATGGACACCGTCCCGAATCGAAGGTGCGTCGAGAGCCCGGATGTTCCATCGACCGAAGGAATATCCCTGTCGCGGTCGTAACGATCTATACGGCCCATGAAATTGAGCAACTGTTTCCGTCCTGCGCGTTCTCCGGGCGTGACTAGAATACCTGTTTTGACGAATTCGAGGGCGCCCAGGCTCCAGAGGTGGGAATGCGATTCGAGTTCCGCCGCTGCTGCCAGTGAACGCAAATTCAGCGTACCGGCATCGGCAAAGCTGCCGGGCGATTCGGCAATGAAAGACTTCCACGACCGAAGATATGGCGTATAGACTTTGTACGGGGAACCGTTCCCTGTGAGAATGCTATCCGGATGAACGATTACCTGGTCGAGAAGGAGCGAAAACCGTACGCCGATCGCGTCCAGTTCCTTCCGGATTCGTTCATCACGGGATACTGCATACGGCTCGAAATCCATTCCGGCAAAAACGGAAGTTGCATTCAACGATTGCGCCAGCGCCGGGATCTCAACCGCGGGATCGCCATGACGCACAACGAGCATGCTACCGCGCTTCCGCAATGTTTCATCGATCTCGCGAAGCGATTCATGGATGAACGTCACCCGCCTATCGTTGCGGTCTTCCAGTTTCCGCAGTATAACTGTATCGAACACGAAGCACAGCGCAACCCGGCCGCTGGTACGGCACGCCGCCGCAAGCGCGGCATGATCGTATAGGCGCAGGTCGCGCCGGAGCCATACGAGCGAGATATGTTCGTTTCTGTGCTGCATAGTTGATACGGTTATGAATTTGCCGAATTCCGGCGCCTAAGCCAAGTATGCGTTGAGAATTCTGGAGCACATCAATGTCGGCCATACTCCCGGTTTGCCGGCTGTTTCCATGGCAAAGAAGTGCTTCCCGGCAATTTGTGCCCTGGCGTTCCACGTTCCGTCAGGATTCCGTTTTTGTTCGATGAGCCGGAGCGCGTCGTCCATGCGACGGTCGTGAGAAACACATGTTTCGCGCATGAAATCCAGCGCGCGTAATATTGTATAACGCCAGCCCCAGGGAAACACGAATTGGAGCATGCTATCGTCAACAATCTCTCCGGTGCGGTGCGACTTGAACAGCGAATGTTGCAATAGGAATTCCACTGCCCTCTCCCTGGATGTCATCGCATCATTGTTGACCGATCCCCTGCGTTTCTCCCATTCCCTGAGCCCTTCGAGCGCATTGATCGTCGTATGGAACGACGAATGCGTAGCGCCCCGGTATGCTTCACAGTTCCAACCGCCGTCCGGCATCTGTTCATGGAACAAATACTCGGCGAGAGAATTGAGTCTCGCGTCTTCCATGCCAAAATACGCAAGGATTGATAGCACGATCCCCGTCACGCAGGTTTCGCTCTGTTTCAGCGATTTGAAGTAGTTCATGCCTCCATCGCGGTAGAAACCTTTATCGAGCAGAATACCGCAAGCCCTCATCGCCGCCGGGTTGCGCTCCGGAAGTCCCAACATCTTCAAAAGCATCATTGTATATGTTGTCGAAATCCATTTTCGGGAGTACAGCGCCTGCGCCCATGTGCCTTCCTGATCTTGTTGTGCAAGCAAGCGAGCTCCCCATCCTGTCGTCGCAATCCTGTCTCTTTCCGGCTGCCACTCGCTTTCAGGCCGTTGCTGGATATCGCGCATCGTCTGCCAGCGTACAGCCGGATCGCTTTCGAGCAGAAATGAGATCACGTTATGCATATATTCCATTCACCTCGCGTATGATAGATATAAATCGACACATACATCACGTCAATGTCAATCCGGAATCCAACGTTTATATTTTTCGCACCATCATATTCGCGCCGAAGGCTGTGTTATTTATCAGTCACACGCACCTATGGCGCATAGCCGCTACCAATAATAATGCGAATGGATTTTTGTGCTTTTCTTTCGCGAGTAGCGTTTTGTATTCCATGAGCGCCCCAGGAACAGCATCTGGCGCACGATAATCCACATTTGATGGAAGAACATTGTATAATGTTCAAGCACTCCTGGCTTTGATCTTTGAATATCATTGTTGACGCTGCTATCGTTTTTAAACACATACGATTTCGGAGCAAGACTCGTTTTCTCATTTAATAACACTGTCGAATCGCCGATGTTAACAACGAGTGAACCAAAATCGTCGCGAAACGTCACAAGACCATCCGAATAAGCTCTCTTCGTGCGTTTCCCCACAAATCGCAGCGGTTCGGAAGCATGCAGCTTGACGACCGACTGTGCGGGAATGCAGTCTATCGTCGCGCCCTCGGCGCACGGTTGTATGTCCACCTCGTTTGAGTGAAATGTTGCCTTGCATTTTATTTGCAGCTGTTTCACCTCGTCCGAGTTTGTGTTTACGATCCACACCCGCTTCCCTTTATGCACCACATATAGACCTTGTATACTTCTCAGCCGATGCATGATATCACGAGTCGGCGCCACCCAGATCTGACCGTCGCGAAGGAGGCGCTGCGCCGCCTCTATAAAATCTTCGCTGATCGTTCCATCGTCGCCCACGTACATCGTCAGGTATTGATAGAGAACGGTCAAGCCGTTTTTTCTCTTCAATCTCGCCAGTGCCTGTTCGGTGGCGCAGTGATGGAAAGCGCGCCTCGTCGCCGTAAACCAACCGTTGACGCAGGGTTTTTTAGGGTCGTAATACGGCATTGAAGGATTCACCTTCAATGTATTAGTGTATCTTGTTCTGAATAGGCGTATTTGTTTAACATATTCTTTCGAATAATCGCCCCAGTAATACTTCGACCCAGGCTCTTCCCCCGAACAAACGTTTCTTGAATAGAAGGATACAAGCCACCGTAAGAAAGCATCCGGCGCAACTTTCTCTTCGTAATACAGATTATCGGCGTTCTTTGAGTGCTGGATATACGTCTCTGTTCCGCCGTAGCGTTCGCGCAACACCGACATCGATTCAACGATCCGTTCGCGAGTATTATTTCCGGCGGAAGCTCCGTGAGATGCGATCTCGTATCCGTTTTTATATAATATATCGCAATACAAGGCGTAATCCTCGTCCGCCAATGTTGGAGTAATCGTGTCGAATTCGCTGCTATAAGAAGGGATTCCGCATGCTTCTATTTGCGGGAACACCCACACGGTTTTAGTCGTCCGAAATCCAATATCCAACAAATAATCGTAGATTATTTTTATTTTGGAGAAAGAGCTATAATCTGTATCGTCTGTGATACAGAAACCAGCAGAATACGGGTAGGGAGACCAAAGAATAGATGCTCTACGCATGTTTTGTCCCAACCGCCATAATAACACCCGAAAGCCGGTTGAGTAACGGAATACGCTCCAGAATTTCGTTTACCACTTTGAATACGGGAACATAGCGATCGGGCAGGGCGCGGGGGATAAATAACATATTCACCATCTTCACATCTTTGAACCCTGCGTTTTCAAACATACGCCTTACGTCCGGACGAGTGAAAAGATGGTCGTTGATATGGTTTTCAAGTCCAATGGATTTCTTCACCAACGTGTGCCATGGAGAGTATTTATTTGGAAAATCGATTACGGCGACTCCGCCCGGAGTCAGCCTGTCATATATAGCGGTCACCGCTTTCTGTACGTCCGAACAGTAACGAATGGCTGAAAACGAAAATGCTGCGTCGAAGCCATTTTTTTCTATCGAATCAAGCGTTTCCGCATCGTCGACAACAAAGCGCACGTTGTTGATATTGTATTTGGCGAACTTTTCGCCGCACATCTCGATACAGTTCGGCGAGAGGTCAACAGCAACCACCGAATCAAATCTCGACGCGAGAAGCACCGTCATCTGTCCCAGGCTGCATCCAACTTCCAGCAGGTTCGCCGACCGCTGTGCTCCCGACAGACGCATCGCAGCGTCTACTTTTCGCTTAACGAAATAATATGCCGATTTTCGCTCCGGCACACGGTATTCCCCATCGATCACAACGAGTTCTTTTGCTTTAAATTCTTCCGCTCGTTCATCATATAAATTCGCTATTTCCGATTTTACTTTTTCCATGCCGCGGTATACCTCTCTGATTGATAGCAAACAAAACAATAAGTTAATTTAAATTCTTCCTTCAAACAAACACGCGAGCGCCAAATCTGCCGCTCTCCCGTTCCTCAAAGACGACGCCTTCTCCGATGACCTATCGACGGTCTGTTTCGCATCGGCCAGCAGACCCGGCAATTGCGACTCGCATGCACGGCAAGGACTATTATAGCGGTGACGCCGATTTTCACGCGGTAACCGCGGTTTAGCTCGCGCCCGCCGGCATAAACGCCATAATTCGACCGCCGCAATACATTGCACGTAATCATTGCCATGCGAATCAACCCAAGAGTAATGAGATCGACGCAGCCAAACCAGGCTGCTACAGTTTAACGAACGCCTTCATGTCAAAGTTCGTCGATGAAGATACAACAACATAGTATATGCCGCTGGGATAACTGGAAACATTCAACCCGATGGCGCCGGTGCGCATCGTAGATTGTATCCTTTCAGATGCAACCACATTCCCCGCGCTATTATAGACGTGGACCTGATATGATTGTATCGAAGCGCTGTCAAACATCTCAATAACTATTTGTTCCTTTCCAACAGGCGCAGGATTCGGGTAAATTGAACGAATATAAAATCCATCGAGCATTCTCATCGCAGGCTCGATGCCCACTGTGTTATGCAACAAATACAACGCATCCGTGCATTCGCAGTGATTTACTCTCCCCCCCATCACATAGGCCGTTAACGGCGCCCAATGCGAAAAACCCCGCATCTTCGGGCGTATGAGCCATTGCACTTTCACCGTTTCGTTGGAAGCCAGTTCGCCGATAAAACGATCGTATGGTTCGTGCACTTCCGGCTCCCAATCGGCATTATCCAGCATCACCACTTTAAAGCTGTCCGACGGAACAAGACCGATATTTGTTATCGATATAGAATACGGAACGACGTTATAGTTTCCATGCACCGACGTCTGTCCCTCGTAGCCCCCAAGACTATCGATGTAGCGCAACGTATCCCGCCAAAGGAATTGCGACCCGCAAATAATTCTCGGGAATCCCTTCGACCCGAGCGAAATACATTTATAATATTCCAGAAACCTCACATTGCGCGCGACTGCTTCGATTCTGAAACACTTGTTTTCATACGAATCGAGTTGTTTGTATGTCACATTGAAGATCGTGTCGAGAAACACCGAACTCGGTTTCGCCGAATCTATGGTGAATACTCCGATTTCGCGATCGAACGTCATGACCGCGGTATCGTGAGTAACCTGTACCCGTATTTCCTTTACGACATCCTGGGAGGTATTCACTACCTGTAAACGCATTTGCAACGGATTGTCGATATATCGCTTTTGAACATGATCGTACGTCAGCGTCGAAACATGCGAGTGACATAGTATCTGAAATGGTATTCCGCCTTCGGGCACGGCTTCTATCGTATGGATTGCATGCGTCGTGAATGCGGGTCGCAACAGCTTGGAATACGCGGTTGCGCATATTTCATGCGCTCCGAAATCGCGCATCACGAAACCCGCCGCTACTTTCCAGCTTGCAGATACGCTGCCGCCCGGCGGAACCGCCAAGTTGCAGATATAGTTTTCGTTCACATAGATTGTATACTTCTTCGAGGTAAGCGCGATGGATATTGTATCCCATCTCGTCGTCGGATTAGAATATTCCGCCGTGAATACCAGACTATCGGGATAGAACAATCGGTCTGCTTTATTGTATCCGATCGTCGACGTATCCGAAGTAAGCACAAGCCTGTCGGTCGCCTCGCGCGGACCGATTGTATAGTTTGCAGATGCACTGACATCCGGCATGTTCACAACATCAAGGGTGACGGTGGCCGTCCATGATGCAGTATCGATTCGGCCGAGAGGAATAACGCGCCAATTCAATACCAGCGAGTCCCCAGGTTGCACAACCGCGCTATCGAGTTGAATTGTGTTGCCGGAAGCGCACTCAAAAGCGAGTTCCTGTCCCGTCGCCAGTGTTGCGCTTTTCAAGGCCTGTGCAAACTCACCTTCGTTTTTCACGACGGCCTGGAAATCGATACACCGGTAGGCTCCGTGCTCGGATGGAACGCCCTGATAGTCTGCCTCAACGTCTTTGAACCAAAGCGAATCATCCGGGTTCGTCGTTAGGGATACCGTAAAGCCTGAACGGCTAAATGCCGGCGTCAGTACGCCGGTATGTACTACGCAGCTGTTTCCATAATCGTCCGTTACCGTTATATCGAGAGAAGAATGCGCATATCCCGGGGGGAGAATGGGAAAAACCTCAATTAGTATACAGTCACTTTTTTGGTTCGGTAATAATGATTGTTCAATCCGTACAACAGGCTGAGGAATTGTTATTGTCGGGCGAATGGGAATACTTGCTTCTACGGTAAACGCTTTCAACGGCTTCATGCCGTCGTTGGTCACCCAGACCTTTATCGTGTCTGATTTTTCCAAATACCCCGATTTCGTTTGATTCAACGTAAATTCATGCGGAACGGAATCCATCCTTACCGAAAACCGGTTTGAGCCGGATTCCTGTTCGTTGAGATAGACTCCCCGGTCCGTCAGCGCAAGCAAATGACCGTTATTGTCGCTTGTCGCGTAAAATGCGGCGCCGGACAGCTCACCGGAAATTGACCGCAACGAACCGTTCGTAGGATCGCGTTTGTACAAATCGCTGTTGGTACTGATCAATAGTTCCGACGCGTCATTCACGAACAGAGCATTAATAACGCCTTCATGACCGTTACCGAGATACACTTCTTCCCAAATCATTCCCAGACTGGAAGAACGAAAAACTCTCGAGGTATTACCCTGCCCACTCCACGCAGCAATGTAACAAACACTGTCGTTCTCAAGCGCCACATGGGTTATCGTATAAATCATTCCCGCAGGACGCTGCAGCATCACCCATCCATCGTGATAATACCATAACGCATTGCCTGCAATCATCAAGAACCCCTTATTGGTTCCATTGCTCAACCCCGAAATTGTCGTTCCTTGTAAATCCGGGGTTATATTTTGCCAGGTTTTACCATAATCGCTGGTTTGATAGACACCTGTGTGCGATGCAACAATCATCGCGCTTTCGGTGGCGGCTGAGCGTATCGCCTGCAGCGAATCCACGCCCCGCTTCCAGTCCGGCTCCAGTTTATAATCGTCGAGGTGGCAATATGCGTCCTTGCCGCCGACAGTACACAATCCTCCTTTGCGTTTATAGGTCATGTCGGTTGCCGCGTTCGTCGTCCACGATTCGCATTTCCAACGAAAATCGTTGTTCGAAATGAAATAGATCATTCCATCATCCGAGAGTGCAAACCGGTATCCGCTTCTATCTTCCACAATCTGTTTCCACTTTAACGGAGCGTCCGATTGGAGCGACAACACAGGCATCCTGGACCCGATATCCTGCCAGCCGCCATTGACGAAACTAAATACACCACGTTTCTCAAGTAACAGTGTCATTCGATAAAAATATGAGCCCAGGCTGATTATCCGGTCGGATGCGCCGCTGGTTTGGAAGTATGGCAGCGTCCGTTCGTCCCATGTTTTTCCGGAATCCCTCGACACGATGATACTACGCAGACCGCTCTGCGATTCCAGTAGAATCCCGATTTCAAGTGTATTTGGAACAGCGATCGAGATGATGTTTTCCCCGTTCCTCCGGGTATAGATATTGCTCCACACAATACCCGAATCAAGCGAAAGGTATACCGCGCCCTTCCCTGTTAGCGCGCCGACGATTGAACCGACACATTGCAATTGAATACACGAATCGATACCCAGATCCAATACGTCTACAAATGTTTTACATGTATCCATTGAAAGCACAATCTTGTGCACTTTCGCGCCGCATATTTTCGTAGTTCCAACAGGGGCGAATGTATGAAAGGCGCTGTCGCGAAGAATAAGGGTTGAATCATTGCGAGCGTAATAGAGATATCCTCTCTCATCCAGAATTATTGCTTCATTTTTCGCCACCGATGCGGCATACCGGACCCTGCCGCGGAATATCCCGAACTGCGTGGCGCTCCCTCCGCCCGATTTGTTCACTTTGAACACTCCATCTCCATCGGTTCCGAGAAGCATGTCATTTCGCTCACTGATACAGGTGATAGCCGCGTTGTTTTTCAGCATTTCATACTTTCCGAAACCGCCCTGACCCATTACATAGATCGAATTACTATCGTCAACACCGTATGCTCGGTCGTAATACGAAGCAAGATACCGCAGGGGAGGAAGCGGCGTACCCGATACGTTCTGCCATTGAGCAGCAAGAGGAGTATGGAGAACGATGCAAGTCCCGAGAAACAAGAAGCATGCACGAAGTATATCCATGCTGCGATTACCGCGCGGGCTGGAACAAACGGAGTAGAAAGGATTCATAAAACCGCCATACAGGTTCTTGATTAAAAGTCTGGGCAGAAAGGTTTGTGATAGCGACAGGAACGTGGATTCAAACCTTGGATTAATTACTCAGAACTGAAGACAAAATCAAGTCACTAAACTGACTCCGGTCGTCGCGATTTGTGAATACCGGTATCAGATAAAACGCTGACGCGCGGCATGCGGGTGGATGTAGCGTTTAACCGCTATCGGTGTTTCATCAGACCAAAAAAAAAAAACCGGCGATAACGCTGGCAGCGATATCGCCGGTTTGAATCTTGCGCTATTTCGATACCTATTCGACTCCGAGTTTGCGGCGGAAGTACCCTGCTGTGCGTTTGAGACCTTCGAGGCGTTGTACCTTAGGCGCCCATCCGAGCAATTCCTTCGCACGCGTGATGTCCGGCTGCCGGACCTTCGGATCGTCGACGGGGAGTTCCTTATGCACAATTCTACTGCTGCTTCCGGTGATGCCGATCACTTCCTTCGCCAGTTCGAGCATGTTCAGCTCGTCCGGGTTGCCGATGTTCACCGGCTGCGTGTAATCGGACATCAACAACCGGAAAATCCCGTCGACAAGATCGGAGACATAGCAGACGCTCCGCGTTTGTTTCCCGTCGCCGAACACCGTTACATCCTCGTTCCGCAGGGCCTGGCTCATGAATGCGGGAATCGCCCGTCCGTCGTTGACGCGCATGCGTTCGCCGTAGGTGTTGAAAATCCGGACGATCCGCGTCTCGACTCCGTGATACGTGTGATAGGCAATCGTCATGGCCTCAGCAAATCGTTTCGCTTCGTCGTACACGCCGCGTGGACCGATGGGATTCACATTGCCCCAATATGTTTCCACCTGCGGATGGATTTCGGGATCTCCGTACACTTCGGAGGTCGAAGCGAGAAGGAAGCGGGCTTTCTTTGCCTTCGCGAGCCCGAGTGTTTTATGCGTGCCGAGCGATCCGACCTTCAGCGTTTGGATCGGCAGTTTTAAATAATCGATCGGACTGGCGGGCGATGCAAAGTGCAAAATATAGTCGACACCCCCGGAAATGTAGATGTATTCCGTGACATCCTGTTTAATAAAGCTGAAGCCGTCTTTCCCAATAAGGTGCGCAATATTCTCCATGTCGCCGGTAATGAGGTTATCGAGGCAGACAACATCGTGGCCTTCCTGAAGCATGCGTTCGCAAAGATGGCTTCCGAGAAATCCGGCGCCGCCGGTGATGATTGTACGAGGCATAGTAGTGTGTGGTTAAAATAAGAGAGTATAACTAAATCCGAGACCTATGGTAATGTAGGAATCGGTTTTGGGGCTTTTCGATAACCGGTCGATGTCTTCCGCGAGCTTGACGTACGAGAGAATCACGTGCATGTTCAGCCGCGGGTTGAGTGTGAACGCTCCGCCGCCGGCAAATTCGAAGTAATACGGCGTCTGGCGTTTTTTCGGTTCCTTCCCGAATTGCCGCGAATTCGATGCGGATACACCTACGCCAAGGGAAAGATACGGCTGAAACTCGTACGATAGCGGATAGCTGTACCTGATATACGCTCCGCCCGACCAGAAGAACGCCGCGAAGGTCACATCGTTCACGGACGACGAACCGGTAAGCGGAATATAATTCAGCCGCAGCCCTGCACTAAAGTCGGCCAGACCTTCGGCAAAGCGGAGTTCGGCCCATAACCCGCCACCGGGTTGAAAATCGCCGGCGACGACGTCGCCTGTATAGCGGCAGAACAATCCCTGCGCTCCAATTTCAATGAACCGGTTCTTCTCCATGATCGGAATGTCGTTTTCGTCGATCTGGAAATCGAAGGTAAAAAGAAACAGACCGAAGCGGTCTTCGTTGTAATACGCTCCAATCACATTGAACTTATCGCGCCCGTTTTCAATTTTTTTCATATCGATATCGAGTATCAGACCGGACGAAGGAATGGATATCTTCTGGTTTCTGCCTCTGCCTTTCGTAAACGTCTTAAAATCCAGTCTATCATCTCCCGACCCCGCGATGGGGACGATATACTTTTCCTTGCCGCAGATCAACGGCGAGGTCGTCAGCAATTCGTCGCCCAGAGAGGTGCCCTTGATACTTCCGGTAGGCGCCGAGGACTCGAGATCGTTCTCGTTGAACACCGTTCCCTTCAACAAATCACCGCGATCGGTCTCCTGCGGCGAAAGCACCGCGACGGAAGGGAAATACTTCCCGCAGTATAACGATCTGCTTCCAGGAACGTCGGAGATGAATTTCGCCTTGCCGCTCCTTCGGATATAGTACAGCCGGGGCGCGGACGAATCGTTCCGAGACGCTTGCAACGCAGCGATATTACCGTTCGAAAGCCAGTCGTAATCCAGAATCACATCGCGGGTTGAGAAGAAAATATCTTTCGACCTGTCGAAAATTGCCGCGCTGTACACATCGGCGAGCGACGGAATATGATTGTACGACATCTCCAGTTTCTCGATCTCGTTGAATATCCTGGACATATTCGAGACGAGATTCAATTCCGATTGGTCGTTGTTTGTAAGGTAGCTGAGATACTCGCCGTCGGGCGACCATTTCGCTTCGTATTGGTCCTCATTCGCCTCCGTCACGCGGACAAACGATTTCGTCGACGGCCGGAATAGAAACAAATCGTACTGGTTATCGATGCCGTTGCTGGTGAACAACAGCCATTGCTGACCGCGGTGACTGCCCGGATACCATCTCGGATCGCTGTCGGACCGAGGGTACAATTCCGCGATCGGGCTGTTTTTCCATTCCGCGTACCCTTCGAGATCGGTGCGCGGATCGATGCTCATGATCTCCTTCGTCGTCAGATCGACAACATAAAGGAGATGGCTGTTGCGCGATTGCGTTTCGACCGCAGCATATCTGGAATCGGGGGAGAGCACACACCGGAGTACGACTCCGCTAATGCCGAGAGAGGTAAGATCGATGGTGCGGTAGTTTGTTTGTTCAAAATCTGCCTGCGGGTAAGCGGCGCTTACCCACAGGCACATAATGAGAATCGTAGAGCCAAGCCGCGTCATAGGCGAGGTCGAGGTTGTGTTAGTTCAGTGATGTATCGTCCTGAGCTTGAGCAGAAGGCGACTCACCGCGCGCTTTCAGTTGCCAGTTTTCAATCTGCCTGTTTAGGCCCTGATCGTCCGGGTATACTTGTTGATACCGTTTCATGAGATCGACGCCTTTCTGGAATTCGCCCGTGGCTTCGTACAAATTTAGGAGCACGCTATATGGCGAGCGCGGCGAGCTTCTGCCGGTAATATCCTGTTCAAGTACTCCTAAATAATATTCTTCCAGTTCAGGAGCAAGTTTTCGTAAACCTTCTTTGTAATCCGCAAGGAAATAGATCGTGCTCAAATCGGTTTTAAGCATGATATCCATCTTGTGGTGCTTGACGGGCATGACCTGTTCCATCTGGTTCAGAACCGCGATGGTCCCGGCTTTGTCGTTCCTGTCCTGATACAGTACCTGCGCCAGACCCATATACAGATAGCGGTAACTCATGATCATACGCGTACTCGCTTCGTCCAGGTTGATTTCCGGATTGTTCAGTTCGCGGAACATGAAACCGTATGCGCGGTTGCTGTCTGCCACGGTGCGGACTTTATTCAGATGCTTTTGCGTCTCTTCGATATTGACGGTCGGATAATAGCGGTCCTGACGGAGCGGGAAAGTAAACGGCGTGACGCGGTATGCCAGCCCCTCGACCACGAGATGTTCCTCCAGGCCGGGACGGTCGCTTGGCGCCGTCGAGAGTGCAAAGTAAATCGGCCTCGTGTTGAGATTGTTCCTGAGGATATCGATGATAAGAATATCCTGTGTGCGGATGCCTCTGTTGCCGCCCGGATCGGTAAATGTCGGATCGATCACAAGCTGGAATTCGGTTGGCAGCGAATCGCGCTGCATCATCTGCGCCACAAACGGCATCGACTTCAACGATGCGAAATCATATTTCGACGGGTCGACGGGAATCGCAACAGCCTGCCGCTCCCATGCAACCGGCCGCATCTGGGTTATTTCGGGATCCGAATACGACATTTCGACGAGTTCCGCTCCGTAGGGACGCTCGTTCTTCAATTGCTTGGCATACCAGTCCGTATTAAGAAGGCTGAGATTCACCACACGCACATCGCGCCGTACGCCTGCAACGTATTGCAGATACCAAACGGGGAATGTGTCGTTATCGCCGCCGGTGAACAGAATCGCGTTTTTGCCGCACGATTGAAGCAGATTATACGCGTAGTCGAATGCGACATAATTGAGATGTCTCGTATGCGTCTGAAAATTGGTGCGGAGCATGTTCAGCGGAGCGATGAGAATAACGACCGCCGCTATCCCGACAGCCGCCGTATGATTGCCCTTGAGCTTCGTCCGAAGGAAGTCGGCGATCATGTACGCGCCTACGCCCGCCCATATGGCGAAGACATAGAACGAACCGATGAAGAAATAGTCGCGTTCGCGCACCTGCGGCTCCGCCATGTTGAAGTAGATGACAAGTCCCAGACCCGTCATGAAAAACAGCACGCCGAGCGCCGTTCCCGTACGCCAGTCTTTCTTGAAATTGAAGAAAATACCGAGCAATCCGAGGAGAAGCGGAATTGCGTAATAGCGGTTCGGGTAGCCTTCGCTCTCCGACCAGTCGCCTGCGTCGGAAGCGAGCACCCACGGAGCTTCCTGGCGGTCGCCTGCGCGTCCGACGAAATTCCACATGAAATAGCGGTAGTATATGTGCCCGAACTGGAAACCCCAGAAGTATTCGAAGTCGGATGAATACTTGCTGTATGCCTGAACGTTTTCTGGATTCCAGCGGCGCGGGAAGAATTTGTTGGCGTTGAAATCGATCTGACCGGTCGCGGCATCGAAATTCGGACCGCGCATAAGCGGGTACGACCCATATTGTTCGCGGTTTAGATAGCTGTACAGCAGCTCGAAGTTATCCGGATCGTTTTCGTTCAGCGCCGGATTGTCGTTCGCGCGAATCAGCACCAGGGCGTAGGTCGAAAAGCCGAGGATAACCAGAAGAGCGCCGAGGATCGCCATGCGCAATTGAGCATGGAATTTCTTCATCCCGACAAGAACCGCGCCGCCGATCAGCATGGCGAAGAGGATATATCTTCCAGCTGCATCCGACAGTAGCGACGGTATGTATTTGACGACGCCCGGATAGATAATGGCAAAACCGATTCCAGCCATCGCAAGAAAAAGAATTACCGATTTTGCGTTAATGGCGGAAGCATCGCGGTCGCGAAGGTAGATAACGACAAACACAAAAAACAGCGCGAGCAGCGACAACAGGTGTACGCCGATGCTCAACCCCATCAGATACGCAATCATCAGCAGCGTACGTTCGGAATCGAATACTCCTGCATGAGCATACCATTCGAGCGCCAACCAGACAACAACCGATATGAAAAACATACCGATCCCGTATACTTCCGCTTCGCTTGCATTGAACCAGAATGTGTCGCTGAACGAGAGGATCAACGCACCGGCGGCTGCGGAAAGAATCATGACAAGGGCCGGCATCAATTCGGACGGCTCGCCGAACCAGATTCGGAACAACCGCATCGTCGTGAGATACACGAATAATACGGTCAACGAACTGGAAAACGTGGATATAAGATTAACCCGCGCTCCCAGATCGATGGGGATCGGCAGAAGAGAAAAGATTCGTCCGATGAGTTGGAAGAAAGGCGCGCCCGGCGGATGGGGAATACCCAGGGTTACCGCCGAAGTGATGAATTCGCCGCAATCCCAGAATGATAGCGTCGGCGCAACGGTCATTAAAAACACGACCGTCGACACGAGAAACACTATTCCGGCAGAAATTCTGTGCCAAAGAGTAAATTTCATGATTGTCGCTTCGCTGATGATGAATATAATATGAAAAACTACTGATTTGCGATCAATGAATCCAGTTCCGCGCGCCGTTGCTTCACATCGGCCGCTTCCGGAACGTATTTTAATATTGTGTCGAGAAGCGCCCGCGCTTCGCGATACCGAGCCTGCGACTGGTACAGTTCGAGCAGGTACCGGTATGGACTATATATCGACTGAACGGCGCGCGGATCGCGGCGGATTTCTTCGAGACATTCCCGCTCCACCTGACGCATCATTTGCCTGTACATCCAGGGATTGCGCGCATCGCGGAACAACAATCCCAGATCGAACGCATACTGGTAATCCAATGGATAGATATACGCAGGCAGGGATTTCCGCATCGAGCGCAACGTCGCTCTAGCGCGTTTCTCCGATTTGAGAACGTAGACCTGATATTTCGCGAGCTGTACGAATGCGTTGCGGTAATTCGTGATCATTCCCGTTGCGGCGTCGCCGCCCCTGAAATATCGCTGATGGTTTAGACGAAAGAAAAAGCCTTGTGTTCGTTCCGTGCTGTACGAATCGACCGGCGAGAGAAGATTGTTCTTCAGCGCACGATAGCCGATATAATCGCCGGATTCGTACCGGACAGGCGTCACTCGGTACGCCAATCCTTCCAGCCGAAGAAAACCCTTCATCCCGATGAACGACGCCTCCGAGCAGGTCACCGAAAAATACACGGGTCTGCGCCATTTGACCGACCGGATGATTTCCTCGACCATGAAATCCTTCCAGGGACGGAAATAAAACAGCCGCCCCGGATGGCTTTCCAACTCGAACGGGTATTGGGCATACGAAACAAACGTCATTTCGCGCACGGAGGCGGCGGTTCGTTTGCCGCGTGCGCCTTTGGGCAGTTCGTCGGCCGCTTCCTGCGCTGCGCGTCCGGGCACGGGGATACTGATGGATTGCTGATCGGACGTCCAGGAAATTTCCGCCAACGATTCGGGCGAACCGTCCGAAAGCCGAAGCAATTCGTCGTCCGTGAGCTTCATTGCGGAGCCGGCAACGCCCTGCCGGAGAAGCCGGCTTGTCCGGACGGAATACCATCCCGTGTTCAGCAGGCTAAGATTCACGACGCATACATCCCGGCGAATTCCTTCAACTTGCTGAAGATACAGCAACGGATATGTATCGTTATCGCCTTCCGTGAACAACACTGCATGTTCGTCGCACGACTGAAGAAGATTGTACGCGTAATCCTGTGCTATGAAATCTTCCATCGCCATGTTCGACTTCAGATTTTCGCTGAACATCCATCCGGGTAGAACGGCGAGAAATACAACGGCGCAAACAACCGCGACGCCCGATTTGAAGGCGCTGTTATCGAACGCATCCACATTCGAGAGCATCCGTATTAAGGCGGAGACCAGCGTACTGACACCCGCGCCGATCCACAGCGCAAAGATGAGTAGCGCGCCGATGAATTCGGTTTCAAGTTCCTGCGCCAACGGTTCGGCGGCGTTCAGCACCGTCGCCATCCAGAATCCGAAAATCACGAATCCAAGGAAGAGGATGAATCCGACGGCGGGACGGAGAACAAACACTCGCAGCATACCAATGATGCCGAGCAGGAACGGCAGCGCGTAATAATACAGAGGAAATACATCGTCGAATTTCGACCATCCGCCGTGGAGGGGACCCTGTTCGTATTCGCCGAAATACGCCGGCGCATGCGGCGCGTCGCCCGCCTTGCCAATAACATTCCAGAAGAAATAACGCAGAAACAGATGTTCGAGCTGGTACTCGGTGTAATATTCAACCTCGCTGTCATAACGCGAATACACGCGCTGCGCTTCAGGCGCGTCGCTCCACGTCCGGTTGAACAGAGGAGGTTCTTCCCCTGCGACCCGCGAATCCATGTATGCCGCAAACGAATCGCACGTTCTGGGATTGCCGTAATCAGCGTCGAGCAGCGACTGGCTGCGGACAGGTATCAGAAGTATGACGGAATATCCGGCTACAAACAGAGCCCCGGCAAGAAGCGCTGCGCGGAACGCAACCCATTCGCCCTGATTTCCGAGAACATACACGATGATGAATATCGCGCCCAGGATGGCGACAATGAGAAACGACACCCCGAACCATGCCGGCGATTCGCCGAACGCCATCGCCGAAAGTTTCGGAATCGCCCATTCGAACCCTCTGAGAAAGAGAATGTAGACGCCCGCCGTACCGGCTGTCCATGCAGCGAACGATTTCGGAGAGAAATAATAGTATCTGAAATAGAACAGATACCCGACGGGAATGGCGCTGTACATTACCGCCCAATGAACGCCCGTACCGAGTCCGAGAAGGAATGCGATGAGAATTCCGTATCTGACGGCGGCTGCGTCGCTTCTGGTATCGTACGCAAGAAATCCGAGCCACAGAATGACGGCGGTAAGAAGCGCGGCGAGCATCGCGGGTTGAAACTGATGCGCCGCAAACCAAACCGTCGACATGACCGCGAAGGTTAACGCACCGATTAGTCCGCAGGCATGCAGCAACACAGAATACTCTGATATATCCTTCGCGCCGATAGCGGAGAGGGCGACCCGCGAGGCAAGCAAGTACACCATGCCGGCGGCGAGCGCGGCAATCAACGCGCCTGCAAGATTGAACCCGAATGCCGCGGGTGCAACCGGAATTGCAAGCGAAAGAACTTTACCTGCGAGGATAAAAAACGGCGCCGCGGGCGGGTGCGCATTCCCGAGAGATTGGACGCATACATAATACTCGCCGCTTTCCCAAAAGGGGACGCTGTGATAGGTCGTGGCTGCGTACAATATAAATGCAACAAACACGACCACAAGAAAGTACACTTTGTGGGCGGCGGAGTAGTTCATGCGGAGCGGGGGTCGTCGGTCAGGAAGCAGCGGTCTCCTTGTTCTCCGCTTTCTTTCTGTACAGAATTCCTACCGGAATTACGATACAATAGCCGACGAACAGGATGATGGGAGCTATCGTCACTGAGAGCGCGCTTGTCGCATCGCCCATCGCCATAACGATGTAGCCGATGATGACGACGACAATACCCGCCAGAATGATCATGTAGTTAACATTCTGTGGAAGTTCGGTAACGGAAATCTGATCGGCCGATTTCTTGCCGCGTTTCCGGATCGGTTGGGCTTTCGCCATTGCCTTCTCTTCGTCCTATGATGAATATTACTGATTACTCCACCGCTCTGCGAATCGCATGCGGCGGTGTCCGAAAACCTGATACCACGCAATAAGCCTACAAAGATAGCCAATTACATGCAGAAGACCTACATGCAATCGCGGCGAAGGCTTTCACTACGACGCAGCTCCAGGTTGGATACAGCCGTCGTGAAGCATATACACCGAGTCTGCATTTTTTGCCAGCGCGGCATCGTGCGTGACGATGACAAATGTTTGCTGCCGTTCGCGCGCCAGATTCCAGAGTAGATCGTGCAACATCGCGGCATTTTCTTCGTCCAGATTGCCCGAAGGTTCGTCGGCAAGCACAACGGCCGGTCCGTTCATGAGCGCGCGCGCAACCGCTACGCGCTGCTGCTCGCCGCCGGAAAGCTGCGAAGGCTTGGCGTGCATCCTCTGCGAAACGCGCACCTGGTCGAGCAGTTCCTCCGCCTTCCTGATCGCCGAATTGTAAGGAGTTCCGGCTATAAGCGCCGGCATCGCCGCATTTTCCAGCGCGCTGAACTCAGGCAGGAGATGATGAAACTGGAATACAAATCCGATGTGCGCGTTTCTAAACTTTGCCAGCGCCGCGTCGTCGAGCTGAAAAAGCTCCTGACCGCCGATGGAAACGGTTCCTTCCGACGGCGTATCGAGCGCGCCCATGATGTGCAGCAGGGTGCTTTTCCCCGATCCCGACGCGCCGACAATCGCCGCGACCTCGCCTTTGTGGATAGTCAGGCTGGCGCCTTTCAACACCTCGAGCGTTCCCGATTCGCCGGTAACGAAGGTCTTATGGATATCGCGCACTGATATGATCGGTTCGTTCGTCATGATGACCGTTAGACGTTAAATGGTTCCTGGTGTTCCGATACGCCATGCTTGCAGGATCACTCCCACCTGATGGAATCGATGATGTTACTATTCTTCGCCCGCGATGACGGCAGCCATGCGGCGAGCAGGCACAGCACGAATGCCGCGACGACGATAATGACAATATCCGAGATGCGCACTTCGACGGGCAACGCGGGGATGATGAACGCCGCATCGAGCCGGAAAATGCCGAATTCCGCCTGCGCCCAGGTAATCAGCAACCCAAGCATCAATCCGCCGATAACGCCGATCAGACCGATCCAGATTCCTTCGAGAAGAAATATTTTCTGAATCTGCTTGCCCGATAATCCGAGCGTCCGCAGGATTCCGATGTCGCGCCGCTTTTCGAGCACCAGCATTGTCAGAGATGCAAAAATGTTGAACACCGCCACGGCGATGATGACCGATAGCAAAATGAACGCGCTCCACCGCTCGATCATCATGACGGAATACAGATCCTTATGCAGATCGTACCAGGTCAGGACGTTCCAGCCCTCGCCAATTTTCTCGCTGAGCGCGCTGCGTTGCGAATTGCTGCGGTCGATATCCTTCAGGCGGAGTTCGTAGCCGGTAACATCGCCGTTCATTCTAAACAACGTCTGAGCTGTGCCGAGAGATGCGAATGCGTACGTTCCGTCGTACAACTTGTTCTTCGAATCGAACACGCCCACAACCGGGCACTTCAGCACGGTCGGCGTGACAAACTGCGTGAGGATGTTTTCCATCCCCGCGGGACTGATGATTGTCACGGTATCGCCTGCCAGCACGTGAAGCTTGTCGGCGAGGTTGATCCCGATGACGATGCCGTTCCTGACGTTCGTATCGAAGGTTCCGAGTACGGTTTTCTTCCTCACACCTGAGACCTTGTCGATGTCTTCGAGGCGGATGCCCTTTACCCAGATGAATTGCTTGAAATCGCGCACAACGGCCAGCGCCTTTTTTTCGATGAAGGGCGCGGTTCCCTTCACTTCCTGAGTGGATGAGATAATACTCTCTACGCTGTCGGAAGGAATGCCGCTCCGGTTCGGGATGGATTCGATTTTGATATGCGGATCGATGTCCTGCAGAATGCCGACGACGAGGCTTCCGAATCCGTTGAATACCGACATCACGACGATGAGGGCGGCAACGCCGAACATGATGCCGAGCGTCGCCATGAAGGAAATGATATTGATAAACGAGAACCGCTTTTTCCCGTAAAGATACCGGCGCGCTATGATGCGTTCTACCTTCATATCAATAAAACCGTATCGACGAAATGGGATGCAACCGGGAACCGAGCCATGCGGGAATCAGCGACGAGAGCATGGTTAGCGCAACGCCGAATGCCGACGTGAGCAGGAATACCGCCGGTTTCATGTAGATCGGCACGGTGGTCATATAGTACACATCGTCGGGAAGACTGAAGAACTGCAATTCCTGCTGCGCGAAACAGAGCGCGAACGCTATCACCGAACCGGCAACCGCGCCCGCCGCGCCGATAATGAACCCCTGGTATAAAAAGATCTTCAATATCGCCCTTCTTGTCGCGCCGAGCGACTTGAGGATGCCGATTTCCTGCGTCTTTTCGATGACAAAGAGCAACAGCGTGGAAATGATGTTGAAGACCGAAATCACGATGAGCGTCCCGACTACTATCGGGATCAATTCCTGCTGCAGATCGACCCAGACGAATAGATTCCGGTAGATCGCATAGACGGTTTGCGGATCGAACGGATATCCAAGAGCGGTTTGCAACTCATCGGCAACGACGCCGACCTTGGAAATATCGCTGCACAGCACTTCATACCCGTTGATTCCTCCGGGCACCAGAAATAGTTTTTGCACCGGTTCGATATCGGCGAACACCAGCAAGTCGTCGAAGTACTCGGCCATACCGGTTTCATAAATACCGGTAATGACAAACTGCATTTTTGGTGCGGTAGCGATATCCTGAATATCGTTCACTCCAAGTAAAACAATTTTATCGTGCAGCTTCAAACCAAGCTTGTCCACGAACCGCTTCCCGGCAAGAATGCCCGGCTTCCCTTTGAACGAATCGAGCGACGAAGATCCTTCGATTACTCTCGACCGCAGGGAGTACAATTTGCTCGAAGGTTGGATGCCTTTGACGAACACACCGTCGATATGGTCGCGCGAAATAACGATCGCTTCTTTCTGAAAAAACGCCGAGGCATTCGCGACTCCCGGAACGCGTCTGATGGTCTGCAAATCGGCGGGCTTGTATTCCACCGTCTGGTTCCTGAACGTCCCGATACGGATATGCGCCGAGAGACCTGTAATATTCGAACGTAGTTCGCGCTCGAAACCGTCGAGGATGGTGAAGGTGATGATAAGCGCCGCAACACCGACGGCAACGCTTCCGACGGAAACGAAGGTCATGAACGAGAGGAAACGGCTCATATTCCGTTTCTTCAGGTACCGCCGCGCAACGAATAATTCGAACGACATACGCTGTCCGTCTGATTATGGCATCGCGACGACCGCGTTGCCGAACTGCAGAAGATAGGCTTTCGCAAAGTCTTCAAGGTCGCCGTCCATGACGCCATGGACATCGCTGGTCTCCTCCCCCGTACGGTGATCCTTCACCATGTTGTAGGGATGGAAGACATAGGAGCGAATCTGGCTGCCCCACTCAATTTTTTTCTTGCTGTCCTCAATCGTCGCCAGGCGGCTTGCCTCTTTCTCGCGTTCCATCTGGTACAATCTCGATTGGAGCAATTTCATTGCCGTTTGCCTGTTCTGAAACTGCGAGCGCTCCTGCTGGCATGCGACGACGATTCCCGTCGGCATGTGGGTAATACGGACGGCAGTTTCGACCTTGTTCACGTTCTGCCCGCCCTTGCCTCCGCTCCGGAATGTATCGATCTTCAAGTCGGCGGGATTGATTTCGATCAGAATTTCGTCGTCGATTTCAGGATAGACGAATACCGACGCGAACGACGTATGACGGCGCTTCGCGGCGTCGAACGGCGAAATTCGCACCAGACGATGTACGCCGATTTCCGATTTTAAATATCCATAGGCGTACGGACCGCTCACTTCAATCGTTGCGCTTTTAATACCCGCGCCTTCGCCTTCGAGTTCGTCGACAAGAGCGACGGAAAAACCGAGCTTTTCGCAATAGCGCAAATACATGCGGTAGAGCATCTCCGCCCAGTCCTGCGATTCCGTTCCGCCTGCGCCTGAATGAATGGTCAGGATGGCGTTCCGCTTGTCGTCCGGACCGGAGAGCATGTTCTTGAATTCGAGGCTGCCCAGCAGCGTTTCCAGCTCGGCAAGCTCGTTGCCCAGGTCGTCGCCCATCGATTCATCGGCGGCTTCTTCCGCCAATTCAATCAAAGCTTCGAAATCGCCGGCTTTCTTCTGCACCGCATCCCAGGCATCCACCCATTCCTTGCGCATGGCAATATGCTGCATGACCTTCTGGGCTTCGATATTATCATTCCAGAAGGCAGGATCGTGCGTTTTCGCTTCGAGAGCGGCTATTTCGCTTTGTTTGGTTTCTATTTCAAAGATACCCCCGGAGATCTCTCACTCTGGAGGCGATTTGGGTCAGCCGGTTGGTATATGCTTCAAACATCGAGGATCCTCGGTATGATAAAAACTACAAATAATAAATGTAGTAAAATCCTTGTTTTGAAGGAAATGCCTACGCCGCAAGTCCAATCCGGCGTAACGCAGTTCGCCGCACTCTGCGCCTGTACCGCTGCGTTTCAAGGAAATACACCACCGGCGCGGGCGGAGCATATAGCGCGGCAGCCGGCTGCATGGGCGATAGACCCAGCGAAAGAAGCAAGACAAACAGTACGATCAGTTTCCTGAATGTCATGCGTCCGGCGTCATTCATCGCTTTCCTCGACGCCTTCGAACCGTTCGTATGCGCGGATAATATCCTTCACCAGTTTGTGACGTACTACATCCTTCTTGTTGAAGTACACAAACGAAATTCCCTCCACATGCTGGAGAATGTCCTGTATCTCGACGAGACCGGACGCCTTGGCGCTGGGAAGATCGATTTGCGTGACATCTCCGGTGATGATTGCCTTTGAGTTCGCGCCCATACGGGTGAGGAACATCTTCATTTGCAGGCTGGTCGCATTCTGGGCTTCGTCGAGAATGATGAACGCATTATTCAGCGTCCGCCCGCGCATATAGGCGAGAGGTACGATTTCGATAGAGCCGCGTTCGAGATACATCTTCAGTTTGTCGTCGGGCAGCATATCGTCGAGCGCGTCGTAGAGTGGACGCAGGTAAGGATCCACTTTTTCGCGGAGATCGCCGGGAAGAAATCCGAGGCTTTCGCCGGCTTCGACCGCCGGACGGGCAAGCACAATCTTCAGCACATCCCGCTTCCGGAAGGCTGCGACCGCCGCGGCAACGGCGAGATAGGTTTTGCCCGTTCCCGCCGGACCAATAGCGAATACGATATCGTTTTCGCGCACCGCCTTCATATACGCCATTTGTCCCGCAGTCTTCGCCTTGATGTAGTCCTGCTTCGCATATAACACAACGTTATCGATTTCATCGGGCGACAACTCGAACGAGGAGCCGTTCCGCATGATATCGATAACGGTATGCACATCCTTCTCTGTGAGTGTATCGGTCTTGTTGACGATGAAGATGAGCTCCTTCAGGATTTTCTCGGCTTGTTCAACCGCATCCGGAGCCCCTTTTAACATGATCGTTTCGCCTCGCGCCACCAACACGACATCGGCGCGGTCCTCGATGATTCTCAAGTGCGCGTCGTTGTGCCCGAACAGCACTACCGGACTTGCAACATTCAGTTTTATCTTTTTTTCGATGCTATCCACGTTCCTGCATTCCTTTGTGTACGCTAACGCGACCGCCGCGAATGGACTGCCGCAGGAATGCAATATGGACATGCAGCGGAAAAAGAGCAACGATTGGCGTTTATAAACCAAACGCTCCGGTATTGACCCATTCGTTTTTGATGAGAGCCCACCAATCAACCGCCAGGCCCTTCACCACGTACTCGTACGGCAGCCATCCATAGCCGGCTTCACCCCACCCGGTTCCCCATGAGTTGCGGATAAGAAGAGCGCCGTTCGTCGTTTTACCGCAGTTTGTATTGGTCACCGCTTTCTTGTCGTTGTACCCGACCGCCATGACCGCATGACCGCCGACTGTACGCTCGCCCGGGCATGGGAAAGGTATCTCGCCCGTCGAAGGATGTTGTTTATACGAATTGTATACCGTGAACCCAAACATGAGCGGCAGTTTTGCTGCCAGATGCTTCTTGATTTGTTCGAGAAGCTCTTTGGGCGGCATTCCCGGCGGATCGAGACGGTAATAGCTCAGTGCCTGGAAGTTTTGCGCGTAAGCATAGAGAAACGGCGACGGTTCGATATCGAACTTTGCAGTGTCGTACTGCCAGTATTTCTCGGGCGGCACACCGAACAATACCATTGCACCCATCGTCGATCGCAAGAATGCACCTGTATCGCCCGTCCACTGCAGCAAGTTTCGGGTTGTCTTATAGAGAAACAGCCGCGACGCATCGGTATACGATCCGAAAGCATTCTTCTCGAAATACTCCACCATGCCCACGCCGGCATGCGCCGTACACGATCCCAACGCACCCTGATTCTCGATGGGCGGACACAACGGGCGTAAGTCGACAGGCTCCTGTATTCGCGCCTTGTTCGCGCCGGCGATATTCAACTGTTTCAGCATATCCTTGATCGACACTGTTTCTCCAAGTTTCGCTTTCGATGGAGAAACTTGACTCGATTCGACGGTGTAGTCGCGTATATCCGGGTAATCGCGTACCCAGCCCATCCCTAATGGGGAAATATATTCTGACATGATAAGCGCCCTCGCTTATGAGAGTGATTAGATGTGAGAAGGATGTAAGATCGATTGACACAGCGAATCTACGATGAATGCAACCGTGAAGCAATAAAAAACGGGCGTCCGTTGAAAGACGCCCGTAATACACCTTGAAGTTCCCGGAGGCTTATTTATTAACCGGTTGCTCGGTGGTGGTAGGCTGTACGGGAGCCGCGGCGGCAGCTTCGCGTTTCTGACGATAGTAACGGCGCGCCGCGCTTTCTTCTTCCGGAGTCAGCGGAGCGGGAGCCGGAATACGGAGAACCTGTCCCGGATAAATCAGGTCGGGGTTCTTGATCTGCTCTTTATTCTTCTGCCAGATCTTGGGCCATTTGAATGCGTCGCCGTAGATATCCGGTTTCTTTGCGATGTTCCACAAGCAATCGCGGTCTTTTGCCCAGGTACCGACGGTATAGGTCTTTTCGGCCTTGTTCAGATTGTCGCGGAGGGTCTGGATGTTTTCGCCGACCTTTACGACTCTGTCGTAAAATGCTGGGAGCAGGCTGATTTTGGAACCTGAAAGTTCTTTGTATTCTGTTTCGGCTTCATCGACTTCGGCTTTTCTCGCCAACAGATCCATCGGAGCAAGGCGGAGCAAATCCGATACCTTGTTTTCGAGGCGGCGGAGGCGCTGCTCGTATGCTTCGACGTCTGCGCGGGTTGCGCCGACGAGAGCGTACAATTCGTCGATGCAGGTTTCATAATCGCGTTGCTTCGTGCGGAGAATATTGTTTTTCTCCTCGAGCTGCGTATCGAGCGTCTGCGCCTGACGCTTGAGTTCGCCGACGCGTTTTTCGAGCTGCGAAATCTTCTGCGCAGCTTCTTCTTCGGTCATTTCTTCCTGCGCAAAGGCGACGGAACCTGCTGCAAATACCAGGCTGATCGCAATTGCCATAAGGGAAAGTTTATAGAATTTCATCTCTGTTCTCCTTCGGTTCTAGCAATGGTGATCAGTTCTAGTTTCCCTGCCAGTTGGCAAGTCGCTGCTTCACAAGTTCTTTGTCTTTCGCACATTGGTCGAGTTTTGCTTCCTGTGCAGATATCTGGCGGTCGATTGTGCTCAATTGCGATTGTTTCGTCTGGATGGCAGACTGCAGTGCATTAATTTCGCGTTCCAGTTCGGAAATGCGGGCTAATTGCTCCGGGGTGGCGTACGAGGTACACCCGGAAAACACTGCTCCTGCACCGATAAGCGCCGCAAATAGCACCACGGCCACAGAATTACGGAGATTCTGCATATTCTTCCTCCTTACGGTGTGGTTATTAAAGTAACGTCTTAGACTCAGCCTGTAAATTCAATTACTTCAATAATAAAAAGAAATCTTAATGGAATCAAGGCATAAACGGGTAAATCGAAGTTTATTCACAATTCTTTTCTACGAAATTCGTCTCTGATAATAAAACGCTCGAAACAGGAAAAAGTTCGCGGTTGTTTCGAAAGATTTCATCTATACCGCAATCATCTCCTCGTGGTAAAGAAAGCTATAGAGCAACTCCTCGGTTGCGGCAAGCGTTTCGGGTTTCATGAGCTCGATTCTCATCCGCTTGGCGTTATGGATGCCATGGAGATACCCGGAATAGTACTTCCGGTGCTCGAATATCGCCCGGCGCTCGTCTTCCTTGTATTGTACCGAAAGACGGAGGTGGGCAATACAGGTTTCGATCCGTTCCCGGAAGGTCGGTTCGTGTAAATGCTCGCCTGTTGCGAGATAATGCTTGATTTCCTTCATAATCCACGGATTTTCGATTGCTCCGCGCGCTACCATCACGGCATCGCAGCCGGTGGTGTCGAATGCGCGTTTCGCTGCATCCGCCGAATTCACGTCGCCGTTCAGCACAACGGGGATCGAAACGGCGGCTTTTACTTTCTCGATCCAGCTCCAGTCCGCTTCGCCGTTATGCCCCTGAACGCGGGTTCGGCAATGCAGCGTCAGCAACTGAATGCCCGTATCCTCGAGCCGTTTCGCAACATCGACAATCTGAATGCTGTCAGCATCCCAGCCGAGGCGCGTTTTCACCGTGACAGGCAATTTGACTGTATCGACAATGGTTTTCGCCATTGTCACCATCCCGGGAATATCCTTCAGCAAGCCAGCGCCCGCTCCCCTTCCGGCGACGTTCTTCACCCAGCATCCTGCATTGATATCGAGTATTTCCGGTTGCTGCTCTTCCACAATCCGCGCCGCCTGCACCATGGTATCGAGATTTCCGCCGTAGATCTGAATACCGATCGGGCGTTCTTCGTCGAGAAGGCGCATTTTCAGACGGGTTTTTGTCGGTTTTTTACTCCTTACGAGACCGTCCGCATTGACGAATTCCGTATAGACAAGGTCTGCGCCGAATCGTTTATGCAGCACCCGAAACGAAATATCGGTGACGTCCTCCATCGGAGCGAGAAGGATTCCCCGTTCAATACCCAGTTTTTCAAGAAGATTCATAAACTCTACGATTCTTCGCCTTTCCTCTCAGCGCGGTTCTGTATACTTCAACGGTTTTCGCTGCCGTTAGTTCCCAGGAAAAGTCCTGAATACGGCGCGCACCTTTTTCGATCAAATCGGTTCTCAGCTGCGTATCGCAGGCTATGTCGCGAAGCGCGGATGCGAATGCATCGTTGTCTTCCGGATCGAAGAACATTCCCGCATCGCCGACGACTTCTGGAATCGATGCGCGGTTCGAACACACAATCGGACACCGATGCGTCATGGCATCGAGAGGCGGCGAGCCGAACCCTTCGTACAGCGATGGAAACACGAGCGCTTTTGCATGCGTGTACGCCCATGAAAGCTGGCGTTCGGAAATGTAGCCGGTGAATAAAATCTTGTTTTCGATGCCTAGTTCGCGTGTAATTTCACGCCACGGATACCGTGCGTCGATCTTCCCGGCAAAGACAAGTCTGCTGACATCGTCAGCAATCTCATCTCTCACCGAGGCATACGCCTCCAGCAGTTGCCGGATGCCCTTGTACGGTTCATGCCTTCCGATGAAGAGGAAATACCGCCCCGGTTCGAGACCCGGAATGACGTCAAATGGTTGAAATTCGCTCACCGGTTCGACATACGAAGAAACATGGATTGCGTGGAGTGTTTGTTCGGCTGCAGGTATGCAGCGCAGGATTTCCTGCTTGCTGAATTCCGATACTGTGATGATTTCCCTGCATGCAAGCGCCGCCCATGTCACGTACCATTTGTACAGCCTGAGCAACTTGACCTTTTTCGACTTGTTAAGCAGATGCGGCATCGCAAGCGGAACAATATCGTGGATCGTCGCCACCATCGGAATCTTGAAATTGAAAACCGGTATGCAATAATCGGGAACGTGCAGCAGATCGTACTTCCTGCGCGTCAACAGACCGGGTAGTTCGAACTGGTGTTTCGGACTGTAGAGCGATCCGGGAGCGATGCGCGCCGTTGCCGCCAGCACTTCATCCATCGACTTCACCCGTTTGATACGTCCGGATGCGTATAGGTGGAGTTTGATGTCGGCGGGATGATACTGAAGCAACGCCTCAACCAGGTGGTACGAATAATCCCCGATCCCCGACCGTTGCGGAGCGATAGCGTGTGCGTCGAAAACGAGCCGGATTGCCGACGACATGAACTATGCGAGCCTCTTGATAAGTTCTTCGGCGATTCTCCGGCTTGCGTTACCGTCGCCGTAGGGATTTTGGCGGGTCGCCATTTCATTGTATGCAGTGTTATCGTCAAGCAACCGCTGTACCGTCTCAACAATAATGCGGGTGTCGGTGCCGACGAGTTTCGACACGCCCGCCTCGATTCCCTCCGGGCGCTCGGTCGTATCGCGCATCACAAGCACGGGCTTGTTCAGCGAGGGTCCTTCCTCCTGAATCCCTCCTGAATCGGTAAGCAGCAGATAGCTTCCGTCCATGAGCAGGATGAGCTCTTCATACGGCACCGGTTCGATTAAATGAATCCTCTCAACTCCGCGGAGCGTGCGGTTCACTACTTCGCGTACGTTGGGATTCGGATGCACCGGATAGATAATCTCAGTGTCCGGATTGGCTTCGATAATCGTCCGCATTGCATTGCACATACGTTCGAATGGTTCTCCAAAACTTTCCCTGCGGTGCGCTGTTACAAGAATGAAGCGCCGGTCGCGGTTCAACAGCGCCTTCGCGGTTTCTCCGTCGAGTCCGGCATGCTCGAGCAATTGCATCTTGCGTTCCCCGCCCTGCGATTCGAGAATCTGTTTCCCAAGGATCAGCGCGTCGATAACAGTGTTGCCGGTAACAATGACATTTTCAGCGGCATATCCTTCGCGGAGAAGATTCTGTCGGGAATTCGCCGTCGGTGCGAAGTGGTAATCGGCGAGTACGCCCGTCAACCGGCGGTTGATTTCCTCGGGGAATGGACTGTATTTATTGTTCGTCCTCAATCCCGCTTCGACATGCCCGACGGGAATTTTCTGGTAATACGCCGCAAGCGCGGCTGCAAATACCGTCGTCGTATCGCCCTGCACCAGCACGATATCCGGGCGGTAACCTTCGAGCACCCCGCGCATACGGGTAAGAACGGCAGACGTGATATGTTCCAGCGTCTGGTTTTCCACCATGATATCCAGATCGACATCCTCGGTAATGCCGAAAAAGTCGATGACCTGCCGAAGCAATTCCTTATGTTGGGAGGAGATACATACTGTCACGCGGAAGGCTTCCGGCATTCCGTACATATGCTTGATGACGGGCGCCAGTTTGATTGCCTCGGGACGCGTCCCGAAGGCGAAGAGGACATGAATCATTGAAATCGGGAACCGGTTAATACAACATGCTTGCCGGGCTTTTCTTTTCGTTGTTCAGAATCCGCGCAATTGCCTCCCGAAGCTCGTCCACTTCGATCTGGTAGGCGCTGCGCTCGCGTTTATCGCAGTGTTTCGACTGATATTTCCTGAACGCCAGCCGGGTCGTGAGTTCAATATAATGTTTTCGGTCGATAGAAGGCGGCAGCCACCCCATCGCCTTGCGCTTCGTGCTGAAGGGAAGATATTGAAGATGGGTCGCGGGAATAAGTCCCGATGCGGATTCCGCTGCGAGTTCCGCCTGAAGAATCCGGTTTTCGGCAAGCAGCGATGCCTGCAAGACCAGGAAAATCACCACAAGACTCAATACGATATACACGGTATCGATCGGCACTCCGGCCTTTTCGTAATTCATGACGGCGTAGTTCCAGTAGGCATGCGCTCCTATCGCCGCCGCCAGCCCCGCGATCCGCATCGGCCATCGGAGATAGGCGTTTCCGAACTTCGTGAATCCAAACATCGCACCGACGATGCCCGTCGACATTGCATGCATGATTACAGTGAACAGCGTCCGTTCCAGAATACGCACCGCCCACGATGCCACCGTCGAGGAATTCCAGAACCAGACGAAGTTTTCCGCCATGCCGAATCCCAGTCCAATCGCCATCCCGTAAACGACGCCGTCGGTGATGTTATCGAACGCCTTTTTGCGCGCAGTGTACACCAGGAACGCCGCTTTTAGGATTTCTTCGATAACCGGCGCCCGGATCAGCTTGTCTTCGAGTGTATTTGTGAACACATTCAGCAACAGCAACGCCGCGGCGCACAGCACGCCCCACCCAAAATTCGCCAGCACCAGACTCATCGGCTCGCGGTCGTAGCGGTCTATCGCAAGGATAATCCATAGATAGAAGACGACCGGAACGATGGCGTATACGAGCGAGACGAGGGCGAGCATGAATTACTCTCCAACAAGCGGTTGACTGGGAGTAGAAAACGCCAACGCCGGCGGTTCGCCGGGATAGAGTATCGACCGGATATCAGTGCGAAGCTGCTCGACCTCGGCGGTGTATGAATCCACGTCCTTTGGATTGCACATCCTGCTTTGGGCTTTTCTGAACGCCAACATCGTCGCGAGCCGCACGTATTTCTTCTTATCGATATCCATGTTCACCCATTCGAGTTTCTTCTTTGCCGTTTTTCTGCATAGGTACGGCAGATGGTCCGCAGGGAGCAGCCCTGCGTCTGATTCTTCTGTCAACTCGCGGGTAATGAGTTTTTTCTCATACATAAGCGAAAGCTGGAGAAGCACCAGAATGACCAACACGCTGCCCAGAATGAACAGCATCGCCATCCCGGCGACGGTGATGTTTTCGATGGATACCGAGAAATTCCACAAGAAGTGCATGAACATGGCGATAGCGAATCCGAGCAGTCTCAGGGGAATCCGCATACGCTTGTATTCGAACTTCGTGATGCCGATGAATGCGCCGACGGTGCCCGTGGCCATGGCGTGCATAACGGCGGAAAACAGCGTTCTGATCACGACCAGCACCACCCATTCACCCGCCGAGCTTGCGCCCAGGAAGTACAGAAAGTTTTCCGTCATCCCGAAGCCCAGCCCGATTGCCATACCGTACACCAGTCCGTCTGTCACGTTATCGAACTTCCTGCTTCGCGCGGTAAGGAATAAGAAGAGTCCCTTTGCCAGTTCTTCGACGATGGGCGCAACCATGACCGTATCGAGAAAATCGGTGGAACCGATGACGGCAGACGTGAGGATGCTGAAAAGAATGCCGAAGAAAATGGCGCCGAACGCTCCCCAGGCAAAATTCAGGATCAGCAATCCGACCGGCTCCCGGTCGTACCTGTCCATCAGCCAGACGAGCCAAAGAAACATCACCATCGGAACGACGGCGGCGAAGAGCGAAGCGAGTGCGAGCATGGGAAACACCTTCGTGGAACGGTAGTGCGAATCTACGGAATCGCGGGGAGGAATGAAAACGGGGAGCTAGTCGGTATCGGCAGGAGGAAGATGCGTACCGGGCACGGGCGTGATACCGACCGAAACAATGCGCCGGTCTTCGACCTGCAGCGTTGTAATGACAAGATTGTTGAACGTGATTTCATCGCCCACATCGGGGATCCTTCCGAACAAGCCGGTCACGAACCCTCCGATGGTGTCGTAATCCTCGCTTTCGGGGATCGTGAAATCGGACATGGCATTGAATTCGGCGATATTGAGCTTCGCCATGACAACGATACCGCCGTTTTCGCTCCGTTCGATGAACCGCTCTTCCTCGTCGTATTCGTCCTGAATCTCCCCGACGATTTCCTCAAGGATATCTTCCATCGTAATGATGCCTTCCGTTCCGCCGAATTCATCGACCACTACGGCAAGATGCTGGCGTTTCCGCTGGAAATCGCGAAGCAACTCGGAAATCGACTTTGTTTCAGGAACGTAGAACGCCGGACGGATGATATCGGCAAGAATGATGAGATCTCTGTGGGATACCAGGCTCAGCACATCCTTCGCATAAATCACCCCGACGATATTATCGATCGAATGCTCATAGACCGGCATCCGGGTAAATCCTTCCTCGACCACCATTTGCAGAATTTCGTCGGGCAACATGCCCTTCTCGATTGCAATGATTTCCGTGCGGGGAACCATGATTTCCCGCGCGGTGGTCTCGGTAAAAGCGAATATGCTTTCTATCAGTTCGTGTTCGGTTTTATCGAGAATGCCCGTTTTGGTGCCTTCTTCAAGGATATCCATCAATCCTTCTTCCGACATCACATTATCGATGAACCGCGCATCCCTGCCGCTGGGCTTCAGGAGTAGATTTCCGGTCCAGATGATGAGCCGAGTGGGTATGGATAGCAGCTGCATCATGAGGTTCATGAAGCCGGCGGACCGGACTCCGAGACTTTCCGAATGGTTGCGGCCGATATTCCGTGCGATAAGAACGACAAAAATCAGGTATACCGCAGCGATACCGGCGGCGAGAACGACGACAAAAAACGCGCTGAGTACGTTGTTCAGCCAGTTTGCATCGCGATAAAACTGGTGAGCGATGGAGTCGGAGATACGCCAGACGTAGGGAGCGCTGACGATGGCGATGAGAACAAGCGAAAACGTCGTGACGACGTTTGCCGTTGCGCGAAGCCGTTCGGCTTTGGCCTTCAGCCGTAGCGCAAGCGCTGCGGCTGCGCCGGCCGCGGAGGCATCGAGCCGTTCTTCGAGCTGATGCCTCGATACGCTCTGGATTGCAGCTTCAAAAGCGGAAACCAGGAAGGATACGAAGAGGAATAAAACGAAGAGAGCCGCATCGGCGCGTGGGTCCCCTACCATAAGGCAGCGACCTTCGTTGTTGTACATGTACAACGGGTAGTATGACTACCGGGAGGCTCCATGTCGGGCTGCGTACTGTTGTTCGATCGAACCGGTGTGCGGGACGAACACCGGCGGATGAACTATTCGACCCCTGTGCTCCGGAAACGCTGCGCGCTCCGAAACACGAGAAGGGTGAACTTACGCCTGGGTTCCGATCGCTTTAATGAACTTCGCCAGTCTCGATTTCTTGCGGGCGGCGTTCTTCTTGTGAATAATGCCGTGCGACGCAATGCGGTCGAGATGCGACGAGACTTTCTTGTACAACTCCATCGCCGCTTCCGGAGTCTGCGTAGCTTTCAACTCCTTGATCATGGACTTCATACGGGTTTTCTTCGCCTTGTTGCGAATGCGGCGACGCTCAGAGGTTCTGATGCGTTTTTCGGATGATTTGTGATTCGGCATAGTTCTCCTGTGTAAAAAACAAACTCAAATATACGGAGCCGGAAGTCAACACACAAGTGTACGGGAAAGAACAACCGCACCGGGGCCGCCGGTTTACCGCCGGGGACGGATTATTGCCCTTGCCAATGTTCCCCGGATCGCTATTTTTATATCAAATGCTTCGACCATCCTCAGCGGAGGCGCTTTATGCCGTCTAAAAAGACAAAAAACTTCGTCCTCGATACAAATGTCGTATTGCACGACAGTTCCTGCATTTACCAGTTCGAAGAACACAATATTATCATCCCGATCGCAGTGCTCGAAGAACTCGACCAGTTCAAGAAGGGCAATGAAATGATCAATTTCCACGCCCGCGAGTTCCTGCGCAACCTCGATGCGCTCAGCGGCGACAAGCTGTTCAGCGAGGGCTTACGCATCTCGAAAAAAATGGGGAAAATCTTTGTCGCCATCGACAGCGTCCTCCATGCCGACCTGAAAAACAGCTTTTCGTCGCTCAGCATGGACCACCGGATTCTCAATACGGCATACAACTATGCCAAGTCGAATCCGAACTCCCAGACCATCCTTGTAACCAAGGACGTGAACCTGCGGATGAAAGCGAAATCCGTCGGATTGATGGCAGACGATTACCGCACCGACCGCGTAAAAAACATCGAAACGCTCTATTCCGGGCGCCGCATCATCGAAAACGTGCCGGAAGACGTGATCGACTCGATGTACAAAATCCCGTTTGAGATAAAAGCCGAATTTCTCGAAGACTGCGAATCTCTCCGGGCGAACGAATATCTGATCCTCCGGCAGGGGAAAAAATCGGCGCTTGCCGTATTCGATGCAGACACGGGAACAATAAAACGGGTCGACAAAGCAACGGCGTATAACATCACGCCGCGTAATTCCGAGCAAACATTCGCGCTTCATGCATTGACGAACCCGGATATTCCGCTGGTAAGCCTTTCAGGAAAGGCTGGAACAGGGAAAACGCTCCTCGCCCTCGCCGCGGCATTGGAGAAAAAGAAAAACTACCGGCAAATCTACCTGGCGCGACCGGTTGTTCCGTTGAGCAATAAGGATATCGGCTACCTGCCCGGCGACATCCAGTCGAAACTCGATCCCTATATGCAACCGCTGTACGATAACCTTGGCGTCATACAGAATCAGTTTCCTGAAACGGATATCAAGCACCGCCGGATCAAGGAATTACTGAAGGAGGAGAAGCTCGTGATCTCCCCTCTGGCGTATATCCGCGGCAGGAGCCTCGTCAACATCTACTTTATCGTCGACGAGGCGCAAAACCTGACACCGCACGAAGTGAAAACCATCATCACGCGGGCAGGCGAAGGCACCAAATTTATCTTTACAGGAGATATTTTCCAGATCGACCACCCGTATCTCGACAGCCAATCCAACGGCTTGAGTTACCTAATCGATAAAATGCAGGGTCAGAAATTGTACGCGCATATTTCGCTGGAAAAAGGCGAGCGCTCGGAGCTGGCAGAATTAGCCAGCGACCTCCTGTAAACGAAAACCGACAAGGCAAAACCGGCGGAACCGCTCCGCCGGATTGCCTTGCCTTTTCCTGCATTCAATGCTAAATTGACTTTCAGACTCCTGAGTAGTCGTTCATCCAGAATGCCGCATTAAGAGACTAGCATTTCCGGCGCTTCCGCCGGAGCAATGCTTCTCCTTTTTGCATTGAATACGGGTTCGAACGAAATCGTTATTACGCACCGGAGGGATGCTCTGCATCCAATAATCCCTTCGGCGACTCTTCCGCCTGCGCCCGTTGCGCATTCGCCGGATGCAACCGTTCATGAACCCGCAGTCTGCTTATTATTATTGCCGCACAATTCAGCGGGAGGTCTATGCCCTCGACGTTCCGATACCGCGCACCGTTACCTGCATATTCGCATGATATGCGGTTCAAATACCTCGACCGCGAAATCGCGCGGCATGGGGATGCGCATACCGGATTGCTCGAAGTGCTTGTCTATGCCAGCGGCCTGTTCGAAGGATTATCGAAAGACATCCTCGCCTATATCGCATCGAGCATGCACGTCCCGGTAAGCCGGGTGTTTGCCGTCACGTCTTTCTATCATAGTCTCCTCGAAGAAGGCGTCGGAACCCCTGCGGTTCAGATATGCTCCGGAACAAGCTGTTTCCTTGCCGGTTCATCCGGCATTGAAAGCGAACTCAGCATTTCCAGCGAAGAACCGGTTCCATACCGGAGAATCGGTTGCCGCGGTCTTTGCAATTTCGCGCCGATGGCATATCTCCACGGTCATCCCATCACCCATGCAACCGCTGAATCGGTTCGACAAGCGTTGCATACCACTTCCGGAGAGCTTTCGTGACACTGGACGAGTTTTATTCTCTCGGCGAACAATATCGTACCAAACTTTCTGTTTTTAAAGCTGAAATCTTTGTATGCTCCGGCAGCGGCTGCCTTACCTTTGGCGCCGAATCGTTGCTTGAAGAATTCGACCGCGCGTGTAAACGCCATAAACTGTCGCCAGCGGTACGAATTGTCAAGACGGGATGTATGGGGCTGTGCGGCGAAGGTCCGCTTGTCCGAATGGCGCCGTACGACGAACTTTACACCAGGGTGCGCCCCGAGGAAGTCGAACGGCTCGTCAAAGCGCATATTCTGAACAAGCGCCCGATCGCATCACGAGTATATCCGCATAATGCGCCGTTTTTCGCAAAACAGAAACGCATTGTGCTTGAACAACTGGGGGTCCTCGACCCGATTTCGATCGAGGATTATGTCGCGCACGGCGGATACCAGGCGCTGGCGAAAGCGGTCTGCTACCACACTACCGAAGGCGTCGCCAATGAAATCCGGAAAAGCGGTCTCCGGGGACGCAGCGGATCGGGCGAGTATGCCGGGTTGAAGTGGGATATCGTCAGGCGCGCAGATTCGCCGACGAAGTACGTGGTGTGCGACGCAAACGAAGGCGATCCGGGGACATTTCTTGAACGCACCGTTCTGGAAGGCAATCCCCATCTCATACTCGAAGGAATGGCGATAGCCGGATACGCCATCGGCGCATCGCACGGCATTGTCTACGTCCGCGGCGATTACGGGCTGGCGATCAAACGGCTGTACAATGCCATCGATCAGGCAGAGCGAACGCGCATCCTCGGAAGCAGAATTTTCGATTCCGAATTTAATTTCCGCATCGACCTTCGGACTGGAAGCGGCGACTATGTGTGCATGGACGAAACAGCCCTTATCTCGTCCATCGAAGGCAACCGCGCCGAACCGCGGCCCCGCCCCCCTCACCCGCTGATCTCCGGCTTATGGAAAAAACCGACGTTGATCCACAATGTGGAAACGTTTTCGAACATCCCGGTCATCATGCGCCACGGCGCGCGGTGGTTTGCCGGTATCGGAACCCGCAACAGCAAAGGCACAAAGATTTTCGCTCTTTCCGGGCGGGTGAAGAATTCCGGCATCATCGAAGTCCCGATGGGCACTCCGCTCCGGGAAATCGTCTACGATATCGGCGGAGGATTGAAAGAGCCCGGCACGATCAAGGCCGCGCATACAGGCGGACCTTCCGGCGGTTGTATACCTGAGAAGCAATTCGATATTCCTATCGATTACGAGGCGGTAGCCCAGGTAGGCACCACCATCGGCGCCGGAGGTCTAATTGTGATCGATTCAAATACTTCAATGGCAGACCTGGCGAAGCATTTTGTCGAGTTTTCAAGCAACGAATCGTGCGGGAAATGCGCGCCGTGCCGGATAGGAACGGTGCAGTTGGCCCGGTTGCTGCAACGGCTGAATAACAGGCAAGGAACCGCCGACGATCTGGATACCCTCGAAGAGCTGTGCGCCCTCGTCAAGAATACAAGTCTGTGCCGTCTTGGTCAGAACGCGCCGAATCCGATCATCAGCACGCTGCATTATTTCAGGGACGAGTACGAGCGCCTGCTTGTAAAGAAACAACAACCCGCCACCAACGGTGGAGACCGGAATGGATGATATAGTATCGCTCATCATCAACGGCGAACGAATTACCGCGCACAGGAATACCACCCTGCTTACGGCTGCCCGCGAACACGGGATACACATCCCTACTCTGTGCTACATCGAAAGTATCAGCGCTCCGGGCGGGTGTCGGCTTTGCCTCGTCGAGGTTGAAGGCAGCAATACACTGCAAACCGCCTGCACGACTCTCGTTGAACAAGGGATGGTTGTCTCAACGAATTCTCCGAGAGTCACCAAGTACCGGAAGATGATTATCGAGCTGTTGCTTTCAGAAGGCAACCATGTCTGTACCGTATGCGTTGCCAACGGGACCTGCGAACTACAGGGGCTTGCGGCGCAGCTCGGCGTCGATCATGTCCGTTTCGATTACCTCCATCCGGCGAAACAGCGGGATGAAACCCATACCAGGTTCGTTTTCGACTCGAATCTATGCACGCTCTGCGCGCGATGCGTCCGCGTATGCGACGAGGTGGAACACGCACGCACGCTCGACATCGCAGGCAAGGGCATTCATTCCCTCGTTATCATGGACATGGACGATCATTGGGGGAATTCTGCCACATGCACATCATGCGGGAAATGCCTCACCGTGTGCCCGACCGGTGCGTTGTTCGAAAAAACCGCGACCTCGGCAGACCTTCACCGCACGAAGCATTTCATGCGGTATATCGAGTCGCAACGGCGGTAATCGGAACCGTGCCGCTTCGCGCGCATGGAACCGCGCCGTGCATTTCTCCGTTGCATCAGGAACGCCTCTTGATTACATTGAATCTCAATGAACCTCACCGATACAAGAATGGATAACAACGTTCCTATGAAGCCGACGGCTGCCCTGGAAGATATTTACCGCGTCATATTTACCGAACATCACGATCCCTATACCGTGCTGGGAATCCACCGGATAGAGTTCGACGGCAAACCATCGATCGCAATCCGCGCCTTTCTTCCCGGCGCGGAACAGGCATTCGTGGTCCGGAATCCCGAATCCGTCGACGAATACGATACGCCGATGGAACGGGTCCATGTAGAAGGATTCTTCGAGGCGGTGTTCTCTGGCGAAACGGACGTATTCAAGTATAAACTACGGCGCATTTCGGCCGATAAACAGTCGCATGTGTTTCACGATTCGTATGCGTTCCTGCCGCATCTCACCGATTTCGATTTGCATCTGTTCGGCGAAGGCAATCATTTCAGGGTGTTCGAAAAACTGGGCGCACATTTCCGCGTCATCGACGGTGTCGGTGGAGTGGAATTCGCCGTGTGGGCGCCGAGCGCGCGCTCGGTCAGCATTATCGGCGATTTCAACGAGTGGGACCGCCGCCGCCATGCAATGAGGGTGCTCGGGTCTTCCGGGGTTTGGGAAATGTTCATACCCGGTCTCGACGACGGAACCATGTACAAATTCGAGATTAAAACCAGGGATGGATACATCCTCGATAAAGCCGATCCCTACGCCACTTACCTCGAGAAAACTCCGCGAACGGCTTCGGTTGTCAAAAGCCGGGAATTATATGAATGGGGCGACGAAGAATGGCTTTCAAAGAGAACGCACGTTGACGCCTTCTCCAGCCCCATGGCGATCTATGAAGTGCATCTGGGTTCCTGGAAGCGCCATGCCGACGGTTCGCATCTTACCTACCGCGAACTGGCAACCGAACTGGTGAACTACGTCCGCGACACGGGCTACACGCACGTGGAATTGCTTCCGGTCATGGAGCACCCGTTCGACGGTTCCTGGGGCTATCAGGTCACAGGGTACTACGCGCCGACAAGCCGGTTCGGCACGCCCGACGATTTCCGGTACCTCGTCGATATGCTGCACCGCAACGGCATCGGCGTGCTGCTCGACTGGGTCCCGGCACATTTCCCGATGGATTCGCATGCGCTCGGGTATTTCGACGGCAGCCACGTCTACGAACACGCCGATCCCCGAAAAGGCGTCCACAACGATTGGGGAACATTCATCTTCAATTTCGGCAGGCACGAAGTCAAAAACTTCCTCATCGCCAATGCTTTGTACTGGATCGAAAAGTACCATATCGACGGACTGCGCATCGACGCCGTCGCCTCGATGCTGTATCTCGATTATTCCCGCAATCCCGGCGAATGGATCCCGAACGAATTCGGCGGCAGAGAGAATCTGGAGGCTATCAATTTTATACGTCAGCTCAATTGGACCATTCATACGAATTATCCCGGCGTGCTGGTGATTGCCGAAGAATCGACGGCGTTTCCGGGCGTCACCCACCCCGTCGACAATGATGGATTAGGATTCGATATGAAATGGAATATGGGCTGGATGCACGATATGCTCGAGTATTTCCAGAAAGACCCGGTATTCAGGAAGTATCATCACAAGAATCTTACGTTCTCCCTCCTCTACGCGTTCAATGAGCGGTTTCTGCTCCCTATCTCGCACGATGAGGTCGTGCATTTCAAAAAGGCGCTCATCAGTAAAATGCCCGGCGACTACTGGCAGAAGTTTGCCTCGATCCGGCTGTTCTTCGGATTCATGTACGGACATCCCGGGAAAAAACTTCTCTTCATGGGTCAGGAATTCGGGCAATGGAACGAATGGAATCACGATGCCCAGTTGGATTGGAATCTGTTCGATTACGAAGCGCACCGTCAGCTCTACTCGTGGATGAAGGACCTGAACGGGCTGTATCGAAATTCCCCTGCCATGTACGAACAGGATTTTAGTTGGGAAGGCTTTTCCTGGCTCGACCTGCACGACAACGAACGCAGTATCCTCGCTTTCGAACGGTTTGCCACCGGAAAACGCGAAAGCCTCATTTTTGTTATGAACTTCACGCCCACTGTCCGCGATCAATACCGGCTCGGGGTACACCATCCGGGGACGTACATCGAGGTGCTGAATAGCGATTCGGAGTATTATGGCGGCAGCGGCGTCGGGAATATGGGCGCGGTGGTCTCCGAGAACGTCCCTCATCACGACCGCGAACACTCGCTTGTACTACGGCTTCCGCCGCTCGGGATGCTGATACTGCAACGAGAGCTATAGCAGTTCCTTTTCTGCTACCATCACCAGTCCGCTTTGACGCGGCACAACGGTGGCACCGCCTGTATGCGTGCGTCGTCCCCGGGGATCCGCTTCGCGCGAATCAGCCAGGATGCGCCACGGTTTTTCCGGCAATTCATACCGCGCGTCCATATCCGGATTCGGATTGATTAGGAATGCAATCGAAGATGCATTTCCCTTGTCTTCCAGAATGTAACCGCTCGCAAGCGATGCATCGGGAATCAAGAACCGGTACTGCTCGTGCGGCGCATGCCTTATGATGGGATACAGGTTCCGGATCGCGATCAATCCCCGATGATATTCCAATAGTTCGGAATTCGCTTCCGCATGCCGGTAATTAATCCAGTTCGTATCGTCGTCGTTTTCGTAGCTGTTTTCGTCCAGTATCCCGACCTCGATATCGGGAAGTCGCCTCTGTGCAACCACTTTGCTCCGGGCGAACTCCTGCCCGGCGTGGATCATGGTCGCGCCCTGGCTCAGATAGAGCATCAACGCCGCGAGCTTGTTGAGCCGCATCTGCAACGGCGACAATGCAACATGCCGTTCGATATCCAGCACCGGCTCATGTAATTGCCGTTCTCCCGATCCGATCCTGATAAAATCGCCGAGTGTATAACCGTCGTGCGATTCGAGGTAATTCACGGAATGCCCTGCGTCGAGGAACGGTCCGCCGAAACGTGTCGTGCACCCCGTCACCCATTTGCCGAATGCTTCCGGTGAATTCCAGCCCCAGGTCCCGAAGATAAATCCGCGCGCGCGCAGGGGATTTTCCCCCTTCACCGAATTTCTGAAAATATCGTTCCATGCTGAGAATCCCAGATTCGAAAACCGGTCCAGCTCATGTCTTCCGCCGCCCCAGGGTTCGGCGATAAACAGCACATGAGGATTGACCGCACGCGCCGCTTCCCGCAACTGATGAAACGTTTCTTCGTCGATAAGGCTCGCAAGGTCGAACCGGAAGCCGTCGATATGGAATTCGTTCATCCAGTACAACACGCTGTCGATAAGCAGCTTTCTTGCCATCGGACGCTGCGCATTGAAGTCGTTACCGCAGCCGCTTGCAGAGAGCAACCGTCCGTGTTCGTCGGAATGGTAGTAGTACTTCTGATCGAGGTATTTCAGCGGTTGCAGATTGTACTGCGACGTATGATTATAGACAACATCCATGATGACGGCGATACCTGCGCTGTGGAAGGTCTTCACCATCTCCTTGAATTCGCGCAAATGCATTGCGCCGGTATCGCAGAGCAACCCCTTCCCTCGTTCAGCATTCGAGGCATACGTCGGCTCGGGCGTGAAAAAGAACGACGTCATGTAGCCCCAATGGTTATATTCATAGGGATTCCAGACGTTGAAATAGCCTTCGGGCGTTTGCCGTTTGTACGGCGGTTCGATGCGTGCAAACTGCTGCACGGGCATCAATTCGACGGCATTCACACCGAGCGAATTGATATAATCGAAGCCTCCCTTATAGCCTGCTTCCGTTAATGCCCGGTACGATCCCGCAATGCTTCGGTCGATCCCGCTCGAAGGATGGATCGTCATGTCGCGTACATGCATTTCGTAGATCAACGCGTCTCTTGCCGAAAGAGAAACGAAAGAGTCCCCCTCCCATGCAAACGGTTCGCCGTCGCGGATAACAATCGAAAACGCTTCCTGGCGATAGGTATTCTTCGATACAACCGCCTTTGAATAGGGATCGGCGATGAGTATTTCGCTGTTGAATCCTTCCCCATCGCCTTCGGGGCCGTAGACTTTGTACCGGTAGAAGCGTTCCACCGCGCCGGAATTCAACGTCAACTCCCAGACGCCGGCAGAATCGCGCACCATTTCGTATTGCGTTCCGATATCGTCCTGGGAGTCGCGGGTAATGACAAGGTGTACCGCAGAGGCTCGGGGGGAAAATACGCGGAAGGTGAACCGGTTATTCTCGAACGAACAGCCCATCTGCTTCGCCGATACAAATTCATCGAGCACCGAGCCGAGAACGACCGGCAGCATTCCACGCCGCTTTACGAATATTGTGTAATTTTTTGTCAGATCGAGTTCGGAAACCGTCAGTTCAACGACATGCGCGAGCGACAGTATCCGCAGAATCTCCACAGCCGGCGAGAGGTATACGTCGCCGGTCCGAAGTTCCTTCACCTGTTGATCGAATGTCAGAATAATTTTGTCTTTCGCTTCGAGGGTAGCCGATAGCAGTTGCATCGAAATTTCTCCGGTAAAAACACGAACGAAGATATGAATTTCTCCGGTTCTGCAAACGTCCCCGTACTGCCTGGGCTTCCGATTCGTATTCCGGAATTGGATGCTGATGCCGCCGCGAGTAATTTACCTGACATGGAAGTTCATAATCCCATAGAGCATTACCGGCGCGACGCCGAGTTGTTCGATTACTTCGAGATCCAGCATCCGGTTGACGCCGATTCAGCGCGACGCATACAGGAAGGAGTTCTGACTGCCGCTTCCCTGCCCGAACATGGGAACATCCTCGATGTCGGATCGGGAAACGGATGGTTGCTGGAACGCTGCACACAGAATGACATTCACATCGTATCCGTGGATCTTGGAAAACGTAACCTTGAAAAGCTGAAAGAACGGTACGGAAGCGGAATATCCGTGGTCGTTGCCGATGCCGCCAGGCTCCCTTTCAAGCCGGGGACGTTCGACCGCGTCATTGCTTCGGAAGTGATGGAACATATGAACGCACCGAAATCGCTTGTCCGGGAATGCCATACGATTCTCCGGGAAGGAGGTGGGCTCATCGTTTCGACGCCTTATAAGGAGAAATTGCGATGGTACCTCTGCGTGCATTGCAATCAGCCCACGCCCGCAAACGCGCACATCCAGTCCTTCGATGAACATCGCCATGACGAGCAATTCCGTAGCGCAGGATTCCAGCGCATTTCGTATGAATTGGTGCAGAGCAAACTCTTCCTCATGCTGCGTTGTTCCTACCTGCTTCGATTTCTCCCTTACAGACTCTGGAGAATCATCGACAGAATCTTTATCTTAGTAGACCGAAAAGCCGGTACTATTATTCTCCGAGCAGAAAAGTAGCCATTGATCATCTCCGTTTCGACTCGCGCTCTGCGCTGAGCCGGATAACGATTCTTATGTGTATTACTCCGAGTGTCATGACGAACGCAGCAACCTATCGCATCCTGTATTTACCGCTCACATTCACCTTTTTTTTCGGTCTCAGTGTTTCCGCCGGTGCGCAACAACTCTGCGGTATGAAATCCGGCGCCGATTCGTATCAGCTTTCCAAAGAGCAGGGCGAATCCACAATAGTTGAGGCCAGAAGCGGAATGCATGTTCCATCGAAAGGAACGCTGAAGGGCCTCGTCGTCTTCATTCAAACCCGAGGCGACCAGGTAGACGATAGTTCGTGGCCTATTGGGCAACTTCCAAATTGGGGCCCACGAATTGTGGCTGATATCAGCAGATATTTCTGGACGATGTCGAACGGAATGCTCGACCTCGAACTGGATCTGTATCCAGACCTCGTTGTCACCAACCTGAAAGAGGAAGAATACATTACTTACGGCATCTCCCACGGCGAAATGATGAAGGAAATCGCACGGTTTCTGGACAGCAAGCTTGATTTTTCCGAGTATGACCATTGGGTCAGTCAGGATCGAGCGTTTCGTGTCGTCGAAGGTACTGATAAAAAAGTCGATCTCGTTTTCTTCTTCCATCGTTCGATTTCAAATCGGAATTGGATGCCATTTACCGGCGTATCGGATATGAATTTCAAGGGCTTCCAGTTCATCGACGGCAACCAGCGCTATTTTTACGGCGGCAGCGGTTTCAATAACGACGCAGGATCAACAGGATTAATTGTCGCCGGGTACCCAGGCAGCGGGTCTGCATTGTTTTACGATGAAGCGTTCCGAATCGGCATTCATGAGTTCATGCACAAGCTTTACGGCGACACACATTTAACCGATGTCTTTGCCGGGCTGGGTTTGCACTCGGGCAACTCAAGCGGGTTCGGGATGACCGCCTACGAACGGCACGCTCTTGGATATATCGATTTAACACCGTTGCCCAAACAGCGCGACACAATCGTTACGCTGAGAGATTACCTGACGACCGACGACGCCGTTTCGATTCCCATTCCAGGCGCTAATAGACATTTCTACATTATCGAATTCCGGAATCTTACTTCGGAATATGATACCGCCCCCGAAAAGGGCGTGTACATTTACCGGCTCAACGATCATATCTCGGCCCTACAAAAAACAATACTCCCAATCAGTGCGGAAGGGAACTGGCACTGGAAACGCGATACAGCGACGGGGGAGATCGACAGAGACTATCCCGATCCGCTATCAGGATACAGTAGAATCAACAAAATCGTCATCGATGGCAAACCATATTGGGTCGATGGATACAAGGGTCACATAGGAATCGCGTTTTTGCCGAAGCGGCAACCATTCGGAGTATTTCGCAATCCCACCCCGGATTTCTTATATGGTTCAGACACCATTAAGACAAACATGACGATCACCGTCGCTGCGATGACGGATACGTCTGCGACAATTGCTATTACCTATACCCCTCCTGCGATGGTGACTGTCGAATCGTCACTGGAATCGGCATTCACACTCGGACAAAGCTACCCGAATCCATTTTCATCCTCTTCCGGCAGTGCATTGACTATCCCGTTTTCGCTCGAATGTTCCGCCGCCGGCGACCTTACGATCTTCGATGAACTCGGGAAAGTCGTCCTCCAGCACCGCCTGCCTCAACTGGAACCGGGCAGTCACACACTTTCTATCGAGACTTCGGTTCTAAGGCCGGGAGTCTACTTCTATGAAATGCATGTATCGGGAACGGCAAAACGCCGGCTATTGATTATTACGAGGTAGGCAGTATGCATCCAACCCTTCCTATTGAAGAGAACTTCCTCGGTATCGAGGAACAGTATAGTTCCTACGACGCCTCCGATATCGCCATCCTGCAGGTTCCCTACGAACACACGGTTTCCTACGGAGGCGGAACGGGGAAAGCTCCAGAAGGCATTCTTCATGCGTCGCATTATGTCGAATTCTGGGATGAGGAATTAAAACGTAGCCTTTGTTTCGAACGCGGCATCGCGACCCTGCCTGCGCTCGAACTCGGTACTCTGCATAACCAGGCAGCCCTCGATTTTATTCACAATCATGCATCCGAGCATCTTGCCAATGGGAAATTCCTTGCGACGCTCGGCGGAGAGCATACGATATCCGCCGCGCCGGTCAGAGCGCATCTCGAACGGTACCCGATGATGTCGGTGCTCCAATTCGATGCGCATTCCGATTTGCGGATGGAATACGAAGGAAATCCCTATAGCCATGCCAGCGTGATGGCCAGAGTTCTGGAACTGATACCCGGGAACCGCATTACCCAGGTCGGGATCCGGGCGCAGTGCCACGAAGAATACGAACTGATCCAGCGCGAACGAATTCATACGTTCTTCGCTCGCGGCATCCGGAATGGAAGCTACGGGCAGCACTGGATGGATGCCGTGGTGAATTCGCTTCAGGATGACGTCTACATTACGTTCGACGTCGATTATTTCGATCCCGCGATCATGGGCACGACAGGCACTCCGGAGCCGGGAGGCTTCTTCTGGGATGAAACGATAGAATTGCTTCTGAAGGTCGCTTCAACAAGAAAAATCGTCGGATTTGATATCGTCGAACTCGCTCCGAATCAGGAGAATATCGCCCCGACGTACCTAACCGCAAAGCTCGTCTATAAATTGCTCAATATCGCCTTCATCAACCGCTGATATCGCGCCAACGAAATGCAAAAGGCGGAATCCATCCGGACTCCGCCCTTTTCCTCTTGTACTCTCAATACCTACACCGTTTGCTCATCGGCATGGTAACTCGACCTGACCAGAGGACCGGATTCTACGTATTTGAAGCCCAGATCGAGCCCTGTCCGTTTCCAGTATTCGAATTCCTCCGGCCCGACATAGCGTTCCACTGGAAGATGCTGTTTGGTGGGTTGTAAATACTGACCGAGCGTCATGACATCCACGCCGATTGCGCGAAGATCGTTCATGACCGCCAGAATTTCGTCGTGCTCCTCTCCCAATCCAAGCATGATCCCGGTTTTCGTCGTCAGACCGTGGTGCTTGCAGAACGCCAGAACATCGAGCGACCGCTGGTATTTCGCCTGCGGCCGAACCTGCCGGTACAGTCTCGGCACGGTTTCCACGTTATGATTCAATACATCGGGACGGGCATCGATCACCTTGAACACCGCGTCGTGCTTTCCCATGAAATCCGGAATCAACACTTCGATCCGGCAGTACGGCGACCGGTCGCGGATAGCGCGGATCGTGGAGGCAAAGATGCCGCTTCCACCGTCGGGTAGTTCATCCCGGTTCACCGATGTAACAACGGCATACCGCAGGTTCATTTGTGCAACCGCTTCGGCGACCCGGCGAGGCTCGTCGGTATCGAGTTCAAGCGGCCGCCCTGTCTTCACCGAGCAAAAACCGCAACTTCGGGTACATGTATCGCCGAGAATCATGAACGTTGCCGTTCCGCGGTTCCAGCAGTCGGCCATATTCGGACACCGGGCGTCTTCACAGACGGTGTTCAAGTGACGCGAATGAAGGATGTTTTTGACTTCGACGTATTTCGTTCCAAGGGGGACTTTGATTTTCAGCCACGATGGGCGCGTTTCCTTCCGCCGCTCTGGCTTGCTTTCGGGGGCTTGCATGTAAATCTATGCGTTCAAATAGAGAAGAAACACGATTATTGAAATGACGGTGATCAGCACGAATCCACCCGTCAATGCAATATACAATAAAGTTTTCAACGGGGATTCGGGCGGCTGATAGCCGTCGGTTGGTATAAGATAATGCTTCGCCGATTTGTATCCGAAAAATATGGCGAGGGGAAAACTGACGAGGGCAACGCTCAACATGATGTTGCCCCACGCCAGATCCGAATGTTCTCCTTCGACAACGGACTGGAATCCCGAGAGAAAGAATAAGGCTCCGAGCGTTGCAAGCATGAGACTTACGACGACGAACACCACTTTCGAGATACGCACCAACGCGCGCGCACGATGCATAGTCCGCTCCTGTGCAACAGGGTTAGATGGAAGTTTCCGAGAAACCTTCGAGGTATTGTTTTACGCGCTCAAGATACTGACCTCCGAGCGCTCCGTCAATAAGGCGATGATCGAATGTTATCGAAAGCATCATCATCGAGCGGACCGCAATCGTATCCTCTCCGTCTACCTCGATTACCACGGGGCGTTTGGTCAACGTACCGACGCCCAGGATCGCTACCTGCGGCTGGTTGATGATAGGCGTTCCAAACAAGCTGCCGAACACGCCGAAATTGGTGATAGTGAACGTTCCGTCCTGGATTTCGTCGGGTTGAAGACGGCGGTTGCGCGCCCTCGACGCCAAATCGTAGATACTGCGGGCAAGTCCGGTTCGGTTCATCATATCCGCGCCCTTTACAACTGGCACAATAAGTCCGCCGTCGGTCATCGCAACGGCAATACCCAATCCGATATGTTTTTTCACCAGAATATTCGTTCCATCGATCGAAGCGTTGATGAATGGATAATCCTTCAGCGCGCGCACCGATGCTTCGGCTATGAACGGCATGTATGTCAGCGATATGCCTTCGCGGCGTTTGAACTCCTCGGCAAACCGTTCGCGGAATTTCACGATCCTCGTCATATCCACTTCAGCGACGAGCGTCACATGCGGCGATATCTGGGTGCTTTTCACCATGTGCTCCGCCATCAGCCGCTTGATATTATCCATCGGCACAATGTCGACGCCCTCTTTCGATGCAACGGGCGTGTATACTGCTTTCGGCTCGCCGGACGGAGTTGCAGAGACTGCTGCGGCGTGCGGCGCCTGCCGGGTACCCGGGGTCGCCGCGGTTCCTCTGTTATCGATATAATCCTGAATATCCTTTTTTGTTACGCGTCCGCCTGAACCGGTTCCGGGAATGCTTTCCAGTTCATTCATCGCGATGCCTGATTCCGACGCCATCCGCATCACGACGGGCGAATAGAACCGCTTGCCTTCGATCTTCGGCGCCGGCGGCGCAACTTCAACTACGGCCGGGGACTGCTCCGCAGGTACGGCCGCAGGTACGGCAGCCGGTACGGCAGCTGTTGCAGCAGCTGTTGCAGCAGCTGTTGCAGCAGACACGGCGGAAGTAGCTGCGGGGTCGGGCGATTCGGAGATGACAGCGGCGTTGCTATCGGTTTCAATAATTGCGATTTTTGAGCCGACTTCGACCGTTTCGCCTTCCTGAGCAAAGACTTCCACGATGATTCCGGCTTCGGGAGCAGGTACTTCTGTATCGACTTTATCCGTTGAAATTTCAAGTATCGTCTCGTCCTTATCGACTCGATCGCCTTTGGACTTCGACCATGTCAGGATTTTCCCTTCGGTGATGCTCTCACCCATCTTGGGCATTAACACATCGATTTTCATTGCAGGTCCTTCGTTAAGTGTTCTTATGATAATATTTCTGTTCTAGTATTCTAGCAACTCCCGTACGGCATCCTGGATATCCTTTTCCTGCGGCAGAATCTGAGGTTCAAGATTCCAGCTATACGGGATATGACAGTCTTTCGCGGCAACCCGGCGAACGGGCGCGTCGAGATACTCAAAGCTTTCCGCTGCAATACGTGCGGCAATCTCCGCCCCAAATCCGCCCGTGAGCGAATCCTCGTGGGCAATCAGGACTTTATTCGTTTTCCTGACCGATTTCTGAATTGTCTCCATATCCAGCGGGACGATGGTACGGATATCGATCACCTCGACCGAGTATCCTTCTTTTTGCAGAATACGCGCGGTTTCAAGCGCTTTATTCACAATTGCTCCCCAGGTTACGACGGTTACATCGGTTCCTTCCTTCCGGATAGCTGCTTTGCCGAACGGCAGTAAATACTCCGCGTCCGGTTCGAGCGATGTCGCATGGCTCTGCCGGTACAACCCTTTATGTTCCAGGAAGAGAACAGGATCGTCCATCCTGCAGGCAGATTTCAGCAACCCCTTTGCATCAGCTGCCGTGGACGGATACGCGATGTACAGCCCGGGGACATGCGCGAAAAATCCTTCGATATTCTGGCTATGATAAAGCGCTCCGTGGATATACCCTCCAACCGGGACGCGGATCACAACCGGCGACGACCATTCGTTGTTGGAGCGGTACCGCATGGTCGCAACTTCGTTGCGGATTTGCATCATTGCGGTCCAGATATAGTCTCCGAACTGGATTTCGACGACAGGCTTGAATCCTCGGACGGCAAGTCCGATAGCCGTCCCGACGATGCTCGATTCGGCGAGCGGAGAGTTGAAACACCGGTCGGCGCCGAATCGCGTGGAAAGCCCTTTCGTGGCCGTAAACACGCCGCCTTTGCCGTCCTGCACATCCTGTCCGTAGACGATTATCCTGTCGTTACGTTCCATCTCTTCGTGAAGCGCATGATTGACGGCATCGACAAGCACGGTTTTATTCCCTTCAGGGACAGAGGCTTCATAGGCGAGTGCGGGCGGATTCGGCGAAAAGAGAAAGTGCATCGCCATCGATGAATCGGGCAGGTCTTTACGCTCGGCTTTCTCTGCCGATTCATTGACTTCGGCTTTCACCTCTTCCTTCATACTTTCAACAATCGGAGGCGTGAGAATCCCCTTCCCGATGAGGGCAAGCTCGAGTCTGTGAATCGGATCGCGCTGCCTGTCATGTTCCAGTTCTTCCGGTGTCCGGTATTTTCTGTGATCGTCGGACGAGGAATGCGGCAAGAGCCTGACGACCTCCGTTACAATAACACTGGGTCCGTCGCCGCGGCGGGCACGGTCGACGGCATGCCGGAAAGCATTGTAGCTTTCGAAAAAATTTGTCCCGTCGATCTGATGGCGCTCCAGATTCACATATCCACCCACCATATCGTAGACCGTTCCACCAGTCTGCTGTGAAAGGTGGACCGAAATCGCATATTTGTTGTCCTGAATATTGAAGATGACCGGCAGTTTTGCCCGGCTTGCCCAGTTGAGCGCTTCGTGAAAATCGCCCTGGCTCGTCGTTCCTTCGCCTGAACTCACGTACACGACTTCATCGAGATTCGCGAGTCTGGCGCCTTTCGCCGTTCCGACAGCCTGAAGGAACTGGGTGCCGGTCGGCGAGGACTGTGACACGACCCTTGCATCCTTGAATCCGTAATGCTGCGGCATTTGCCTTCCGCCGGAATTTACGTCGTCGGCGCGAGCCAGGAAATTCGAGAGGATCTGGTCTACAGTCATTCCCATGCCCAGCATGTAGGTCAAATCGCGGTAGTAGGGATACGACCAGTCTTTCCCGGGAATCACCGCCCTGGCAGCAGCCAATTGCCCTGCTTCGTGCCCCGATCCGCCGATATGAAAGAAGCTTTTCCCCTGCTTGAGCAGCATGAGCATTTTCTCGTCGAGGCGCCGGGCTGTGAGCATCAATCGGTAAAGGTCGATTAAATCGGCGTGCGAAAACGGCGAGTTCTCCGGTATTATTACCGGGGCAACGAATGGTTCAATGATGATGGATTCTTCTGTCTTTTCGGCGGTGTTAGTCATTCAATAGTTTCTCCTGATTTCATTGGATTCCGGTTTTGTGCGATCGAACCACTTTCAAACACCGTTCTGAATGTATTTCCGGAACTCACAGAGGTGCGCAAGGTGCATTCCCCGGGGGAAGATGCGCCGCGGGTGCAATCTCTTTTGGATCTGATCATTGATGGCGGAAGCGGAGCCTGTGCTGTCGAATGCCGCCCCCGGTATTGTTCTGCTATAACATCAAAGCTACAGGAATCGTTTCTCATTTCCAATGAAACGGCCCCAAAAGTCCCATTTTCGGCGGTTTCTCGGCATCCAAACATCGACGCGGCATTCGGCATCCGCAACGCAGCATCGTTATACGCAACGCAGCGTCGTTATACGCATTGGCGCGGGACGGCCTCTCCCGCTTGAATCTCCGTCGAATCCTTCGTACTTTATACATCTGAGTTTTCTACACTTGAACTGCCTGATTTATGCACCACCTGCTCATCGACGGAGTCTCTCTGACAATACGGGATGTATTCGAGGTCGCTTATCTGAACCGCCCCGCAGCACTTACCGAAGAATCGAAACAACGAATTTCAGCGTCCCGTGCGCTGGTCGACACGTGGGTCGACGAAAACCGCGTGATGTACGGAATTACTACGGGATTCGGCGAATTCAGCAATGTGTCCATCAGCCGCGCCGAACTGGAACAACTTCAGCGGAATCTGATCCTCAGCCACGCCGTGGGCGTCGGAGAGCCGATTCCCAAAGCCGTTACCCGTGCGTTAATGCTGCTGCGCGCCAACGCACTTGCGAAGGGTTTCTCTGGAATCCGCCTGACGACAGTTCAATTGCTTATCGATATGCTGAACGCCGACGTGGTCCCCGTCATCCCTTGCCAGGGATCGGTCGGTTCCAGCGGCGACCTCGCCCAGCTCGCCCATCTCGTTATCGGAATGATCGGCGAAGGAGAGTGCTGGCACGAATCCGGTAAACGGGCGTCGACTGAGGCATTGCGGGAACACAATCTCGCACCAGTTGTACTTTCCGCGAAAGAAGGTCTCGCGCTCATCAACGGCACGCAGATGATGACGGCCTATTTGTCCGTCACGCTCCAACGCGCGCATTCGCTGATGAAACAATGCGATATCGCCGGAGCCATGACGCTCGAAGCCCTTCTCGGCACCGACAAGGCATGCTCACCCAAATTACATGCCGTCAGACCGCACCCCGGTCAGCAGGCGGTAGCCCGAAACATCATCCGGCTGCTACGTGAAAGCGAGATACGCGAATCGCACCGTCTCAATCACGATGTCGTTCAGGATGCATATTCGCTTCGCTGCATGCCCCAGGTACACGGCGCGTCGCGCGACGCAATTGGTTATGTGTCGAACGCCGTCCGCACTGAAATGAACTCCGCGACCGATAATCCGCTCATTTTTCCCGATACGGGTGAAATTATTGAAGGCGGCAACTTCCACGGACAACCGATGGCGCTGGCAGCCGATTTTCTGGGAATTGCGCTTTCGGAGCTTGCAAACATCAGCGAACGGCGTATCGAGCGGATGGTGAACGGGAAACTCAGCGGGTTGCCGCGTTTTCTGGCAACGAAGGGAGGTCTCCATAGCGGCTTGATGATTGCCCAATACACCGCGGCAGCCCTCGTTTCCGAAAACAAGGTGCTCGCGCATCCGGCGAGCGTTGATTCGATCCCAACCTCCGCGAACCAGGAAGATCACAACAGCATGGGATCGATTGCCGCCCGCAAGGGATATTCCATACTCCAGAATGTCGAACACGTTCTTGCAATCGAATTCGTTGCAGCATGCCAGGCGATCGACTTCCACGCCCCGAAACGGTGCGGCGAAGGAACCGGCGCGGCATATGAAACTGTTCGAAAGGTAGTTCCCCGAATAGACGAGGACAGATATCTTCACCGCGATCTCGTTATCGCCGGAGAGCTTGTGCGTTCCGGCGCAATTCTTGAAGCGGTGGAATCGGTCACGGGAGCGTTAGAATAGCCGTTTCAATCCACACCAGATTCCCCAGCGAGGAAACATGAGCGATCAGGATTATACCCAGGAAAACAGCGATGCGCAGATGTACACATCGATCGATGTATCGATACTCCGCCGCTCGCTAAAAACAATCATGAAGCCGGCAATTACGGTTTCCATCGATACCTCGATCAATGAATGCATCCGGTTGATGCAGAAAAAACGCATCGGTTGTGTGCTGGTAACCAGCCACGGGAAACTGCTGGGAATCTTTACCGAACGCGACGTTCTGAAACGGATTTTGGGCGCATCGTTCGATATGGAACAAACCCCGATCACAGAGGTGATGACAACCAATCCTCAAGTCTTGAACGAGATCGATACTATTGCCTACGCGCTGAATTTCATGGATCTGGGCGGCTACCGGCATATTCCAATTGTCAACAATGTATTTCACCCGGTCGGCATCGTCTCGATTAAAGATATCGTGTCCTATTTTGTCGAGCATTTTGCCGACGAAGTGCTGAACCTTCCGCCTCACCCGTACACAGTCGAACCGAACGCAGACGACACGTACGACGAGGACGCAGAGAAAGACGCGGAACGGGAGGATTAGCCGGTAACTCGGGATACCCTGTTTTTCTACGGATTTCGGCGGAGCATCTGTTCGATTGTCGACAGATCCCGCCGAATTTCGTTTTTCGCCGCTTCGCTTGTCTCAACTTCCAGATACCGGGTAAGCATTGACCTCGATTCTTCCAGCTTGCCGATCTGGTACAGTAACAGGCCGCAATTCCGGTATGCCGCCGCAAATGCCGGATCGAGTTCGATGGTTTTCAGCCAGTACCGGTACGCAACCTCGGGCTTCCCGCGCTGATGCGCCATATTTCCTTTATTATAAAACGCCGGTGCATATTCCGTGTCCGCGCGGATAGCCTGTTCGTACGAATGTTCAGCCTCGGCAAATTTTCCCTGGGCGGCAAGCGCGTTTCCCAGATTCGTCATCACACGCGCAGAGGATCGGATTGCCGCTGCGCGGGAAAAATACTGCTCCGCCTGGAGATAGTTCTTATCCTGGAAGGCGATATCTCCCAACCGGTTGTATTCGGCGTCGAACCGCGGCGTATAGGCAGGTTGCGCGAATCCGATCATTACCGTAACAAGCGTGGCGCCCGTAAGCACTGCCAGCGTACGCTTCCATTCCTTCGCCGTGAATCCTGCCACCGCTTCGGAGATCGCATATCCGGCAAACATCGCGAACAGAATTACGACCGGCGTGCGCAACCGGCCGTTTGTAAAAAAAACTACTGTCGATAGAATGGAAGCACCGGCAATGGCGAGATGGAGGCCATAGCCTTTATGCTTCTTTATCCGTGCGAATGCAAGCCCTCCAAACGCCAGCGCAAGAATGATGGGAAAGCCAGGGAAAGGTAGCGCGAGGATCGTCCCGTATTCCTGCCGGATGAATTCCGTACCTCCCCCGGTCTGCTCTATCTCGCCGGGATGGAAGAATAAAAGTATCTTCTTTCCAAGAAGAGTAAGAAATGCCGGCGGATCGGACGCTATCCAGTCGAGACTCCTGCTGAGCCAAAATGACGAGACCTCCATTGGAGTAAGGCGCTTTCCAGTCGTTTTCTCGGCAAATGTGGCCCCCGATGGATCGGCGTAGGTATCGAATTGTTCGGATATCGAAAAAGTACCGTCCGATTCGGCGCTATTGCCGGCATAGAAATTCAATCCGCCGGACGCGGTGACCGGCACAAATTCCCCTGCGGCAAGCGATGCTTTGACAATGAAAACAGCGACGATTGCCAGGGAGGACAATGAATACACGCCTGTGAACCTCGCCCTGCGTCGATCGTTGTTGAACGTCAGCCAGATATATACGGCGCCTGTAAGGAACAACAACCATGAACTCCCTCTGTAGACAACCAATCCTCCCATCGCGAGTCCGGCAAGTACAAACGATACGGTTGTCGGATGCCGTAACGACGCAGCAAGCCGGTACTGATGAAAGACCAGCAGCAGAGTGAAGGTCGACTCTATCAACACAGCATTGTCGAAGAAAATAAACGGCGGATACACTGCTGTCAATACCGCAGCCCAGGCTGCCGAGGTTCTCCCGAACGTATCTTCAGTTAGCCGGTAGACAAGAACAATACCGAGTAACCCGCCTGTAATCTGAATGATCCGTATCCATATCAGTGGATCGCCGGTGACTGCCTGGACTATTGCGAGGAGAATAGGATAAACCGGCGACATGAACACCGATCGCAAATCCGCCCGTCCCTGAAGGATCGCGTCGGCAAGATCGGCATACAGACGCGAATCAGAGAAAAGGTTGGAGAACAGCGGAGTCGCCTTGAGTTGCGCTAAATACAGGATGCGCAAGCCGCATCCGGCGAGAAGCGCGGTATACAACCACCAGGGATGCTGGGTTTCGGCTGGTTTCTGCTTACTGCCTCCAGGCATCGACGGAAGAGATCAGTTATTGGATGGCAAGAAATCGTTTCGTCGCTGTTGTACCATCGCACTGAAGCGTATAGAAGTACCAACCCGGCGTCAATTGCGACGGAATGAAGGACACCGTGTGGCTTCCAGCCTGCAATTCCTCATCGACGACCACTGCAATCTGACGTCCCAAAGCATCGTGCAGGACAAGCCTTGCGCGTCCTCCATTCCGCGAGGTGAAAGGAAACAGCACAGTTCCCGCGGAAATCGATACCGGATTGGGATACGTTTGCCCCAGCATCGAGGCGCCGTTGTTTTCCGGCAACATAAGGGAGATGACCGGCGACAGATTCTCGGAGCCGTCGTAGTCAACCTGTCTGAGGCGGTATTTTACGACTCCCTGCATGTCTGCTGCGGCGGAAGGAGTTTCATCGATGTAAGAATAGTAGTGGTCTTCATTTGTGGAACCGTTGCCCGGTACAAAACCGAGTTTGTTCCACGCGGCGATCATGCCATGTTCCGAACCGCTCTCCAGCCTCTCAATATAGAAGCCAAAGTTTTCCGTTTCCGTAGCAGTCGACCAACGGAGAAACGCCTTGCCATCGACAATAGAACCGTTGAAACTACTCAACTCGACGGGTACGGGTGGATAACAAATACGCGCTTCGAGCCGGAAATCTACCGTATCCTGAAGCTGTTGCCACATGAATGTCGATACAGGTGTTGTTGTATGATTGCCGTTGATGACAATCGAGCGCGGATTCGTGGTCTTTGCCTTTTTCACCAAAACACGCCCCTGATCCACCGGAGGTCCTGATAGTCTCCATGCAACCAACACATCCCTTGCCGGATCGATCAACGCACCGTTCCTGCCAAAAAAGAACAGCTCAAGCTGCCAATCCATGTCCGGAATTTGGCCATTGAAACCGGGAGGAATCGCAAAAACGTAGGAATCGAGTTCAATCCATGTAGGGAGATTGTTTTCCAGAACTTTCACGATAACCGTATCCGCTTTCAATTTCGTGGATACGTCTTTATTGAATCCAAGCCCGATAAGAAGCGTATCGATTCTTCCAGCGCTGCTGGGAGTGACTTTCACGGCAAACCATTGCGATGGGAGCTGGGTAACGTACGCAAGACTGCTTCCGCTTTTATCGAAATACCAAAGCGGATGACAATCGGTATACTGCGCGGAAGCGGAAGACGCAAGAAGCAGCAAGGCAACACAGGTCACAATCGGAAAAATGGAGCGGCGAATCATGGCAACAAGTGATAGTAGTACAACGTTCAGTAAGTTACCTTTTTTCCTTCAAAGTGAAAAGTCATAAAGCGGTACTAAAACAAGAGCGTCCGCTGATAGCGGACGCTCTTGAAACATCGACTCTCTGAATATTCAGCGAGGAAACCTCGTCGAATTATTTGGAGAGGGTCATCATTCTCGAAGCGGTCTGTGTACCGTCGGCGGTTGTGACGTCGATACGATACATGTACGCGCCGCTCGGGAGCGAGTTGCCGTTCATGTCGAGACCGTTGAAGGAAACGGTGTAGGAACCGGCTGCCTTCGAGTCGTTGACGAGCGTGACAACTTCTTTACCAAGCATATCGAGAACGCGGAGGGTTACCTGCGCGGATTCGGTCAGGCTATATGCAATCGTGGTCGAAGGATTGAACGGATTCGGGTAGTTCTGTTCGAGGACGAACATGTTCGGGGTACCCTCAACCGGAGCAGACTTGCGCATCGTCGGAACGACGTACACAATACCGCTTTCCTTTTCGCCGATATACTGCAGATCGCCGAACGGAGAGTTCTTCACTGCCGGGATAACGGAAGCAAAGTTCTTCCGCTGTGCTTCGAGAGCCTTTGCAGTCGGGACGCTCAATGTAACGTCTGCTGCGCGGAAATCCTGCGAAGCGACATACTGAAGCAACTCTTCCTTGTTCGTCGCCGAGATCTTGATCGGATCGACCTTGACCTTCGGAGCAGTGCGGTCAACGATGTCGAGTTCCGCCATCGTTTTCATTTCCTGAACATTGATTCCGGAAACGCGTTCGACCTGGAACACCTTATCAGAGTTAACGATCGTATTGAGATCGCTACCGCTGACGAACGCAATCTGGTTGCCGTTTTCAACAGCTGCCGTCAAAGCTGCGGTGTTGTTCACATCGCCGACGACATAAATGGTGCTGTTTTCAACGTTCGATACCTGATTTGCATCCATCATTTCAACCTGGTGACCGCGATTGCGGAGCGTGTTCTCAAGCGCGGAGACGCCATTACCGGTACGATTTCCAGCAACGATGATCGCCTTCGTCGAGGAGACAAACACGTTGAACTTGATATGGTTGTTCACGAGGTTGTAATCGTTCGAGGCGAACAGAATCGACGCTTCAACGGTATAGTTACCGGCGGTCAGAGGATTCCAATCGGAACAAACAACCGGAATCGTTTCGTATGGATTCAGGGTCACGACCGAGTTGTAAATGTAGTCGCCGTTCTGCCAGGAGTTACCCTGATAGATCTGAATCTGAACGTTGCAGGAAGAGGGTAATCCGCCCTGCAGTGTACGAGAAGAAACGACGAAGCGCGGAGTAAATGGTGCGTTCGGCATTGCGACGCTTTCGTTTCCGAGGATGCCGTCAAAGGTTACATAGTCGATCGCAAAATCGTCTTTGTAATCCATGTTCAGCTTCACCGGCAACGTGTAGTTTGCCATCACAGATGCGCCCGAAGTACCCCAGCTCCCATCGGGAGGAAGCGTCGGGTCGGTCGAAATGTACGACAAATGAGAACCGAACGAAGCAGCGGGACCAATCGGACCAAAGCTATCGGAGAAGAGGTTGTTGAAGTATACTTCGGAAAGCGTCGGGGCTTGTCCGTAGGTATAGGGGAACAACGGGAAGTTCGACGGACCCATGTTGTCGATGGTGACATAGTAGGTTCCAGGAGGAAGACTGATACCCGGCTGGGTAACATCCGGACCGCCGTTCGGGGTGAGCGGATAAACGGCGAATGTTCTCCAGTTATTTTGACCAGGGATATACTCATTCGCTGCAACTGTTGTTGACATACCAACTGCAGGTCCAACTGGTTCGCCGGTCAGACCGAATTCAGACGGCCAGATCGTGATGCGAAGGTTCGACTGCGGCGTGACGCCCTGGTTGGCAGCGAGCATATCCATCAGATAGTCTACGCTGGCGATCTTGGTAGTCGGGAACTGGAACAGTGTGAAAGCAACCGCCATACCTCTGTTCGAGAGAAGACCGATCGGCAACGGAAGTGTTGCGTTCGGATCAGTATAGACATTGGAACCAACGAATACCTTATCCTTGTAATAGGCAAATGTATTCGGAGTGACCGCAAATTCCGGTCCGGTGACTTCATTGTCTCTGGGATCGGCATCGTAGCGGGCCTGGACCAATTTATGACGCATCTTCCAGGAACCGTTGGCAATCTGGATGACATCGGCATAGGAAGAATTACCGGCAACGCTCGGATCGAATTGATTATCGTCGAGGGAGCCGGGATAAGCGAACGGACCATGGTTACCTACGGTCGACCAGCTGCCTGTCGATGTATTGATCAACTCTTCGTGCATGTAGCCGATCGAGTTGCCCTGGTACATCTTCTGAATGTTGGTGAAATACAGAATCGGTTCGCGGTCGAGCGGATTCGTAGTCGGTGTAATACCGTGCATCGAATACGGCGGAATTGTGTTGCCGACGCTTGTGCGATAGCCGAGTACTGCGCCATCGATCACGCCAGGTGTCTGAACGCCTTTCAGCGGTCCGGCGATTCCTTGGTGCAGGTTCGGTGACGGTGTGTTGCCGCCGCCTGCAAGGTAACGGAGACGGATGCTGAGAACGCGGATCTGGCCGAACTTCAGTTCGTTCGCCGCGTTTCTCATCGTTCCTTGTGCATCGCCATAGGTATCGTAAATGCTGACATAGTACAGACCGTTGACAGCGCGGCCGCCATTCATGGTGGCAAACGTCTGCATCGGTTTGTATTCGCCGCAGATACCCGAGCTGGGATCGAAAATGTTGCCGCAGGGACCTGCGTCTTCAACGCCGGTCAATGCATTGTCGCTGAAGATCAAGCCGCTGAAACCGCCAACATCTGCCGGAGCAAGATTGGCATAATTCGGGCAGGCAACCAAACGGACGCCGCCGTTGATTCCTTCAGGTCCGGGATACAACGAGTTTGTAGTCGTTGCGGGACCGGTCGGCCACTGAGATGCGACCGTCGGATTCGGATGTGTCGCCGGCGGAGTCGGGAGCGTGCCGACAAAGTTTTCGACTGCTTGACCGAAGTACACCGAAACGTCGCCGGTTTGCGCCGGGTTATTGGAGGGACCGTTCGGGTAGCTGGTCACGAGCTGCAATTCGAGTTCAAATCTACCGGGGGTTACAAGCGGCGGAACGATGTCGCCGATGTTGCCCGGAATACCGGTAATGATGAACGGGAAGCAATCGCCGTTGCGGCCGAGGGTCATGATACCGCCTGAACAGGCGTTGTCAAGATCGCCGTGCCAGTTCGGAATAATGGCGCCGTCCTGCGGATGACGACCGTTGATCTGAGGAACGAGATTGTTACCGACGAGGATCTGATCGTAGAGAACCTGTTCCGGTTCCTGGATCACCTTGTTCATGTATAGTTCCCAGGCCAACCATGTACCTTCCTGAGAAGGATATCCGGTAACGTTGTTCGCTTCGTCGATGATTTTCAACGTCCACCAGCCCTGCGCCTTTTCCGCATTCAGCAGCGAAAGGAAATTCGTGGGTTGAAAAACGCGATCGTTCGGAGCTGTTGCCTGGCTGAACGAAATACCGCCGTCACGGAACAAGCAGTAGCTATCCTTTGTGCCCAATGGGCCGAACCAAGGGGCTGCCACGCTCGAACTGGCTTCTTTCAAAAGAATGGTAGTGCCAGTGGGCGAGATAAGCTCCAGACGAAGAGAGCCAAACATGACCACCTTCGCATAGACGGCCACACGCACATCGGCGATCTGGAAATTATCCGTCACCTGTATGCGGCTGACAGCCGTTTGCCCCCTGTTGATCTGAGCCATCGGGGCAGCAGTGAACCTGTATGTGGATACCTGCGCGAACGCTTGCGCGCCGAGTATCCCCACCAGGCCCAATGCAATAAGAAGGGTCACTTTCTTCATAAAGTACCTCCAAAACGTTGGGGAATTAATTGAATAGTGAAGTGTCTCATTTCGGATTGTTGTTTCGAAAACTCTATGTTCAACGGGCCGGCGATGTTATCCCTTGGAAGCTTCTCGTTCGTCGGTAAGCTTCTCAAGAATCGTACGCAAAAAAACCCGCAAAACTGCCTTCCTTTGTAAAGTTAGCACACAAATTACGTAAGCCTGAAGTGAATGTCAAGCTACTTCGGCGTCGCCTTGACGCCAATTTTGGGGGCTTGCCACCGACTCAGGATGAACACGCACACGGCACTCTTACTTGCTAAGATACATCTTTTTTGTTTGAGAACCAGTGTTTGTTTTCAATTTGTAGAAATACATTCCTGCCGGTTTATCGGCTCCGTTGAACGGGACAACGTATGTTCCGGCGGGTTTGCGCTCCGACACAAGCTGCTCAACCTCCTTCCCCATGATATCGTACACCGTCAGCGTCACGAACGCCGCTTCGGTCAGGGTGAAGGTAATCTCGGTGCCGGTAACAAACGGATTCGGCTTGTTGTCTTCCAACACAAAGTTGTAAAACGTCTCGGCGCCGATCGGGTAAACGTCTGAATAATAGATACTTCCGTCGGTGTTCAATCGCCGGAGACGGTAGAAATACACATTATCGCTTGTGTACACATCGCTGTACCGATATACCTGATGATTCCCCTTCGCCGGATCGGGAGCTACCTTCTGGAACACGGAATATTTTCCCGACTCGGTGCGCTTCTCGACTTCGTAGTATTTCACCGCATTGTCGTCGAACGATTCCCACGTCAGCGTCACCGTTTTTTCCTGTTGTTCGTCTAGATATGCGCTGAATGAAATCACTTCCGCCAGCAACGGCGCCGTCGACATGACCAGTTTCGGTTTATTGTATGCGACGATATTCATGGGGTTCTGAATATTCGCATTCTCCATCTGTCCCTGTGTCCCCTGTTCGAAGCCAAACAAGCCGTACAGTCCTTCTTCGAATCCGGAGAGCACCGCGTTTTGATAAAACGCTACTTCTTCCTCGCCGCGCGACACATTCCAGATCCGTAGTTCATCGATGAGTCCGGCATAGAAATGCATTCTCGTCGGCCTGCATCCAAGATGAAGCGGGAACCTCAAGCCGGTACTATCCATTGTAAACACTGGTATGCTGTCCTGTACAGCCGCGTCGGTTAGAATTCGCATGAATCCCGTAGCTGTCGAATAGCTCGCGGCAATGTGGCGCCACCTGCCGTCGGAAACAAGCGATTTGGAAAAGGCGGTAAATATCTTGTTGCCATCGGAAGATGATGCATACAATCTTCCCATGTGATCCAGTCCGATCTCGAAAGGATAGTATGTCGTATAATCATCCGTGCGGGTGCTGAGCAATACGCATCCTCTATCGGTCGACTTCATCCACATTTCGATAGAAAGATCCTCGCTCATCGTGAATTTCATCAAACCGGTGTCGGGAAAGACAACGTATTGCCTGTCGCCCGAGAGCTCGAGCGCGAATGTACCGTTTGGTTCAGATGGCGCGATGGCGACGTTCCTGAGATACGCTGTATTTGCCGTATCGTTAATACTGGTAAAGCGGTATACTCCTTCGGGTGCGAGGCTGCGCCAGTTCACACGGTTGTCGTCTGACGAAGGGATTCCGAAGATGAATTTCAATGGATAGAGACCCTTTTCTTTCCCGGTAAAATAGAGCAACAGCCTGACGCTGCCGGATTCAACCGGCGAGTTATCGATCGATCCAGTCAGTGCGACGACGGAACACCCCGGCTCGCGCCCGAATGTTTTTTCAATGGCTGTGTTCCGTTTGACGGCATACGTGCCGCCGCTCGTTATCAGCGCCGCTCGGCGGAATTCAATCGAAGACGGAAGCTGCACCAGTACGCCGAGACTGCCTCCGGCGGCTCCCGAAAGCGATGCATCGCATGCGACACAGAATTCCTCGCCCACCGTTGCGGACGGCGGTGCGTATAGTTGTTGGAGTTGGAATATACAACCCGATAACAGAACCAGGGAGAGAACCAGAATGACGGGTACGGTCCGGCCGATGACAAAACGCAATTTCATCGGATCTCCGGGTTACCGGTTCGCACGCAAGAATTCGAGGCGGGCTTGAAGCGAATCGACCGGCGTAAGAAGTTTGTCTTTCCCAAAAATCGCGTCCTCGTATTTCCCAAATGCAAGCTCGTACTTCTGACTCATCACAATCGCTTCCTCGGGACAGACTTCCTCACAGAAACCGCAGAAAATGCAGCGCAGCATATTGATCTCGAACGTCACCGGATATCGCTCCTTGGCATCCTCCGTTTCAGATGCCTGCACTTCGATCGCAAGTGCGGGACAAACACGGGAGCACAGTCCGCATGCGACGCAGCGTTCTTTGCCGTCCGCTTCCTGCACAAGTACGGGCGCGCCGCGGAACGACGCAGGCGGCGTCCATTTCTCTTCCGGGTACTGACGCGTATCCTTCTCTTTGAACATTTGTTCAAGCGTCAGTTTCATTCCTTTAACGATCTCCGGAATGTAAATCTTTTCCCAGAAACTCAGTCGATATTTGCTGTCGGTCGTTGTCGCCTGCATATCCAATTCTTTCCTATTGTTCTTTCGTGTTCACTTCCTGTTACATCAATAGAATGACAAGCGCCGTGATAACGGCATTCGCCAATGCGATCGGGAACATAACTTTCCATCCGAGATTCATGAGCTGATCGTACCGGAAACGCGGCACGCTCCAGCGCACCCACTGGAAGAAGAAGAGCAGCGCGCCGATTTTCACCGTGAATGCAAGCACCTGCAACGCTACCTCCGCGAGTGCCGGAAGTCCGAATGTTTCGAGATACGGAACCTGCCACCCGCCCAGATACAGTGTTGTAATCACAGCAGAGGCGGTGATCATCGCCGCATATTCGGAAAGGAAAAAGAGCGCGAACTTGAAGCTGCTGTATTCGGTATGATAGCCGCCCACAAGCTCCGGTTCCGCTTCCGGCAAATCGAACGGCGTGCGGTTTGTTTCGGCAAAGGATGCGACCAGGAACGTGATGAAACCAAACGGCTGAAGGATGATATTCCACTGCCAGCCGGACTGATGCGCCACGATATCGGTAAGGCGCAGCGACCCGGTGATCATTACCACGCCAATAATACTCAACCCCATCGCCAGTTCGTATGAAATCATCTGCGCGGAAGATCTCAATCCGCCCAACAGCGAATACTTGTTGTTCGACGACCACCCGCTCAGCGTGATTCCATACACTCCGACCGAGGTTAGCGCAAGAATGTAGAGGATGCCGATGTTCACATCGGCAATGACGAGATGAATCTGCCGGCCGGCAATTTCTATCGGCGTTCCCGCCAGAGGCACCACCGCAAGCGTGCTGAACGACACGATGATGGAGATAATCGGCGCAAGCGTATGGACGAATCGATTCGCGGCAGTAGGAACGATGTCTTCCTTCATCAGAAGTTTCAGCACGTCGGCATAGGGCTGCAGCAACCCCGCCCATCCGACACGGTTCGGTCCGATGCGGTTCTGTATCCATGCGGAAATTTTACGCTCGGTCCATACTAGTTCGGCGACAACCGGGAGGACGACCCCAACCACGATAACGACTTTCGCAAGCGAAATAAGGATGTCGATAATGTCCATAGAGTATTCGTTTCCTTAGGGAGTTACATCTTCGTATGCGTAAGGGATCTTCCAGGCGACAGGTTCGCCTACAAGTCGGACACCCCGTCTTCCAATCTGTTCGTAGGACAACCCTTTGAACTGCGGTACCGTTGCGGCGATATCGTCGAAAACATCTTCGGGGTTTGCATACCGCCATGCCTTTCCGAGCAAGTGCGCGATCGATGAATAGATCGACCACGGAGCGCGGCTATCGGGACGCGAAATATGTCCCCAGCGGTCGAAGCGGCTTCCAAATTTGTCCAGTCTGCTCATCGAGAAATTGCCCATCCACCGTTCGTTCTCCGCTGTGACGAGAGCGGGACGCAGCATCTGCGCCTGATTCTCGATGTTCACAATCGTGCCCGCTTTTTCAGCGAACGTCGATGCGGCCAGCACGGCGTCGGCACGTTCGGTAAGCGCGGATGTATTGCTTGCGACAACGATGACATATGTCGAGTCTCCGAACGCTTCCATGAGTGGTGCGTATTCGTGCGCGCGTTGATCGGCAACGACAACCACCTTCACGCTGCCGCTTTTAATTCGACCAATAACCGATTCAAGCGTGGCGGCGGCGGTGTCGATCCCGAGGATCCGGAGACCCGCCGCGTTTGGCGTCTTGTCCGCGCAGATGAGCAGGTTGTCGGCAGATCCGGGCACTTCGTGCGCAACCACGCCGACAAGAGAGGTGGAAAACACTTCCCTGGCAAGCTTCATCAACGCGAAGTTGTCTTCGCATGTATCGTACGGCGAGGCGATGAACGCAATCTCGTCCTTTGCAGCATGTTTGAGTTCGGAAAGGATGGTTGCATGGGCTTCATCCCAGGTCACGGGCACGGAAACGCCGTCGCGTTTCACTGCCGGCTGCGCAATCCTGGTATCCGCATTGACATGCGCGAAGCTGTTCAGTCTTCCGTCGTCGCACATCCAAAAGCCGTTGACCGACTGGTTTTCGCGCGGCGTGAGGCGCATCACGGTGTTCTGCCTGGTCCAAATGTCGATATTACAGCCGCGGGCGCAGCCGATGCAGACGCTTTCGGTGCTCGCCATATCCCAGACGCGCGCGCGGAACCGGAACTCCTTGCTTGTCAGCGCCCCGACGGGACAGATATCGATTACGTTCATCGAATACGGATTGTCGAGTTTTTTACCGGGGAAGGTTTCGATGGTGACGCGGTCGCCGCGGTTGACGAACGTCAGTTGCGGATTTCCGACGATTTCCTCGCAATACCGGATGCACCGCGAACACGAAATGCACCGTTCGCCGTCGAACATCACATGCGGTCCGAGTTCGACGCGTTTGCGTTTCTCGTTTTTCTCCTCGTCGAACCGGCTTTCGCCGACGCTGTACTTGTAGGCGTAGTCCTGGAGCTTGCATTCGCCGGCCTCGTCGCAAATCGGACAATCGAGCGGATGGTTGATCAGAATAAACTCCATGACCGCTTCGCGCGCCTTCACCGCCTTTTCAGAGTTCACATGAACCACCATCCCATCGGCGCAACGCGTCGAACAAGCGATCGCCTGTTTCGGCATTCCTTCCACGTCGACGAGGCAAATGCGGCAGTTTCCCGACACGCTCAGCGCCGGATGCCAACAGAAGTGAGGAATATAAATCCCATTCTCGAACGCAGCCTCGATAATGGTCCGGTCGGGTTCGGTCTGTATTTGCGTACCGTCGATGGTAACTGTGATCATGTGTTCGTTCTTCCTTTTTTCGTTCGCCGCAGCTGCGGAATCCGGCGGATACCGGACACTGCGTCAATGCGTGGCGTTGAATACTTCGATACCTTTTGCGAGGATTTGAACCGCGGTTCTGCATTCCTCGGCGCGGAGTACGTATGCGAGCCGCGCTTCGTCCAGTCCGCTGTTCGGCGTGGCGTAGAAACCGGGTCCGGGAGCGATCATGACCGTCTGTTTATCGACGCTGAAATCGGTCAGCATCCACGAAGCGAAGGCTTCAATATCCTTGACGGGGAATTTCGCCATGATGTAAAACGCGCCGGTAGGTTTCTGGCAGACGACGCCCGGAATCCGTATCAGTTCTTCATACGTCGTATCGCGGCGTTTGCGGTACTCGGCAATCATCGGCTCGAAATACTTATCGCCTTGCAGCACTAACATCGTAGAGCCGATCTGCTCCAGCGTCGCGGAACACAGGCGCGCCTGACCAAAACGCAGAAAGACATCGCAAAGCTCCTTGTTCCTTGTTACGATACAGCCCATACGTCCGCCGCAAAGGCTGTAGCGCTTCGAAAGGCTGTCCAGCATAATCGCGTGTTCTTCCAACCCTTCAACCTGAAGAATGCTCCTCACGGTTCCTTCGTACACGAATTCGCGGTACACTTCATCGGATAGTATGTAGAGATTGTGCTTCAGGGCAAGGGTTCTCAGCGTATCGAATTCGTCGTCGCGCAGGATGGTTCCGGTGGGATTGTTGGGGCTGCAGATGATGATGGCGCGCGTCCGAGGGGTGATGTGCTTTTCAATTTCGTCCTGCGGCGGAAGGTGAAAACCGTCTTCCGCATGGGTGATTACCGGTACGAGGTTGATGCCGCGCATAATGGCGAAGCCGTTGTAATTCGTGTAAAAGGGTTCGAACACCAGAATTTCGTCGCCGGGGCCGGCAACGGCGGTCATCGCGAAATCAAGCGCCTCGGAACCTCCGGTGGTCACGATAATCTGATCCGCCCGCACATCGATCCCGACACGCTGATAATACCCTTCCAGGCTATCCACAAATTGAGCGAAGCCTTTCGAATTGCCATAGGCGATCACCTTGTCTTCGAACGACCTGACGGCGTCGAGAAATTCGCCCGGGGTTTCGATATCGGGTTGCCCGATATTGAGGTGATACACATGATTCCCCGCCTTCCTGGCAGCGTCGCCAAGCGGTACGAGTTTGCGAATCGGTGAAGCCGGCATTATTTGTGCGCGGTGCGAGAGTGTAAGTCCAGTGTTCATAGGTACGTATTGTTCCGATATAATAGGAAAATGACAATCGATATCCGAATTCGCCCAACTTACACGGCAAGTGTCTCCTTGGCAGAATCTGCCGCCGCTTTTCGTGGGTTACATCCAACAAATGTAACGAGATAGGGTAGAATACGCAAAATGAAATGGTTACGAGCGCACCGGCGACTCGTCGACGGGAAGAATAAGCACGCTCGTAAATTTTGAAGGATCGCAAACGGTTTGAGCGGCCTCAAAAATATCGTCCGCCGTCAGCGCGGAGATCGTCTGGACCATCTCCGCGACTGGGATCTCCCTTCCGAGCGACAGCTCGTCTCTTCCGATCCTGTGCATCCGGTTGTCCATACTCTCAAGCCCGAGGATGATGCCTCCGATTACCTGCTCCTTCGCGCGCTGGATTTCGCGCTTCGAACAGGCCTTTTTTCTTACCTCTTCCAGCGTTTTGATAATCAGGTCCCTTGCTTTATAGATAGCGCCGTTTTCCGCTCCGGCGTAGACGCTGAATATCCCGGCATCCTCGAACGATGCAAGCGCGGAATACACATTATATGCGTATCCATATTTCTCCCTGACATTCTGAAACAGCCGCGAACTCATACCGTCGCCCAAAAGCGTGTTCAAGACGCTCAGCGCATAATAGCCATCGTCGCGGACTCCGCCGACAGGGATACCCATGAGAAGATGCGATTGCTGCGAGGGTTTACGGAGGACAAGTTCCTTTACCGGATGACGACCCGGTTTCCGCCGTTTTGCCGGGCGCCCCTGCGGCAGCGCGCTGAACTTCGCTTCCGCCAGCGCGACGAGTTCGTCATGATTCACCGCCCCGCTCGCGGCAATGACGATCCGTCCGGATGTATACATGGTTTGGACGAACCGCCGGAGGCATTCGCTGGTGAAGGAATTCACCGCCCGGGCGGTTCCAATCACCGGTTGCGACAATGGATGGCGGGCGAACACGATTTCGTCGAGATAATCGTTGATGATATCCTCCGGATCGTCTTCCGCGCTTTTCATCTCTTCGAAGATGACCTGCTTTTCCTTTTCGATTTCCCGTTCGGGAAACGCCGGATTGAGAATCAGATCGGATAGAATCTCCATCGCCCTTCCGAGATGCCGGTCGAGTACCCGCGCATAATAACAGGTCGAATCTTTCGTCGTGAACGCGTTCAGGAATCCGCCGACGGCTTCGAGATATTGGGCGATATGATGGGTCTTGCGTCTGGCGGTCCCTTTGAACACCGCATGCTCGACGAAGTGTGAAATTCCGTTTTGTTCCTTGGATTCGTCCCGGCTGCCGACGTCGATCCATACGCCGATCGAAAGCGAACTGACGTACGGTATCGATTCGCTGACAATGCGAAGTCCGGATGGAAGAACAGTTTTTTTATATGCTTCGGGTAGGTTCAAAATATGCCTGTGTGCTTAGTCCGCGCGTAGCCGCCATCGTCTCGCGCGTTGTTTGCGGGAGCGGACGGAACCGATCGTACAACATGCAAAAATAACGGGAGTGTTCCATAAGACGGAAAACGAAGCGGGCGGCGAAAGAATGCGTGTCAGGAAGAAGCTTCCACCGGGTTAAGGATATTGATATTGCAGATAATCGCAAGGGGCGACTGTTCCATATCGATCGCCTTGGAAAGCAGGATATCTCCGAGCAGGCGTTCGCCGCTGGAGTGACGCAGCCACGTTTGGTAATTCACGAAACCGTCCCTGAGTGCCCGTTCAATTTTGCCCTGCAGTGCGTCGATTTGTCCCTTATCGTTCAGCATTATCCTGAAATCCTTGCCGACCGACGCTTCCGGGGTATAGCCAAGAATATATTGAGCCGAGAGGCTCCATGACAGTATCAGCCCGTCTGCGCCGATGGTAAACACGCCGGCGGCGTTTTCGCCGCTCAGTTTTTTCTGGGCGCCTACTTTCAGCGTCTCAACGAGGGTTTTGTATAACCGCAGTTCTGTAATGTCGGCGATGCTTCCGCGCACCCCGATCAGCTTCCCCCATCGGGTTGCAACCGGAACCCAACTCAGAACAATATGGCGTTCGTCGCCGCTTTTCGTGATAAGGCGGTATTCGACGTCCTTTCCGATACTTCCGGAAAACGCGCCTTTTTTATCAGTCTTGAACCGTTCGGCATCGTCCGGGTGTACGATTTGTTCCAGCAACACCTCGCCGTTCATGAATTCCTCGCGGGTGTAGCCGGTCACCCGTTCGCATGCGGCGCTCGCGTATTCGTAATGCCCCATGACGTTAAACCAGAACTCGAAATTTCTGGAATGATCGCCGATAATATGGACGCGTTCGTGGGCGTTATGCAACAGCTTTTTGTACTTGTTCTTCTGAGCAAGCATGAGCTTTGCGACCGCGGCTTTCTGCGGATTCGTGAGATTCAATTTATCGAGACTTATGCGGTTTGCTTTTTTACGCATGAAGCACACTGTTGCGGGCGGTAGATACTAGCACGAGCAAGGATTCACGAGTGAGTAGGAAACTGTGACCTGAAAATGTAAGAAAGATGGCGATGGAAACAAAGCAGGACAAGAATATCCGCTACGCAAGAATTTCCAGAATCCGCCGTCGGAGCATGCTGTTGCGGTTCCGGACCGTGGCTTTCTGTACCGCAATTCTGAGCGCCTGCTGCTGCCCGACAAATACGAGCATGGTTTTCGCCCTCGTCATGGCGGTGTAGATGAGGTTCCGCTGCAGCATGATCCGGTGTTGCATTGTGAGAGGAAGCACGACGATCTCGTACTCGCTCCCCTGGCTTTTATGAATCGTCGTTGCGTATGCGTGAACAAGCTGGTCGAGATCATCCAGTGTATACGTTACAGTCCGGTCGTCGAATTGAAGGTACACTTCTCCCTCGTCCTCGTCCCATCCGCCGATAAATCCGATGTCTCCGTTGAAGACATCCTTCTCGTAGTTGTTCGAAACCTGCATCACTTTATCGCCGATCGCGAACGATTTCTGACCCCGCTGCACGATGGCCGTTCCCGCCGGATTCAGATCCTGCTTGAGTATCTGATTGAGGTTGCGGACGCCCGCCACTGTTTGGTGCATCGGCGAAAGCACCTGGATATCCCGCAACGGGTCGTACCCCATTTCCCGCGGAATCCGCTCGACGACGATTTCCCTGATCGTCGACGCAATGGCTTCTGGCGTCTGCTGCTCGATAAAAAATGTTTCCTTGCCGAACACGGGCATTTCGCCGTGGTTCACCCGGTGCGCATTCGATACGATGCTGCTATCGGCAGCCTGTCTGAATACCATTGTCAAGCTCACGGTATCGAACGATTCCGACGCGATGAGATCGCGCAGAACGTTCCCCGGTCCTACGGATGGGAGCTGATCGGCGTCGCCGACAAGCACCAGCCGGCAATACTGCGGAACGGCCTGCAGCAGCCACGCCATCAGACGGACATCGACCATCGACATCTCATCGACGATAAGAATGTCGGCTTCCAGAGGCCGCTCCTCGTTGCGCAGAAATACAAAAGCGCGGGGATCGAACTCCAGCAGGCGGTGAATGGTTTTCGCCTCCGTTCCGGTTACCTCCGAGAGCCTTTTTGCCGCGCGTCCGGTGGGGGCGCACAGCGATATCTGCCAATGCAGACTGTTGGCCAGATCGATGATTCCCTGTACAGTGGTCGTCTTGCCCGTACCGGGACCGCCGGTGATAATGGTAACCGATCCGCTGATGCTTTTCATGATCGCCTCAGCCTGCCGCGGCGAAAACTCCCTGCCCGACTCGCGTTCCGAATCGGCTATTCTGTCGAGCAGTTCCATCTGACTCACGGGATGTTTTCGCACCGCCGTGAGCGCATGCATCCGTTCTGCAACCGCCCGCTCGGCATGATACAATTCCGGCAGGAAGACGCATTCCTCCTCGATCACAAGCCTGCCCCGAATTGCGGACTGATGGATCGCCGCTTCGATATTCACGGCATCGGTTTCCAGCAATTGCGCCGCGGCTTCGGCGCACTCTGCTACCGTCAGATAGGTATGCCCGTCCGATCGCGACGATTCCCGCAGAGTATAAAGGATACCTGCCTGGTAGCGCTCGGAGGAGTACTCTTCGAGACCAAGTTTTTGCGCGATGGTATCGGCTGCAACGAACCCGATGCCGTCGACATCGTCGACAAGCGAATATGGATTTTGCTGAATCCGTTCCACAGCCGCAGCGCCGTATGTACGGAAGATTTTCACCGCATACCCGGTGCTGATGCCATGCGATTTCAGGAAGAGCATCACATTCTGGAGTGCGCGCTGCTCGTCCCAGGACGCTTTGATGCGTTCGAATGTTTTCGCGCCGATTCCTTCGACCTCGAGCAGCCGGCCGATATCGGAATTCATTATTTCTATCGCGCGGTCGCCGAATTTCCTGACAATCCGTTGCGCGGTGACCTTGCCGATACCCCGGATGAGTCCCGAAGCGAGATACTGTTCGATGCCTTCGGTCGTGACAGGGTAAATGATTTCGTACGAGGCGATTTTAAACTGCCTGCCGTATTTCGGATGCACCGTCCATGAGCCGTTGAGGATGTAGTCGTCGCCGGGCGACGGCGCGAGAAGTTCGCCCGCGGCGGTAAAGGAATCGCCTTCTTCGGAAAGAAATCTGCCGACGAAGAACGCCGAATCGCGCGAGGAGAACTGCACCTGCTGCAATGTCGCCTGAATCGCGATTTCCTCTTGAATTTGATGAAAATCTGACTTATTGTGCATATGTCAATTCAACACTAACCGGACGGAGGGTATCATGAAATTCCATACCGAATATCTGGTGTTTCACACTGAAAACAAACGCGAGTACATCAATATCACCCACCAAATTGCCGATATTCTCCATAAGAGCAACATAAAAGAGGGTATGATGCTCGTATCCGCGATGCACATTACCGCCGGGGTGTGGGTGAACGACGCAGAGCACGGATTGCTGAAGGATATCGACGAGTGGCTCGAACATCTCGCGCCGTTTAAAATCGACTACCGGCATCACCGCACGGGAGAGACCAACGGCGATGCGCACCTGAAAAACCTGCTGGTACATCATCAGGTCATACTGCCGATTACCGACGGCAAGCTGGACCTCGGCCCCTGGCAGCAGGTCTATTATGCGGAGTTCGACGGCAAACGCCGCAAACGCGTGGTAGTGAAGGTGATGGGCGAATAGGAATTTCGAGGTGTTTCGCTAAATTGAGACACAACATTCACGCAATGTGAATGCAATATCTTGAAGTAATAACCACGAATTAGACGCGAATGTTCATTACAAAGCTTGAGTTGCATAATTGGCGCAATTTTCTTCAGGTATCTGTCACTCTGACTGAGAGAGTTTTTATTGTTGGCCCAAATGCAAGCGGAAAATCCAACTTATTGGACGCTTTCAGGTTTCTCCGAGATATTGCTGATTCACGGGGCGGTTTCCAGCATGCGGTGGAAAAACGTGGTGGGGTATCGAAAATTCGTTCCCTGCATTCAAGATCAAAACCGACCATCGTTATTGATGCAACGCTTGTACTTGACGACATTGAATGGCGTTATAGACTTGAGTTTAAGCAAGACAATTTGCGACGGCCAAAAGTAGTCGCCGAGCAAGTATGGAAAAACCGAGAGTCAATTCTGAAAAGACCTGATGATGAAGATAAAATTGACGAAGGGCGTTTGGCGCAAACACATCTTGAACAGGTCAACGCAAATAGGACCTTCAGAATCATCGCCGATTTTTTTGCGCAAATCAGATATTTGCACATTGTGCCACAACTCATTCGTGAGCCAGACCGTTCAATCGGGAAAGACCGAGACCCATATGGGGGCGATTTTCTCGAACAACTTGCCGACATGGAGAAACAAAAGAAAAAGCAATTCGAGTCGCGATTAACACGCATGACAATGGCATTGAAAGTAGCCGTACCACAACTGGAAAAACTCGAATTGTGTCGCGATGCATCAGGAAGGCCACATTTGAGAGGCCTCTATTCACATTGGCGTCCACAAGCTGGGTGGCAAAACGAGGACCAGTTCTCTGATGGCACTCTCAGACTTTTTGGACTTCTTTGGGCACTCCTAGATGGAACCGGGCCATTATTATTGGAAGAGCCCGAATTGAGTCTTCACGAAGAGGTAATCCGTCTACTTCCATCGATTATGTACAAAATCACAAGCAAATCACCGCGCCAGATAGTCCTGAGTACACATTCCGCGAACCTCCTCTCTGATCATAGCATCGATTCGGAGGAAGTACTGATGCTCACTCCATCCCATGAGGATACTTCTGTAACAAAGGCATCATCTGATCGGGATATTAACGCTCTACTCATAGGCGGACTCTCTATCGGCAGCGCTGTAATGCCAAGAGTTGCACCAAAACGTCCAGAACAAATTTTGATCGCTTTTTAATCGGTTATGGAGACTTCTCATCTGATATCTTTAGTTGTGGAAGGAACAACCGATGCTGCACTCATGCAAAAAATCATTCGAGAGACAGGGCATACCATTGGACATATTTATATCAAAAATGGTAAACATGCTCTTGACCGCGATTTACTTGGATATAATTGCGCTGCTCAGTTTTCTAATTGGGTCGTACTGCGTGATCTCGATACAGATGGCGAATGTGCACCAGAGCTTGCATCCAAACTACTCCCTAACCCGTCGTGCAACATGCGATTGCACATTGCAGTTCATGCTTTAGAAGCCTGGCTACTTGCAGACAGCGAGAACCTTGGTCGTTTTTTTGGTATCCCAGTGAAATCAATTCCTTTAAATCCAGATAGTTATTCTGACCCCAAGAAAGTGTTTCTTGAACTCGCACGTAAAATTCGCAAAAGGTCAGTACGTGAGGCTTTACTGCCAAGAACTGGCGCTCATGCAGTTGTAGGCCCGGGATATACATCTCTCATAACCGAATTCATTCAAAACGAATGGGATTATTTCGTTGCTTCAAGTAGAAGCCCCAGCTTGTACAAATTGGTGACGTACCTACAATCCCTACCCGGTGGCGCGCAATTTCTGCCTTGATCCGAACAAATCACTCCGGTATTATTGCTCAGGCTGATTCCACGATAATCCGGGGGTTTTATGCGTTTTGGCGTCATTCCGCTTTTCGCGATGCTTTTCATTGCAGGTTGCTCCGGCGAAGAACCGCCCATCGATTCGCCGCTTCAGGTATCGCCGTTGCCCATTCAGCGGGGCGATGAGATACACATCACGTATGACTGTAGTCATCCTCTCGCCAAGTTCCGCAGCAACGACGAGCTGTTCGTCACTCTAATAATCTTTACCGTCGATAGGTACAGCGTGCATCGGATATTGCTCGATAGAAAACACGATTTGTTTACCGCCGACTTTGCGCTCCCTGATGATGCTGTAAAAGTCGACCTATCGATCTGCCGGATGCTGGATGTTATGTACAATGAAAACAAATCTTACCTTGTATGTCTTGGCGAAGATCCGGTACTGCACGCAATTCCTCTTTCGATGTATCCGAATATGACCAGGAAGGAAATCACGGACTTATTCCGGGAAGACGAACAGCGCCACCCGGATGTGACTGACCGCTATCTTGAAATGTGGCGTTACCGCCTGAATACAAACTACGACATCCCCAGCCTGCGCAGGCAAGTAGACTCTATCACAAACAGTTTGAGGAATTACAGACAGGAAACCCGGCTCTCGCTCGATTTGAACCGGTTTACCTCGGCGGTAGGCGGTATCTACATGTATTCTATGTACGGCGAATATGAAAAGGCGTTGGAGGTATCCGAATGGCTCGCAGAATCGGCGCGCAGAAATAAGCAATTCACGTTAACGGCGGCAGAATTTCTTGAATGTACATGGGAGAAAATGTTTCACGATATGGAACCGGGAATGCCCGACCGCAGCGAATATATACTCCCGGCAATGGGGAACTTGCTCGATGTTGCGATTGAATTGCGAATACCTCGCCTCCTTATGGTTTATTCATCCCTGAATTTTGTAGGGCCCCCTCCTGAAGAAGTGAAGGAATTACTGTTCACAGACAAGTATTGGCTCCGTTTAAAGGAAACCGTTATCTCCGTAAAAAAAGACGAAATGATTGAGTTCGGCGATTTTGTTTATACAATGAGCAAAACAATGCTGGAAAAAGGAGAGTTCCAGGCGTGTATATCGCTGGCGAACAAATACGCCGCTTCGATGGATACGATGAAGCTTTGGATGCGGACGGATAAGTACTTACCTGTTGATATAACTCCCCGCCCCGGGATAGAAGCGGGTGTTAGTTACAACCGGATACAGGCATATAAAAAGCTGCGTAAAACAGCCGAAGCGGTAGAACTTATGCGCAACGCAGCGAGGCGTCAGTACCACGAACGATATGCGTGGATCATGGGCCGCAGTATGGTAGACCTTGTCCACTATTATTCGTTAAAGAAAATGAAAGACAGCGCCGGACTGTATCTTGGCTGGATAATGCTGATGAACACCTACGACAGAAAAGAAGTGTATGATAATGCGAACAGGCGCTTCCGCAATACCCTCCCCAGTCCAGATGAATTAAAGCAAAAGTATTACAGAAAAGATCTTGGTGGTGCATTCCCCTGCCCCGAGTTTACCGTTGAAACGGAGCGCGGAAAATACATGCTGGGGAAGAATTATCAGGGCACGATACTCCTGCTGTTTTCCAGCCGCACCTGCGGTTTTTGCTCGAAATATATTCCCGAAATGATCGAAGGAATACGGAAGAATTATAGCAAGGATCTAAAAATCGTTGTGTTCACGGATGAAGGAAAAGAAGTTTTCCGTGATTATCTTGTCAATGGAAACGACAAGAACATTGAATACGCATGGTTTAATCCCGGTATCATGTACCATTTTCAACAACAGGCGGTACCAGCCTACGTCCTCGTCCGGAACAATCAAATCGTTTCGTCGGGCGCGGTAGGTTCGCTTTCCTGGCGATGTGTATCTATTTTGAAATACTAATATGCTCACCAACGCACAAATCGATATCCTTCTCAACCGCCCGCGGGATACGCAACGGACGCCTGTCGACACTATACAACGGTTCTTCGACACATGGATTGCGTTCAGCGAAGAGCAGAAACAAGGCGGCACTCCGGAGTATTCGCTCATCCTGCCGCTCTGCTCGCTCACGTGGCTCGAAAAACCGGTGATGCATAACGGCTTCCCGGTGCAACAGCAGTTCGCCGACAGCCTGTTGCAGGGCATGCTGGAAAGCTACGAAATGCACTCCCTCGAACCGGTCGCCGAACCGCAATTGCAGCTTGAATGCACTAGTTGTGTAGTGCCTGTCGTTGTCCATTTCTCCGTGCCGGTCTATCCCGATCCGGAGAAAGACGAGTTCTACATGAAGGATTACCGCCGTAAAATGAACATCCGTTGTCTGCGCGAGTCCGCCCCCGGGGTGCTCTCTCCGTCGGGCGAATGGAATGTCGATCCAAACTCCATTCTGGACCAGGAGTGTGCGTAAGCTATCGGTGCCCCGACGTTCCCCCTTCTACTTCCCCAGCATCCCATCTATTTGTTGCGCTACATCCGGCGGGGGATTGTTTGCCTTCGCGGTTTCAAGCAGTTCGCGCGCTTTCGCGGCGTCTCCCGTTTGGAGAAAGGCAATTCCAAGCATGAGCGGCGTTTCGTATCCTCCGGGGAATTCCGTTATCCCTTGCGAATAGTACCCCTCCGCGGCCGCACGGTCGCCAGTGAGCAATGCCGCACTCGCAGCCATGCCGTACAGTTTATCGGATGTTACTCCGGAATGCAGCGCACGCGCCAGCTTCGGTCGCGCCTCGGAATATCTACCATTCGCGTATTCGTGCAACGCCTCGACAACATCCAGCGGCGTCCTGCTTCCGGTCGCATTACAAATTGCCTCCAGCGGCTCGAGCAACGGTCGTTCCTCACCGCGTATTGCCGCATTGTATGCAATCACTCCCGCCAACCGGTCGATATCCTCCATACTCCCACTATAATCCGCCTGTTTTCCGGAACGCTTCACATCCTCTGCTCTGTGCCGCAGCCGCACAAGCATCCATTGCTGCAATTCCATGTACGTATCGGGCTTGCTTTCTGCCAGGAAGAGTGAAGCATTTGTCAGCAAGCGGTACTGTTCCGGGTAATCCAGCAGCTCGATCATCCGTTTTGTGATTTCGATTTCCTTTGACGTATTGCCGTCGTGGAGGTAGTATTTCCGCAGCGCTTCGTAGCCGCTGAGCGCATAGTCTCCGTACATGTGTTCATCGTCGAGGCGCATGACGTCTTCGAACCGCTCCGCCGATTTCCCGCTATCGAGATGCAATCCAACCCAGGGCAGCACAAACAAAAACGCCGCCGCACCGAACGCCGTCAGTTGCGACTGGCTGATCCTGTTCGATTGCTGCAGTGCACGCCAGGCAAACAGGCAAACCATGATTCCTAGCGGGGCCGCGATATCCCAATCCCTTGCCAGACCGAGAGATGTGTTCGCAAAGAAAAGAAAAACCGCGTAGAAGAGTGCCGCCAGAAAATGAAATCTGAGAACCCCGCTGCCAAATAGTGTACGTCTTCCAGGAAACAACGCGATAGCAATAACCGGCACGGGCGCTAAAAGAAGAATGATGTTTACGAAATCGATGAGATGATACGACGAGAATAATGTGTACGCTTGCGTACCAGCCGGTGAAACAACCGGCGAAAGAGGCATGAAGATACGAGAATTTGGAAGCGCGGTCGCGGCGGCTACTGCGCCTGCTATTCCAACAACGAGAATAATCCCTGTTACGGAAAGAAATTTCAGGGTTGTGCCATTGGCCCATTCCTTTTTCTGCCGAAGAATGATAAGAAATATGAGCGATGGCAGGAGCGCCAACGACGAATAATGCGCGAGACAGGCAATAATAAATAGCAGCACTGCAGGAAAAAGCGGCTTGGCTGGATCGACTGCGCGTTCCGAGGCAAGCAGGTACCCGAGAACGATTACAAACGGGAGGGCGTAAAATTCTACATAGCCAAAGAAAAATACCGCTCCGCCGGTTCCAAGGATAGCAAGAAGAAGCGCCAGCCCGCTGTCAGACTCATTTCTCATGTATAAGTAGTAGAAAACGACAAGCAGGAGAAGAGACAGCGCAGAAAGCCCGATGAATGGGTATGTAATATTCGAAGTGCCTCGAAAAACATCCGGAACGGTCACTATCAACGTCTTGAGGATGACTCCTGTCAAGGGAGCGGACTTGAGATTCAGAACAATATCCCGGTTGAAATTGCCGGATTCGATAAGACGGTACACCTGCGGTATCAGGATGCTGCCGTCGCCATAGAAATAAGTCGCCGTTGGAGAAAGGAAGAGAACGACAGCGATCACAATGAAGAGGAGAAATGGAACCACGACAGCAAAGCCGGGCAGATCGCTTTTTTTACGAAAGACCAACGCGGATGGAATACCAGCGATAAGTGTCCAGATCACAATCTCCGCCGGATCGAAATATTGCAGGAAATCGATTCCCCAGGAACGCGGTACCGGCGAAACGGCAACGATCGCGCGGAGGAGAAAAGGGATAGCGATGATAGCGAGAAGACGGGAAGGCCGACTGGATTCTTTCATAGCTGAAAATAAACTAAAAAACCCATCCTGAAAAGGACGGGTTTTAAAATAAAGTTCTGGCGGCTTCCTACTCTCCCGGTCAGTTACCCGACAAGTACCATCGGCGTAGAGGGGCTTAACTACTCTGTTCGGAAAGGGAAGAGGTGTAACACCCTCGCTATCGCCGCCATGAACACTCTAAAGCATGTTCATACAAGAACGAATTCTCGACGTATGGAAGGATAGGAAATCAACAAACATCGTCCCATCTATAATATGTTCACCGATGCGGCATCGGTAAACCATTTAATAGTCAGCCTTTGCTCCATCAGGGTAAGAATAAAATTAATGGGAAGGCTCACGACATATTAGTACACCTTGGCTGAACACATTACTGCGCTTATACCTGGTGCCTATCAAACTGGTCATCTTCCAGCAGTCTTCAGGTCTATTGACGGGATGACTCATCTTGAAGTGGGCTTCGTGCTTAGATGCTTTCAGCGCTTATCCCTTCCGAACGTAGCTACCCAGCGGTGCCACTGGCGTGACAACTGGTACACTAGAGGTTCGTTCACTCCGGTCCTCTCGTACTAGAAGCGAATCTTCTCAATCATCCTGCGCCCGCATAGGATAGGGACCGAACTGTCTCACGACGTTCTGAACCCAG
>CAYPBB010000002.1:0-18708 GCA_964408855.1 uncultured Ectothiorhodospiraceae bacterium
AACAATTTTATTATACAATCCCTATCGAATGTTGCGCTAGAAACTTGAATGTACCTTGTCATATTTGCTCGCAGGATATCCAACCGTGAAAACCGCAGTCGCAGTATTAATATTTTCTGAAACCAAGAAATACTTTAGATTTATCGGATTCACATCATGCCATTTCTTATATGGTTTTCCAATCGAATCGCATCCAGGTAGTGATATAGGTATAGCGACGACATCTAAGCTATCATTTTTGTAATCTATTTGCCGAATACCGTAGTATTCATTCCCTTTACCAATTTCAATTTCGGTTTTTAGCATCGAGCCATATCGTACCCATGTTCTGCCGTTGCATGCTAAAATTGAATCATCCTTTATTGTTGAAAGTTCGCGTAGATTTCCCTTTATAAAGATAATCATTTTTGAATATGTGATTAAATGCCTATTTGTTATCAGAAGGCAATGATCGGGATCATTGGCTGAAACAAAAAATACAGTACCGTGTGGAAGAATCGTGTCACCCTCGTCATCTACATATTTACATAGCAATCCAACAGCTTTGATTGCATTATCCACAGTAAGTTGCTGTGCATTCAGGTTTCTGTAAGCAGTTGCACTCAAGAGACATAACAGTAGTAATACTATCTTACTCAGCATCTTACAATAGCTTCTGTTTAGATTGATTTGCTGTCATTCGCCTGTAGAAGTACCACGCTTGATCACTCTATTTTAGGAGTTTTCACCATCGAATAAATTTGGATGTATTAAACCCATTGTTTGAAATGGTAAGTATTTCTCTACAAGTTCATTGATTCTCATTTTCAAAAGCTCAGCAAGCTCATTTATACTATATCCCAATTCTTGTATATGAAAACTGATCATTTCATCTAATGCTCTTGTCCTCTCGGGTTCGAAACCACCAGGCTCAGATGTTCGATACCCCAATTTACCAATCATAGTAAATAAATACCGGTAATAGCGATCGTTGATTGTCCCCAATTCCTTTGCCCTATAGATAATGGCTTGCATAGAAACCTTCCATCTCTTCTTTAAGAAAAGCAAACGCTCAAGTTTTAGTATTCGTAAATCATAGAGTATATCCTCCTTTGGCATTAGTAATTCAGCGGCGAATCGATCCGCTTCCGAATCCATTTCTAATGTAGGGATTCTATGCATTATTATGTGTCCTAGCTCATGCGCCAGTGTAAATCGATATCTATCACCTGGCGTCTTTTTGTTAATAAAGATTACAAACTGTCCATTGCCCATCCATAGACTGAATCCATCAAATTGTTCGCTCGGGAATTCGATCTTTACTACAATTATCCCTTTGGATTCAACTAGCTGCGTTAGATTATCAATCGGTCCTCTTGGAACACGCCATAAAATTCTGATTGCTTTAGCTATTTGTTCTGGTGATTCATGCTCAGATATATCCAAGTACGGAATATCATTGTCTACAAATTCAACAGATTCCAATAACTTTTGAATATGCACAGCGGTGATATTGAGATCCGCGTTTACTTTTTCCGTAAAACGCTTATTAATCCCTTTCCTCATCCTCGGATAACTTATTGCGTGGTATATATCCGTGGGATCAAAGAAAAAACTCCGAGGATATCGAAGTTCTATACATAATTTGGCAAGTAATTCATCCGAGACATCCTTAAGCCCCATCTCAATTTTAGAGATCATTCCTTGCGTAATAGCTACTTTAGCTGCCAATTCCGACTGACTTAAGGCACGAGATTGCCGTGCCAGTATCAACTTATTTGGCTGAAATGCCTTGTGTTCCATCTAAGTTCCGATTTTTGTTCAATTTGGCTCGTATCAGCATATTGCCATTTCGTTGGTTCCCATCTTCTTTAATTGATGTATTTGGTGCATCTTGAGACTTTGTAATTATCCTTTCTTCTAGATCATCTATCCTATAAGCCCAATCGATACTATCTCCGTTGGGACATGTCAAGTATATCCCTTCGATTTCACCACCTAGTGTATCAGGGACATAACCCACATACAAACTTGTGAGATATCCATTGAAGTTGAGACAAAGCTGTCTACCTTCAAGATTTTGCGATCGAAAATCCATCGTTAACTGTGTCGTAGAAAATCTGACTTTCAGATATGGATCCATTTTTTGGAATCGTAGAACATAGCATCCTATTGATAGAAGAAAAACCCCACCGGTTTCTACAATTCTGCATTCTTTTCTTCCTTCAAAACGATTGCGGACACCATCTAGGATGCGATCCCACATAAATACAGCTCGTACCAACTTACTTGGCGTTACCCCAGCGAGAGTTTGGAGATAGAGTTCCCAAGCCTCGTCTATGATCTCCTTAATAACTGGTAAGTGATTTTTTAGGTCTTCGACAGTTCGTTCTACGCTATCCATAACTTCTCCTATTTCTATCTCAACACAAAGATACAAGCTGAAAATGTCAAAGTCAAGAGAAAATATTACCAAAAATATTACCTGCATTGTTTAGTTGCTTGACTATCATTCCAAACTTCAGTACTATTGCTTCCGTAAAACAACTTTGGAGGCTAAATGCCAAAGACGAAGACTGTAAACAAGAGTGCCGTTTCGGGACGCTTCGTATCAAACTCTCAAGTTAAGAAGAGCCCAAACACCACTTATAAGCAAACCGTGAAGAAAGGAAAGAAGAAGTAATCTTTCCCAGATAAATCTCGACATGAAGAGTGTTTATGTCCCAATTACTCAGAATCCCGAATCTGCATACTGCTGATTCGGGATTCTGCTTTTCGTACCAAACTTACGTTGCCCGTTACTTTACCACCATCGTTTGGGTGAGGGTGGTGTTTCCGGTGGTGAGGCGGCAGTAGTACACGCCTGCGGGGAGTCCCGCGCTGTTCCACTTCGCAATATGTTTTCCTGCGGCGGTGTGCGATCCGGTAAGCGAAGCGACTTCGCCGCCCAGCGCATTGTACACCTTCAGGGTAACGTATCCGGCTTCAGGCAGCGCGTAGGTTATCGCCGTTGCGCCGCGGAAGGGATTCGGGTAGTTCGGGTACAATACCGCCTGCTCGGGCAGGGACTGTGCAGCGTTCTCCACATCGGTGCCCGTATTGAAATCCACCGAAACTATATCCCAGATCGGATCTTCGGGCAAAACGCCGGTTTTCGGCTTGAAGGCCACGTCCAGCGCCAGATCCCGCGGACGGAAGATCACAATCTGCTGCGTGTAGTCGTTGTACAAATCGCCTGTGGATTGCGCATCGGGACCGTCATCGTTATCGAATCCGGCAATTACGCGCAAATCCCAGAATCCCAGCGCAGTGCCGGTCAACTCGCCAAGTTCTTCTCGCAGCGACGTCCAGCGCGCCATGTTCGACGCCGAACCGGTGTAATTATTGTGGTTGCCGTTCAGCATGAAGCAGTTCACCGCCGCCACTGCATCGGGAACATCCCACAAGACCTGCGAATTCAGGATGGAAAACTCGTTGCGCACAGCGCGGTGCATGCTCGTGCCCGAACCCGAAATGTTGTTTTCGAGGATCCCGGCGGACTGCTTGTCGGCAAGCGTGATAAGGTGGTTGTAAGCGTAATCGTGCTGCTCGTTTGTCATATACGCCGCAACGCCCGCAAGATCGGTGTTGTTTTCGAGGGCGTAGCGCAGATCGAACGGATACGAACGTTTGTTGATCGGTGAATACGCGGCGCCGGTTCCGGCATCGAGGATACCCGCGAATACGCCGTCGTCGTTGAAGCCGGTCAGGATGCCCATCATGCCCATGTATCCGATGCTGCAAATGGACTTCGTGCCGTTCTTGATTATCATGACCGCCTGAATTTTCGTCAGTTCATGATTGACCCCGTCGGTCCAGTCGAGAACGCGCGCCGTCATGACGTCGGCGTTTTCCGCGCGTGCGCCGTACACCGAAAACGCGGAACACTGCGTGGTTCTGCCGATATCGGGCAGGAGCTGCACGCCGTAGAATTCGCGCGGCGAAAGGAGGCCGTCGCCCATGGTTTCCGGAGCATTCGGGCTGAGATTGTTGATCATACCGTCGATTTCGTCGACATACTCCTGGGGCAGCAACTGACCGAATTCATCGACGCGCGAGAGAATCATGTTGTAGACCATCTGATTGCCCGCCAGACCGGCGATGTAGGAATCGACAAGCGCCTCGAACTGGGGTTGCGCCTGCTTGATCTTCTGCATGAGCGCTTCGCCCATTTCATAGTTGTTGGCGACGGCGGAGTAGTCCAACGTCACCTCGAAATAATTGCCGCGATCGATGATTGTGACGGGTTCTGTCTGCGCAAAGAGGGAGGTGCATGCAACGGCGGCAATAAACGCGCCGGACAGCACGATACGAGAGAAAAGGTTCATGTGTACTCCCGAAGGTACGTTATTCGTGAATTGTTTCTACGAATATACGGAAGCCGCGAGGTCACGGCAAAGCGGGCGCGCGACACTGTCGCCGGGAATACTGTAGAGAGGAGTATGTGCGTCTGCATACACCTTTCTGGAGAAAGAAGATGTTTGTGTGATGAGTCTTCGGTCCTTCAGCGCAATGCATTCTCCCCGTATGTCCTCCCCGCCTCAATCCCCGAAACTGATGCCGAGATCCCGGGCGGTGAGAACGGTATCGCAATCGAGCGGAACGGTTTTCATGCGCTTTGTGGCAAGCTCGAGCGGCACGTACCGCACCGTCGGAGGATCGAGAGCGACCATCATACCGGTGAGGCCCTGTTCCAGCGCGCGTACAGCCGCAGCGCCGAACCGCAGCGAAAGCAGCCGGTCGAATGTCGTCGGAGTACCGCCGCGCTGCAGGTGACCAAGCACGACATGCCGCGCTTCCTTGCCCGTCAGCGTCTGGATTTCCCTGGCGACGCGCTCGCCGATACCGCCGAGGCGTTCGGCGCGCCCGATTTCCTTTTCGATCACCGACCGCGTCCCGTCCAGAGGCACGGCTCCTTCCGCAACAACGATGATGGAGAAATTCCTGCCGTTGGCGACCCGCTGCATCACTTTATCGGCTACTTTATAGATATCGTATGGGATTTCGGGAATTAGAATCGCATCGGCAGTGCCCGATACGCCGGCGTTCAACGCAATCCATCCCGCATAACGACCCATGACCTCCACTACCATCACGCGCTGGTGCGCTTCGGCGGTGGAATGCAGGCGGTCGAGGCATTCGGTGGCGAACGAAACAGCCGTATCGAATCCGAAGGTCGCGACGGTTTGATCGAGATCGTTGTCGATGGTTTTCGGTACGCCGATAATGCGCACGCCTTTTTGCGCAAGCACGTTTGCGATGGAAAGCGAACCGTCGCCGCCAAGCGCAATCACTGCGTCGATACCCTCGCGGCGGAACCCTTCAATCAGCTCGTCCGACCGGTCGACTTCCGTGACGTTCCCTTCCGCGTCGACAACGGGGTAGTGCAGGGGATTGCCCTTGTTCGTGGTGCCGAGAATAGTGCCGCCCAGATGCGTGATGCCTTTGACAGCTTCCTTGTCGAGCGGGATAAGTCCGCCGCGGGGATACTCCTCCGGTTTCATGATGCCGTTATATCCATCCCGGATACCGACGACCTCCCAGCCCCTTTGAATGGCGCAAATCGTCACCGAGCGGATGACCGCGTTCAGTCCCGGGGCGTCGCCCCCGCCGGTATTGATGGCGATCTTCCGGATGTCCGGTTTGACGATGGTATTGGCGCGTTCGCGTAATGAACGTTCGGTCTGAAATGGATGCTGTAGGGCCGGTTCCATGGGAATTTCCTGCTGAGATGAATGGCACTCCCCAAATATGGCTTTTACCTGGTACCGGCGCAACTTTTTACCGCGTTGAAGTGTCTTTCCTTTGGATGAAAAGAAAAAGAGTGTACGGCAACAAAAAATCCGTCCCTTCGTATACCCACACTGTACATGGGGACGGATTTTTGCCTAATGTAAGATGAAATAAAGACTTGACTCTCGCTTTCTCTCTTTGTACTTTTACGGCGAATCTTATGAAACGAGTGATAGCAAAACGGACATTTTTTCTCGCCTTGTTCGCATTCGCGATCGCATTGCCGGTTGCCGGTGGTGCGTTCCTCGAGTATTTCCATGCGAGCAGCGAAGACGATAACATTGTCGTGACCTGGCGGACCCGCAACGAATCCAACGTGGAATCGTTCGAGGTTCAGCGTAAAAACGGTCACGACGGCTCGTTCTCGTATATCGCTTCCGTAACGCCGAAAGGCTCGAACTCGGTTTATACCTACACCGACCGTTCGGCGTTCAAGTCGTCTGCCACATTGTACGTGTACCGGCTGAAGATCGTCGACGGAAACGGGCAGACAGGTTACTCCCAGGAAGTGGAAGTCAAACACAGTGTAAGCAGCGTCAAGAGGACGTGGGGCAGCATCAAGGCAATGTTCCGCTGACGGGTAGACGCGATAGCGATTCAAGGCATGCCGCCCAACGGCGTGCCTTTTTTGTTTCAGACGGCAGGACGGTTATGAAATCAGCGTTCAAAAACCCGCGATCCGCTCCATCGCAGCCGGCGCTTCTGTTCACCTTTGCGGTGCTGTTCCTTTCTCTTTCGGCGCTTCCCGGATGCACCTCGATTCCAGGTTCGGGTTCGCAGGCAGTATCTCCGAGGGTGCGGGTGTGTCTCGGCGAACGGCTTCCCGGCGTGCACGTATTTGTACAGGGAAACGCCGTTCTCGAATCGGCGCAGGGAAGAATCGCATTGCCGGACAGCGCGTTGTATAAATGCGAAGTTCTCCCCGGCGGCGGTCTCCGGTTCAGTGCGGAAGGGAAAAAACCTGCGGAGGTGAGAGGTATCGCCCGCTGCTACTACCGGACGGTTTCGAAACGATTCGGCTTCAAAGGAAGAGTGTACTCCGATACCCTGCTGTTCCTAGGCGATGGAAACGGTATCACCGTCGTCAATTCGTTGCCAATGGAACGGTATCTCGAAAACGTTGTCGCCAACGAAATCGGCGTTAAACGAAAGGAGCAGGATATCGAAGCCGTCAAGGCGCAGGCGATCATTGCGCGAACCTACACGATACTGCGAATCGATCTCCCGCTGAAACGCGCGTTCGATGTGTACGACGATACCCGCGATCAGGTGTTCACGGGTATGATGGGACGGTCGAGACTGATTTCGCGCGGCGTCGCGGAAACCTCGGGAATGGTGTTGATGGACGGGGAGAAGTACGCGGAATGCTACTATCATGCTGCGTGCGGCGGCCGGACGGAGGCGGTAGACCAGGTATGGCTCAATCACGCTCCAAAACCGTATCTCGAAGGCGCAGACGACAACGGTCCAAAAGAAGAATACTGCGCAATTGCGCCTTCATTCCGGTGGGTGGAAGATTATTCGCGCCAGGAACTGGAGTCGATCCTGAAAACCTACCTGCCAGCGGTTTTAAAGAAGCAAAAAATGAAGGAATTGTCGGAAGGGAAGGTTTCTCTTGTCGATATTAAAGTAGCGGCGCGTTCCGCATCAGGCAGGGTGAAAACCCTCAAGATTTTCCTGGGACAGCCGTCGAAATACAACGTGTACGAACTTCAGGCAGACAATATCCGCTGGGCGCTGCGCAGAAAGGATGGGAACCAGCTACTACGGAGTACGCTGTTCGATCTGGACGTTGAACGCGATGTGCGCAAATGGATATCCCGTATCAGGCTGAACGGTGCCGGAAACGGGCACGGCATTGGTATGTGCCAATGGGGGGCAATCGGACGGTCGCGTCATGGAATGTCAGCCGGAAGCATCCTGACGGCATACTTCCCGGGCGCCAGAATCGAAGATCTCTATTAACCTCTAATCGACCAGAAGCACTTCGACTTTACGGGCGCGCTGCCTCCATTCCATCGATTCGATGGGGATGTACCGCAATTTACCGTACCCTTCCCAACGCAGCCGCCGGGATGCCACGCCTCGGACTAAATAGTCCCGGACATTGAGCGCTCTGGTTCTCGAGAGAATCAAGTTATACGAAGTCTCGCCGACATCATCGGCATAGCCCCGCAGTTCGAGGTTGAATTCCGTCGAGCTGTTCAGTTCCTTCATCGCCTGATCGAGCATAATCTGATTCTCGCGGGAGAGCGAAGCGTCGTCGAAGGCAAAGAACAATTCCGCGATAATGATCGGGGGACTTTCGCCGCGTGGGCTCATTCGTTTGATCCGGGCGGCGGTATTGAAGGCCTGGGTGATGGTCGAGCGTAGATATGTTTCAGCCTGCCTTTCCGTCATGCCTTTCGGCACAATGGTCGCCGCATCGCGCGCTTCCACGGGCACTTCGGAAAAGGGGGCATCTTCGGTATTCGCGCCGAGCCTTCCGCGTTTCCATATCTCTTCGTTCACCGCGCTAGTATTGCGGATAAAGGGAGAGTTTAATGCAAACGTACTCATGATCATCTTGTTATCGTCGGTAAACAGCGCCTCGAGCTGCTGGTTTTCGATAAATTGATTCAGCTTGTAGGCGGAGTCTTTGTATACTTCATTCAGTTTGAGGATCTGGAACACCTTCGCTTCAGACAACAGTTCGGGCTGATCGCCGCTTTGAAGGGATAACCGGACAAGATAGTTGCCTTTCGGAAGCTGCGACCGGTATTCCGGTTCGATGTTCAGCGAATCGAAGTCGATGATATGCGACGCGTTGATTTCCTTCGTTCCGCGGGGGAGCAGCGTTTGCTTGGCTCCGCGGGCAATCACTTGTCCCCGGTGGAGGAATTCCACATTCGCTTTCAGCGATGTCGGGAACGGTTGGTTTTGTTTGCTACGGATGCGGAGATCGCGGGGATTTCGTTGCAGCGCGTTGAAGGACGTGAATTCATTGGATTCAACGACAAGATCAGCATTGCGCATAAACGCCCTGTCGGCTTCAAGCTCCCAGTTGACCTTCCGTTCCTCGGAATAGGGCGAACTGGTTTCCGAAACAAGCGATTCGTCCCGGGCAATTGAATCCTGAACGAGGAACGGATCGCGAAGTGGAAGTTCCTCCTCATTTCCTCCGCGGAGGAAAACCGAAAACCCTGCCGAAACCGTCGAAAATCCGTCGTCTTTGTATCCATACCGGAATCCGTCGAGGCGGTCGGTATTGACGAAATTGGCGGTGTATGTGAGATTCAGGGAGACGTTTCTGAAAACCGGAATATCTATCATTGCGCCGAAGGCATAGCTGAAGACCGGTTTCCAATTCTCCCGGTACTCCGTTTGTTCGATCGTATATGTCGTCTGCCGGCGAACAACTCCGGCGCTGATGAACAGCGTCGGTTGTATCTCCAGAAACAAGGGATCGAATGTATATGCCGGCCCTATCATTCCACCGACAAAGAGGGAGGAATACGAAAAAGCATCGAATGAGAGGCGGTAGTCCTTGGCGTCGCGAAGGCTGGTAGTCTGGTTGGAAAGTTTGCCCCAGAATCCTGAAAGCCGAATTCCGAAGTGATCGACGAGGTGCATATCGATAAAAATCTCGTTATACGGCTGCATCGAGTAATCGCCGAAGCCGTAGGTAATTTCGTCGCCGCCGATATTGGAGCCATACGATGCGCCGATACGCAGGTACTCTTCCGACAGCACCTGGGCATGGATACCCGAAGCTTGCGGCAGGGCGAGTACAAGGAGGCTGACGATAACCAGCGGAAAGGTTCGCATCGGAAAGTCGGGCATTTTCAGTCGGGGTGTTCCGGGCACAAATGATACAAACATGCGCATTCATCCCTGTCCATGCAAAAATCGTACCCTGGGAATGCCTTTCTGGTACAGTCTCGTAAAACGAAGAAAACAGCCTGAACCCGGCAACAACAGCTTGCATATTCGTCAACGTGTAGTGTTTCAAAGCGTTACACTGTCACATTTCATAACACTTACCGTATGCATATCAACTTTTTGCTTTCATCGATAGGGCGAAAGGTGTCGATAAATAAATCAGTTACGTCTGTAGCTTCAGATGCTTGTTTATTGTTCGTTTTCGAATTTATTCGTAAATTTGCGATGTTGGAGTGTGTTTTTTTCAGTTCCGGAGTGTTGAACGCATGGCAAAACCACTGAGCATTCTGTTTGTTTCGAGCGAGGTTGTACCATTTGCGAAGACCGGAGGTCTGGCAGATGTGTCTGGCGCGTTACCACAAGTCATCCGCGAACTCGGTCACGATATTCGCATCATCATGCCGAAATACGCCACCGTGAGCGACCGGAAATTTAAAATTCACGATATCAAACGTTTGACGGACATGCCGATTCCGCTGGGAGATAAAGTGTTGCTTTCCAGCGTCAAATCTTCGTTTCTTACAAATATCAGAACCAAAGTACAGGTGTATTTCGTCAGTAACGACGATCTCTACACACGTTCCGATCTGTATATCGACCCCAAAACGAAAGAAGCCTGGCCCGACAACGACGACCGGTTTCTTTTTTTCTGCAAAAGTACAATCGAAACCCTGTTGCGCCTCGGTTGGAAGCCTGATATCATCCATCTGAACGACTGGCAATCGGGGATAATCGCGGCGCTGATCAAGACAGTGTACGCCAAGGAGCCGCTTTTCAAGGGAACCAGGATTGTGTTTACCGTACATAATGCTGCATATCAGGGAATATTCCCTAAGGAAGTGTTCCCAAAGACCGGATTGATGGACAGCGCCTACTCCATCGATGGGATCGAGTTCCATACGCATCTGAACTTCATGAAAGCCGGACTCATGTATTCCGACGTCATCACCACCGTGAGCGAAACGTACGCCAGGGAAATCCGCTCGGGCGAGGAATACGGTTTCGGGCTGGAAGGCATTTTCAAGCAAAAAGAAGATATTACCTGCGGTATCCTCAACGGTATGGATATCGAAGTCTGGAATCCGGCAATCGATACCCAGATCGAGGCGGTATATTCAGCCGACAATCCGGCTGGTAAGCTGGAGAATAAGAAGGCGCTTCTCGAACACTTCAAACTTCCGTTCGACGAGCACACTCCGGTCATCGGCGTCGTATCGAGGCTGGTGGATCAAAAGGGATTCGACCTGATCGAAAAACGCCTCGACAGCATTTTAAAACTGAAATGTCAGATCGTTGTTCTCGGTTCGGGCGACAAGAAGTACGAAATCATGCTGCAGAAAGCCTCGAAGGAGAATCCGAAACAGATGGGCGTCTGCATCGGATTCGACGAAAAACTTGCACACCTGATCGAAGCAGGCGCCGATATGTTCCTCATGCCTTCGAAATACGAACCGTGCGGTCTCAACCAGATGTACAGCCTGAAATACGGCACGCTCCCGATCGTCCGCGCAACCGGCGGTCTCGCCGATACCGTATCCGACCTTGACCAACACCCAGACGAAGGGACAGGATTTGTGTTCGACGAATACAAACCGGCGCTGCTGCTCGATGCAATCAAGCGGGCGATAAAAGCCTTCAAGGACAAAGAACGGTGGGCTGCCGCGGTAGACCGGGCGATGAGGAAGGATTATTCCTGGAACGCGTCGGCGGAAAAATATATCGAGCTGTACCGCAACGTGTTGAAGAAGAAATAGCGGCATTCAACGCATTCCATCCGCTTTCTGTTGGTCCATGAATTTGTCTCTTGTCGATCTAATCCCGATTGAATAAGTTTGAATGCTGAAGCAGACCCCAACGTAAGCGTGGATGGTCCGCTTCGGCGGTATTTATCATTCGTGGTTCGATTAACGATACGAGTTGCCATTTGAAACATTACCTCAGGTTTACCTTACTCTCCTTCCTGCTCTTCGCAGCCTGCCAGGAGGATCCTGCACCCACCGGCGTTTCCCTTCTTCCGAACAGTGATCTAGTCGATGCCGTCAGGTTCGACAGCAGAGAATCCGGCGCTGCGGTGCATACGTCGACGTACTATCACGGTCTGAATAACGAGTATTCGACCAAACTTTGGATCGGGACGGCCGGTTCGTACGAAGCGGTTCCGCATTTGCGCTGGTATAACTTCACGTACGCAATCGGAAACGCCGGTACGATCGTCGAAGCGAAGATGATCCTTTATCCTTCGGACATCGATTTCGGCGGCAGCGGCGGTGCGGTTTCCTTCGATGTGATGGAAATCACAAAGGAGTGGGGGCTGGGTGTGATGAACTCATCGGTTCTCGATTCCATCGAAACCGAACCGGTTCCGCGAGGCTCCTACACCGGTACGGACGATTCCATTGTCGTACAACTCGATACCGCGATGGTGCGAACCTGGATGAACCGCTATACCTATAATGTGGACAAGGATATCACCAACCGGGGACCCGAACCGTTGGGCATTCAGATTCGACCCAAAGGAATGACGAATATCCGCGCCTTCAGTTCCGTGAACGCCGGCGCCAACGTCCCGGCGTTGATGCTCGTCGTCCGGATCGACGGAGAACTCGATACCCTGTACGGTGCGTCGCTCCGCGATACATATTTTGCGCGTTTTCCTGACTACTCTGCGCAACCTCTTGCCGTTCACGGTGGTCTTTCCAACAGAGGAAGACTGAAGTTCGATATTTCGGGCATTCCTACCGGTTCCATTGTCAATTATGTACGGCTGATTTTGACGCGCAATCATACAAATGAACAGCGAAATTCGCTCGGGTTGGACAGCATTCTGGTGTTCGAAGCATACGACGATACGAAGGATACGATGGCTACTACCGGTTCCCTGTCGTTTTTAGGCGATAACAATGATATCATGTACGCCGAAGGAGGCACATCGAAAGCCGCAATTCTGCTTGCCGTCCAGAAATGGGTAAACAATCCCGGATCGAATCGCGGTTTCATTTTGACGAAATACGACGAATCGAGCGACTTCGACCAACTGATTTTCTACGGTTCCGATGCCGAACCCGAAAAACGTCCTCGAATCGAAATATATTATACCACCAAACCCTGATGCATATGCTGAGACAAACAGGAATACTCCTCTTATGCCTTGCAGCAATAGCTCAGGCGCAAAACGGTAAATCGCCGGTGTCGCGGTACGGAATCGGCGAACTCCATCCATTCACATCCGCGTTCGAACGCGGAATGGGATCGGTGGCGACGGCAAATGCTTCGCGGCATGCCATCAGCCAGACGAATCCCGCCCTCTGGTCGCAACTATCCGAAATCCGTCTCTACGGCGATCTCGTGTTCGAAAACGAATCGTTCGATATGAATAACCAATCGTTTTCCTATGCGACCGCGCGGATTAAAAGCCTCCAGCTTGCATTCCCCGTCAGCGATGAATATGGAATCAGACTTGTCGGCGGCGTGGTCCCCTACAGCCGGACCGATTATAAAGTCGAAGGTACTGCCGCCGAAGCGGGCGAGAACTACACAGTCGTCTACGCCGGATCGGGTGGGCTTTCAATGTTCCGCATCGGCGCCTCGGTGAAACCGGTATCGTCGGTGTATCTCGGTATTGCTTACCAGTATTATTTCGGAACGATCGACCAGAACTGGGAGATCGATTATGCGAATCCGATGTTTTACGATACGAAGGAAGTGCGTTCGACATCGCACACCGGCTCGGGCGTCTTGGCGGGTTTGTATTACACCGGTTTCAAGAATATGTCGCTCGGATTTTCCATCTCTCCTGCAGCCGCGCTCGACGCGAAACGGAATTTTACCTACCAGTACTCGCTCGGCGATTCAACAATGGAAGGAGCAAAAGGGACGCAGGACGTTCCGCTTTCGTTCACCGCGGGCGCTACCTGGAAATTTACCCCGGAATGGCGCGTCGGTGTGGAATATGCGCAACAGGACTGGGCCGATGCGTCAGTATTCGATCAGAAACAATCGCAGCTCGACAAAGCGTATAAATATGGAATAGGTTTCGAGTGGACTCCGGGCCTGGAATCCTCGGATAATGAAGACTACTGGAAACAACTTGCAGTCAGATTCGGTTTTTATAATGCACAAGGCTACATCCATATCGACGACGAATTCCGGAAGGAATCGGTATTCAGCGCAGGGTTCGGTTTCCCCGTTATCGGGACGAACCGCGCGGACCTGGCGCTGGAGTACGGCTGGAACGGAGCCTCAGATCAACCCGCAGGACAACGAACATTTCTCCGGCTTTCGCTTTCCATCAGCGCCGGAGAAACCTGGTATAAACGACGCTCAGCGTACGATGAATAACAGATTAGTGTAATTGGAGCAAGCAATGAAACTCGCAGCAACTTATTTGTGGCTGTTCATTTTTCTTCTGGCATCCGTGCCTGCAATTGCGCAGGACGACGAAGGGAACAGCGGCGGCGATCCGAACGACGAAGGCGCGAAAGCGCTGAGGCGGAACTGGAGTCTTTTCAGCGAAGCCTACAAAATGAACGATTTCAATACGGCAAAACATTACGGATGGATCGTGCGCGAAACAGCGCCGACCCGCTTCAAGACGCTCCATCCGAAAATGATCAACATATACGATTCGCTCTGGTCGCGCGCCGAAGACCCGGCATCCAAAACTGCGATGGCTGACACAATGTTCCTGCTCATCAACGAGGCGATGACGCTGTTCCCAGACAAAAAGGACCAGCTTACGCTGCAACGCGGCTATATGTACGAACGGCTTTACACCGACAAGAAACCTGAAGCGATCGCCGATTATGAAGCGGGTATTCACAGCGATTATGCCAATGCCGATATGTGGTATCTCGACAGGCTGGGAATTCTCTACTCCGAAAAGCCCGAAACCAAGGCAAAAGCAATTACCGTGCTTCAGGCGGTCTTGCTTCGCGATCCGAACAACGTCACGGCACAGGGCATCATTAAAACGCTCATCACCGATCCGAAGGAATACGTCGGTCTGCTGCGCGATGCATACTATGCCGATCCGGCCAACCGGCAAAAACTCTATGAATTGGCAAACGGATTCTACGAACAGCTTCAGGATTACGACAGCGCCGCCGTGTATTTCGACAAGCTGACGAAGGAAGATCCTTCGGTGAAAAATTACTGGGAACGGCTGGCAGTGTGCTATATGTATCTCGGCAAATACAGCACTGCAATCGATACGTACAAGAAACTTGTCGCGCTGGACGCAGAGAATAAGGAAGGCTGGATCAATCTTGCCCGCGCTCAGATAGAAGTCGGCAAACTTCAGGAAGCGCGTTCCAGCGCGGAAAAAGCGATCGACGTAGCGCCGGATTGGGGCGCTCCCTATATGATCATCGGTCAGATATACGAGGCGGCGGCAAAACGGTGCGTCGAATCGCGTCCCAAGGGATGGGAAGACATGAAGATTCCGGACAAAGCGATGTATTCGCTTGCGCAGTCGGTATACCGAAAGGCGGCATCCGATCCGCAGTTTGCCGAACAAGCGCGCTCCCGCATCGGACAAATTGCAAGCCTGACGCCGACTGCGGAAGATCTCTTCCGCAACGGTATTGCAAAAGGCACGAATTACCAGTTAAATTCGGGATGTTATTCCTGGATTGGAAGAAGTGTTGTACTAACCTACTAAGCATATGATTGCTCTGGCATCCGACCACGCTGGTTTTGATTATAAAGAGCGCGTCAAGACTCTGCTTGACGCGCTCGGCGTATCCTGGAAAGATTATGGCGCATGGTCCGACGAACGCGCCGATTACCCCGACTTCGCGCATAGCGCGGCATTAGGCATTGTTTCCGGCGAGTGCGACCGCGGAATTTTCATCTGCGGAACGGGCATCGGAATAAGCATTGCGGCAAACCGGCATAACGGTATCCGCGCTTCCGCTTGTCAGATACCCGATGCCGCCGAGATGACCCGCCGGCATAACGATTCGAATGTCCTTTGCCTTGGTCAGCGCTTCGTTACCTGGGATCAAGCCGAGAATATGATACGCATCTGGCTCGATACCGAATTCGAAGGCGGACGGCACACCGGGCGAATCGAGAAAATCGACCTCTGAAAATCCCGGTGAACCATGGATAGACGCACGTTTCAAGGGATGGTGAGATTGCTACGAGGAAGAGTTCTACCACATATCTCCAATCGGCCGCAGCGTCCCCCCTCAGCGAAGAGTCGTTCGAAGAGTCGATAATGCATTGTCGAGGGGGGATATAAGGGGGGAGCTGAACAACCGAATTTCTGTTCCCGTCGATAAACACCTGTTAAAGAACTTTGGCAGCAGTTTAAGCCGTCCCTAGGGGCGGCTTTTTGGTTTATGCATTGTTCCTGAGGCGAATTTTTCTCTTCGGGACGATTCATTCCCTCAATGAACTGAATTTACGCATTGCGTGTTTTTCCAATACGTATTATCCGCTTTGAACTCGTTTTCCGGGACACGGCTCTCTCGTTCATTCCAAAGCCGGGATGCCAGGATTCCTGTGTATCTGAGTTCGGGAGAAATGCGCGGCGCAACCTGCTGCCAGCAACGCCGCGTCTGCATAAGAACCTTACCAATCGACTGCACCTTCCGTTTCGCACTGAAAATCCTGCGAATCGCCCGACATCCTGAATCAGCTCATTCATCACACATTTATAAGGATTACCGGAATGCAAACCTTCGGCGAAATCATCAGTTCCTACGGAATCGAAAACCTCGGACTCCGCAACCTCGGCACAATGTACTGGAATCTCGTCACGCCCCGTCTTTACGAGCAAACCGTCCGCCGCCGCGACGGCGTGATCGCAGCGTCGGGGCCGCTTCTTGTCCGTACCGGCGACCATACCGGGCGCTCGCCGAACGACCGTTTCATCGTGAAGGAGGAATCGTCCGAAGTGGATATCGACTGGGGGTCTGTGAACAAGCCGTTCAGCGAAGAAGATTTCGACCGGTTGTTTCTGCGCATCCGCGCTTACCTTCAGCATCACGATGTGTTCATATTCGACGGTTATTCCGGCGCCGATACCGATTATCAGCTAAAAGTACGTGTTATTACCGAAACCGCCTGGCATAATATGTTCGCCCGGAACATGTTCATTCCGGAGACCAGCCACGAAGTGCTGCGCACGTTCGTACCCGAGTTTACCGTTCTCAACGTACCGTATTTCCATGCCGATCCGGCGGTGGATCACACCAACAGCCAGACATTCATCCTCGTCAACTTCAAGCGGAAGCTTGTCCTCATCGGAGGGACGGAGTACGCCGGCGAGATCAAGAAAAGTATTTTCTCGGTGATGAATTACATCCTGCCCAAAGGCGATGTGTTGAGTATGCACTGCAGCGCCAATTATGGCAAGAACAAGGATGACGTGGCGCTGTTTTTCGGACTCAGCGGCACAGGGAAAACGACGCTCAGCTCCGATCCCGATCGCACGCTCATCGGTGACGACGAGCATGGCTGGAGCGATAAGGGTATTTTTAACCTCGAAGGCGGCTGCTATGCGAAGGTGATCAAGCTCGATCCGCAAGGCGAGCCGGATATTTACCGGACGACGAAACTGTTCGGGACCATCCTCGAAAACGTGGCGTACGATGAGGAAACCCGCGAGCTGGATCTCGACGACGAATCGCTCACCGAGAACACGCGCGCCAGCTATCCGCTGACAAGCATTCCGAACGCCGACCTTTCGGGCGTCGCGGGACATCCGAAAACCATCGTTTTCCTGACGGCGGATGCATTCGGCGTGCTGCCTCCCATCAGCAAATTGACGAAAGAGCAGGCGATGTACCACTTCCTGAGCGGGTATACCGCCAAGGTCGCAGGCACCGAACGCGGCGTCACCGAACCGAAAGCAACATTCTCGACCTGCTTCGGCGCGCCGTTCATGCCGCTTCGGCCGAGCGTTTATGCTAAACTGCTGGGCGAGAAGATTGATAAACACAATGCAAGCGTCTGGCTTATAAACACCGGATGGACGGGAGGAAAATACGGTGTTGGTTCGCGCATGAAGCTTTCGTATACCCGCCGCATGGTGACCGCAGCGCTCAACGGCGAGCTCGATAACGCAGCCATGTTCACCCATCCCATTTTCGGTCTGGCGATACCGGCGCATATCGAGGGAATTCCCGACGATGTGCTTGATCCCATTAAAACATGGAAGAGTCAGGACGAATACAACGAAGCGGCGAACAACCTCGCGCAGATGTTCGTTGATAATTTCAGGAAATACGAAGCCGGCGTAACACCGGAAGTGCTTGCCAGCGCCCCAAAACCGGTAGTATTAGTGTAACGATCGCTGCCGGGGCGAATTGCGATTCAGCCCCGGCTTCGCCGACCCCTAAATCCCCTGTTAGGGGACTTGTGCTGATTATCATTAATAAAATTGAATAACCAACATATCTTCAACCCCTAATAGGGGAAGTCCTGAATCCGATGCGCATTTGCGCATCTTGAAACCCCCTTGGCAAGGGGGTCGGCTCGTCGCCATTGGCTGATACGAGGTATCGCGCCGGATTATTCGACGAGCCGGGGGGGACATCAACACCGGCCGCTCGAAGGCGAACGCCGGCACCTACAGTGCGGAATTGCCGTCTGCCTGAGGCGGATCTGCACGACGAGTGATTCGCTTGCGCTACTTTGCGCACAAGTGCGGAAGAATTCCTCCTCGGTCCTCCTCCGTCAAAGCCGGATCTCTGACCTTGCCGCTCTTCGCCTGCGGCGTATCGCTCCAAGAGGGGATGGAAGAATCACGTTCAGTATTGTTTGTTCGTCGCAAGTGTCTGATGCGAGTAACTTAACCTCGGGCATGCCAATCCCCCTGAATCATCGCTCGACTTCTTCGCGATGATTCGTCTCCGTCAATAGCCGGACTTCCTGCCCCAAGGGGGACCCAATTTAACCGCCGAATTAACATAATACGCGTCATATGGATGAACGACAGTAAATTCATGTCAATGTTTCGTCTTTTCC
>CAYPBB010000002.1:18808-99084 GCA_964408855.1 uncultured Ectothiorhodospiraceae bacterium
CCAGGGCATCAAGTCGTCTCCGTCAACGCCGGACTTCCAGCCCCAAGGGGGACCCAGCTTAAACGCCGAATTAACATTATACGCGTCATATGGATGAACGACAGTAAATTCATGTCAATGTTTCGTCTTTTCCTGTTTCCCCCCTGGGGGATGATCGTTTGTGTAGAATCTGTTTGCTCGTTTGAACTGAATTGAACCTCAACACTTTTACACGAACACTATACAAACGATCAGGGGGATTCTTACCGCACTACCATCATCCGCGTTTGGGCGCTGTGCTGTCCCCCTGACTTGATGCCTGAATCCAGGGCATCAAGTCGTCTCCGTCAACGCCGGACTTCCAGCCCCAAGGGGGACCCGGTTTGTTTGCCGGATTAATGTAATCACGTCATCCTGAAGAATATCAGGATATTCATGCCGTCGTTTCGTTTGTTCTGTTTCCCCCCTGGGGGATGATCGTTTGTATAGAATCTGTTTACTCGATTGACCTATATTCGTTTTCTATGATACACGATCGGTACAATACAAACGATCAGGGGGATTCTTACCGCACCACCATCATCCGCGTTTGGGTGCAATGCGAGGTAGCGAGGCGGCAGGCATACACGCCGGGCGAAAGGTTGGACAGGACGTAGTTTGCATTGTAGCTGCCGGGACCGTAGCTGCCCTCTGCTATGGTGGCAACCAGTTGACCGCTCATATTATACAACCGCAACGAGACGGTTTCTTCTTTTGTGATGGAGAACGGGATGGTTACCGTTTGTCCCACTGATGCGGGATTGGGATACGATTGCGCCAGCGCATACCCTTGCGGCGCTTCGGGCGTTTTCTCCACGCCTACCGGTTTGTTGGTAATGTAAATGCAGCCTAATCCACCGACAACAAGCCTGCCGTCTGGTAACATGTCCATATCGTAATGGTTGTACATATCCATACCGGCACCAAACGAATTCCACGTCTTCCCTGCATCGGTTGTTCTTCCCATTGTAGCTGCAGGAATTAACCCGATGATTTCACCGATGGCTGGTGATAGTATTTGAGATACTTCGCTTGGACTATTTGGATGCTCGTCTATCCATGTATCGCCGTGGTCGGTGGAGCGGACGGTAAATCCCTGGAACATATGAAACGTGTCCAGCCGTGTGATAACGCCATACAAATCCCCGGCTGGATCGGAACACAACGCAACAATCTGAAATGCATCCGGTAAATTGGGAAACAGATCGTCCCATGTTGTGCCCCGGTCGGTCGAACGGTATAGTTTGGCTTGATCCCTTGCAAATATCATCCCATCCGGTGTCGTTATAAAGTTAGAACTCAATCCAAATCCTGCTGTAACAGACGTCCGATGCATCGTTCGTCCACTATCGTCGCTCCAGAAAATGCCTTTTTGCGATGTAGCATACATCCGGTATTGAGTATCGATCGCAAGACCTATCAAGAGACAGCTATCACGGATCATCGTCCATGAATCCCCATTGTCCACAGAACGCCAGAGTACCCAGCCCAGCGTTTTATACAATAATCCACTCTTATCGCTTATAAAATCCTGGTAATAATTGTCTGTTGAACTAGAACTTAATGGTTTCTGCCATGAAATACCGGCATTCGTGCTACGAAACAACCCCCGGTCAGTCACATCAACAAATATATCCCCGCGCGGCGTTACTGCGATGTTTTCCACCGGTCCCCATTCAGGGAGAGGGTACTTTGTCCAGATATCCTGCGCGGAAAGAAACGCGGAAAAGAGAACGAACAAAGCAACGATGCAGACAGACCTCATAAACCACCCATTATTATACCCGGCAATATAGCAACCATGCCTCTACCGCACCACCATCATCCGCGTTTGGGCGCTGTGCGAGGTAGCGAGGCGGCAGGCATAGACGGTATCGTTCACGCCTGGAAAATCGCGCATCAGCCCCGGCTACGCCGGCTCATAAATCCCCTGTTAGGGGACTTGTGCTGATTATCATTAATAAAATTGAATATCCAACATATCTTCAACCCCTAATAGGGGTCGCTCCGTCCGTCCGACGCGGACGGACGAGCGGGGGTATTATCTCAATTCGTATCGTCATCCCCGTAGGGGCGAATAATTATTCGCCCAGGGCAGAGCAAGCTCTGCCCCTACTGAGTAATATGTACTGGTACAAACCGACAGTTAATACAGATGTATCCAGCCGGGCGGTATGACTGCCGGGCTGTAGGTATAGAAGAAACCACTGCATCAAGGCGTTATCCTCCGGAACCCCTCCCGCCATTCCCTTCTTTTCCCGCGCAATCTTCCGTATCTTGAGCGTCCAGTTTCTTTGAAAACATTGTACTCGGCTACACGGTTGTTTCAATCGGAACGGACGTTTTGTCTCACTCAGGAAATGCAGCGCTCATGCCCGCACCGCACGAAATACTTGCCCGGTTAACGCAGCAGCCGTCGCGGCTGGTGTGCGGACTCATGTCCGGCACATCGGTGGACGCGGTGGATGCGGCGCTGGTGCGTATTACCGGCAGCGGAACGGATACGCGCGCGGAACTCCTGCAGGCGCACGAGCTGCCCTTTCCGGACGAAGCGCGGGATATGATCCTCAACAACGCCGAAGTCTCCACCAGCACCGTCAGCGATGTTTGCGTGCTTCAGACGCTGCTGGCAAAGCTCTACGCGCAGGCGGTACGCGAATGCTGCGAACAAGCCGCCATCGAGCTTTCCGCCATCGATCTCGTCGGGATGCACGGGCAGACGCTGTATCACCTCCCCGAACCGCTTGAAATTGCGGGGTACGACATCCGCTCTACCTTCCAGTGCGGAAACGCGCCCGCGCTTGCTCACGAGCTCGGCGTTCCCGTCGTGTCCGATTTCCGTTCGGCGGATATGGCGGCGGGAGGGCAGGGCGCCCCGCTGGTTCCGTATGTCGATTTTCTGCTGTACCGCTCGTTCGAAGAGCACCGCATCCTCCTCAATATCGGCGGTATCGCCAATCTGACCTGGCTGCCCGCCGGGTGTATGGAAGACCACGTGCTGGCGTACGATTCGGGTCCGGGCAATATCGTCTTGAATGCGCTCATGCACCACTTCTACGGGAAACAGTTCGACGAAGGCGGCGCCGTTGCGCGGCGGGGCAGACTGAACCAGGACCTCTTCGGCTGGATGATGTCGCACCCATACTTCCGCAAGCAGCCCCCGAAATCGACCGGCAGGGAAGTCTTCGGGATGCAGTATATCGAAATGCTTCTCGAAATGGCGCGCGATTTCGACATCGTCGATCCGGAAGATATCATCGCCACGGCGGCGCAAATGACCGTGGAAACGATTGCCTCAGGAATAGAGTGGATTGTGGAAGCCCGCATGCATTACAGCGTCTTCGTTTCCGGAGGGGGAGCGAAGAATGAATTCTTCACCGAAGGACTCAAACACAAGCTCGGACCGGGCATTCTTCGCCCGGGCGGTGAGATCGGGATCAACCCTGACGCAAAGGAAGCGATGTGTTTCGCCGTACTTGCAAACGAGTGGCTGTTCGGGAAAAAAGGAAATATTCCGGCGGTCACCGGCGCAGCCGAAAAAGTTTTATTGGGGAGCCTTTCGTTGCCGTGAAACCGTTAACGCAATGCGGTTCAAATGGTTACGGAATTTTGCAAATTTTTCACTCGAAGTGAATTCCTTAAAGTAGTACATTAACTCTTGCGCTCGGCTAACAAGTTGATTATATTCGACTTGTCGAGATTATCTCAAGGCAAAGTTGAAAAGAATTAACATTGAAAGACTTGACTGTGAAACACAGTTGTTCTATTTTTCAACTTACCATTTTGGCGGTGTTATCCCCGGTAAAGATTGAGACACTTTATCCACGGATGCCTAGAATCGCTCCCCGAATGCAGGAGCGCCACGCCTCGCGTCGTCTTTTTACGAAAGTGAATTCGCTGTACAAAGTGCAATAAGGATCCCTCATGAACATCCCGCGCCGTTTTACCCAGCCTGGGCAGCACGCATTTAATTGTTTTACGTATACCAAGCGTTCATCGGTGATGCGCAATCCCGACGGAAGCGTTGTGTTTGAGCAGCACGATATCGAAGTGCCGAGCCATTGGTCACAGGTGGCGACCGATATTCTCGCTCAGAAGTACTTCCGGAAAGCGGGCGTTCCGCAATTCAACGCGGACGGTTCGCCGGCGCTGGATGAATTCGGTGCGCAGAGGATGGGCGGCGAAACCAGCATCAAGCAGGTGGTACACCGCCTTGTCGGCTGCTGGAAGGACTGGGGCGAAAAACACGGCTACTTCGACAGCGCCGAAGACGCCGAGAACTACTACCATGAAATGGCGTTCACCCTGCTGCAGCAAATGGCCGCGCCCAATTCTCCGCAATGGTTCAATACCGGTTTGACCTACGCGTACGGCATCACCGGACCGGCGCAGGGACATTACTATGTCGATCCGGCGTCGGGCGAACTCACCGCCTCGCAGGACGCGTATTCGCGTCCGCAGCCGCACGCCTGCTTCATCCAGTCGGTGAACGACGATCTGGTAAACGAAGGCGGCATCTTCGATCTGGTCACCCGCGAAGCCCGTATCTTTAAATATGGTTCAGGCACAGGCACGAACTTCAGCAACCTGCGCGGCAAGCGCGAACCGCTTTCCGGCGGAGGCTTCTCGTCCGGCGTGATGTCGTTCCTCAAGATCAACGACCGCGCGGCAGGCTCCATTAAATCGGGCGGCACGACCCGCCGCGCCGCGAAAATGGTGGTGCTGGATATCGATCACCCGGATGTGGTGGATTTCATCGATTGGAAGGTGCTGGAAGAAGAGAAGGTCGCTGCACTGGTTACGGGCAGCATGCTCAACAAGGTGCATCTCAATGCAGTGATGAAGGCCGCAATCGACGGACAGTCGTCCGATCCCGCTCAGAACCGCCAGCTCGATATCGCCATCAAGAAAGCAGTGAAGAACGCCGTACCGATGAGCTATGTGTACCGCGCCCTCCAGCTTGCCGATCAGGGCTACACGGAATTCGATCTTCCGGTCTATAATACGCATTACGAATCCGACGCCTACCTCACCGTCAGCGGACAGAATTCCAACAATACCGTGCGCGTCACTAACGCCTTCCTGAAAGCGGTGGAAGAAGACGCCGAATGGCAGTTGAAGTTCCGCACCACCGGCAAGGTGGCGGAAACGCTGAAAGCGCGCCAGTTGTGGGACAAGATTTCCTACGCCGCCTGGGCGTCCGCCGATCCGGGATTGCAGTTCGATACGACGATCAACGAATGGCATACCTGCCCGAACGACGGGCGTATCAACGCCAGCAATCCGTGCTCCGAATACATGTTCCTCGACGATACCGCGTGCAACCTGGCGTCGCTCAATCTGAAATACTTCTGGAAGGAAGGCGAGCATAGCTTCGACACCGAATCGTTCAAACACGCTGTCCGCCTCTGGACGCTGACGCTCGAAATCTCGGTGCTGATGGCGCAGTTCCCCTCCCGCTCTATCGCGCAGAAGAGTTACGACTACCGCACCCTCGGACTGGGTTACGCCAATCTCGGTACCGTACTGATGATTGCAGGCGTACCGTACGATAGTCCCCAGGGCCGAGCGATCGCCGGCGGCATAACCGCGTTGATGACGGGACAGTCGTATGCAACCTCCGCGGAAATTGCAGGCACGGTAGGGGCGTTCCCGCGCTACGAAGCCAACCGCGACGCCATGCTGCGCGTTATCCGCAACCACCGCCGCGCATCGTACGACGCCGGAGCATCGGAATACGAAGGTCTGACCATCCGTCCGATGGGCATCAACGCACAGCTTTGTCCCGAATACCTGCTCCGCGCCGCGCAGCAGGCGTGGGACGACGCGCTGAATCTCGGCGAACGGCACGGCTTCCGTAACGCGCAGGTCTCCGTCCTCGCTCCGACCGGCACCATCGGTCTGGTGATGGACTGCGATACGACGGGTGTCGAACCCGACTTCGCCATCGTGAAGTACAAGAAGCTCGCCGGGGGCGGCTATTTCAAGATCGTCAATCAGAGCATCCCCAAGGCGCTGGAATTCCTCGGGTACACCGCGCAGCAGATCGAGGAAATCGAAAAATACGTCAAGGGACACGGCACGCTTGCCGGATGCCCCGATATCAACCGCGACTCGCTCCTGAAAAAAGGCTTCAATGCGGACGCGATCGAAAAGATCGAGAAGCAGCTCGACTCGGTGTTCGAACTGAAGTTCGCGTTCAACAAGTGGGTGCTTGGCGAAGACCTGTGTTTCAAGCTGGGCTATACCGCCGAGCAGCTTGCCGATCCGGGATTCGATATGCTCTCGGCGCTCGGATTTACGAAAGACCAGTACGAACGCGCCAACGAATACGTCTGCGGCACGATGATGATCGAAGGCGCGCCCCATCTGCGCGGCGCCGATCTGCCGGTATTCGATACGGCGAACAAATGCGGCAAGCGCGGTCAGCGGTTCATCGCATTCGAAGGGCACATCCGCATGATGGCTGCGGTACAGCCGTTCATTTCCGGCGCCATTTCGAAGACCATCAACATGCCCGCCAATGCGACCATCGAGGATGTGAAGCGCGCGTATATGATGAGCTGGCAACTCATGCTGAAAGCCAACGCGCTTTACCGCGACGGTTCGAAGCTTTCGCAGCCGCTCAACACCGTCAGCGACGCCTTCGCGGAAATCCTTTCCGAAATCGGCGACGAGGACGATTTCAACGAGCAGATCGGACCGAAGGAAGTCCAGGAAAAGATCGTCTACAAGGTGGAGCGCCGCAAGCTGCCCGCCAAGCGTCAGGGCTTCATCCGCGAGGCGGTGGTCGGCGGACACAAGGTGTTCCTGCGCACCGGCGAATACGAAGACGGCAAGCTGGGCGAAATCTTCATCGATATGTACAAGGAAGGCGCATCGTACAAGGGCTTGTTGAGCTGCTTCGCGGTGCTTGCCTCCAAGGCGCTGCAGTACGGCGTACCGCTCGAAGAGCTGGTGGATTCGTTCACATTCACGCGGTTCGAGCCTGCCGGTACGGTTGTCGGTCACGAGGCCATCAAGAACGCCACCTCGGTGCTGGATTATGTGTTCCGCGCGCTGGGCTACGAATATCTCGGCCGCACCGACTTCATCCATGTAAAGTCGCTCGACGAGACGCAGGAAAAGCCGCTGACGGGCTTCAACTCGCCGCCGCGTATCCGCCGCAAGGAGCAGCAGCAACCCGGACAGCAGGGCGTTGCCGAGCTGGTATCGCAAACGCAGAAAGCCGTGAAGAAGGAAGCCGAAACCGTGATGGCAGCCAAAGCCCAGGGATACACCGGCGAAACCTGCTCCACCTGCGGTTCCGCGCGCGTGAAGCGCAACGGTTCCTGCACCGTTTGCGAAGACTGCGGCACCACCAGCGGGTGCTCGTAGGAGAAGAATTTCCTCTCCCCCTCCCGTCTAAAAGGGTAGGGGGAGGACACGACAATATTGTTTCACCGGTTCTATTGAGTCATCGCCGCCTCCCACATGGGCGGCGAAACTTATTTATGCAAGAATATACATAGAGTACATCGAGTAATTGTCAAATAGAAATATTGATACATACAAACGATACACGACTAGTTTCTATAGTTTTGGCAAAGCACATACTTTTTAGTTGATAAAATGACATCTATGAACATTTCTCCTTAGGTGGTAGACAAAACAGGACGTAGTCAATCAAAGCACAAAACAAGAAGTGAACAGCCTGGTGTGTATCACAGCTGTTGATACCAGTTCATAATCCATGAATCATAGTTACAAAATATTTCGTACGTTGTGATAAATCTTGCATATCGCAGGATCGTATAAAGGGACTATTTTATTGTTATAGCAACGAATAGATTTGTCGATCGTTATTAGTATATCTGATGTGGGTATAAAAACAAAGCGGTATGTTATATGGAATGATTTGATTTCGAAGAACATATGCTTATAAAGGGAGACGATATTAAAACACATCATTAACTCGATTGATTTTGACCAATGGTGGATTCTATCGTTCAAGCAAGTTGAGAAGTTATGCCCGAATGACCAGATCTTGATTTTTGTTTGTACTCGCAGTACATTGCCAAAGAGAAGGGTTACATTCGGCAAACAGGGGTATTCTGCTTCATTCTTGAAACGTTTGGCGAGCAATGCCTGTGGTTATCTCGATGCTTCACTATCATCCATCACAACAACCAAGGAAGTAGTGCCATGGAGACGAATCTCGGTCATCTAAATTGTCAGAATGATGTTCTAGCAGCTTTCGTAGATGAACATGTCGACGAACTAAGACAAGCGAAAAAACTATTGACCAATCCCGGAATGGCAATTAAAATTGCGGATTTTCTGGGAAAGCCGATAGAGAAAGGATTTGATTTTTTACCAGACAAATGGAATGATAAGTTTATAAATATTACTAAAGGAGCGCTTCTAAAAACGTTGAAAGGGATGCTCAAGACATTTAAAAAGTATGATGGTAAATCTCATCCGGTAATTCATAAAGTAGCCGCTTCTGTCTCCGGCGGTGCGGCTGGTGCAATCGGATTAGCTGCCGTTGCCGTTGAGTTGCCACTTTCTACATCGATTATGATGCGATCAATTGCAGAAATTGCACGGGAGAATGGAGAGGATATCAGAGCGATTGAAACGCAACTTGCGTGCATGGAGGTTTTTGCACTTGGGGGTATCAATGATGTACGTCAAACAGAAAGTGAATACTATGCTATTCGCGCAGCCCTTGCGTTGGCGGTGAATGATGCGGTTCAGTATGTTGGTCAAAAAGCAGTAATTGAAGAAAGCGCGCCATGGCTTATACGTTTCATCTCGAGTATTGCTTCCAGATTCAGCATTCAGGTATCCGATAAAGTATTAGCGAGCGCAGTGCCTGTCATTGGAGCAGTAGGGGGAGCAGGAATAAACTACATCTTTCTCGATCACTTTCAAAAAATTAGCAAAGCACATTTTACGGTGAGAAGGCTTGAACGACAATACGGTGCGGAAGAAGTAAAACGCATGTACGCCACACTGTAATTGTTGCGAGTTTAGAGGCCTGTAATATCTCTGTCCTTCATTCCTCTTTTTCCCGCCATCCGTGTACATTGCACGGCATGAGTACGAAGCATCCATTTTCATCCCGCCTGAGGTGGGAACTGCATCCCAATCCGCTGACAGAACTGCTCCGAAGCCGCAGGCGGCTGGGCGAACCCGTCATCGACCTTACCATCTCCAATCCTACAGTGCCGGCGGGAGAGGAATCCATCAGCTATCCGGAGGAACGTATCCGCGAGGCACTCGCTGGGAAGGATATCTTCCGGTACGAACCCGATCCGAAGGGACTGTGGAAAGCGCGGGAAGCGGTGGCCGAATACTACGCATCTATCGGCGCGAACGTCCATCCGGAGGATATCATCCTTACCGCCAGCACCAGCGAAGGGTACTCGTACCTCTTTAAGCTGCTCTGCGATCCGGGAAGCGAAGCGCTGATTCCGCAGCCGTCGTATCCGCTGTTCGATTTCGTCGCCGGTATGGATCTGGTAGAGTTGCATCCCTACAAATTGCGGTACCGCGATCCCCGCTGGGAGGTGGATATGCTCTCGCTGGAAGCGGCGGCTGGCGAACATACCCGCGCCGTTATCGCCATCAATCCCAACAATCCAACAGGCAACTACCTTTCGCCGGACGAACGCTGTCAGATGCTGGATTACTGCGCGGCGATGGGCTATGCGTTTATCGCGGACGAGGTGTTCTACGAGTATCCGTCGCCGGGAACTGAGCGTCCGCCATCGTTCGCAGGCGTAGATACCGGCGAAGGACTGGTCTTCACTCTGAATGGATTTTCCAAAATGCTGGGTCTTCCGCAAATGAAACTGGGATGGATCACGATTGCCGGTAATGAGGGATTGAAGTCTAAGGCCCGGAAGCATCTCGAACTTATCGCCGATACGTACCTTTCCGTCAACACGCCTATCATGCATGCGGCGCCTGCTCTGCTTGCTATGAGGGAGGAAATCGCATTGCAGATCAGGAACCGGTGCGATGCAAACGAGACGTACTTGCGGGAGCATCTGCCCGGCGGATTTTCGCTCCGCGCGCGCGAAGGCGGCTGGAGCGCGGTGGTGCAATTACCCGAAGGCTGCGATGCAGATACTTTTACGATGAGACTGTTGCTGGAAGAATACGCGTACGCGCATCCGGGACATTTCTACGATTTCCCCGCAGGCGATTGTATCGTGCTTTCGCTGCTGACGCCGCCGGCGGACTTCAGGGAAGGCGCAATGCGGATTGGACGCGCAGCCGGTTAGAAAATGATGTTTGTGTGTGGAAGGTATCCGCGAATCTTCGCCACTTCTTCCGCCGTCATTGGGTTGCCGGAAATATCGAGATCCTGCAGGGCAGTGAGTTGAGAAATAGTTGCGGGTATTGTAAAAATCTGATTCTCGGCGATTTCAAGAATGAGGAGTGTGGTAAGGTTATAGACCTCCGTGGGGACGGCGGTGAACTGATTGCTGACGAAATCGAGCCTCGCGAGGGAAGCCAGTCCGCCGATATCCGACGGCAACGCCGAAAGTTTGTTATACCCCAGCCAGAGAAGCTCGAGTTTATCCAACGCATCGATTCCATCGGCTACATGAACGATATTGTTCCTCCGCAATGCCAGGATACGCAGATTCGTGAGGTTGTAGAGCTCCTTCGGGACGGTATCGACGCTGTTCTGCTCGATATTCAGCCGGAACAACGATGTAAGCTCAAAAATGACGGGAGGGATTTTCTTGAAGCGGTTTTTATACAAGTGCAGCACTTCAAGTTTCCTGCAATTTCCAAGCGTGTACGGGAGCGAATCGAGCTTGTTATCGGAAACAGAAAGGGCCTGGAGACTGGCGCAATTCCCAAGCTCGGCGGGGAGATGGTTGATGTCGTTGTTCTCGAGCGTGAGCGCATTGAGTTTGGAAAGCGTGCCGATCTCAGGCGGCAGGGTGGTGAGGTAGTTGTTCTCGAGAATCAACTCTTTCAAATTGACAAGCTTCGAAATCTCGGGCGAGAGACTGGTGAGTGCCTGGTTCGAAAGGTTCAGGCGCTCAACCTGCGCTGGATTGCTCAACGCTTCGGCAAGCGAGGTAAATTCCTTTATATCTTCGGGTCCTGTTGGTTCCGATTTGCTGCATCCGGCAAAAGCGAGTGCGGCAATCCAAACGCAGAAGAAAATGCGATGCTTCATTGTTCCGGTAAAAAATGAGTATGAAACCGTGTCACGCCGAATAATACGAAATTAATAAACGGCGCGCAGTGTATTTGTTTCGGCATCGAAATCCAGCATCCCGGAAAAAGCGAGATTTGCGCGACCTTCGAGGTACAACCCATTCGCGAATACAGAACCGGGAATAACCGCGGATGCATCTTCAGCGAGAGTAGGGATATCGCCGTGAAGTGTAAAACCGACGGTCAGCTCTTCGCCGGCTCTGGTGCGCAAACGAATCGGCGGATGAAGTCCTCTTCGCAATACTGCGGCGATTGCGGAGGCAATGGAGCCTGTACCGCATGCTTCTGTTTCTGCTTCGACGCCTTTTTCGAAGGTCCGGATATGAACGGTCTGTTCTTCATCAAGTTGAATGAAATTAACGTTTGCGCCCGCAGGATTGTACAACTTCTGATGCCGTATTGTCGCGCCTACGGACTCGACAGGAAATTGAAGGAATTCCCTCTTCAGCGGAGCTGGTAAATCGTCGATGAATACGATGGAATGCGGCGCGCCGGTATGAACAAAGTCGCAACCAATCTCAAGACCGTCGATGAGCAGGCGGTCGTTCAGACGTATATCGCCAGGTTCTGGAAAATACAGCCGGACCGCAGCGGGATACACTTCACCGTTGTATTTCTTCCCCAGGACATCGAATGTCATTTTGTCAGCGGCGATGCCGGTATCGAATGCGTACAGCGCGGCGCAACGTCCGCCGTTCCCGCACATGGAACCCTCCGAGCCGTCGGGGTTGTAAAACCGCATCGTGAAATCAGATACCTCGGACGGTTCGATGAATATCACGCCGTCGGCGCCGACAGCTTTGCGCCGGTGGCAGACGGCGATCGAGATCGAACGCTGCGTCTCTTCATCGATTGAGCGATTCCGGTTATCGACAATAACGAAATCGTTCTGCGAACCTTCGGCTTTGGTGAACGCGATAATCATACATCAAACATACGGATAAAACGCCGAATCCTCCAGAAGAGGAGGATTCGGTTGCGGTACTGTGCGAAGATATAGAGCGGCGAGCGGACTAGGGCGCCTTGATTTCTATATCTTCAGCTACAAAAGGGAGCGATACAATAACCTCCACGCCGGGCTTGTCGATCCTGTTCTTGATCTTGAAGTCGCCGTTTACTTCCCAGACGATCGATGCAACCATTGAAAGCCCAAGCCCCATTCCGTCCATCTGGCCGGTGAAATACTTCTCGCCCTGATAATACGGGGTCCATGCTTTTTCGAGCGTTTCTTCCGAGAGATGAATCCCGTCGTCGAGTACGCGGACAAGAACATTTTCGCCTTCTTCCTGCAGGACGACGGTGATGGTCGGGGATTTGCGGGGATGGAATTTCTGCGAATTTCCGATGAGTTCGGTGAGCACCGCGCGGAACGCTTTTTTCGAAAGCGGCAGCGCCCAGTCGTCGTCGAGATTTTCGACGTAGATTTTGTGCTGATTCACATCGAGCGACGAGGCGACCTGCATGACGACGCCTTTCAGTTCCTCGACGGTCGTGAAATCCTGTGCATGCGCCTTGAACGGCGAATCGATAAAATCGAGAATTTCGGAGAGCTCTCCGTCGAGGCGGTATACGCCGTCCTTGAGCATGCGGAATACGGTTTCGTTTTCCGGATCAAGATGATCGGAACGGAAGAGCTCGAGGCTGCTCTTGATCACATTCAATGGCGTGCGGAGTTTGTGCGACATCATTCCATGGAACGACCAGGTGAGACGCTGATCGTTGATGAAGGTGGATACATCCTTGATGATGAGTACGATGGATTCGTGTTCGTCTTCCGGCACGTCGAGACAGCCGATCTGCAGCCATTTGGAATGGAACGAATCCGTTTCCGGTTGAATGATGAATCTGACGGCGTTGGGATTTTCGATGACGCTTTGCGGCCAGTTTTCCCAGGCTTCAATGGGTTCGCAGATGAAGCGCTTTTTCAGGAACGGGTTCAGGCGTTCGCCGATGAGCGAAGGCGTGTATTCGATTCCGAGCAGCGTCGCCGCGCGGGTATTGAGGTATTCGATCTCGTCCGTCTGGGAGAGGATGATGTAGCCGTCCTCTGCGTGTTCGATTACCCATTCGAATCGGGTGCGTTCCTTGATCAGCCGGCGGTACCTGTTGAGGCGCGTGATTGTGCGGACGCGGGTTTTCAGGAGCGTCCGGTCGAACGGTTTCGAAATAAAATCATCGGCGCCCGCTTCGATTCCCTTGATGCGGCTGTTCCGGTCGTCCATCGCGGTAATCATGAGAACGGGCACAGCTTCGAGACGCGGCGTTTCCCTGAGGCGTTTGCAAACCTCGAAACCGTCGATTCCCGGCATCATGACATCGAGTAAAATCAAGTCGGGTGGTTCTTCCATAGCAACGCGTAGAGCTTCGAATCCATCGTTCGCGAAGCGCAATTCATATTCTTCCTGATCCAGCACATTCTGAATGGATTTGCGGCTCAGCGTGGAGTCGTCGACGATAAGGATTACTGGCTGATTCTTCACGTTCTCAACACCCTATCTTTAGGTGAAATCTATGTACCGATGCATTGAATACGAAACAAGGTAAAGAGCATAAGTACCCAAATCTAGGTAACTGACCTAAATGTTCAATATAAAAAGTTGTATTGTCTGGCATTTTTTTCAAAATGCACAGAGTTCTATACGTTGTCGATAGTCGCTAGTCCTTGTGTTACTAACGGCTACTAGTGCTTAATCGTGCAATAGCTAATAGGCAAATCCGCTATTTACCTCCAACATCTACCCATCTTTTGAGCCAGTCAAGGTATTCCTGATACCAGTGTATAGAATTATTCGCACCTAGAACCCAATGATTCTCATCTGGATAAATTATTATTCTTGCCGGTACGCCCTTCGCTTTTAGCATTCCGTACAACTCAAGTCCCTGATTATATGGGACTCTGTAATCCAGCTCTCCGTGAACAACAAGGGTTGGGGTCACATAATTTTTCGCATGATGGGCTGGACTCCATCTCTGAACCCGCTCCGGATTCTCCCACGGGGTACCGCCATAGCTGAGGTCGCGGTTCTGCGTTACATCCGATCCGAACTGCGCCATCAGGTTATACACGCCGGCATGATGGACCAGGCACTTGAAGCGGTCTGTCTGTCCGCCGATCCATCCAGTCAGATAGCCGCCGTAGCTGCCGCCGCCCGCCGCCATACGGGTGGAATCGATGAACGGTTTTTTTACCATGTAATCGGTCGCCGCCATGATATCGGTAAACGGCATATCGCCGTGCGCGCCGTTGATGCTCTCGGCGAATTCCTCGCCGAAACTCGACGAGCCGTGGAAATTCGGCGTGATGCAGACGTAGCCGGGAGCTGCAAAGAGCTGCGCATTCCAGCGCGGATGGAAATCGTCCCCGAACGTGCCGACCGGTCCGCCGTGAATCAACACGGAAAGAGGCCATTTCTTCGAAGGATCGAAATCAGGGGGATAAATAATATACATCTGCACGTCGTCGCCCCGAGCGCCTTTAAAGGTCACGTCTTCTACCGTACCCATCTTGATGTCGGACAGCAGCGCATCGTTGAAATGCGTGAGTTGTGTGAAATCGCTCCCGTTTGTACGGATTCGGTAGAGTGCCGTCGGCTCTGTGAGACTTTGATGCAGGAAATATGCCATACCGTCGTGAACATCGAGTGCGGTGTTGGCTCCGCCTCGGTAGATCTCCGAAACTGCGCCTCCAGAGATCGGCGCCGAAAATATCGAGACTTTTGCGCGGTCCTCAGCCGTAAAGTACACGGTTTTACCCTCGCGATCCATCACCCATCCGCCGGGGCTGCGGTCGAAATCGCGGCAAAGTTCTATTTCGTCTCCGGTTTGAATGTTATACCGCATCAACCGGACGCGTTCGCCATTGGCTTTGAGCTTCAGCAGCTTGCCGTAGAGCATGCTTTTGCCGTCGGGGGTGTACCTCGGCGACATATCGTCGGATGGATTCGAGGCGGTGAGGTTGCGCATCGTTCCAGAGCCGTCGGTGGGGATTTCGTAGATATCGCTGTACAACGCATCGTAAGGTTTTCCGTTGGTAAGACCCATTGCTAGAAGATGCTTCCCGTCGGGGGCGATATCGAAATCCACCCCGCCGGAATAATCGAAATACCGGTCCATTTTCGGCGTGAGATCGGTTACCTTTTTCGTTTCGATGTCTGCGGCGAAGATATGGTCGATATATTCGTCGGTCAGATAATGATCCCAGTAGCGGAAGAGCCGGTCTTCGGAAATTTTCGCGCTGACCTTGCTATCCTTGCGCCGTTTTATTTCAGCTTTCAAAGAATCGAAGTTATCGCCGTACTTGAAGAGTATTTGCGTGGTGAATGCGATGCGCTTGCCGTCGGGGAACCACTTCGGAGAGGATGCGCCCATCGGGACGTCGGTAATCTGCCGCGCTTCTCCGCCTTCAAGACTGATGATGTAGATCTGCGTTTTCTCGTTATCGTCGCGCCTGGCGGTGAATGCAAGCATTGTTCCGTCGGGGCTCCACGCGGGTGAGCCTTCCGTTGTTTTTCCGGTAGTGAACTGCCGCGCTTCGCCGCCTTTTGCGGGGACAAGGTAGATATCGCCGTTCGTCTTGCCTGTCTTGATATCGGTCTTCGATGCGACCACAGCGATAGTCGAGCCGTCGGGCGAGAGCGCCGGAGCACTAACGCGTGTAAGATTCCACAAATCGGTTGCGGTGAATGGCCGCTTCTGCTGGGCATTCGCAATTATGAAAGGGACAAGAACGAGTAGCAGGATCAATCGGCGCATGGGAACTCCGGTGACGAATGAGAAATGGTTCAGATGAAAAGATACGAAAAATGAGGAAACGCGGGGAAGCATTGCTTTGCGCTCCAGGCTACATCAAGCTGTACGGATCGATATCGACGGAGATGTACACGCTGCGTATGCCCGCATTCTGCGCCGATACTGTTTCCGCGTCGAGAAGCGCATGCTCGAATTTCGATCCATCGGGATCGCGGTGTTTGTCGATACGGATAAATAGTTGAAACCGGTAGCGCTGATTCAGCCTCTTGATAACAGCCGGTTGCGGAGGGTACAGTTTGTAGAAACTCTGATACCGCTGGAGGGAGGCATGGTACGACTTGGAAGCGTTCAATGCCTTCTGCTCGTCGGGGTCGGAGAATGTAATAAGCGCCGCACGAGAATACGGGGGATAAAAGAGCGCTTTGCGCCGGGCGAGTTCCTTCTCCATGAATCCCCGGAAATCGCCGCGGATCACGAAATCGAACACCGGGTGCGTTGGCTGCAACGCCTGAAACACCACTTCGCCGCGGTGAGCGCCTCGTCCGGACCTGCCGGCTACCTGTGTCAGCAAGTGAAAGGTGCGTTCCTCAGCCCTGAAATCGGGCATCAGTAACGATTGCTCGGCGGAAATGACTCCGACGAGCGTCACATGTTCGAGATCCAGTCCCTTCGCAACCATTTGCGTGCCGAGGAGAATATCCGCCTCCCGCTCCGCGAACGAGGTAAACATCATGTCGTGCGCGCCCTTGTTCCGGGTGCTGTCCAGGTCCATTCGAAGAATGCGGGCTTCCGGAAGCAGAGCCTTTAAATCCTCCTCCAGCCGCTGCGTACCCGAGCCGAACTGCCGGATATCCTTGCCGCCGCATTCGGGACACAGTGCGGGCATGCGCATCGTGTGACCGCAATAATGACACTGGAGCAAATTGCGGTCTTTGTGATAGGTCAGCGTGATGCTGCAGTTGACGCAATGGGGAACATAGTCGCAGTCGGCGCACTCCACATGCATTGCATAGCCGCGCCTGTTCTGGAACACGATCGAGCTTTCCTTCTTCGCCAGACGCAACCGGAGTTTCTCGAGCAGTTCTTCGGAAAAATCGCCGCGCGCTTTTTGAAGACGCTTCATTTCCAGCATATCGACGAGCGCGATGGCGGGCATTTCTGCGCCATCGATGCGGCGCGTTAATAGCAGGAGGCGGTACTTTCCCTGCTCTGCATTGAGCCAGCTTTCCGCTGAGGGCGTTGCGCTGCCTAACACAACGACGGCGCGTTCCAGCCAGCCGCGCATCACCGCGGCGTCGCGTGCGTGAAATCTCGGTTGCTGATCGCTCTGCTTATAGCTTGGTTCATGCTCTTCATCGACAATGATGATTCCTAGATTCGTCATCGGCGCGAAAACCGCCGCGCGCACGCCGATCACCACGCGGTATTTCCCTTCGCGCGTCAACCGCCATGCGTCGTACCGTTCGCCGATGGAAAGCCGGCTATGCATCACCGCGACGTCGTTTCCGAACGCCCGCCGGAACCGGTACACAAGCTGCGGCGTCAACGATACTTCGGGAACCAGGATAAGAGCGTTTTTCCCTGTCTTCAGTACGCTCCTGATAGCTTCGATATACACCTGCGTTTTTCCGGATCCCGTAACGCCGTACAACAGGCTGGTGGAAAACTCGCCTCGATCGATCTGTTCCTGCAACCCAGTCAGCGCTTGTTGCTGTTCGCCGGTCAGGACGAAGTGCTTGCCCGCTTCTTCATATAGGTAGGTTACCTCCCGGTTAACCTCTTCGTCGAATACCTCGACGACGCCCTTTTCCTGTAGCGCTTTGACAGCCGAAGCGCCGGTGCGCGCCTGGTCGGCCGCTTCCTGCAGGGAGATGGAATGGATACCCTTTTGGTACGCCGCCCAGAGCAGCGCCACAATATTCACCTGTTTCGGCGCGCGCTTCTCGAGAATTTCCATCAATTCGCGGATGCGGTCTTCGTTGAGCCATTCATTCAGGAAGCGGACGGCTTTCCGGTACTTGATACGCGCGGCGGGCGGTTTAACGACGGTTTCAATTGCGATGATACCCTCGGTAGCCAGTTCGCGAAGCTGGTTGACGATGGACTGCGCCCGGACGGTATTCTTCAGCACTGCTTCGGATACCACCTCTCCCGTCAGCAGACGCTCGATGATTTCCTGTTTCGTTTTCGATTTTCCGATTGCCGCGTGTATCCGCTCCGGGTCGTTTGTTTGAAGCGATATGAAGCGTTCGCCTTCGAAATCCATTCCCTGCGGCAGAGCGGCTTTCAGAGAGTCGCCGAGCGGCGCGTGGTAGTACCTCGAAATCCACCGGCACAAGGCGATGATCTCCTGAGAAAGAAGGGCTTCCTTATCCGGCAATTCAAGCGCTTCCTTCACCGCGCCCTGCGGGGGATTGCGGTGGCATTCGACGATGAACCCGGTAACGATGCGTTTTCCGAGCGGAACCACGGCACGCATTCCCGGCAGCACATCTCCTTCGAAGCGGCGCGGCACGGCATACGTAAGAGAAGGAAGCGGCACTCCCGGAATGGATACGTCGATATAATCTCGTGCGGCAGGCATTTTGCGGTTCGTTACCGGCAAGTATAAGAAATTCGCGGTTCTTTTCTCGACGAAGAACTGTAATAGATGCCGAAAGACAGAAGACAGAAGAACCCCTACATCCCCTATTAGGGGACTTGTTCTGATTATCGTATTCCAAAACGATACACCAGCAATTCTTCATCCCCAGCGGGGATACATGTCAGTAGCCGTGGGTGTAAACCCACGGAAAGCATGATCCAATTGCGTTGATCCCATCGGCGTCGCAGACGCCGTATGATTCCACCACGCGAAATGCCAACGCTTGAAAACGCCGCATACACGACCCGCACACACTTGTGTCGATAAACATTTACATTTGGATTATCCGGTTAATTCTTCACCCCTAACTGGGGTCGATACGTTCGTCTGTCTCAGGCGGACGGACGGTATCGGGGGTTCCCGGCATATTGTTGACCCCTAAATCCCCCAAGGGGGTCTACATGCGGCATGTATTGTTCACGTTACGCTGTATTTCAACTGCCAGGCAATCAGCGGCGTCATCGTCCGGAAGTACTCAAGCAGGATTTCAACGAAGTCTTCATGTGTGGCTATTTCAGGTTTGATCTGCGCCCAGCAATACATGGATTTCATTTTCAGGAGATCTTCAGCAGGGTGACCTGCGGAGTATTCGCGGGGAATCCGTGTCAGCGAATCGCCGTCGAGCTTCCCGAAATGGCTAACGAAGTCCGTTGAGGCCAGGATGTTCCTGAACTCTTCGTGCCGTTCGCTCAGCGCCTGTCGGAGGATCTTCAATTGTCCGGCCGGTATCATGTACGCGCCCCCGGCGATGACCACTTCGTCGGGAGAGATGTGAAAGTAGTATCCCGGATCGTATTTTCTATCCCTCCCGGCTACTGTGAACGATGCTCCCGCATGCGTTTTATAGGGACTCTTGTCCTGGCTGAACCTGATATCCCTGTAAATGCGGTACACGGATTTCTTCGGATCGATCTCGATGCCGGGTAACATTTCCCGCATTGGGCGGACGAGCACACTCAGGAGCGATTCCATCGGTTCCTTCACGAATTGTAGGTAGTCGTTTCTGTGCTCGGTAAACCATTCCCGGTTATTGTTTTTACTTAGTGTACGGAGAAAGACAAGACTTTCCGCCGGGAAACCACCGAATACCGGAGGAGCTTCTTCATCAAACGGGTTAATAAGACGAACCATCTCTATTTTCTCCAGAAATACCGGTTTATGAGTAAAATCTACTATAACGATACATTCTTCTATTGATACTCGCAAGCTCTTGTACTATCTTACGCCAAGTTTGTCTAGTCCAACATGTTCAATTCCTTTTCTGGAGGTACTATGGAAGGTTATGAAGCGGTAGATAGCGGTTTCATGGCGATGTTCGGGGCAATCTTTATAGTTGCATTGATCATTGGTCTCGCAGTCTGGATCTTCTGCGGATGGTGTACAAGCAAGATTGCCGATAAACTGGGCGTCGAAAACGGCTGGTGGGGATACATACCGATATTGAATTACATCCTTTGGCTCGACATGGCAGGCAAACCGCGAATGTGGGCATTGGCATTGATCGGCTTGGTTATTCCATTTGTGAATTTTCTAGCCAGTCTGGCAATTTTTGTAGGGGCAATTATCGTTTGGATGGAGATTGCCGACCGACTCGGGAAAGAAAAATTCTGGGGCGTTATCGCCGCTATTTTTGCACCTGTCGGAATGGGCTATCTCGCCCTTTCGGACTAACGCCGGAAGACTTTGCTACGAATTATACGGCGCGGATTCCGCGCCGTATCTTTTTGCATTGTGACGAAAGGGTGTTCCTTCTTATCTTGGACTTTCTACGGACTCCAGCGATGGAGCCCGTTTTGCATATCCACCGCACCACGGAGAGGCGTTATGGCGAAATCAGCAAAACGGAAACTATTCACCCGCATCCTTGACCGGATCGAAAGCATCGGCAATGCATTGCCGCACCCGGCAATGATCTTTGCCATTCTCGCCGTTGCGGTTATCGTTGCCTCGGCTATTACCGCGGCATTCGGCGTCTCGGCAACGCATCCGGGAACAGGGGAGGCGATCAACGTCAAGAGCCTTCTTAGTGCCGAAGGGTTCAGATGGATATTCGAGAACATCGAGGATAACTTTGTCAAGTTTCCGCCGCTGGGTCTTGTACTCGTGGCAATGATCGGTATTGGCGTGGCTGAAGGCTCCGGTTTGTTGACAGTACTCATCCGCGCGCTGGTGCTCAAAGCACCGCCGAAACTCATCACAGGCGCGCTGGTTTTCGCAGGCGTGCTTTCGCATCTCGCCTCCGAAGCAGGGTATGTCGTCCTCATTCCGCTTGGCGCAATGATCTTTCTCGCGCTCGGCAGGCATCCCATGGCGGGACTTGCGGCGGCGTTCTGCGGAGTCAGCGGGGGATTCGGCGCGAACTTCATGATCGGCAGCATCGATCCCGTGCTGGCAGGATTGACCCAAAGTGCCGCGCAGATTATCGATCCCTCCATCACCGTCAGTCCTGCGGCGAACTTCTATTTTATGTTCGCGTCCGCGGTAATGATCGTCGTTGTCGGTACATGGGTGACGAACTCCATCGTCGAGCCGCGCCTGGGGAAATATGCCGGCAGCGTGCCGCCGATTGAACTCGAGCAACTCACGGCAAAGGAAAAGAAGGGTCTTATTTGGGCGGGCGTCTCCGTTCTTGCGGTAGCCGCATTTCTTATTGCCACCGTGGTTCCTGAAAATGGTTTGCTCCGTATTCCGGGGAAGGATGTTCTCCATTCGTCCTTCTTTCATGGAATGATCACAGCAATCATGGTGCTGTTTCTCATTCCCGGGCTTGTGTACGGTATCGCGACAGGCGTAACGAAGAACGACAAACATGTGATCAAGCAAATGATCGACGGGATGAAGACGATGGCGACGTACATCGTTTTGGTTTTCTTTGCTGCGCAGTTCGTATACTTCTTCAATCATTCCAATCTCGGTATCATCATCGCGATCGACGGGGCGCAATTCCTGAAAGGTATCGGCCTTTCGGGCATCTGGCTGATGATCGTCTTCATCATCGTCAGCGCCTTGATCAACATGTTCATGGGATCGGCCTCTGCGAAATGGGCGATCATGGCGCCGGTGTTCGTACCGATGTTCATGCTGCTCGGCTATCACCCGGCGTTAACGCAGGCGGTGTTCCGTATCGGCGATTCGCTGACGAACGTTATCACTCCCATGATGTCGTATTTCGCGCTGATTGTTGCTTTTGCTGAGAAATACGACGAGAAATACGGGATCGGCACCATCATCTCGACGATGTTGCCGTATTCCATCGTATTCGGCATTATTTGGACAGGATTGATGATTCTCTGGATGCAACTCGGACTGCCTGTCGGTCCCGACGGTCCGTTGTACTACGATGCAGCGGCAATAGGGAAGTAGGAAAAAGGGAGCGCTACACAGGCGCTACTGTATTGCTCAGGAAAAACCGGGTTAGTTGGCGCTTGGTCCATTTCCCGGATGCCACCGAGACGACCGCTTCCTCAAGTTGCGGATCATCGGCAGTGAATGATATGTCGTTGATAGAAAGGAAAACCAACGCAGCAACAGTACCGGTGCGTTTGTTCCCATCGACAAACGGATGGTTTGAAACGATATGAAACAAATACGCCGCCGCCATTTCTACAAGATTCGTATGAAGAAATGCGCCGTCGAACGTCGATTTGGGAACAGAAATAGCGGATTGAAGAAGACCGATATCGCGGATTCCTGATTCGCCTCCGTAGAGCCGGAGTTGGTTGTCATGAATACGCAATACCTCATCGAGGGTTAAAAACGCCGGCTCCACAAAATCATTCCGCAAGACGTTTCAGAGTTCTACTATACCGGGCATTAACCGACTGCAATGCATCCTCGAACTTTTGCTTGCGTTCATCGTTCCGGAGCGGGGTGACAACGAGTACGTTTCCATCGGTTGAGATTTCCAACGGCGTATCGTCCCGGATGTTGAGGAGATCAAGTACCGCTTTGTCTATCACCAGGGCCAAACTGTTGCCGTGACGGGCGAGTGTTTTAATCATTGGTACCATCCTGTTCTATGTGTATTATTACAATGTAGTAACATTCGTAAGCCTTGTCAATAGTCGACGGTTCCGGTAGAATATGTTGATAAACTGCCAATTCGTATTCCTTCAAAACCGACAATCGTTTATATCCGGAGATTTTTTGCCAAATAGTGTCGGCAAAAGAAAACTCGGATGATAAGAGGCATTTCCGGTTCAACCCATGTTGACATTCTAAGGCGGGGTCTGTAGTTTTCATTGCTAAACAAATTGCGAAATTCGCAGCCGGTTCGCTGCATTTGCGTGGACCGGCGATTTGAAGATAGCGGAAGAGGTGTTCCCATGCGTACCTGGTTATTGACAATTTCATTCCTGTTTGCCGTTTCAGGCGCACTGCTTGCGCAAGCGCTGACGACGGAACAATACAAGGCGCTCGGCGTGGAGCGTATGCCGAAAGCCCAGGCTCGGAAGCTCTTCTTCCAGAACCGCATCGCTCCGCCAAACGGCGTGCTGCCTCCCGGCGCGAGGATCGACGCCTTCAACAAGGCGATGAATGCTTTGCAGGGCCGCTCTCTGCGGAAAGGCGCCGGTGCGGAAACAATGAAATGGACGAATGTGGGTCCGTTCAATATCGGAGGGAGGATCAAGGCGGTGGCAATCAATCCGCTGAATCCCAACACGATGTTCGTAGGAGCGGCAGGCGGCGGCATCTGGCGCAGCTACGACGAAGGGCTCCACTGGCATTCGGTCTCCGATTTGCTGCCCACGCAGGCAATGGGTTCTATCGTCATCAATCCGCAGGATACGAACATCGTGTATGCCGGAACCGGCGAAGCCAGCTTCGGGGGACACTCGTTCGACGGTGCGGGCATCTTTAAAAGCATGGACGGCGGCACGACCTGGAATCGCATCGGCGCAGGGATGATCCCCGATTACGCCCGCGTCTCGATGATGGCCATCAATCCCATCAATCCCAATATCATCTATGCATCCGTCGCCGACGGCGCGAGGAACGCTGCAGATCTGGGCATCTGGCGGTCCATCGATGCAGGCGCTACGTGGACGCATGTGTTTGCCACCACCACCACCGATATCGTCATCAATCCCATCAATCCGAATATCCTTTATACGGTCGGGACGAAGATTTTCGGTACCTCGACTGCCCCAATCTACGGGATGCATAAAACCACCGACGGCGGCGATACATGGACGAAACTTGATATCGGCGTGACGGATTCGCTGATGGGCAGAACCAGTCTTGCTCTCTGCGCGACGCATCCGGACGTTGTATACGCGGCTGTATCGGAGGTGACAAGCGACAGAACACCTCTTCTCGGCATTTTTAAAACCACCGACGGCGGCGCGACCTGGGCGAAGAAAGCCGTCCCGTTCGACTATCTGATCCCGCAGGGATGGTTCGACAATGTGATTGCTGTGGATCCATCGAACCCGGATATCGCTTTCGCTGGCGGTGTGAAGTGCGTCCGCACGGGCGACGGCGGAACCAACTGGGAGCGCGTCAAGGATCAGCTCGGCGGCGGATTGTTGCATGTCGATCAACATGGAATGGCGTTCAATCCACAGAATCCGGACCGGTTCTTTATCGGCAACGACGGCGGCTTGTTTCTGGTGACGAACCAGGGCAAAACGCTGGAAAAGCGCGATATCGGCATGTCCATTACCCAGTTCATCGGAGGGGATTTCCATCCGACGGACAGCCGCTTCCTTTTCGGAGGCACGCAGGATAACGGCACGATGCGCTCGCCGGATGCAAGCGGCTTCGAGCTCGTCCTCTACGGCGACGGCGGCTACGGCTACGTGCATCCCACCAAGCCCAACATTGTCTGGACAACGCAGGAAACCGGGAAGCTTTTCCGCTCGGAAGATCATGGACAAACCTGGTACCGCGTTCTAGGCGATATGCCTCCCGACGGCTCGCTATTCTATACGCCGTACGACATGGACAAGAACCGCCCCGAAACCCTGTTCATGGGAACGTACCGTGTGTACCGCACAACGAACGAAGGCAGAAACTGGAAACGACTGCAATCGGGATTGTTCGAATCGCCAACCGGAGGATTCTATTACATCACCGCGCTCGATATCGCCGACTACAACAGCAATTTGATTATGGCTGGCGCGCCGCTTGGAATGGTTGCGGTATCTACTGATGCGGGCGATACGTGGACGCAGGTCGGGGATGCCCTCGACGACGGTTATGTGGCGTCGGTGCGTAGCTTCGCGGCGAACGAACTCTTCGCCGTGCTATCGACGTACGGGCTCAACAAGGTTTATAAGTCCAACAATCTTGGACAAAATTGGACGAACATCACCGGCGATTTGCCGGATATACCGGCGAAGGATATCTGGAAACTTGATAATGCGCTGTTCCTTGCCACCGATCTCGGCGTGTTTGTCTCCGAAGACGGCGGCGCGCACTGGTTGTTGATGACGAACGGTATCGCCACAATGCCGGCCGAGCGCTTCTATTATAATGAGAAGTTGAAGATCCTCCGCGTCTACACGCACGGTCGGGGACTGTTCGATCTGCAATGGAAACAGCCCGCCGATAAACAGCCTGTTTTCGTTTCCGCTCCTCCATCGGCGCAGCTTGAAATAGGGCAATCGTTCACGTATGCTCCTGTCGTTGAAGCCTGGCCCTTGCCCGTGTACTCGCTGACAAACGCGCCTGCCGGAGCCGGGATCGATCCCGTTCTCGGAACCGTCCATTGGAAAGGCGGCGCGAAGGTCGGTCAGTTTACCGTGAAAGCGGAAAACAGCGCGGGAAGCGCCATGCAGGATTTTGTTGTTGCGACAAACGATGCGCCGTTCATCGAATGGCAGATTGTTTCCGCGGATGAAATGTCGACCGGAGTGAATGTTATGCGCTATGCAGGGAACTCCACGCTGTGGGTCGGTAGAGACTCGGGCTGGGTGTCGCGATCGACCGACGGGGGTGCGAACTGGGTTCACTACAAGGCAATGAGTACCGACGTATCGATCATTGGCTTATGGGCCTTCGACGAGAACAACGCGATTATCGGAACCGGCGGACCGCAAAGCCTTGTGAACACCGGCGAAGGTCACCTACTGAAAACTACCGACGGCGGAATGACATGGCGGGAAATGTTATACGGAATCGATTCCCGCTTCGGCAATATTCACTTTTGGAATAATACCGAAGGTATTGTCGTGAGCCAGGGCGCGAAAGATTCCGCCGATGTTTGGATAACCGCCGATGCGGGAGAAACGTGGCAGAAACAAATCGAACGCGCCTATGCGCCGATACCGTTCTACAATACCCTCCGGTTTGTAGATAGAAACACCGGTTTTTACGCGGCATACGGAAACGACGATTATTCGCGCGTAGAGAAGACCACCGACGGCGGCGCGACATGGAAAGGCGTGCGGATTATTGCGCGATTCGTTTCCGAGCTGGCGATGGTCAGCGACCGGCGCGGGTATATGGTGGATGAATTCACAGGCGAGTATCTCCGGACGGTGAACGGCAATACCTGGAGCGATTCCAACACGCCGATGACCGGTATGCGCAATTGCTCGATCGACTTCGATCCTTCGGGTAGATACATGTGGGTAGTGAACGATAGCACAGCATGGACCACCAACAACCTTGGAACGACCTGGACGAAAACAACGATGGTTCCCTCGGGCGCTATCCGCGATGCAGTGTTTGCCGATTCGACGCGCGGCTGGGCGATAACAAGAAAAGGCGTTGTGCAGCAATTGATGCGCAATCCGCTGGTGTCTGTCGAATCCACAGCGGCGCCGCTGGAAATGCATCTCGGCGAAAGCTACCCGAATCCGGTTACTGCCGGGACGCGCGTGGTAATTCCGTTTACGCTCTCCCATACGGCTGCTGTGACGCTGAAAATATATAACAGCAACGGCAAGGCAGTTGAAACGCTGGTTGAGCAAACCCTGCCGCCGGGCACACATTATACAGCCTGGGGCACTACCGGACTGGCATCGGGCGCGTATTTCTATACGCTGCAGGCAGGCGCGCAAAGCGCAACGGGAAGAATAGCCGTTATACAATAATGAACCGAACAATGAACAAGAGCGTCTGCCTGTGGCGGACGCTCCTGTTTTTTATATAATACCGGCACGTACGACCCCTAAATCCCCTATTAGGGGACTTGTACTGAGTCACATTATTATAACCGAAATCCAATTTTTTCAGCCATCCAGGTGTATTTATCCCCCTAAATCCCCCAAGGGGGACTTGTGCTGAGAATCCATATTATAGCTGAAAATCTATCATCCTGCACCCCGGAGGGGTGGTATGTCAATAACCGTGGGTGCCGGCCCTGAGTGATCAGCCGGAGGCTGAGAACCGAAGGGTAAACCCACGGGCAGAAAAGAAACAAGAATAATCTCATCAACGGCGTCGCAGACGCCGTGCATTCCGGGTATGTGCCGTAGACGGACACACCCGTACATGCCTGAACTGACAATCTTCATCAAAACTGATTAACCAACATTTCTTACCCCTAATAGGGGTCGTTCTTCATGGAATCGCACTGGCGATTCGATGAAGAACGGGGGTTACCGGAAATTGGACGCTTGCCTGATATGCTATTTGTGGCCACTTGACGGAACTAATAATAAAAGCGTCGTGTCTATATCCTATTATCTTGCGCTGAATCTCGTGCACTCATGCCTTCACAATCAAACCTTTCACACCAGGATAGAGATCAACGAACAACGAGCGGTTTGATAACCGACTCCCGGCCTGAGCGAATGACACAATTGTAAGAACCCGGAGTGAGCATGCTGCAGTCGAGATTGACAGAATAACCGCCCGGTGCTTGAAATCCTTCAAACACTTTCGTAACCCTGCGGCCCAGAAGATCATAGATTTCAATGGATACAAATCCGTTGTTAGCAAGCGAGTACGTAAGGGCGGTACTGTTATTTGCTGGATTGGGATAAGGATTGTGAACTGTCAAGTGAGTAGCCGAAGAATGTGCAGCGGGATGGTCTATACCTACAATATCGAACGAAAGGTCATATCGCAGAACCGAGTTATCGTCGGTAATGACCATGCAGCTTGCGCCATCCATCGCGCCGACGGCATGTCTTAAACCGCGGAACGTTGGCCGTACTGAATCTATAACGGCAACGAGGTTGCGTTTATCGGTGATATCCCATTTCCCATCCCAGTCGGAATCTAAATATCTAAAACCAACGATGTTATTTTCGTTGTTGACCAACGCCGAGAATTTGTACAGTTTGGCGGATTCGGTCGTATTACTGTATGTACTCGTATTCCAAACACGAATCTTTCCATTGTAGGTGAGAAGAATACGGGATGTATCCGTTGGGAAAATCAGATCATCTCCGCTAAATATGTTATGTGCAATTGGTGGGTTGGTGGATATAACCTCGATGGTGCCATCTGTTGTAATAGCTAGCTTTTCACCCCCATATGAGAAGGTAATATCGTCAGGAAGGGTGGTTTTGTAAATGGATCGCGGATATTGTGTCAGAAGAATGCGCTGTGTCCAATCGTAAATATCAATTAAGGTCGATGCGCGTGCGATGGCGAGGTTGTTGTCAAGAGGAGTGAAATCGGCAATGCATTCTCCGGTGTTTTCAACGGTGTGGACAAGTTTGTTTTGATAATTGTCGTAGATATAAATGGAGTTATTCGAACACACCGCCGTATATATGCCGTCTCTGGACAAAGCGATATGAGTTATTTCGGTTGTAAACACCCGGTCGCAGAGGAGGTTTCCGTTGGAATAATCATATACGATAAAGCCAACCGGCTTGATTCCGTTATGGTAAATCCCCTGTCCGTACTGGATGCAGCAAGTTGAGTTATCAGCCGATAAAAGGCTTTTGATTAAAATAAAACCCGGTTTCGACAACAGAATATCCATCGTAGGTTCGGTGATGGATTTGAGATACAGGACGTTTGTTCCTTTTTTGAACACAAAGTTGCCCATAGATGAAATATCCATTCTCTCGATAGAGGATCCGGTATTCCACACGCAGATATTCTGGTTCGTTTCGGTATCGAGCAGGTAGAGGTTTGTAGAAGCAGCATCGGTTACTAGAAGAGTATTCTGAGAGACTTGCCGTACTAAATCATAGTCTTCGGTTGAATATTGTCTTACTTCGGTTGTATCTGCCAGGTTCCAGGCGGATATAGCACCGCCGCCTTGAGGAACAGTGTATAGGAGAGTATTATCAGACGACACAGTTAATGAATTTATGCCGTAGTCTTCGTATGCGCGCCATTTCTTGAGCTGTTCCCCTGTGAGGGCATCGTAAATGATGACGTATCCATAATTTGTGCCGCAAGCGATCTTTGTGTCGTTATCGAATAGAAGCGCATCAATGACAGAATCATTGAGCAAGTCGATACGCGCAAATGTTTGTTCGGTCTCATAGTTGAGGACAAGTATTCTATGACAATATAATCCTGTTAACAATGCCATTGGTGCATTTCTGAACGTCTTGATGATACTGGTACAAAAGCCGAGTTCGACACTGACTACTTTTCGCGGGTACTCTTCCATAATACCCCATAAAGCAATGTCGTTACCATAGCAGCAGAGTAAAACCTGCTCTGTATAATCAAAGGCAACGCCGGCAACGTTCATATCAAGCCAATACATCGGCGGCCAGTCGTTGAACGATCTGAGAAATGAACCGGTCTCCGCGTTCCACATTTTTATAGAGCCGTTGCTGCCCGCTGCTGCATATTTACCGCTGTTGGATATGCAGATCGACAAAATATCATTAAACCTGGACGTTCCCGAAAACGACTTTCCCCATGCGAAATCGGCTTTGAATGATTGCGAATACGATGCATTAGGTATAAAAAATACGCTTAACATGGTAATTGCGGCAAGAAACGTAGCGCGCATGGAGAGGCTCCTTTATCATATAAGACAGAGTACAGTCAGTAGAATACACTACTGATCGAATTATGGTTGTTACTTTGCGCACTCGAAGTAATAAGTGCATTGATACATCGCGATTAAGGTCAAAAGTAAAACTTGGTAGACAGTGCAATCCTTAATAGCACCCCATATATCGGGGACGAGCAAGAAAGGATAGCTTACATGCAGCGGCTAGTGAAAACAACGCAACAAGAATTGGTTCCCTCCAATTGTTTGATCAATGTAGCGTGATAGGCAAAAGTGGAAAGTAGTAAGATCTAGTGATCATCGGCTACGCATAAAATTATTATGTTGGCGGTAATTGTTAAATAAAACGAATATACTTTTAAATATAATTAAAGTATGTGACAATGTCAATGTCCACTTAATACTATCTGACTGCTCGAAATGAATCATGATAGAAGAATATTCTCGCTATTTCGTGTAGGCTGTCCGAACTGCCTCTCATGATTCTAGTATCGGTGCATTGAGCAGGACATACAATCCTTAAAAACATTCCAAGATGTCCGTGGATCAAAGATCCATTCTGAGGTGAACTAATGTAGACAAAATGAAAACGTGCTTATAAATACGCATACTTGATTGCAGAATGAACCACATTCGTTGCATCTGAAAGATATAAGCAGTAGTATAGCGGGCTTCTAGTGTTATTTATAGGTTTATGTACCCAAAAAATAGTGATGTGTCATCATCATTAACCGTTAAGGCTTCCGTATGCGACACAGCCAATACATATCCTCACTCCGGCGAATACACCGCGTACCCGCGCGGGGAGGCGTAGAACGAAGCGCGCCCTTCGGAATCGGTGCGCTTTTCGAACGGCGCATTGCGGTCGGAGACGCCGCCCCAGGCAACGGGTTTGAGTAGGGTGTGCTGCCACCGGGTGACCACCTCCGCGCCTGACCACGCGTCGCCGCGGTTGTTGAGCACGAAGACGAGTCCCGGCTGATTTCCCGCGCCATCGCGCTGCATGATATACACATCCTGATCGGCAAAAAGAATGCGCGCCGCGCCGCCGGCGTACCGCTCGTGAACGCGTACAAGCGCTTCGATACCGTTCGGCGAACCGGGCATCTGAAGTCCGCCGGTGAAATAGTCCTTCCAGAACACGCACGGATAGCCTTCGTGCGTCAGGATAAACGCGTACGCCAGCAGCTTCGACGCCGGTTGATTGGCTTGCCATTCGCGCTCGGTATCGTGGTTATCGACAAACGTGACGGCGTCGAACGGCTTGTCGGCGAACACGGTGTTCGTGCCGATGAGATTCCGGACGTCGTAGCCGTAGGTGTTGCACAGATCGCGGAGCTTGTAATGCAACGGAAAATCGAACACATCGACGGCATTCTCCGAAAACGAATTCACCTTGTCCAGCCATATATCAATATCCCAGTCCGATCCCCACAATTCGCCGACACCGTAGGGCTGGATATCCTGCCCGTTCCGCCGGTAGCGGTATTCCATCAGCGCGCGGATGAGCCATGCGCCGTAGCCCTTCACAAAATCGAACCGGAATCCGTCGAATCCGATTTCCTCGATATACAGTTTCGCCGCGTCGAACAGCGCTTTGTAGACATCGGGATTGCGGTGACAAAGGTCGGGCATGCCGCTGAAATCCATATCGTCGCGCCGTTGGTACGGCGAGGGGTGGAATGCCTTCCAGTCGCGCGGAAATTTTCCGCTGAGCGGCGTGAACTTTGTCCAGCGCATTTCATTGAGGATGGGATTCAGTTCCTGTTCGTCGGCGCCGTTATTATGGTTGAACACGTAATCGGCGAGCGCCTGCATCCCAAGACGGTGCGCTTCGTCGATCAGCGCCACCAACTCCTGTTTTGTACCGAACCAGGTGGGGATTGTCCCTTTCTGATTGAATTCCCCCAGATCGAAGTAGTCATACGGGTCGTACCCCATCGAGGGTCCTCCGAGGTTGGCGGCTTTCGACGGCGGCGGGAGCCACAGCGATGTGATGCCGGCGGCGGCTAGTTCGGGGAGCTTTTCGCGGACGGCGTTCCACCATTTGTATTCCGCATGTTCGTGTCTGGGGCAATCCCAATAAAATGCCTGCATCATGACGCCCATGGCGCAGTCCTCCTTTCATCGCAATCGTGTGGTATCGTAAATGACGCTACCAATATACTCCCAGCAGATGAAAGATGCAGGAAAAACGAAATGGCTGTCCCGTGATCGTGACAGCCATCAGGAAATGCCGTGAAATACGGTTATGCGGCTTCTGTCGCGGGCGGTTTCCGGTAGCGCAGCCACACCGCAAGAAAAAACGGAACAGCAATGGTTGGGAAGATGTACGCGCTGGACGAGACGATGATGTTCCAAACATCATACTCCGGATACGTCGAAAGCAGGTCGCCGGATGATTTTACCGCCAACGCATAGGGAGTGGAGAAGGCAACAAAGAGAAGCAGCACTGCAATGAACGAGCGCCCCAGCACGCAACGGAGCGGCCGCTCTTTCTTTACCTGAATGTTTGTGTATATGGCGCCGAAAAGGAAAAAAAGTACCGCCATGACGAGCACAAAAATGATTTCAAATAGATTCATGAAACCTCCGCGTAAATCAAATAGGCAATAGTAGTCCAATACTACGGAAATACTTCGGAAAGGATTCACCAGGATGAAGGCAACGTGAATCGTAGGGTGTACCCAAGGGAAAGACGAATCTTTCAGATGGAGTCCTGAGGCGTTCCATCTTTTTCATCCTGGATCTCCGATTTGCGGTATTTCCGGTACATCGCGGCATAGAATGGGATGGCGACGAATGGAAACAGCCCAAGCGTGCCCAAAACGCCGGAAAGTATGTACTCGGTCCGGAGATCGCCGGTGGCTGTGTACATCGGGGCGAGATCGGCGCTGAATATGATTGCCAGGAAAAAAGGTATCGCCGAAACAGCGAAAATGAGCAGGATAACGAAGGATGATCTCAAAAACGCCTCGATGAACGGACGTTGTTTCCGGATCTGGATAGCGTTATACAGCAAGCCAAACAGGTAGCAAACAAGTGCGAGCGGCAGCACGATAAGCAGGTCGAGCAGGAAGTCCATAGTACCTCTGCGAGGTTGGTGTGAAAGCCAGAGTCGAGGAAATGTACGCAATAACAGGCGGAATGATGCAAATACACGGAAGCGGATACACGCCAATAGAAAAGCCCCCGCTGTTGGCGAGGGCTTCAGTCGTTTGGCGTACCCGCAGGGACTCGAACCCCGAACCTTCTGATCCGTAGTCAGATGCTCTATCCAATTAAGCTACGGGTACAAACGAGAATACAAATATATGGTGTGAAGATATTGAAAACAAGTGTAACTCCGGGCAGTCTCAAGGGTCTAACCGGAAAAGACGTGCATACACTTTTCATGGGGGTCGATATGCGTACGTTTACCTGGTTTTCCGCGCGGGCATGGTGTCTGGCGCTTCTCATTTGTATTCTCGGTCTCACTGACAACCTTCGGGCACAACCCGCCATGGCGCACCTGGTATTCTCATGCCGGCATACCGAAACGCTTCGGTATGTAGAAACGCTGGGCCGGTACGATCCGAATCCGTTCGAATACAGAGTAATCATTATCAACGACGGCGAAGGCAGCGCACAGAATGTCCGAGCGGAACTTCGGCTGCCTCCCAATGTGGAGTTGGCGACCGCCGGCGATTCCCTTGTACGGGCTATTGGTATAATCAGACCCTTTTCGGTGACAAACACGGCAACGGAAATTGTGTGGATGCTTCGATATATCGCGCTGCCGGATGCGCCCGAGCGAATAGCTCTCGAATGCACGATCGATGGGCAAAATGAGTGGGACGGATCGAATCTGAGACAAAGCCGCACGAATTGCAGTATCGACGTCGAACCCGTGCATCTTGAAAGTCCGGCTGTGACGATGATTCCGTCCGAAGTGTCGATCAACGACTGCGGGGACGGGTACTCGCCTGATCCTCTCTATATCGGATTCAGATTTACGAACAGCGAGGCGGCGCCGCTCTTTGTCAAGCGCGCATCGGTTCAGTATCCGTCCGGCGATCTGACGCTGGTTTCGCCTGCAGAGGAAGACATGATACTCGATACGCTTCTTGAAAAACGGGCTTCCGTTACCGCCTTCTGGAAATTCCATTTGGCGAAAGCGGAGACCGAGCGCACCCTTAGGGTATGGATACTTGTGGAGGACACGGCCGGATCGGTCTACTCGGAATACATCGATCTGGCGGTGCCCGGGATAGCGCGGGAATTCATATTCCTGCCGTCTGGCGAAGGATACCGCGCGGTATTCGATCCGGTAAATCAGCGGTATGAGGAAGAGCCTCTACCGGTATCGGTTCGTTTCGCTGCCAGGGGATGGGAGCATACCAATGTCCGGATAGCACTACGTCTTAGTCCCAGGATTGCGGAGTACTACGAACTGGATTCTTCCATACCGGGGAATCAAAACCCGCGTCTGTACGCATCGCCAGGTACATGCGATACTGTAACGGCAATCTGGTATTTGCGGATGCTCAAACCGAACAACACGGGAGTCACGGAATCCGGGACCATCAGTTTCGACGCGAGCTACGACGGCGCAACTTTGCCTGACGTTTACACCGTTCCCATGACTATCGATCCGGCGAACACAGTCGGAATAAACGAAATTGCCGATACGCCTGAGTTGTTGCTGGATGCATATCCGAATCCGCACGACGGCCGGACGAAATTGACCTTCGTGCTTCGGGACGGCGGTTTTATCTCGTTGCGGATATTCGATATCATGGGACGGTTGGTTGAAAATGCTGTGGGACGTGAGTTCGGGCCGGGAGAGTACTCTATAAAGATAGGTGACGGAATGAACCTACCGGCTGTATGCTTTGCCCTACTGACGGTACGCAACCACACAAAGGCGGTCATGCTTATGCGCGGTCGGTAGATGGAATGTCGTATCCGCTGTATCCAAACGTCAACGGTTTCGTCGTTCAGTTTTTGAGAATAACACGGGCGGCAGATATCTTGCTATTATAGTTGTATTCTATTCCATGTGAAAATTCTCGCTACAAGATACTTTTGGCGGAATCCCGCTCTGACAACGTTCGCTTTGTTGACGGGTACGCTACTACTGCTGTATTGGAAAGTGTTTTCTTTCGGATACTATTCCGACGATGTCGACAATATTCCAGCTGCTTCAAAGTCGCTACGTCATCTGTTGCTCTTACCTCAACAGCCTGATAATCCGCTGCCTTCCTTTTATTACCGTCCGGTCGCATGGCTTACGTTCTGGGCTATCCAACGAGGTGGACTTGAATCCCCTACATGTGAGTATGCAATCAATCTCTCTCTGCATCTATTCAATGCGTTCATACTTTACTTGCTGATACTTGCGGTGGTTACGGCGGAGAGAGACGGACGCACCTTTGTACCGTTGCTGTTCTCGTTGATATTTTCGTTGGGATTTATTCCGGCATATTCCGTGATGTGGATATCGCAGCGATTCGATCTGCTCTCTACATCGTTCGTTTTGCTAGCTTTACTTTTCGCGGTACGGCATTGGAAGGTGGGATATAAGAAATACCTTTTCCTGATGGGGATTTCAGCAATTCTTGCGGCTCTATCCAAGGAAATCGCCTTTTCGTTGCCATTCCTTCTTGGCGGATTATATCTGCTGATGAACCGGTGCGTTTCGAAGCAGTCGGGAAGCCGCCAAAGATTCATTCAGACGCTTGCTATTGTCTCAATCTCGCTTGCCCTTGTGTTCCTGCTCCGCCGGATAGTTCTTCCGCATTCGGCAGATCTCTCATTCATCACACCGCACGCCGCCATTCCAGCCATGGTCCGCAGTATCGTCGAACTATTGCAGCCGTTCCGAACGATCACATTGGCGCATCTTGTATCAGACCGCAGCCTTGTGACAAACGTATTGCTTGTATGTAGCTGTGCGATGATGTTAATCTGGTTAGTACTGGTTTGGTTTGGATACAGACGAATGGGATTCAAGGCGGCCGCCGCATTGGTAGTGCCGTTTGTTGGGATAGGGATTATCGTTGCATCCCTTGGGTGGGTAAATCCGCGTATGCTCTATCTTCCGTATGCCATCCTGTTGTTGATGACGGCGCTACCTTTGTACGTTCGTAAACCACAGCGCGGAGCGGGAATTGCAGCAGTAGTAATGCTGCTGTTGCAGATTGGGGTATCGTCGACTGTCGCGCAATATTTTACCAGGCTGCATGAAGCCAACTGTTGGGCGAATAGCGTGCCGCAGCCAAACTCGACACATTCGTACTATGTAATTACACAGGAATACAACCGGCAGTGGCATCAGAAACACGGTGGAGAGTTGTTCCCAGTGCTGTACTCCGAAGCGGATCCGATATTTGAAGGAATAACAAACCCCCCAGGCAGCGAACGGTTCTCCATTGAATCGGTATCCGACACATCATTACAGCTCGAGAGCAGGATTCCGAACCGGTTTTTTCAGATCCGTGAGAGTCGATGGACATCAGATACTCAGAAAGGGAAACGGATTATTTTCTTCGGCTATACGGTCGAGGTTCTTGAGACTACGCTTGACGGACGAGCCAAGAAAATACTGATTTCATGGACGGCAGATGCATTGAGATCCCATCCATTGTATATCGATAACGGCGCGGGATTTCGCATGGTCCCGGCTGTTCAGAAAACGGGATTTCGTTACCACTGAATGACAGGAAAACTCCACTCAACCGAGAGGCTTGACGCAGGCTGTTTATACATGTACAGCGTAGGGTAATGACGTTCGAGATTCATGCCTCTGTTGGTGGCCGACCATTTAAAGAGTATTCCCTTCATCGGCGACCATCCGAGCCCAATATCGTAAAACGCCCACAGAAACGATTCCGCCTTTTCAGGATTGAGCTGATTGATATCGGCATTGAGACAAAGTGCGAGGCTGTACGGCAGTTTCAATTGCAGGTCGGCGTTCAGGGTTAAACCTGCAATATCCTGATCAATGTATTCTGTAAATATTGCCCATTGACTGAAGGGACGCCGGAACAGCGAAAGCGGATAAAGGTATTCGCCGACCGTCGAACCGGATGAATGGTACGGGGTTGTTCCTGCTTTCAGATTGACATATCCGGCATTGAAGCCCTTCTCGTAATACCGGTACTCTCCGCGGACGGAGTAGGTCAGCGAGTGAAATGATCCGTTGGCTGAGATGCCTGCAAGATATGCATTGAGGGAGCTGTTGTATGCGCTGAAGCTCCCGGCATTACGTATCCCCAACTGACCATACAAACGAACATCATCGGATGGATAGACGCCAAGGGAGATGGTCTTGCCTTCGTTTGAAAACGCATCGTTGTCAAGAAGGAACAACGACGGTATTCCCGATATCCACGTGTACCAGCCGTACCGCACATCTGCTCTCCATGTGCCGATGAGCGGGACACCCTCCGTAGAGAAAATCCAGTCGTCGGCATCACCGAGATTCAAACCGATCCATTCAGAGAGATCGCCGATTTTGTGATATTCGAACTTGAAGTACTTCCATTTCGCCCAGAAGTTGGTCCCCTGCCAGTCGAGATTGTAAAAGGTCAAACCCTCATACAATCTGCCATCTGAAATATGTCCAGTGGAAGCGTGGACGGCGATGCGTTCTCCGAAGGGATAGTACGCCGTATCGGCGGCGATGTGGATTTTAGGGTAGACGATCATGTCGTCGGTATCGTAGACGCCGTACGACATTCCCCGGTGTTCGCCGATCAGATTCGTGCGGAGTGTGACGCCGGGCACGGCTTCGAATTTGCCTTCGATATCCACGAACGTGGCGCCGTGGTACAGGGGATTATCCGCTGCGGATCGTTGCTTGATCCAGACGTTATTGAAGTGGTCGTATCTCCCCCAATAGGGATAATCCGGAGCATCGATTTCATATGTGTTATATCCTGATTGATAGAGTAAACCGCCGCTGATTCGAATTGAACCCTTGCCGAAAACCGGAATGGAATCCTGCGCGTGCAGGAGTGAGGAAAGGAAAATGACCGGCAAGATGAAGCAGAAGATATGGCGCATATCAATCTCGAAGGTGAATGGATCGTACAAACCGACGATAGAAAATACTTCCGGGCACACGGCGAATCAATCCCATTTCAGGTGACCTGGCGCTGTATTCTTGGCATCATCCAAAGTGGAAAGAAGCGATGAACTGTTCCAATTCTGAACAGATTTTGTCTTCGTCGCTCACGCGCTTTGCTTTTGAGGGCGTGCTTTGGTAAGTTTCATATCCGTCTAAATTTGAATCATACTATCCATTAGGATATAAGCCTGTTCCATTATGCTGAACGAAGAACTGAACGACCAAATGCAACGCCGCCGCGAGGAGTATAACGAGCTTCTGGCAATGGGCGTTAACCCCTATCCTTACGCGTTCGATGTTACCGCGTGTGCGGCCGATATTCTCGCGACGTTTGTTGATAACGCGCCACGGAATACAGTCTCTATCGCCGGAAGAATAATGACCATCCGAAGAATGGGGAAAGCGTCGTTTGCACATATTCTGGATCACACCGGCAAAATTCAGGTCTACCTGAAACGCGACGAGATCGGCGAAGAGGTGTACGATTCGTTCAAGCTGCTCGATATTGGAGATATTATCGGAATTCAAGGGTACATCTTCCGCACGAAGACCGGCGAAGTCTCGGTTCACGCGGAAAAAATGGAACTTCTTGCCAAATCGCTCCGCCCGATCCCTGTTCCTAAGGAAAAAACGGACGAAGAAGGCAACAAAGTGGTATACGACCAGTTCACCGATAAGGAACTCCGGTACCGCAAACGCGCGCTCGACCTGATCTTGAATCCGGATGTGAAAGAAGTATTCGTGAAACGCAGCACGCTTATCCGGGAGATGCGTCATTTTCTTGACACAAAAGGTTATCTCGAAGTGGAAACGCCGGTGTTGCAACCGCTCTACGGAGGCGCAGCGGCGCGTCCGTTCGTGACGCATCACAATGCCCTCGACATCAAGCTCTATCTTCGCATTGCCGATGAGTTGTACCTCAAGCGCCTGATTGCGGGCGGATTCCACGGCGTCTATGAAATCAGCAAGGATTTCCGCAACGAAGGAATGGACCGCAACCATAACCCCGAGTTCACAATGATGGAACTCTACGTTGCGTATAAGGACTATAACTGGATGATGGATCTTGTCGAGGAAATGCTCTCGCAGATCAATCGTGCAGTGAACGGTACTAACACAGCAATCATCGGCGGTAATTCGATCGATTTTACTCCGCCATTCAGACGCATCCCGATGCTGGAACTGATCCGGGAGGCGACCGGCGAGGACCTCGAAGGAAAAGATGAAGCAGGTCTGCGCGACGCCGCGAATCGGCTGCATGTCGAAATCGATGAATCGTTTGGGCCAGGAAAGATTATCGACGAAATATTTTCCGCAAAGGTCGAGGATACGCTTATCCAGCCGACCTTCATTACCGACTATCCGGTCGAGCTTTCGCCGCTTGCGAAGAAACACCGTTCGAAACCCGGGATGGTGGAGCGATTCGAATTGTACATCAACGGAATGGAGATCGCGAATTGCTTCTCAGAGTTGAACGATCCCCTCGATCAGAAGGAACGGCTCCTGGAACAAGCCCGGCTCCGCGCGCGTGGCGACGACGAAGCCATGACGTTCGACGAAGATTTTATTGAAACCATGGAATATGGCATGCCCCCAACAGCAGGATTGGGGATCGGAATAGACCGACTGACGATGCTCATGACCGGGGCGGAATCTATCCGCGACGTCATTCTATTCCCGACCATGCGTCCGGAGAAATAACAACAGCAGCACATTTTTTATCAATAGTTCGCATTCGAACCCTGGACTGGCGGTGCGGGGATCACTCTCCCATTGTGTTTTCGGCAGATTGAGAATTCGGCAGGAATAGCAAATACGGTATGTCTCTACTTTCGACATTGAATCCCGTTCAAAAAGAAGCGGTTAAATCCATCGAAGGCCCGGTAATGATTGTCGCCGGGGCCGGAAGCGGGAAGACCCGCGTACTCACCTACCGGATCGCATATCTGCTGCAGGCTGGAGTCCCGGCGTATCATGTTCTCTCCCTGACCTTTACCAATAAAGCCGCCCGCGAAATGCGCGAACGTATCGAAGATTTGCTGCCGGGGCTGGAGGCTAACCGTCTGTGGATGGGCACTTTTCATTCCATGTTTGCCCGCCTTCTCCGCCGCGATGCCGATAAGCTGGGATTCACGAAGAATTTCTCCATATACGATACTGAGGACTCAAAAAGCCTCGTGAAGAACATTCTCGGCGACATGGGCGTGAATACCCAACAGGTTCCTGCCGGAGCGGTGTACACGCGTATCAGCAAAGCCAAAAACCAGATGATGTCGCCAGCCGATGTGGCGAATAAGGCAATCGACATGTTCGAAGAAAAGGTGGCGCAGGCGTTCGAACGCTATCAGGCATCGCTCCTGCAATCCAATGCAATGGATTTCGACGATCTGATTCTGCACCCGATAGCGCTGTTCGATAACCATCCCGATGTACTGGCGCGGTACCAGGACCAGTTCCGGTTCATCCTGATCGACGAGTACCAGGATACAAACCAGGCGCAATACCAGATTCTGAAGCGGCTTTCAGCGTCGCATCGCAATATCTGCGTCGTCGGCGACGATGCGCAAAGTATATACGCGTTCCGCGGCGCGGATATCCGCAATATTCTCGAATTCGAGTCCACTTTCCCGGAAGCGAAGATCTACCGCCTCGAACAGAACTACCGCTCCACAAAGAAAATACTCGCGGGCGCCGATTCGCTGATCAAAAACAACAAGCAGCAAATACCGAAAACGCTTTGGACCGAGAACGCCGACGGCGAGCCCATCACGATCATCGAAGCCGCCGACGAACAGGAAGAAGCGCAGAAAGTCGTGCGCATCATCCAGAACGAAGGGCTGAAGCGCAAGTTGCAGCTCAAGGATTTTGCCATCCTGTACCGAGCCAACTCTCAATCGCGCGCGCTCGAGGATTCGCTTCGCCGGAACGGCATACCGTACACGATCGTTGGCGGTGTGGCGTTCTATCGCCGGAAGGAAATCAAGGACGTGTTGGCATATCTGCGCGTCATTGTGAATCCGGCGGATTCCGAAGCGGCGCTTCGCATTATCAATTATCCGTCCCGCAAAATCGGCGATACGACGATTGGCAGGCTGCAGGAACTGGCGTCGGAACAGGGTGTGTCGTTCTACGAAGCCACCGAACGCGCGGCCGAAGTGCAGGAATTCAACGCCGGACAGTTACGGCGGATCGCCGATTTCGTCACCCTCATCAGAAAGTACATCTCGCTCCGCTCCGAAATATCGGCGGGAGAACTCGCCGGATCGCTCATCGATGAGCTGGGATTGATACAGGCGTATAAGCTGGAAGGCACCCCCGACGCCCGCAGCAGGATCGAGAATATCCAGGAATTGCTTTCCGCCGTCTCGGAATACCATACCGCTGAAGGCGAAAACTCGCTCGAAAGCTTCCTTGCCGAAGCCTCGCTCGTTGCCGATGTCGATGCGCTGGACCCAAACCGCAACGCCGTCACGCTGATGACGCTGCATGCCGCAAAGGGACTGGAATTCCCGGTGGTTGTGCTTGCCGGTCTCGAAGAAGGGATATTTCCTTCTTCCTTTTCGATCGAGGAGGACGCCGTCGAGGAAGAGCGCCGATTATGTTACGTCGGTATGACGCGCGCCATGCAAAAGCTCTACATTACCCATGCCGACCGCCGGTTGATGTGGGGCGAACGCAATCAGCAGATGCCGTCGCGGTTTCTCGAAGAAATTGCGCCGGAAACGGTGGAGCGCGAACTTGCCCGGAAGCGTCACACGCAAACGCCGAATATGTTCTCTTCGCGCCAGAACGGCGACCGCGTGAAACCCGCTTCCATTGAATATCACCAGGAATCGTACGATTCGTATTCGCAGGAAGAACAGCAGGTGAAAGTCGGCGCGATGGTGCGGCATCAGACGTTTGGCAAGGGAAAGGTGATCTCGGTGCAGGGAACCGGCGACATGGCAAAAGTGGCGGTTCACTTCGAATCGGTCGGAAAGAAGACGCTGGTGCTGAAATTCGCCGGACTGAAACCGGCATAGGGTTATCAGAAAAGGCTTCCTAATCCCATAAACATGGAAAAACCCGCTGAAAAGCGGGTTTTTCGATATTTCGCGGCGTCCGGGCAGAGGACGCCGAACGCTACTTTTGCTGGTAGTGCAGCGACTTCGTAAACGCTCCGGCAGGACTTTCGTCCATCCTGAGGTACAAGCCTTTGCGGCGCATCCTGACGAGCGTTTCTTCCTGGGAGGGCGCGACGGGCGCAGCCGTTCTGGAATGGGCTCTGTTCAGGATAGCAATGGCATGGAGAGTGAAGCTCTCCGGAATGGGCAGTAACCTATGTTTCATCAAGTCTCCGGAATGGAACAAATGTATCGTTTCAGAGGCAAGAAACTTACGACCAATGTAAGGCAATAGTAAGGGAAAAGAAAGGTAGGGACGAATTTTTGACCTACTCCGGAAGTGCAGGATTTGCCATGAGGGAGGGGCAGGGAGGAGATGTGGACGGATAAAGCAGAAAAGAGAAAGATGAAAGGAGCGGAATCTGTTACCAGTTTTCGTGTAGTCAGTATGGCTTTACAGGTCACAAATGATTGACCGGATGGATTTGTGCATTGATGGGCATAGGTTTTACTTATATCTTGCCTTGTGTCACTAAGAATTGTAATTTGTGTTTGATGAATTATCAACGCAGTACAATACGTCATTTTACATGAAAAGTCTTATGTGTCTACTTACAAAATATGTACTTATATTTCTAGCCTCTTGTCTTGTCGCAAATGCGCAGGAATTGAGCTACAAAAGTCAATTAATGCAAGCCCAAAGCAAGTTCAATTCTATTCGCAATGTACGGTACAAAATGCTCTATTGCATGAGTAATAGCAATAGAGCATTCATACCTGCTCGAATCGACTGTACGGTTAAAAATGCAGGTATGGACGCCAACAACATTAGATTCAATATTGTGTATAACGACTCGATTCAGTATTGCTACGACGGGAAGCTGCTCAATATTGTTAATCATAACGATAGAAAGATTCTTCAAGTCGATGTTAATAAATATGGATTCGAACATTATTTTGGCAACACAATAAGTTATTATACTTGGGAGCCAATTACCAAATTGTATCATCTTCATAATGATCCGAATTATACGTCGGGACTCCTGCAGCAGATATTGGAGGGGAACTACCAAGTAACAGAAGAAAAGGATACAGTTATTTCCGGTCAAGAAATCCGGCTAATAAGTTATAACAATGATGATCCGGCAGGCAAATTGTCAATATCTTCTGTGATCGGCATACGGACGATGGATTCTGTCCCGATTTTTCAAATCAATAATTACTCAAACAAATACTACTGGCAGCAAGATACAACTGTGGTAGAGTACATAGAAACAAATGCCGCTATCGACGAAAACGAGTTTGATATAAATAAGTATCAATATGACAATGTTCTATATATTCCCAGGAAAAAACTAGATTTAGTAGCCGCGGGGAATAATTGTCCACAATGGCAGGGTAGTGATTCAAACGGGCGGCATGTGTCGAGCCGTGATTATGAAGACAAAGTTGTTTTGCTGTATTTCGGCTATATGGCATGCATCCCATGCAAAAAAATGCTTCCCGTTGTTTTGTCAGTCCATAATAAATACAATGCTACCGGATTATCGGTTGTGTATTTAAATGCAGTTGATAAAGCAAACGAAAAGTTCAAGAAATATGTTGAGCAAAACAACATGTTATTTCCTTGCGTTATGGTCTCGGGAGATGTAGCGAGCCAATTCGGAGTTGAAGGCTATCCTTCGTATTTCCTCGTGGATAAGAATAATGTTGTTGTATATTCGGAAAGCGGCTTTGACAATGAACATACAGCTAAGGCGTTAATCGATAATATAGAAATTGCTTTATCAGATAAATAGTCATCTGCGCAGATGAACAAATCAATCCAATCTAACTCAAAAAGGACGTATTATGAGACACCTATTGTTTATTCTCGCACTTTTGCTACCCTTTGTAGCATTGTCGCAAACCGAAGAAGCAGTCATTATTGCAAAGACAATTAATGGTGAATTGACAATTGTCTATCCAGCGGATGATCTTGCCAGCGCCATTGAACAAGGTATAAATGATGGCATTGACGTACTCGCAAGCAATTTCACAATCACATCTGAAATCAATAATAAAACGTATCTAAGAGGTATCGGCGAATATTCAGATGGAAGTGCTGTAAGATTTGTTGTGAGGCTTTACGAGGGCGAAACTTCTGATGGCGAAATTGTATGGTGCGTACGAGGGCCAGAGTATGAATTAGTAAGTTGCGAAGGAGATTGTTCGGCGGGATGTGAGCCTACAATTAGGTCAACAACAGGCAATCCTGGTTGCCCCTGCACAGAAGGCAACACGGGAACGTGCTCAGAGAAATGGACACAGAGTACCACGTTTTGGGATGACGTATATCAAGGCTTAAAAGATTTTGGTGGTACATTAGTAGCAGTAATAGCTTTAATCAAGTAAGTACGAAAAGCATCTAGCTGGTTTATGTAAGTGCAATTGGTCTGTTAAAGATATTTAGCAGGCCAATTGCACTATCGCTAGATCAGTCGAAGCAGTATGCCTGTGTAAATCAAGAAGGTGTAACCGCATTCTATCATCTAAAACAGTAAGAGAATTGCATTACTATTTGATGATAGAGATGTAGACAAACAAAGAGTATGGTATATATGTTTCGCTGAAAAGGAAACGGTTTCACTGATTAACGTATATTACATAATACCCATAAACAGTTGATTGTCGTGTTTGAAAGCAATTGAGCAATCAATGATAACTGTATGGTTATTTGAGCAGATTGTTGTATTGTTTGGACAAATGAGTATGCATTATGCAGGCAAACATGAATACAGTCGTTTAAATTATTCTTTGAATGTAAAGCGCTAATCGCATGTAAATTGCGAAGAAATACCAATTAGTGAGTTAATGTATTATGCATGCATACATATCGCGTACACTCGTCGTATAACAAAAGCTGCTAGTAACGCATTATGTATATTATTCATATGGTATATGCCAGTTTTAGCGCAGACCTCAAAAATAGATTTCAATATGTCGGCTTTTAGAAGCGAAGACCAAAAAAAAGAAAAGAAATATAATATCAATCTAGAAAGTAAGATTAACGTAAAGAAAAAGTATTCCATGATTATTGATTATGATATAGATTATTCCTCAGAGCTCGGATTTATGGCGACGACGTACGACGATGATCGATTCGTTTGGACACCGACAAAAAACCATTTTAAGCTTACTATAGATCTAAGGGGCAAAGACATGTTTCTCTCTCCATGCCTCTCGAATACGCTCGAATCAAGTCTTATCAGAAATGTGACGTATGCGCGAGGGGCATTTGAGGCAAAGGCCGCATTTATGGATCCGTATACGTTGACGAATTCCATCGGAATGGTATGGCAACACAAATCGAAAGATCTGTTCTGCAAGATACAGCCAGGCATCTGTTATGTGCAAATATATAGTAAGGATTTCAACTCGACAACGGACGACAGGCTGACAAAAAGCATAGAGACATCGTTCTGCAAATATTCCTGGGAAATAAAGACTGAATCGCAGATTGCGATCGATTCAAGCCTGTCGTACAGAGATAAAATGTCCTATCAGCAAACTTTTGACAAGAAGTTCAGGAAAATGTTGAAATATAGCGGTACAATCGCCTATACGCTGTACAAATCCATTACGATCTCGCTCGACTTGGCGGTAACATACGATTCGTTTGTGAGCGAAACAATGGGGTTTTCCCAGCTATTTGGAATAGGTATTAGCACAACACTATAGTAATGGTTCCTCGCTGTTTCAAGTGGGTAATTCAAGGATTGCCGCCCAATCCATCTGTCGGCGCATTTGATGAAGGCATACTTTCCTCTACAACATTCGAAGACGCCTGTGGATCAAGAACCAAACAAGGACGGAACTGACACCGACGGGACAAGTCCAGTAAGTTATTACGAATTGAGAACTTACATAGCCTTTCAGAGCCTGTTTTGTGATTCAGAAAGTGGATATTTGCGAGCGGAATAAACAACATTCGTTGAATACTGGAAACATGAACCACTGCATATCGGACTTCTTTTGTCTTGTATTCGTATTCGTCTACCCACACAAAACAGCGAAGAGCCAAAAGATCACCCCCCCCCTATACCACCTTCACGCAGTTGCCGCCGTCGGAAACGGAGCGCTCGTAGACTTGATGTACGAGCTTGAGTACGGCTTCGGCATCCATCCCTGGGTGAACTACCGTACCCGCAAGACTCATACTAATGGAAAACGACAATCCGCCGAACTGTATCGTATGCGCCGTCACTGCCTTGCGCAGCTTCTCCGCGCGCAGGTAGGCGTCGTCGGCGTTGGAGTTGACCATAAACAGACCGAACCGGTACGAATCCATCCTGCCAAGAAAATCAAACGGCTTGATGTGCTCGGGCAATATCTTGCCCATGTGGAATGCCACCGTATCGAGCGAGTCGTCGCCGTGACGCGCGACAATATCCTCCGGCTTGTCGATGCCGGCAATAAAGAAGACGCCGATCCCGCCTGCGTCGGTGATCCTGCTGGTTTCCTCGTGGAGCCGCTGGAACAGGTACCCTCTGCTCGGCACATGGGAAATTTCGTCGACAAGCAAATGCTTGCCCGTCAGGTCGCGGAGCGAGGCATTTTCCAGCGCCATTGCGGCAAGTCCCGCAATGCGGCTGAGAATAACGATATCCTTTTGCGCGTATTGATGCGATTCGCGGTACTCGACGACCGCCAGACCGTAGCATTTATGCTGGGTCGCCAGGGGAGCGGCGCAAATCTGACCTCTCGAATCGATTGTTTCTTTTTCGTGAAAGCGGAATGCAGGCGCTTTCGGCGCGTCCATGATCAATCCTTTCATCTCATCCACAACCGTCCTCAGAGCGCTTCGCTCGAGATCGACCGCCACCCCTTCAACGATATAGGGGAGCGTGGACGATTTGGTCTGACACTTGACGATAGACCAGCCGTGTTTTTCGGGATTGTTCAGGATAATGGCAACATGATCCCAGTCCAGTATCTCGGTAATGGCGCGCGTGGTAGCCGTCGCAATGCCGTAGCTATCGAAATGCGTCGCGATGTAATCGTTCATCGTGTCCAGAATCTTCAGCATCTTCGAATCCATCAGAAGATCGAATTTCTGGTTGTAGCTCTGCAGCAGGGCGACGATGAGCGATACGAAATGATTGATCGATGTGATGGTCTCCCTGCCGAATGCGTCGGGCGCTTTGCTGTCGGCAATCACCACGGCGATGGGTTCGTTCATGAAGAATAACGGAACACCGACGAAGGACTGTACGCCTTCCGGCTCGACGTAATAGGGAAGAAGCTCAAGTTCGGACGATTTCGAGATTTCGGAGATGAGTTCCGGAGTGCCCTGCGTACCGACCTGGCTGATGAAATCGGACGAGAGGTTCATCCGCTTTGCGGTGGTGAAATTCTTGCTGTCGGTGGCATATTCGCCAAGCACCAGTTGGCCGCGGTCGCGGTTCACCCAGAATAAGGCGACGGTATGCGCAAGCAGGTGTTCTTTCAGTACAAGCAACAACCGGCGCGTGAGGTAATCGTATTCTTCCTTCGGATCGGTGAAAACGGGAGGCTCCTCGGTCGGAGCAAACACCTCCTGCTTTTTCGCGGCGGTAGCGGATGAAAGATTCGGATCGGTCAGCGGCGATTTCGGTCCGGCAGAAGCAGCCGTCGCGGCGGCGGGTTCCGGCGCGGAGCTTTCATACGTGTACTGAGGAGCTGGAACATCGTCGTCGTCGCGCTGATCCTGCTCGTCCGCCGCTTCGAGCCGTTGTTCGCGCATCGCGGCGATACTGTAGTACATCATGACGCCGCCGACGGTAAAGATTGCGCCGGCAATGATGCGCAGCGCAAGCGAATCGCTGAAATACACAAACATCGCAACAGCGGCGAGCATGATAACGCCGATAATAATCGTGGATTTGGTCACGTGGGATTCCGGATTATGGGACTTCTACAACCCGGTGCTCCCGGCGGAGGGATCGATTCGCCGCCGTCTGCACCAACTCAATAAACTGTAAATGTACGCGTATTCGGGCAGAGATGGAAGAAAGAGGCGGCACATGCAGCATTTTTCGCAAACCGGCGGTCTACCCGGCGGAATCCGCATCCCCGGAATACTCCTCGAGTTCATCGGGTGTCAGCATATAGTTCTCGCCCATGAACATATCGTTTTCCGTTACTTCGGGCAGTTCGAACGCCCGGCGCATTTCGCGCACTTCCATCCTGAGAGCGGCAATCTCGCCTTCAAGAGTAGGATCAGCGGCAATATCCGAGCCATCGGGAGAAGCATGGAAGAATGCGTCGTGTTCTTTCCGGACCAGTTCGAACAGCAACCGTTCCTTTTGAGCGAGTATGCGGCGCGCTTCTTCAAGATCGGGTGTTTCGCCGGAGGGATTCGCCTCGGTTTTAGATTCCTCATTATCAATAATAGATTGCCGGATGGATTTCATTCTATCGATCCGTTCCAGTATCGGCGCGGAGTCGTTAAATCCGTATAGTACGGCGATACGAAGCGATTCCTCCGCCTCCTCGAGCCTGCCGAACATCGCGAGCGTTATTGCCAGATTGGCATGCGCCGCTGCATGGGATGCGTCGAGCTGGAGAGCGAGTTCGAGATATTCCTTTGCCTTATCCGGGTCGCTTTGTTTCAGACTAAGCGAGCCGAGATTGACAAGGAAATCGGCTCTTCCGGGATCGAGCCGGTAGGCGCGTTCGAAGGCTTCCCGCGCCTCGCTCATCCGTCGGATCCGCATACAGACCGCGCCGAGATTGTTCCATGCGTCGGCATTTTCCGGCTCAGCGGCAAGCGCCTGCTGCATCGCCTGCAGGCTTTCGATATGCATCTCCATCGCTTCGTATGCATTCGCGAGTAGAAGCAATTCCTTCGCTTGAGGGTGAGGACCTCCGGATACAGGCGTCAAAATGTCGATGACGCGGCGGTAGTCGCGTTGCCGGTAGAAATGCTGCGCCTGCTCGAATCGTTCGTTCATCTTGAATCGGTTAGTCGATAAGTCCGTGAGCTTTAAGGATTTTTCGGGCACATTCTTTAGCGCGCTGACCGTCGGCGTTCTTTTTATCGAGAATATTGACGGCGAAAACGTACACGTTGTGATCGCGTTCAACCCAGCCGACAAACCAGCCCTGATGCTTTCCATCCTCATACGAGCCGGAACCAGTCTTACCGCGGAATGTGTATTCCGGTGTTTTCTCCTGGATCATGATTCCCTTGGTAATATCCACGGCGCGGCGTGTGAAGGGAAGATCGTATGCATACATTTTACGAAGAAATTCCACCTGCTCCTCCGCATTGACGGCGAGCGAACTGACAAGCCAGAATTTCGTTAACCCGCCGGACATATCCTGATTGCCGTATGCGGCAGCCTTGAGAAATGCCGCCATCTTTTCCTCGCCGATGTGTTTTGCCAGTTCCTGGTAAAACCAGACGACGGAAAATTTGATTGCCGACCGCAGGTTGTGATCGCGTTCCCAGTCGGGAAAGTACTTCTTTTCTCCATCCCAGCGGATGGTATCGTTCTCATCTTTGATCGCGCCCGCATCGAGCGCCGCCATACTGTTGAATATCTTGAATGTCGAGCAGGGCGAAAGACGCCGTTGACATTGTTTCTCGTTCCAGCGCGTGTATTCGCCGTTGCCTGCGTTGAACATCACAAAGCAACCGCTATATCCCGAAAATACCTGTTTGTACAATTTCGAATCGGCTTTCTTCTGGCCGTGAGCGGAAACCGCAAACAGAACCAGCAGCAACGCGCAAAGATTATTGAAACGAGACACGGTACGATACTCCTCCTTGAATCCACCGTCCGGGCATCGGAATGATACCGATTTCCGAATAGGCTGTATTGAATACATTCGTTGCCGAAATATACATATCCAGACGGTCAAATTCCTTCGAAATCCGCACATCGGCGACCGCGTAAGTTTCGGGCTGCGAGATGCGGCGCAGTACGCGGAGCCGCCAGCTTCCCTGGAAACCGAGCGGCAGATCGTGCGCCGCATCGAGCGTCGCCTGATGGCGGAGGTGTTCAAGGACGTACTTGGAAAGCTCGCCTCGCGTATCGATACCGGAATCGAGGTATGAATAACCTATACCGATATGCCGGATCCACGGCTTCAACGGTCCGGGGATCGACGCAGTTACAACGGACGCTTCAACGCCGCGAGTAACGAGGGAGGTGATATTCATCACCTGCCATGGCTGTTGCACCGATTCCCGGGTCCAGTCGATGAGATCGGTCGAGGTGCGGTAGAATGCCGTAACAGATGCGCGAAGAGCGGGCAATGAATATGCAGCGCCGATTTCCGCCGTCGCCGATTTCTCAGGTTTCAGGGCGTCGTTCCCGAGATTTGCCGGATCGCGGTAATACATTTCGGTAAATGTGGGAATACGGAACGACTTGTTATACGAACCGAAGAATCTCAAACCGTCATCCAATGAATAAGAAATATCGGCGCCGGGCGAGAACTGCCATCCAAACCGGTCGTATGTATGCGCGTAGCCTCCGGCAGAAAGCAGCGCACCGGAGAAAATTTCTACCTGATGCTCGGCAAAGGCGCCTCCGCTGGTGCGTTCGTGTTTGCCGAGGTTGGTGCTGGTGATATTATCGTGCTGCATTTCAGCGCCGGCGATAGTTGTACCGCCCGCCCAGTTCAATAGGGCGGAATACGACGCGTTGTAATTGCGGGTGCTGTGAACGTTCCGGTAGAATGCGGGATTATCCCGTTTGAGGAGGAATTCGTCGTTACCGTTCCGCAAAGAAAACAGAAGCGACGAGGTGACCGCGCCGGTGACGAGTTTTCCGCTTACGGCGGCGAATCCCGTTTTTGTCCGTTCCCATTGATTCGGAAAGCGGTCGCTGTAGAAGCCGTTCGCCCCGAAATCCTTATCCGTATAGCCGGCCTGCGCACCGACGACGGCATTCTTGAACGGAATATGCAGCCGGTACGAGGCGGTGTTCGTCAGGTAATCGGTGTTGTCGCGGTATCCGTCCGATGCCGATCGTTGCAGGGTCAGCGTCTGACTGGCGGAGCCGGTGAGGAGCGAAAGAGACGTGAGCCCCGAATAGGTTCCGAATTGACCGCCCGAAGCGGAAATGCGCATACCGGCGTTATCCGGCCTGCGCGTAATAATATTGATCACTCCGTTTAGCGCATTTGCTCCGAACGCCCGCGAACCCGGTCCTTTCAACACCTCGATGCGTTCGATATCGTAGAGCGCAACCGGAATATTGAAATTGTGATGTCCCGTCTGCGGGTCGCTGACGGGGACGCCGTTAAGCAAAACAAGAGTTTGTTCGAATGTACCGCCGCGCACGGATACATCGGACTGCACATCGCCCGGACCGCGTCTGCGTACATCGATTCCCGGCACAGCGCTGAGGACTCCCTGAATGGTGTAATCGGGAGCGAAGGCAATGTCGCTTTCGGTAATTAACTCGACGGAGCGGGAAAGATGCGAATAGGCAATCGGGAGTCGCCCTGCGGTGACAAGAATCTCAGGTAGCCGGTACTCCGGTTCTGATTGAGCAAACAGAAAGGATGTCGCGGAGAAAAAGACCAGGAAGGGTACGATCGGAAACCGCCTCAACAGACAACGCATACATTTCGATATGTTCATGATACATGTTCATCAGGAATAAAGATACAAATGATAACGAATTCCGCATAATCCGGATACGAGAAGGATATTTTCTTCGAGAATTTTCCATTTTTCAGTAACTTTTTTCCGCCTCGCAATTGTTTCAATAGATGCACCGGCTCCGGCGGAAGAAAACCAGCGTTTCGGGAGCTGTCTCGCATTCTCTTTCGTACGCACATTACCATCGTCTATACATCGCAAAGGACCGAATCATGACCATGAACTTTGACACTATCGCCCGTGTCTACCGGGAACTACCGGACCGCATCGCAGCCGCGCGTTCGCTGCTCGGACGTCCGATGACGTACGCGGAAAAAGTACTTTACGCACATCAATGGGAGGCGGCGAAAACGCCATACACACGCGGGAGGAGCTATGTCGATTTTGGTCCCGACCGGGTAGCCATGCAGGACGCGACGGCACAGATGGCTCTGCTTCAGTTCATGAGCGCGGGTATTCCGAAGGTCGCTGTTCCGAGCACCGTACACTGCGACCATCTCATACTTGCAGAGCATGGCGCGAAACAGGATATGGTTTCGTCGCTGGAAACAAACAAGGAAGTGTTCGATTTTCTCGCCTCGGTCTCGAAAAAATACGGCATCGGGTTCTGGAAGCCCGGCGCGGGTATCATTCATCAAGTCGTGCTGGAAAACTACGCGTTTCCAGGAGGAATGATGATCGGCACCGATTCTCACACGCCGAACGCGGGAGGTCTGGGAATGATCGCTATCGGCGTCGGAGGCGCGGACGCGGTGGATGTAATGGCAGGCATGCCATGGGAGTTGAAATTCCCGAAACTCATCGGCGTGAAGCTTACCGGCAAGATGAGCGGGTGGACCTCTCCAAAAGATGTGATTCTGAAACTCGGAGGCATCCTCACGGTGAAGGGCGGAACGGGAGCCATCGTAGAATACTTCGGCGAAGGCGCGCGCAATATCTCCGCCACCGGCAAGGGCACGATCTGCAATATGGGAGCCGAAATCGGCGCGACGACCTCGGTGTTTCCATTCGATTCGAAAATGGCGGCGTATCTCCGCAGTACCGGCAGAGCCGATGTGGCGGATATGGCCGAGGGCATTGCCGCTCATCTCTGCGCCGATCCGGAAGTGGAAGCGAATCCGGAACAGTATTTCGATCAGGTGATCCATATCGATCTTTCGATGCTGGAACCGCAGATCAACGGACCGTTCACGCCCGACCGCGCTCATTCCATATCCGAGTTCGCCGCCGCCGTGCGCACCAACAACTGGCCTGAGGAGCTGCGCGTTGCGCTCATCGGTTCGTGCACCAACTCCAGCTACGAGGATATCGACCGCGTCGCCGCCGTTGCGCGGCAAGCGCAGGCAGCAGGACTGAAAGCGAAATCGGAGTTCACCATTACCCCGGGATCGGAACAGGTGCGCGCAACCATCGAACGCGACGGACAGTTAGAACTGCTCGAATCCATCGGCGCGAAGGTGCTCGCCAATGCGTGCGGACCCTGCATCGGTCAATGGAAGCGGCACGATGTGGCGAAGGGCGACAAGAATTCCATCATAACCTCGTTCAACCGCAATTTCACGGGCCGCAACGACGGGAATCCGGACACGCATGCGTTTGTCGCAAGCCCCGAAACGGTGGCCGCGCTGGCAATCGCGGGTTCGCTGACCTTCGATTTCACAAAGGATGAACTGGTCAACGAAAAGGGCGAGAAAGTAAAACTCCTGCCTCCGGTAGGCGAAGAGCTTCCCGCCGAAGGATTTGTCCCTGATCCCGAAGGCTTTGTGCCGCCTGCCTCTGACGGATCGTCCATTACCGTTGCCATCGATCCGGCGAGCAACAGGCTTCAGGCACTCACGCCGTTCGCGCCTCCCAAAGCGGATGAGTATAAGGATATGCCGCTATTGCTGAAGGCGAAGGGCAAATGCACCACCGACCACATTTCGATGGCAGGTCCCTGGCTGCGCTTCCGGGGGCATCTGGATAACATCTCCAATAACATGTTTATCGGTGCGCTGAATGCTTTCAACGAGCGCACCAACAACGTGAAGAACCAAATCACCGGCGAATACGGCGAAGTACCGCAGGTAGCACGGTATTACAAAGCGAAGGGTACAGGCTGGGTGGTGGTCGGCGACGAAAACTACGGCGAGGGGTCGAGCCGCGAGCATGCCGCAATGGAACCGCGTCACCTCGGAGGCAAAGCGATTATCGTGAAGTCGTTCGCACGCATCCACGAGACCAATCTGAAGAAGCAGGGTATGCTGCCATTGACCTTCGCCGATCCGGCGGACTATGATAAGATCCAGGAAGACGACCGCCTCTCGCTCGATATTTCCGCGCTAGCGGAAGGATCGACAATGACGCTCACCGTAACACACAGCAACGGCGCAACCGATACCGTCACGCTCAATCATACATTCAATGCCGCGCAGATCGAGTGGTTCCGCGCCGGCAGTGCATTGAATCTGATTGCGGCGAAGAAATAGCGATCGAGTCAATCATGTTAACATCAAGGCGGACAGCAATGTCCGCCTTCGGTGTTGTATATCATCGAGAATGATATTGGATTCGAATCCGTAGTTATTGTTCGCGATTTGGATGGCAATCTTAACTACGAAGGAGTGAAATGTTAACAACCCAAATAGGTTTTAATCACTCTCACCTCCCCGCCACCTTCCCCGTCATCACAATGCCTGATGCGGAGCAGCGCAGAAGGTACACTCCTTCGGGCAACGGGGAATTGATCTGCACCGTGTTCATCCCCGGCTGGATATCGCGGGAGGGGAATGCCGCAACGCGCACGCCCAGCACGTTGTACAACTCAATAAATGCGTTATGCAACTGCTGCGAGCCGGTATACACAAACTGCAACCTGCTATCAGAAAGCTGAAGATTTGCTAGCGCGTTGGATGATGGAACAGCTGACGGACGGTCTACCGACACTATCAACCCGCCCTCGTAGGGAATCGTGTACCGACGGTTGATCTGGACATCGGCGAATGCCCGCGAATATCCGTTTGCGTAGCGCACGACAACGCTGTCGATGGTCGTAGCATTGCCCAGTCCGAACCGCAGTTCGTTGCTGCTCTGGGTCGTGCGAGAGCCGTCGCCGCCGCCGGGCAGGTCGCGGAAGTACATATTCCCGCCGGCGTACACATACACCTTTGTTCCGTATGCGTTCATGTTGATACCAGTGTCCGGCTTGCCGGTCAGACGGAAACCCGCCCAGTTGCCACCGGGAAGATTATTCCGGAACAGATGCACGCCCTGGTGGCTGCTTGCCATCAGTAAATCGTCGTCGCCGTCCTGATCGTAATCAAACCGCACCGCCGTCCAGGGACCGTGCAGCTCGCCGCCGTAATCCCACGTCCTGTCGTCGAGCTTGAAATCCGGCGGACCCATGTTGAAATACGTGTGATTCCGCCGCCGGGGTTCGCCGCTGCTGCCTTCGGCGTAATATGATATTTGTCCATGCCACAGATCGAGAAGACCGTCGTTGTTGAGGTCGGTCCACAGCATACCGGCGTTCATTTCGAAAAATTTCAATCCCATATCCTGACGCATATTCGCGAACGTATAATTCGGGGGACCGGAATTCTCGTAGATGAGCGAGGGATTTGAGTACATACCTCTCCAGTCGGGGTGCCCGAGGTTGCCGACGGCAAGATCGATATAGCCGTCGTTGTTGAAATCGCCCCAGTTGCAGCCCATGCCGTGTCCGTAATACCCGGCGGCCGCCGTCGGTTCTCCGCGCACGCCTGTCTGGCGTCCGACTTCGGTGAACGTGCCGTTCTTGTTATTCCTGTACAGGAGATCGGGCGCGAGCCGGTAATTGGCGACGAAGATATCCATCCAACCGTCGTTATTATAATCGCACGCCGAGGCGCCATAGCAATCGTAATACGGAGCGGGTTCGGCAGCGGCAATACCCGCCGCTTGTGTGACATTTGAAAAACTGCCGTCGCCGTTGTTTTTCCAAAGCTGATCGGGGTAGTAGGTCTCCTGGCCGTTTTGTTCAGCGCGGTTATTGGCGATGAACAAATCCAGCAGCGCATCGTTGTTATAATCCAGCCAGATTGGCGTCATGGTCGGATAGTTGTTGACGATCGTGGACGCGGCAGTGACGTCGATGAAGGTCCCGTCTCCGTTGTTCTTCCAAAGCTTGTCGTTACCCCAGCTCAGGCTGGCGAAAACATCGATCCACCCGTCGTTATTGAAATCGCCCCACGCGGTTCCGCCGGCGCTCATGCCGAATTGGGCGGTCATATTGGTGAATGTCCCGTCGCCGTTGTTCTGGAAGAAATTGCCTCCGATAGCGACATCGTCCCAGCCGTCGTTGTTCCAGTCGGCAATGCTTGCCTGGGTATTGCCGAGAGGATTGCCTCCGGAGGTCAATCCGGACGATTGAGTAACATCAACGAAGAGTGGCGCGGGTTGCGGCTGCGAGGTCTGACCGGAAGGGAAGTCGTAGGTCACAAGCAGCCTGATGAGGTAGTCGCCGGGCACAAGGGCGTATTTCCCCGGTCCGCCGAGCGAATTATCCTTCGTCGGATCCATGATGAACGAAGCTTTCGGATCCGGTTGCGGATCGCTGTCGTACACGAAATACGGTCCGCCCGGCTTGATCCGGTGCTGAATCACGATCCTGTCCCAGCCGTCGGATTTGACGCCCTTGCCGCGGAGATCGAATGTGTACCACCCTTCCGTGCCCGGGTAATCGACGATTACCGGTTCTGTCAGCGTGTTGTAATGCCAGACCCATGCCGTCGGCGGGATGGTCCCCTCCGCCGGATCGCCGACGATCCAGAGGGTGTCCTTTTTTGCCGTTGTGCCTTTGTAGTACACATGCACTTCCAGTACCTGGCAGGGACCGTCGGGCTTGAGAATGACGGATTCCTCGATGGAATCGACAAGATATCCCGCCGGAAGCGTGGCTTTTACCTTTCCGTTATCGCGTTGCACAAGCACGTCCTGTGCATTGGCGGTGAAGACTGCTGCAAGCAGAAGGGCGGCGGCGAACATGCGGTTCATAGGGCAACCTGTGGTAGGTAGGATCAATTGACGAATCGGTGAAAGGTAATAAATCAACGGTAGTCTACGCAATCGTATTTACAGGTATCGAGTAACATTGTCTAGTTTAAATGAATCAACGTATATTAGACAATCGTATACATTTCCCCTTTCTTGCGTCTACCTCGGGCGATGGGTTTATGATTGATGCCTCAACATATAGCGAACTCCTCCGGGAGATTAAAACCAGGATTAGAGAATCGCAGGTCAAAGCAGCCGTTCATGTCAACGCAGCGTTGATACAGTTATATTGGAGGATCGGTAAGTCGCTCCACGAAAGACAGTTGTCTGAAGGATGGGGCACAAAAGTACTACAACGGCTGGCAAACGATTTACGCTCGGAATTGCCTGGACAGCGCGGTTTTTCGTACAGGAATTTCTTCAGGATGTTACAGTTCTACCGGGAATACTCCGAGTTCCAATTTGTGCCACAGCCTGTGGCACTATTTCCGGCATTACCCGGAAATCATTCTACTCGTACCTCTGATGAAAACCGAAGCTCATTTGAAGCCGCAATACTCCAGTTGCCATGGGGACATAACATTCTGTTGATCTCCAAGATTAAAGACCGCTCGATACGTGAATGGTATGTGTATAAAACAGCGGAAGAAGGATGGAGTCGAGATATTCTGGGAACGATGGTTGAGACGAACGCGCACATGCGCGCCGGGAAAGCAACGAATAACTTCGCGCAAAGCCTACCAGCGCCGTATTCCGGTCTGGCTGAACAAACGCTTAAAGATCCATACAATTTTGATTTTCTGACGATTGATACGAAATTCAGGGAGTACGAATTGGAAAGCTCACTGATGAGCAATCTCAAGAACTTTTTGATTGAGCTGGGTCAAGGTTTCGCCTTTTTGGGAAACCAGTATCCGTTGCACCTGGAAGGTCGCGAATACGTAATTGATCTGCTTTTCTATCATGTCGCGCTGCGTTGTTTCATCGTCATAGACTTGAAAACGGGGGAGTTTACTCCCGAATATGCAGGGAAAATGAATTTCTATTGCAATCTGGTCGACGCCACATTAAAGCATAGCACAGATTCTCTCACCATCGGACTCATCCTTTGTCAACAAAAAAACCGAGTAGTCGCGGAGTACACATTACGCGGGATAGATACACCTATCGGAATATCCGAGTACTTGTTGACGCGCTCGCTCCCGGAAAAGCTGAGTTCGTCGTTACCGACAATTGAACAAATTGAAAATGAACTCAACCTAAACGAATAGTGGTATTCACACCGCCGTCTCAACTCATGCCCCTTGAACTCGCCCCAATCGGCTACATCCGTTGCGAACGGAAGTACCGGTACGAAACTCCCCGCCAGGGTGTGCTGGATGAATCGGCGACGGGGACGATAGAACTGCTTCCCGGTCACAACTACGAGCAGGCGCTGACGCAACTCGAAGGCTTCGAGCGCATCTGGGTGATCTATCAATTTCACCTGAACGACAATTGGAAGCCGATGGTGCAGCCTCCGCGCCATACCCGCCGCAAAGTGGGCGTATTCGCGACGCGTTCGCCGCACCGCCCCAATCCGTTGGGTATGAGCTGCGTCCGGCTCGAGCGTGTGGAAGGACTGACCGTGCACATATCGGGACTCGATATGCTTGACGGCACGCCGGTTTTCGATATCAAACCGTATATCCCGTATTGCGATGCCTTCCCCGGCGCCGCGACCGGTTGGGCGAGTACCGGCGATCTGCCCGAGTACCATGTCGTTGCCTCACCCGAAGGGGCGCAGCAGATGGAATGGCTGCTGGAGCGCGCCGGAATCAACCTCCGCAATTACGCTTCGGTGCAGTTGCAGTTCGATCCGCGCAACAGCGAACGCAAACGCATCACGAGCCACGGCGATGAGCGGTACACCCTTGCGTACCGGACATGGCGCATTCATTACCGCGTCGACGATGCCAGGCGCGAGGTATGCGTCACATCCATCTCCTCCGGCTATTTGCCGGAAGAGCTTGCCGATACCGCTCACGACAAGTATGGGGATAAGGCTCTGCACAGGGAGTATGGGGAGAGGGCATCGATAACGAAATAGCCGACTTACATAAGGTATTTCCAGTCACTGAATAGTACTTTCAATAGAACAGCGCAGGGAGTATATTGTTTGCGTCAATACACGCTATTGTTGATCGTAATTATCCGGTTATGAAAGGCTTGAATATGACAGCAATGAAGATTCGGCCAATCTTACTCTCCATTTGTGCACTGTGGCTATCGCTCGGTGCGTACGCCCACGCGCAATCGCTCTCCATCACATTGCGAAACGACTTCATCCGGAAGTACAAGGACAGCGTACTGATGCAGCATGCGCCGTTCATTATCGATAAAGCGCATAAATCGCCGAATGCGCCTTCGAGCGACGGGGATCTGCATATCGCCGGACGTTCGCAAGCCATCGGGTTGCCGATCGTCGCTGAAATCATGAACGCGAAGGCTGAAAAACAGGCGCGGAAGGCCGTCGCCGGTGCAACTGGAACAGGCGAGCCGGTGAGCCTCAGCGGGGTATGGCGGATCTGGTGTGAACATGCCGGCGGCGAGCCGCAGGTTCAGGGCGATCTCTTGGAGCCGTTTACCACCACCAATCCCGATCATGTATTCGAATTTCATCCGGTAACATCCATCGAAGGAATCAACCTGCTGCCGACGCTGAAATTCATCAAAGGCTACAAACCGAAGCAGGCGGAACAGGCGTTTCTGAAATACGAAGGACTCGACGCACGGATTCGATTGAACAGCGATTCAACGACAACGATTTTCACCGAGGGTGCCGGATACAACTACGTGCTGTTCAGGGCGCGGTTCGAAAAATTCAAAGGCGCCGACGCTCAGCCGAAACAGGTCCCCGGCGGGGAATTTGTCTATGCTTCAATCCATACGCTGGATGGCGATTTGCTTGTGCGCAAAATGCGGCTTGTGTTTGTAGAAGGAAGTCAGCCGCACAAGAAATACAAAGCAGTGAAAACCGACGACGAGTTGACATTGCTCGGTATTCCCCGCATGAGCCTGAAGGAACTGGACCGGCGAATCGGGCGCATCTCCAGCGATCCCGCAATCGCGTCCCGGAATTTCCCCTACGAAATCATCGTCGTTGGAGCGAAGTAAAGCGGCGGGATAAGCGGAGATTGACGCATTTTGTGTCCCTTGACAAAGAAAGTTTCTCTTGTGATATTGTAGGTATGGAATGTCATGGAGGATAGTCATGCCAGAACGGTTTCAGCATTTATTTGATCTGCCAAAATCAGTTTTCGATGAAGTCAAGTCTGTTGGTACGATAGTACTTGATACTAATGTTCTATTAGATTTCTATCGGCTTCCAGAAAAACAGAGGGAGGATCTGTTTTCGATACTAAAATCAAAAAAAATTTTCCCTCGACTTTGGTTTCCATATCAAGTTGCACACGAGTTCTTCAGTGATCGGAAAATTGTGATATGTGATCAATTGAACAAAGCAAATAAGGCCGTAAAAAAATTGGAAGAAGCATTAAAACAACTCAATGATAATCTGAATGAGATTGGCGATAAGCACTATTTTATAGATATCAATAATATTGAATCGAAGATCAATCGAGTACTAAAGCGTGAGATTGTAAAAATCACGAAGGGACATTCTGAATACGAGATGTTACTTAAAGAAGATACAGTTTTAAGTAAAATCAAACCGTTGATGGGAAATAGAATCAACGATCCAATTGCGGATTTACATGACAACTCATGCAATAATACATTTCTTGAAGAAGCAAAGAAGCGCCACGAAAAACAAATCCCGCCAGGATTTAAGGACAATAGTAAAGACTTCGCATTTGGAGATAATATAATATGGGAAGAAATTTTAAGGCATAATGAGAAATTAAAAAAACACTTAATTTTTGTAACTAGCGACAACAAAGAGGATTGGTGGAAAAAGTACAATGGAAAACTAGAATGCCATCCATTGCTTCGTAAAGAGTATTTCGAGCGTACCCAGAAACAATGCATCTTCATTAAAACCACTAGATTTCCCAAAATGGCCAAAGTAATCGATGGAAGTATTCCCGAGGGTGTTAATATTGAAAATCTTGAAAAATCTCTTAATTTTGAGTCCAATACATCCACATTTAATCTCGCTGAGCGCATGCATGAACACCAGCGATCAGATCGTGATTCAATAGAGAGTTTAATAGGGGGAAATTCTTTATCAAGTATAATGGGTGCAACTTCAGGTATCGCTGATTCTATTCCACGCTCGCAAAGTATAAGGCATCAGATTGCAGAAGCAACAAATTCAATTGGTCTTGCTAATTTTTTAAAAGAAATCGACAAATCTTTGCTTGGTGCCACAGATGCCCTAAAAAATGCCGGGGTAATGCATTCTTTCGCAACATACACGAAAAATATGGATGCTATTGCGAACATTATCCATAATTCAGAATTGATGGATGCCATTTCTAGGTTCAATAAAGAAAATGATACAAAAAGTTTTCTACTCGATGCGTTGTCGCTTCCTAAACATTCTGATACTGAAAATAGTGATTAATGACAATGATATACAATTGTTTTTAAAAATACCGAGGAAAGAGATATTGCTTTAACAGTTCATGTATTGCCTTCTACGACTTCAAGATTTGATTGAACATTTCCAAGTTCACATCGGAGGGCAAATCCCGACTCCCCCTTCCCGGTTTTTCTACAATCCGTTCAAATTGTTACATTTAGTGCTAGTTGATCCGGTTAGCGACTGGGTGGATGAGCGGAAGAAATCCCCCACGATCCATCGCAAAACATAGAGCGATGGATCGTACCCTCCGTCAGAGCCGGTTGAGGACAACCGGCAGTCCGCCAGAGGCGGAGCAGAGATCCCGGATCGAGTCCGGGATGAGGAGTGGATGTATTCATTTACCCATTATCGTATGCGGTAGATAAGTACATTCGCTGTCTCTTAAGCCCACCCCCTAATAGGGGGTCGATTGCCGCAGTGGATTGCTTCGGATTTGTTGAGATGTCCATCCCGGCAATCGGGGGGTCACAATAGTGAAGCCGGTTGAGGACAACCGGCAGTCCGCCAGAGGCGGAGCAGAGATCCCGGATCGAGTCCGGGATGAGGAGTGGATGTATTCATTTACCCATTATCGTATGCGGTAGATATGTGCATTCGCTGTCTCTTAAGCCCACCCCCCTAATAGGGGGTCGATTGCCGCAGTGGATTGCTTCGGATTTGTATAGACGTCCATCCCGGCAATCGGGGGGTTACAACGAAGAGCAAGAGATTCCCCCGCCACGACGCGAAGAAATGGGCGTCAAGGCGACCCTCCGGCAACCGACGGACGTTTTCATCCGGCTTCGACGGAGGGGTATAAAGTCAGGTACGAACATGAATAAGTCAATGAAATAAATCGAGAGTAGAACCATGAGCGAAGAACAGACCCATAACGTTGAAACATTCGAGTACAAAGCGGAGATGAAGCAGCTTCTGCACCTCATCGTGCATTCGCTGTACACGCATCCGGAAATATTCCTGCGCGAACTCATCTCCAACGCTTCCGATGCGTTGAACAAAGTGCGCTTCCTGAAACTCACCAGCCAGAACATCCTCGACGCAGAGGGTCCGCTGCACGCGACGATTACCGTCGACAGGCAGGAAAGCACCTTCCGTATCGAGGACACCGGAATCGGCATGACGCGGGAAGACCTCGTCAACCGGATCGGCACTGTGGCAAGCTCGGGCACGCTGGAGTTCGTCAAGCAGGCGAAGGAAGGCGGCGAAGGCGCATCCGCCGATCTGATCGGGAAATTCGGCGTCGGATTTTACTCCATCTTCATGGTCACCGACGAGGTTGTGGTGGAAACACGCCACGCCGACCCGGAAAGCAAAGGCTACCGGTGGACCTCGAACGGCGAAGGCACCTATACCATCGAGGAGATCGACAAACCCACTCGCGGCACGACCATCTCGTTCAAGTTCAAGGATGAGTTCGACGATTTCTCCGACGAGTACCGCATCAAGAACATCATCAAGAAATACTCGAACTTCGTCGATTTCCCCGTGTTTGTCGGCAGCGAGGAGGTGAATACCGTCCAGGCGCTCTGGCAGAAGAAGAAAGACGATATCACCGAAGACGAGCACACGGAATTCTACAAATTCATCACCAACGACTGGCAGCCGCCCTTGGCGCACCTGCACCTGAACATCGAAGGAAAGGTGAACTTCAAGGCGTTGCTCTACATCCCCGGCACCGCTCCGCAGGCGTATTACCGCGACGAGGATGAAAAAACGCTCGCGCTGTATTCCAACAAGGTCATGATCATGGAAAGCTGCAAGGACCTGGTGCCCGATTACCTGCGCTTTCTCAGGGGCGTGGTGGATACCGAAGACCTGCCGCTGAATGTCAGCCGCGAGGTGACGCAGAACTCGCCCGTTATGACGAAGATCCGCGAAGTGATTACCGGCAGAATTCTCGGCCTGCTCGAAGAATGGTCCGATAAAGACGATGAGCGCTTCATGAAATTCTACAAACAGTTTTCGCCCCGCTTCAAGACGGGCGTCAACAGCGATTTCGCGAACAAGGACCGCGTCATCGATCTGCTGCGCTTCGAGACCACGATGACGGAAGAAGGGAAGATGATCCAGCTCGAGCAGTACGTCAAGAATATGAAGGAGAGCCAGAAGGAGATCTTCTACCTCTTTGGCGAACACCGCGATGTGCTGCTGCGCAATCCCAAGTTGGAATACTATAGGAAGAACGGTCTGGAAGTGCTGCTCCTGACCGATCCGGTGGACTTGTTCACCATTACGTTCATCCCGGAATTCGACGGCAAGCCGCTGACCTCCATCGAAAAGGCGGATATCGCAGAGGAAGAGGACAAGGAACGCGACGCGCAGGAAGAAGCCGCCAAACCGCTCATCGAACTGTTCAAGGAAACGCTTGGCGACAAGGTGGAGGACGTGCGTCCATCGCGCCGCCTGGTGGATTCGCCTGCCGTTCTCGTCGCCGGAAAAGCCGGACTCGACGTTCACATGGAGCGCATGATGAAGCTCATGAACCAGAACTTCGAAAGCGCGAAACGGATACTGGAAATCAACATACAGCATCCCCTGCTGCAAAATCTGGTCGCGATGCAGAGCCAGGGTGCGGAGAAGGAACGCATTCGGATGTTCGTCAACCAGCTCTACGAAGGCGCGCTCCTCCTCGACGGCAACCTGACCTCCGCAACGGACTTCGTTTCCCGCATGACGCAATTCATGGTGGAAGCGAGCGGCGAGCGATCGTAACCGACTCGTACTGTTAATAGAACTGCAAACCCGATGTTTCTCCGGAGGCATCGGGTTTTCTTATGGCCGGTGTGCGTAAAAACGTATTGGCAACGAAGATTCGTGTTGCAGCAAACCTGATCCCGTAGCCTCCCTCTTTCCCCTCTTCCCCATATTCCGTAAGTTTGCCGTACAACACTGGGCGTAATTCTTTATGACTGAACTCCATTTGCGCTTTCCCGGCAGGAAGATTCTCAAGGATCGACAACAATGTCGGCATTATGATGTATGCGGCTTGTACGCGCTACCCGGCAGAGACACATGCATTCTGCATTTGAAGAGCAAAAACAAAAAATACTCGTTCAAGCGGGTGTTTGCTGCGCATAGGAAGCGGAGAGAAGGAAACTTCGGTTATATGGTGTTCCCAGTAAAGGTGTACTTTAGTGGATCCATAATTAAATCAGATGTGGATTTTTCATTCGCCCGGTTTACTAAGCTGGTGTATTTCTGGGAAGCCCAGTTTATGGGAACGGCGGACTTCCAATCAGCCAGATTCACTGGGAATGTAATCTTAATTTCTGCTCGCTTCTCAGGGAAGGTAGACTTCCAGCGAGCAAAATTTAAGAGTGAGGCGAACTTATGGTGTACCCGGTTCTTCAGTGAAGTTAATTTCTCGAAAACTCGATTCTACGGAGAGACGAACTTTGGAAATACTCGATTCACCGAAATAGTAAATTTCTCAAATGCGCGATTCAGAGGAGAAGCTGATTTCTCCGATGCCCGGTTCGCGCGTACGGCTGAATTCTCCCGTACCTGGTTCTTCGGCGAGGCAAACTTCCATAATTCTCGGTTCGCATGGGATACGCATTTCGATAACGCGCATTTTATCGGAGAAGCTGACTTCCATGGTGTCCGGTTCTCAGATTGGGCAGACTTTCGGGAAGCACAATTCCTTAAAAAAGTGTCTTTCAGGGCATCGAATTTTGAGGATGATGTTTCCTATTATAATACTTTATTTTCCGATGATGTAGATTTCCGATCCACGATCTTTGAAAATCGTGTTTTGTTTAATCAAGCAGTCTTTGAGAAAAAAGTGAACTTCAAAAAGACACGATTTACAGGCAGTGCAGAGTTTAAATCTGCCGTATTCAATGGTAATGCTTACTTCATGTCAACTCGGTTTCGAGGAATGGCAGATTTTCGTGCAGCCAGGTTCAATGCAATAATGTACTGTTGCGCTTCCCAATTCTACGATTGTCCAAATTTTACTCATGCCACGTTGAATAATATCAATTTTATAAAAACAATATTTCACACCGAAGCGCATTTCATTGATGTCTACTTTACCGGTACGTGTACGTTCAGAACTGTGCGGTTCATGGACAGGGCAGTCTTCCAGCAAAGTGTCGATTCACGCCAGCAAGGAGAGCGTTCTCAATCCCGCATATTCCAAAATTGCGAACTGGATTTTCAATCGGTGATATTCGATAAACCGGAACTGGTGGAATTCGGCAGCGCGGATTTCAGCAGGGCGTTGTTTACAAATACGGACATTTCGCAATTCAAGTTTACCAGCATACAATGGGCAAAAATGCCTAACTGGCGCGAACGGCGGAAGCTAAAAAACGGTACGCTTTCCATTGAAGAATATCGTGCATCGGTGGCAACCAAGAACAACAAAAGCAGGCGCAACGGGTTGCTGGAAGAGCTGGAAGCGCTATCCCGTTTTTCGCAACCTGACAACAACATAATCACTTATGTAGAATACTCCTCTGATTCTGATATTGCAATCGGAGCTCCCCTCTTTGATGAAATACTTTATATGCAGTATTCCAATGATATCTGGTGGTTGCGATATCGGAATATTCTAACTTACATTCATCATTACGTTATTAACCGTTTAAACAAAACCCAGTCGTGGATAAAAGGAATTCCGTTAGCAGTAAAACGCCAGATCAAGCAATTTTATATCTCTCTTAAATCTACACCACCTCATTGGAAACGTTACAATCATCTTAATCATACCTATATAAAGAAGCACAAACCACATTTACAATTGCGAATTGTTACCGACAATCGCCATACCTGGGATTACCTTGAACGCACATACCGCGAACTGAAGCTCAACTACGAACAGAGGCACGCTTACCGGGAAATGGGAGATTTTCATTACGGCGAAAAGGAAGCTTTGCGGCGTAATCCTAATACACCGCTGGGTACGTGGGCGCTTGTCAGGCTCTACCGAATAACCGCCGGTTACGGTGAACGCGTGACGCAACCTCTACTGTGGGTGCTGGGCGTGTTTATCGTGCCGTTTATCGTGTACTGGTGGGGAGCGTTTAATGTATTGGACAATAATGGTCATTTTATTACCTACACAGGGCATTGGTTTAACGCCCTGATATTATCTGCTAAAACGGGCTTCTTCCTACGTCCTGAAGCGCCGCCGTCAAGCGAGTGGTTTGCGCTTCTTGTCTATGTCGCGCAGTCGGTGTTATCGCCGGTGTTTTTAGGCTTGCTGGCGCTAGCGGTGCGGCAACGGCTGAAGCGGTAGCGCCGCTGGCATCCATGTCATCCGCCGGGCTTCGCGACCCGTCCTTTTCCCCGTCTCGGCTCCCTTTCGTATATTGGCGCTTTACTACCAACCATCAATCAGGATTATGGCTGACCACAAAATTATCTTCTCCATGATCGGAGTCGGGAAAGTATACCCTCCGAACAAACAGGTGCTCAAGGATATCTACCTTTCCTTCTTCTACGGCGCCAAGATCGGCGTGCTGGGTCTGAACGGCGCCGGTAAATCGACGCTGCTGAAAATTATCGCCGGAATCGACCAGGATTACATCGGCAACATCACGTCGGATAAGGAAATCAGCTTCGGCTACCTCTCGCAGGAACCCGAACTGGACCCCAACAAAACCGTGAAGGAAGTGGTGGAAGAAGCGGTGCAGGAAACGGTCGATCTCCTCAAGGAATACGAAGCGGTGAGCGCCGCCTTCGCCGAACCGGACGCCGATTTCGACGCGCTGATGGAAAAACAGGCGAAACTGCAGGAGAAGATTGAAGCGCTGGATGCGTGGGACCTCGACAGCAAGCTGCAACAGGCAATGGACGCCCTCCGCTGTCCGCCGGGGTACACGCCGGTGAACGTCATCTCCGGCGGCGAGCGCCGCCGCGTCGCGCTGGTTCGCCTCCTCTTGATGCAGCCCGATGTGTTGCTGCTCGACGAGCCCACCAACCATCTCGACGCCGAATCCGTTGCCTGGCTGGAACACCACCTGCATCAATACCCCGGTACCGTTATTGCCGTTACCCACGACAGGTACTTCCTCGATAACGTCGCCGGCTGGATTCTTGAACTCGACCGCGGGCACGGAATACCGTTCGAAGGCAACTATTCATCGTGGCTTGAACAAAAGCAGGCGCGTTTGGCGCTCGAAGAGAAGAGCGAAAGCAAACGCCAGAAAACCCTGCAGCGCGAATTGGAATGGGTGCGCATGAATCCCAAGGGCAGGCACGACAAGAGCAAGGCGCGTATCTCGGCGTACGAGGAATTGCTGGCGCAGGATTACGACAAGCGCAACGAGGAAATGGAAATCGTCATCCCGTCCGGTCCGCGCCTGGGCGATGTAGTGATCAACGCCGAAAACGTCGCGAAAGGCTTCGGCGACAGGTTACTGTATGAAAACGTGAACTTCAATCTGCCGCCGGGCGGCATCATCGGTATTATCGGACCGAACGGCGCGGGTAAAACCACCATGTTCAACATGATCACGGGGAAGCTTGAACCGGACGAAGGCACGTTCGAAGTCGGTAAAACCGTGCAGCTCGTGTACGTCGATCAAAGCCGCCCGCTGGACCCGGAAAAGTCGGTGTGGGAAGAAATATCGGGGGGATTGGATCTTCTCAATATCGGCGGCCGGGAAATGAACAGCCGGGCGTATGTCGGGAAGTTCAATTTCAGTGGCTCCGATCAACAGAAGAAATGCAGCGCGCTTTCGGGCGGCGAACGCAACCGTGTTCATCTTGCCAAAATCCTGAAGGAAGGCGCAAACGTGCTACTGCTCGATGAGCCTACCAACGACCTCGATGTGAACACACTCCGCGCTCTCGAAGAAGCCCTGCTGGATTTTGCAGGCTGCGCCGTGGTTATTTCCCACGACCGCTGGTTCCTCGACCGCGTTGCCACCCATATACTTGCTTTCGAAGGCGAACTGGGCGTTATCTGGTACGACGGCAACTACACCCAGTACGAGCAGTACCGCAAAAAGGAACTGGGCCTCGATTCCCTGCACCCGCAGAAGGTGAAGTACAAGAGGCTGACAAGAGAGTAACAGCGTACAAGGGCCAACAGGGACTTACAAGGACCAACAGGGACTGAAAACAGAATTTACGCTGCAACATTCACAGATTGAATGTTGCAGCGCTACTATGTAGCTTTGCGTATTGCGTTATTTATAAATACGAACGGGCTACTGAGCAGGGCGTTTGGCACACAGGTCCGTGTCCGTCCTTGATAGTCCTTGTCCGTCCTTGAAACACTTTGGGAATACAAAATGGGAAACACCAACAACGAAGAACCCCTTATTCCGTTGCACGGCGGTTACCGCAAACTGCATAGCTTTCAACTGGCGCGCCTGATTTACGACATTACCTTGCGCTTTTGCGATACGTACATAAGCAAGCGCAGCCGCACCCACGACCCGATGGCGCAGGCGGCGCGTTCCGGGGTACAGAACATCGCCGAAGGCAGCCTGGCTTCGGGGACTTCGAAGAAAACCGAACTGAAACTTACCAATGTAGCCCGCGCAAGTCTGGAAGAATTGCGCCTTGACTATGAAGACTATCTGCGCCAGCATGCGCTGGAAATATACCCGAACAACCACCCGGCATTGATGCGGTATAAAGCACTGCGTTGCAGAACGCTGCTTGAATTTAGGCGTTGGGTAAAAAGCGAACTGCAGCGAATTGAAACCACGGACACTCAAGGACCTGCAGGGACCCGCAAGGACAATGAAAAGGATAAGATGTCTTCTGAGTTAGCGGCAAACGCCGCGCTTGCGGTATTAAATCTTTGCTGCTATTTCCTGGACAAACAGCTTTCGGTGCAGGCTGACAGGTTCATGCGGGAAGGCGGGTTCACTGAACGCATGTATAATATGCGAAAGAGCGCCAGAAAACACTGATATTGGTACATAACAACAAAAAAACGCCGGCGGTTCGCCGGCGTTTGCGTTAACAACCGTTGGTATTTCTATGCGCCGTTCTTCTTGATGAAGCCTGGGCGGGTCATGTTTTCGGGATTGAGGAAGGAATCGAGTTCCTCCTTCGTCATGTAGCCCTTTTCGATGACAAGCTCCACGATACCGCGACCGGTTTTGAGGGCTTCCTTCGCGATTTCCGAGGAGTTTTCGTAACCGATAATCGGGTTCAGCGCTGTCACCAGACCGATGCTGCGTTCCACGTACCAGCGGCAGACGTCGCGGTTGGCGGTGATGCCTGTCACGCATTTGCGCGCAAGCGTCCGGCAGCCGTTGGTCAACAGCTCGAGATTGCGCGAAAGGCAGAAGAAAATTACCGGCTCCATGACGTTGAGCTGAAGCTGTCCCGCTTCCGCCGCCATGGACACGGTAACGTCGTTGCCGATGACCTGGAAGCAAATCTGGTTCACCACCTCCGGAATCACCGGATTCACCTTGCCCGGCATGATGGAAGAACCCGGCTGCATGGGCGGCAGGTTGATCTCGTTCAGTCCCGCGCGGGGTCCGGACGAAAGCAGGCGCAGATCGTTGCAGATTTTCGAGAGCTTCACGGCATTACGTTTCAGCACACCGCTGAGCTGCACGAACACGCCCGCGTCCTGCGTTGCTTCTATCAGGTTCACCGCCGTGATAAACGTGACCTGACCGAACTGGTTGAAGTACATGCGCACTTTATCGGTGTAGCCTTCCGGAGCATTCAATCCGGTACCGATGGCAGTCGCGCCGAGGTTCATTTCGCGCAGCAATTGCTTCGCTTCATGAAGCCGCTTGATATCTTCGCCCAGCATGGCGGCGTAGGTGCTGAATTCCTGTCCGAGCGTCATGGGCACGGCATCCTGTAGCTGGGTGCGCCCCATCTTGATAACGTCGGAGAACTCCACTTCCTTGAACTCGAACGCCGTCTTCAACTCCGCCATGGCGGTGGTGAGTTCTTCGAGGTGGGTATAGAGCGCCATTTTCACCGCCGTCGGGTAGGCGTCGTTGGTTGATTGGGAAAGGTTGACGTGGTCGTTCGGATGGCAGTATTTGTATTCGCCCTTCCGGTGACCCATAAATTCGAGAGCGATATTGGCAATTACCTCGTTGGCGTTCATGTTCGTGGATGTGCCTGCGCCTCCCTGGAATACATCCACCGGGAACTGATCGCGGTATCTGCCTTTGAGAAGCTCGTCGCACGCGCGCGAGATCGCCATGCCGACGCTCTTGTCGAGAATTTCGAGATCCATGTTCGCATGGGCGGAGGCTTTTTTGACGAGCGCCAGCGCGCGGATCAGGTGGGGGAAATTTGCAATCGTTACGCCCGTAATGGGGAAATTATCGATTGCACGCTGGGTCTGCGTACCGTAGTAAGCATCCACAGGTACCTCCATGGAGCCCAGCGAGTCGTGTTCAATGCGGAATTCTTCCTGTTTCGTTTCTTCTTCTTTCATTCGTTTCATGGGGTTCCGTGAATCTTTGAGAGGAACTCTCATGCACGTCCCTCCTGCGAGCGGGACATGTCCGCCTTGCGGCGTGCTGCTAATTAGTGTGTGCGTCCTTCCGGCGAAAATCGCGTTCTGGGACTAATAACAAATGTACGGAGTATTTGCAATATTCCCAGCGCATCGAGATCGAAATATGCAGTTCTTGCAAGAGCGTCCTCGGTTGAACCAGCGGCGCGTACATGGAGACGAGACAGAATATTTCCAGACGTTTTCCATCGTCGATCCGCGCAGGGATTCGTATGGTATTGTCATTGCATCCTTATGCATTTCTAAATGCGTGCACATCCATAGGCTGCTGCCGGAGAATGCACTTTCTCCGTTGAGACGCGAGCATGCCGGTTTTTACGTCGAGCTACCCAGGTTTGGGTATTCCTCCCATTTTCTATTTCAAATGAATCGAAAACTTAACATTTTACGTAACCTTTTATGCCTGTTCATTCTCTGTTATAATGGAAAAATCTTCTGCCATCCTGAACTCAAGGTGTCTTATATGTCTTTTTGCCGCCCGATTAGTTTTATCGCAATCATTGCGATCCTTATCTCAGCTCATTCCAGCGCTCAGTGGATTCACATCAACGGTCCGGAAGGCGGCAGCATTTCCTGCCTCACAAAAGGCTATTCAGAGGATAGTTCGCTGGTTCTAATGGCTGGCACCTCCTCGCTCGGCGTGTACCGCTCCACCGATCGCGGGCATTCGTGGCGAGAGTGCAACAATGGAATCCTAAGCATGAATATTACCGCCCTCTGTGCCGCTCCCGACGGAAACGGCGGCTCCCTGCTTTACGCCGGATTCAACGGAGACGGAGTTTCGCGTTCATCCGATTATGGGATAACCTGGAAAAATGCACGCTCGGGTTTTCCCGTTTCGCCGGTGCGATGCTTTACCTTTTGTACAAACCAAACGGGTACAGGGTATCTTTTTTCGGGAACAGATGCCGGAGTCTTCTCTTCGAGCGATAACGGCGGTACATGGAACAAGAAAAACACAGGACTGGAATCGCATACTGTGCTTTGCCTTGCTGCGCGTAAAAATGATGACGGCGAATCCGTCTTGTTTGCCGGAACAACCTCCGGGAAAATATTCTCTTCGGCCGATTATGGTACAACCTGGACTCAGATGTACGCGCATCCACAGAGTGAAGCAGTACTGAGCCTTGCCATTCACCCCGATGGAACGCTCTACGCCGGATTTAACAATTCGATGTACCGTACAACCGACGATGGCGCATCGTGGACGCAGATAGCGGACGACCATCTGAACCGGGATTTTATCGGGATCGAGTTTCTGCCGGACGGACATGGAGGATATTCAATCTACACAGCAGGGATGTTTCTCGGTCTCAGCCGTTCGAAAGATAACGGCCTATCGTGGGAGGAGTTCAACGACGGTGTGGACTGCCGCTATCTTTCGAGCCTCATATCGTTTACCGATGAGAATGAAGGGAATGTCCTGCTTGCTGGTTCCTCCGGCGGCGGAATATACCGCAGGGTGGAAACGGACGCCTCCTGGAAGACGGCGAATACAGGCTTCGGCGCTGCGTCTGTTAAGCAGCTATGCGAGAGTCCGGATGGAAGCGAATTGTTTGCTGCGACCGACTGGAATGGGGTGTTCCGTTCAGAAGGAAACGGAGCTTCGTGGCGCGCGGCAAATTCCGGATTGCCGATGCAATACACGTTTGCGCTTGGACACAACAATTCGTCGATGTTCGCGGCGAATCTCCTTGAGGGAATGTACCGCTCGTCCGACATGGGGGCGAGCTGGCATTCCAGCGGAACAGGTCTTCCTTCCGGAGCCGTCTCGGATATCGTAACGCTTCAACTTTCTCCCAATCCGTCGTTCCTGTTTGTACGGACATCTCAGGGTGTTTACCGCTCAAGCGATAACGGGGCGTCATGGAGCGGCGCCAATTCAGGACTGCCCGGAAGCGTGTGCAAGGCGCTGCATGTCCATCCGTCGGCAACCGGCGGAGCTGTCGTTCTGGTCTCAACCATCGATGAGGTGTACCGGTCCACTGATGCAGGATCGACTTGGGTGGCATCCGGAAATGGACTGCCGTCCACCTCGCCTGATGAATTCGTTTCAGGCCGGAGAAGCACCTCCGATTGGTCGCTGTTTGCTTCGGTAGAGAAAGGAGTGTATCGCTCGCAGGACGACGGCATTCACTGGCAGCGCATGGATACCGGACTCGGAGCATCTACGGTGACGCATCTCGCGTCGTACAACAAAACTGCCGGTATCGTATTCGCAGGGACGCAGGAATGCCGAGTCTATTACACCGTCAATGACGGGGAAGAATGGAAGGCGCTCCCCGGGTCGCTCCCATCCGAGAATACACTGACGGCGATGACCGTTCTTGGGGATACCCTTTTTGCAGGGTGCGACAAGGCGGGGATATGGAAATACTCGATAGCCCGTTTCGCGACCGGTATTGAAGATGGCTGCGAATCTTCGCTTCCGGTACTGGAGATAGACGAAGTATATCCGAATCCCGTTCCCGCGGGACATAGCGTTGAATTCAAGTATACAGTTTCACAGCCGGGACGTCTTGTGCTTTCCGTGTACAATGCTCTTGGGATGCATCTTGCCGATGTGGAAGATGAACCCTTGAATGCAGGCAGCTGCGGATCCCGTTTGCAGACAGGTTCGTTACAGCCCGGCATCTATCTTTATAAGGTGGAATTCAACGGAGTGTATCGGACCGGATCGTTTATCGTTCGTCCCTAACGCTTCCGACATTCTGGTAATTCAGGCCGGGGTGGTTGTAGCCGCCCCGGTCTGTTTTTGTATTCGGAAACCCCGCTGACGAGAATTAATTGCGACATTACGAATCTTATTTCTCCTTGACGCGTATAGTGTGAAATCAGTCAGTATACAGTACGGAAGCGGAAAACGTTGACGCATGAACATTCGACAGGGACACAATTCGCACCGGCACTCCGGTCCGGAGTAATTACAGAGAATTCACAGATAATTGTATGAAAGGAGAACGAGTTGAACGTTCTTGCACGATTTATTATTGCCGCATTCGTCGGTATAACCTCGATCAACATCTCGACCGCGCAGTGGCGTCACATTGAAGGACCCGAAGGCGCTGCGGTCAATTCACTGACGGTGGCATACACGCCGCAGGGCGACGCGGTGACATTCGCCGCGCTGAATGAATTCGGGCTGTACCGTTCGACTGACGGCGGAGTAAGCTGGAAGCCTTGCGGACCGGGTATTACCGAAAAGGATATCATCAGTTTGCTTTCCGTTGCGCGAAGCAACGGCGGATCATACATCTTCGCCGGCACGAACGAAATGGGCATTTTCCGGACGTCCGATTATGGCGATACGTGGGTTGCGGTTCACGCTGGCTTGCCCGGCTCGGCGATTTATGAAATGGCGGCGGTGACCGGGAAAGGAGATTCCACCGCAATTTTTGCCGGCACATCCTATGGCGTGTTCCGTTCGACTGACAACGGTGATAATTGGACGATTTCTTCAAAAAATATCGGCACGACATTGGTTGCCTCGCTTTCCGCGGCAATCGATAACAACGGCGGCCTGAATCTCTATGCCGGCTCGCTCACAAGGGGAGTCTTCCGTAGCACCGATAACGGCGATAACTGGGAACGGCTTGCCCAGGGAATCAAGACAACCGATATCCACCTTGTGCGCGCCTTTCCCGACGGCAGGGTTTGGGCGGCATCGTTCGATACGATGTACGTATCGATGGACTACGGCGATTCCTGGACGCATGCCGATATTCCACATTTGGCGATGATGGCAAACGATGTTACCGTGATACCGGAGGAAAGCGGAACAGCGCCGGAGTATCTGAGCTTTAACGGGTATGGTGTTTTCCGTTCCAAAGGCGCCGGCGTTCCGTGGGAGGAGCGCAATTCCGGTATGCCGTACCCATCGGTAAACGATCTTCTGGCATTCCCGGATAAAAATTCCAATATCGTTGTCCTTGCGGCGCTCGCAGGCGGAGGGGTTTACCGCAGCACCGACCGGGGAGCAAGCTGGCAGCCGGCCAACACTGGATTGTACGCTTCTTCGGTGAGGGATATTTCGTTGACCCCCGGTGGCGATGAACTGATGGTGGTAACGACGTTCAACGGTCTGTTCCGTTCTTCTCAATCCATGTCGCAGTGGCAATCGGTCAACAACGGCATACCGGAGGCGTTCAACATATCCGTTTTCACCGACGGCGTACGGCTGTTTGCAGGGAATGTGGGACAGGGCGCATTCCGGTCGACCGACAATGGTGATTCGTGGGAGGAAATCACAAACGGTTTACCGAAAACCTATGTCAATAGCTTCGTTGCGTTCCCCGCGGGCATGGGCGGACTTATGCATTTAGCCGCGACAAGGACAGGGATATTCAAATCGAGCGATGCAGGCGATACCTGGGTCGCCTCCGGCAATGGTCTTACGCATCCGGATGTCCGGTATCTTCATGTGCATCCGCTTCCGGGAGGAGATTTCAAACTCTATGCCGCCGGGCGCGACAATCTGTATGAGTCGGAAAACGAAGGCGCGGCATGGATCCCTACAGGAAATGGAATAGCCGACAGGAACATTTTCAATATACTGTCTGTCCCAAACGGAGCCGGCGGCATGTCCCTGATTGCTGCGTCGATCGACAGCATCTACCGTTCGACGGACGACGGCGAACACTGGACGCTTATATCTCCCGTTGAATCTCTGCGTTTCTATCCGTCGATAGCAGCGGCATCCGATGGAAACGGCGGATCATTTCTCTTCGCCGGCGCCGATTCCGGATACGTATTCTACTCGACCGATTATGGCGATCATTGGAAGACCGTATCCGGGCAGTTGCCCAATTATTATGTCGAAGCATTGCTTGCGCGGAACGGCACACTCTACGCAGGACTGTATGGCGGCGGGTTATGGGAGCGTTCGATTTCCGATATTGTCACCGGCGTCGACCGCCCCGGTCAGCAGACGCCTACAGGGATTTCACTTGCACAGAGCTATCCGAATCCGGTCCCGGGTGGGCAAAATACCACAATCACATACGCATTACAGGAGGCCGGACACATATCGCTCCGAGTCTACAACGCGCTCGGAATGCTTGTCGCTGATCTGGTGGATGGACAAGTGGAAAGCGGCTCACATACGGCGGTGTTCAACACATCTGCGCTTCCTGCGGGTGTGTATGTGTACCGGTTGACCAATGGTAGCCATTTCGAAGAAAAGCAGCTGATGATTGTCCGATAAGACAATTTGGCATGAATGGAAAAGGGACGGTTATGCCCGTCCCTTTTTATATGCTATAACTTCCGAAGTATGCCGGAGACGCTGCATCTACTTGCTGAATTCAACCCGGATTGTTACGGATGTATACGGTTCAAAATGATACAGATACTTTAAGGTATTGTACGGATTTGTATCATTCATAAAATCATGATTCGCAATTAGTTTCCTGAGGTAAATTCTCAACATGCTGTCGCTCCATAAAAACTCAATCCGCCGTTCGTAGACGGCGCGGTTTTTCGATGGAGGTTCATCGGCTTTTAATTCGATGTTTTCCAAAATTACCAGGTCAGAATCTCGACTGGCGCAGATATCCATTCCCTTAAACTCACAAGAGCCAAGTTGCATTCGAGCGATACTTGCGCCGTCCGGACTGAGCTGTATCTCAGCATTCATAGTGACCCATGACTGAGCATCTGTATAATACTTCGAATAGAATTTGGATGCATTCGATTCGTTCCACGGTAATGGGAGAATGGCCGGAGAAGGTGGGATTCCGGTTCTACGAATGAACGTATGGCCGTAATCATTCTCCACAGCTATCCATGTGCTGTCGTCGTTGAGCGAATCATTTGCAACGACAAACGTGTAGAACAGTTTAATGCCGCTGATAGTGACGGTGACCGTCGTAGCTTCACTCGGATGGACATAATCGAGTACGTGAACCTCAGCTGTATCGGCACAGGACTCAGCTCCATCATTCAATCCGGAAATTCTCACACCGAAGACGCCTTTCCTATCATAAACATGACGGATACGAACCGAATCTCCCGCAAGCGGTAGCCGAACATCTGTTCCGTCGCCGAAGAAACACCGTACTTCCGTACAATCGCGGACCTCTGCTACGATTTCTATCGTATCAGACGGCGTTGTGTAAAACCGTTCGGCGATGAATCGAATCGAAGGTTCATTCGCCTGTGGATTCGGACTTTGCGGGTCGTCGCTGCAAGCAACGGTTAAGAAGCACAAGGCTAATACACAGCCCAGATGAGCAACAAAATGCTTCATGTTCGTGGTCGTATTGTTCGTAAAGAAGTGACTCAAAAGGTACATTCTAAGAGAAAGGTAATATGAAATCCCGGAGACTTCAAGTCAGAACGCTGGTAGCATTCAGGATCATTGATGTCTTCTTTCGTAATGTCGATAAGACGCCAAACCAACCACGTTCCGAATGATTTTCGTTGTAGCTGAAGTGGAAGTTTCAGAGTAGTCCGGGACGATTGATTCGAGTAAAAAGCTCAAAACACAGGAAGAACAAACGACTTGCGCTTTTGGGAGTTGCCCGGCACAATGGTATATTTGAGTTTGCAGTCTTGGCTGCATACGTTTGTATGCACAGGACTGCGAACCGTTGTCACACAAAGCGGCGCCACCGGCGGAGAATGACCAATCCGGAATCGAGAATTCCTTCTGCATACCCCGATTTGAAGAAGATCGAGGAAGTGCAGGCATTGCCCGAAGAGGCCGTAGTACGCTTTCTTTCAGCGGAAGGCGCGCTTGCCGGAGTATCCGGGGCAACCGGATTGCAGTTGCGCGAACGCATCATGGCGTTGTATCCCGGATCGAAGGAGGGCACGCTTGCCTCGTCCTGAAATATTCGTGGATACCGATGTCATGATTTCGTATCTGGAGCACGATTCGCCGGCGCATTCGTTGTTGAGAAAGCTGATGTCGTACAGCGTCTGTTTCACATCGGTGCTGAACGCCTCGGAGCTCATCGCCATTACGCGGACGGACGACGAACGCCGGCATGCGGAATCGGTTCTCTGGGGCCTGAAGGTGCTGGGGTTCCATCATAAGTATTCCCTGACCTTCGGAGACATTCACCGGACGGTATCGCAAAGCGGTTCGCCGAACCCTGTTTCGATCAGGAACAGTATGGTCGCCGGAATCTGCGCGTTGAGCGATCTTCCGCTGGCGACGTACAGCCCGGACGCGTACCGTCTATACAAAGATCTTCGCCTCGTATCCGGGGTGGAAGCCGAACAGGCGCATTCCTGGGAAGAACTCCAGGAATTCATGATTACAATCTGAACGAGGAGTACATGACCCTAGGCAGAGTCATCGGATCGGTTTGGGCTACCAGGAAAGACGAAGGTCTCCAGGGAACCAAGATCCTTATAATCCAGCCGGTCGATTTGGAGTACAACATCGATCCGGATCACGATCCGGTGATTGCAGTGGATAGCGTCGGCGCCGGCGCCGGGGAAATCGTCCTCGTGGCGCAGGGGAGTTCCGCCCGCCAGACCAAGCTGACGTACAACCGTCCGATCGACGCCGTCGTTATGGCGATTGTCGATAAACTGGATGTTTTTGGCGAGCATGCGTAACCCGTTGACCGGCAATGCATTCGTTGAAACTATCCACCAGTCTTGCGTGTTAATATCAAGCCTTTGAGACGGATACGATGTTTTTTGCGAAGATCATAGGAAATGTGTGGGCGACGGTGAAAGATCCGAATCTGGAAAACGCCGCCTTTGAGATTATCCAGCCCATCGACGCCAACCGGAACAATGTCGGCAAGCCGATCGTAGCAGTGAATAATATCGGCGCCGGCAAGGGAGAAACAGTGATGTACATTACCGCAAGCGAAGCCTCGATTCCGCTGCCCGCAGATATGGCGCCGACCGACGCAACCATCGTCGGCATCATCGACAGCATCGACCTCGACCCGACTTTGAATGCTCTAGTACCGAAACGCAATACATGAAAACCTTTGTTGCCTTAAAAGAGGTGTTCTATTGAGAATTTCGAAACAATACACCAACCGCGAAAGTCAATCGCTCGATAAGTACCTGCAGGAAATCGGCAGGGTTGACTTGCTGACGCCGGACGAGGAAATCGAGCTCGCCCGGAAGATCAAGCGCAACGGTCCCGACGCGCAGCACGCGCTCGAGAAGCTTACGAAAGCCAACCTCCGGTTTGTGGTATCTGTTGCCAAGCAGTATCAGAACCAGGGCTTGTCGCTCGGCGATCTGATCAACGAGGGGAACCTCGGTTTGATCAAAGCGGCGAAGCGGTTCGATGAAACCCGCGGCTTCAAGTTCATTTCTTACGCCGTATGGTGGATTCGTCAGTCCATTCTCCAGGCGCTCGCCGAACAATCCCGCATCGTCCGCCTCCCGCTCAACCGCGTCGGCGCATTGAACAAGATCGGGAAGAAGTTCAGCGAACTGGAACAAAGCTACGAGCGCGAACCCAGCGCAAGCGAATTGGCGTCCGAACTGGACATGACCTTGTTCGAGGTCGCGGATACCCTGAAAATTTCGGGACGCCACATTTCCGTCGACGCGCCGTTCGCCCAGGGCGAGGACAACCGCCTGCTGGACGTGATTCAGGACGATCGCCAGCCCACTCCGGATAACACGCTGCTGAACGAATCGCTCCGCGTTGAAGTGCGCCGCGCGCTTGCCACGCTCAGCGAACGCGAAGCGGAGGTGATCAGGCTGTACTTCGGGCTGGACCGCGAGCACTCGTTGACGCTGGAAGAAATAGGCGAGAAGTTCAATCTGACCCGCGAACGCGTCCGTCAGATCAAAGAAAAGGCCATCCGCCGCTTACGCCACGCTTCCCGCAGCAAGCAGCTCCGCTCCTACCTGGGCTGACACGCGGATACATACAAGAGCATCGCATGGCCGGTTCGCAAGAGCCGGCCTGTTTTTTTATGTGTGGCAGACTACAGCGGTTTTTGCACTCTTCGTTATGCCAATCCCGTAGGGGCGAATCATGATTCGCGCGTGTTACTCCCAACGGCCTGCCCTGATCCGCCGCGGCGGAGATGGGGAGGGTACGAAGAATAGCGCTCCATGCTCGGCGTGTCCTTGATAGTCCCTGTGCGTCCCAGCCATCATTACGAGCAACTCACCAAAAGCCCAAGTCGCAGCTAAAGCAAGCCAAGCATTTCCTCCGCATCTTCCAGCTTCACCATTCCCGGTTCGAGCGTCAGGGCATTGGCGGAGGCAAGTGCGATGCCGAATCGAATGGCGCGATCTGCGGTATACCCGCGCGAAAGACCAACAGCAATGCCGCCGGTGAACGCATCGCCGCTGCCGATGGGATTTACCGGCTGAATGCGCGGCGGCGTCAAAGCCCGGCACTCGCCGCCGGCGGTGGAAAAGAACACCGGCTTCGCGCCGTCGGTGATCACAACAGTCCCGCCGGTCCGCGTGGAAAGCGCGCGCGCCGCATCGAACGCAAACTCGCCTTCATGCAACGGGAACGTAGCGCACAGCTCGTGCACATTGATCTTGATATACTCCGGTTTTGCCGCGGCAGCGAGACGCAGAGGCTCGTTCGCGCAATCGAGTACAACAGGAATCTCCCGCTCGCGGCAGGCGGCGATTGCCTTCATGTAGTAGTCCGCATGGCAGCCCGTAGGCAGACTCCCCGAAAGCGTCACGGCAGCAGGTTGCAGAGCATCCAGCAATTCGCGGAAAAGCGCCAGCAATGCACCGGCTTCCATGGGCGTTACCGGGGGCGCATCCTCGACAAGCTCGGTAGCTTCGCCGGTTTCGGCTTCCAGTACGGTGATGCAACTGCGCGTATGCGCCTCGGTGAAGACCAGGTGTGGCGTAACATGCGCGGCGCGGAGA
>CAYPBB010000002.1:99094-166221 GCA_964408855.1 uncultured Ectothiorhodospiraceae bacterium
CAAATCGCTTCCCATGAATCCGGTGTAGTGGACATCCTCTCCCATGTATGCAACAGCGCGTGCGGCATTGACGCCCTTGCCGGAAAGCCAGCGCACCACTTCCGTAGCGCGGTTCACGAGACCGGGCGAAAGAGAAGGAATACGGTAAATGCGTTTGTTATCGGGACTGGGGGAGAAACAGAGGATCATTGCGCGGCGCCTCCGCTGGTTTTCGGGAACACTTTCCGCATATTTGGTGTGCTTATACTGGTACACTGAAACGCACACAATATACGTACATCGAAATGAAGACACAGATTCGCGCATTTATAGAAGACTACGAACGCCGGGTAAAGCCCCTTTATGCCGACGCCAACAAGGCGTCGTTCCGCGCCGCTGTGAGCGGGAAGGAAGAAGACTACGCCGCCGCCGCGGAGCTTGAGCTGCTTCTGCAGAAGATTCACGCGGACAAGGAGTCGTTCGATAACATCGACTACTGGCGCACGTACGCCGAAGATCTCGAACCGCTGGTACGCCGCCAGCTCGACCTGCTCTACGATACGTACAAATCGAAGCAGTACTCGCCCGATAAAATGGAGCGGATTGTACAGTTGCAGAATGCCGCCGAACTGAAGTTCAGCACGTTCCGTCCGGTTGTCGACGGCAGGAGCATGACCGATAACGAACTGGACGAGCTGCTGAAAACGAGCACCGACTCGGCGCTGCTGCAACGCGCATGGGAGGCGCATAAACAGGTGGGAGCGTTATTGCAGGACGACGTCCTCGCGTTGGTGCGGCTCCGCAACGAAGCCGCCCGCGAAATTGGCTTTGAGAACTACCACACTGCGCAATTGATGCTCGACGAGCAGAATCCTGCCGAAATCGACGCGCTGTTCGACGAACTGGATGCGCTGACGCGCGATGCCTTCGCCGCGCTGAAAACGGACATCGACGCGTACCTCTCGAAACGGTTCGGTATTCCTGTGGAGGCATTGATGCCGTGGCATTACCAGAACCGGTTCTTCCAGGAAGCGCCCGCGCTCTACGACCTCGATCTGGATTCCTTCTACAGAAATAAAGATATCGTCGCTCTTACGAAGGAGTATTACGACGGCATCGGCCTGCCGATTGAGAAGATAGTCTCGCGCAGCGATCTGTTCGAAAAGGAAGGGAAGAATCCCCATGCGTTTTGCATGGACGTCGACCGCGAGGGCGATGTGCGGGTATTCTGCAACGTGGTGAACAACGCAAGCTGGATGAACACCATGCTGCACGAATACGGGCACGCGGTATACGATGCCTACCACGACAGCTCCGTGCCGTGGATACTCCGCGAGCCCGCGCATACCTTTACTACTGAAGCCATCGCGATGATGTTCGGGCGCTTTGCCTCGCAGGCGAACTGGCTCCGCGACGCGGCAGGCATGGACGCAAACGAAGCAGAACAGGTTGGGAAGCTTTCGATGCAGTCGTTCAGGCTGGAACAGCTTGTCTTTTGCCGCTGGGTTCAGGTCATGTACCGCTTCGAACGCGCCATGTACGCCGATCCGGAGCAGGACTTGAACGCGCTGTGGTGGTCGCTGGTGGAGCGCTACCAGATGCTTCGCAAACCCGAAGGACGCAACGCCCCGGACTGGGCGTCGAAAATCCACGTCGCGTTATATCCCGCCTACTATCATAACTACATGCTCGGCGAACTGCTCGCTTCGCAACTCTATGCCACGATCTCGCGCAGTATTCTTGCCACTGAACCGGAGTCGATGCCGAGCTTCTCAGGAAGAACGGAGGTCGGCGATTTCCTGCGAACGCGCGTTTTCGCTCCCGGACGAACTCTGCGCTGGGACGCCATGATCGAGCGCGCCACCGGCGAACCGCTTTCGCCGAAGCACTATGCCGCGCAGGTGGTGGGGTAGGGACCAGCTGGAGCAGAACGGGGAATCCTTTCACGGAAAGCAGCTATTCCACCCGGAATGTAAAGCTATCTCGTGCTGCATCCGGTTTCCGAACCCGTTCGGAACCGCACGGAGCGTTCTCCCGTTGTGTTGTCTGGTATATGTTGTTCAAATGGCGAGGAAATGAAGACACTTATTATTACCGGGGGCACGGGCGGACTGGGTTCGGTTGTCACACGCAGACTGCTCGAAGAAGGGTACAAATGCGTTGTTCCGTTCAGAAGCGTCGAAGAAGCCCAGGCGCTGCGTGCTTCCATCGAACCGCAGAAACGCGACCTGCTTCTGCTTATCAATGAAGAGGACGCGGTGACCGAGGAAGCGGTTGAACGGGTTATTGAGGCGGCGGGCGATTTCGGGACAATTTACGGACTCATCCATCTTCTCGGCGGCATACGGAAGTTCGAACCGATTTCCGCGACGGATACGGCGGATTTCGACTTTTTGCTGAATTTGAATCTTCGCTCGTACTTCCTGTACGCAAAACCGGTCATGAAGGTGCTCGAACATCACTGCGAAGGACGAATCGTCGGTATTGCGTCGATGCAGGGGGTAAAACCTGCGGCGGCGAGCGGGGGCTACGGTGTCGCGAAGGCGGGCGTCATCGCGCTCACCAAAATTCTGGCGGAGGAAGGGAAACAATCGGGCATCACGGCGAATTGCATCGCTCCCGGTATAATCCGCACGAAAGCGAATCTTGAATGGGGAACAGAGGAAGAAGCAAAGCAATGGACGCGTCCGGAAGAAATTGCGTCGGCGGTTCTCTTCCTGCTTTCGGAGCAGGGAGTGGGCGTGAACGGCAGCGTTTTACAGCTTTTCGGCGGATTCAGCATCTAGAGCCGGAAACGGAAAAATTCATCGGCGGAGAACAAAACCATGGCAGGATTTTGTTAACTCCTTTGAATTTAAGATTTTGTGCGATTATGGATTATTATTCTTTAATGAATCCACTGCATGAAGAGACGAGTGCCGGATATCTCGCATCCAAATAATCGCAACAAGCGTAGTACATTTGATACCTGCGAGGAAAGAACATAATTCAGTATGAATACCACCGATACTACCATCGATAACGGAACGGCAGCCGGCAGCCCGGCTTCGGCTCCGGTTCAGGATAGATCCTCCAAAACCCACCTCGTGCGAGTCGGGAACGAAGTTCTCGGCGGCGATACGTTTATTGTTATCGCCGGACCGTGCGCCGTCGAATCGGAAGCCCAGATCCATGCCTCCGCCGAGATTGTCGCCCATGCCGGAGCGAGGATTTTACGGGGCGGAGCGTTCAAGGCGCGCACTTCTCCGCATACGTTCCAGGGACTGGGGATGGACGGCGTCCACCTCATGCGCGCCGCCGCCGATAAAAGCGGCATTCCGATGATCACCGAAGTGCTTTCCGAGAAAGATATCGAGCGAATGGCGCCGTTCGTGGATGCATTCCAGGTCGGCTCGCGGAATATGGACAATACCGCTCTGCTCAAGGATCTCGGCAGTATCCGGAAACCCATCATGCTGAAACGCGGCTTTGCCGCCACCATCAAGGAATGGCTGCTTGCGGCAGAGTACATTCAGGTGGGCGGGAACGATCAGGTGTTCCTCTGCGAACGCGGAATCCGCACGTTCGCCGATGCGACGCGCTTCACCCTCGATCTGGCCGGCGCTGTGTTGGCGAAGAAGGAAAGCGGCCTCCCCGTTATCGTCGATCCGTCGCATGCGACCGGCACACCGGGACTGATTCCCGCGCTTTCGGCCGCGACGCTCGCCGCAGGGCTGGACGGTATCATGGTGGAAGTCCATCATCAGCCCGATCAGGCGCTTTCCGATGCCCAGCAGGCGCTATCTCCCGCCGCGTTCGCTTCCATCATGGATACGCTGAAGGTCCTCGCTCCCGCGCTCGGGAAGTCGGTGTGAGCAGCGAAGTCGTCGAAACGGGAGCGGTACGATGAGCGATGAAGTCCGCTCCATGTTCGCGGAAATAGCGCCCGCCTACGATAAAGCCAATTCCATACTTTCATTCGGCGTCCACAACCGCTGGCGCAGACGCGCCGTGCGCGAATCGGGCGTGCGCACCGGCAGCCGCGTTCTCGACTGCGCCACAGGCACGGGCGATCTGGCGATTGAGTACAAACGCGCCGTCGGGAAGGAAGGCACGGTGTACGGAACCGATTTCTGCAAAGAAATGCTCGACTTCGCCCCGGAAAAATCGCGCGCGCTGGGAATGGACATTGTCTGGGAAGTGCAGGACGCAATGAATTTGCCGTACCAGGATCATTCCTTCGATGTCGCCTCCGTCGCTTTCGGTATCCGCAACGTGGACGATCCGGTAAAGGGACTGGCGAGTATGGCGCGCGTCGTGAAAACGGGCGGCAAGGTGGTCGTCCTCGAGTTTGGCACGCCACTGTGGTGGATGAAGCCGTTCTTTGCCTTCTACAGCAAAGTGGTCATTCCCGTTGCAGGCGGCATCATTTCCGGCAAACGCGATGCCTACCGCTATTTGACCCGCACATCGGCTGCGTTTCCAACACGCGAAGGCTTCATCGCGCTCATGAATCAAACCGGCGCATTCTCCCGCACCAAAACAATACCCCTTACCGGCGGCATCGCGTATTTGTATATAGGGATAGTGAAGTAAGGGCGGAGGCGCAATCGACCCCCGCAGACGTAAAGGCCCAAAATATTACCGCCTCACCGCCACCGCCTGTGTAACCGAGCCGTCTCCACTGCGCAACACGCACAGGTACATCCCCGCCGGCAATCCAGCCGCATCCAGCCGTGTAGTATGGTTGCCGGGTTCCTGGACGCCGGTACACAGGGTTGATACTTTCTGCCCGAGCGCATTGTAAAGCTCCAGCGTCACATACTGCCGTGCCGGGATCGCGTACTCAATAGTTGCGACGGATGTTACAGGATTGGGGTACGCGGCTGAGAGGGAGAGGGATGAGGGAATTGGTGGTTTCGCTGACTCTGTCAACAAATCAACCTTGACGATAATAAGACCGTTGCTTGGAGTAGTATAGTATATATAATCAGACAGTACTTCAAGTTGGCATCCTCCGCTACCCTCAGCATTATAGTAAAATGCAGCTATTTTAGGATCATTTGGATTATTAATGTCAACTATTTCAAATCCACATGCCGCGGCAAAGAAAAGATAGATATAATTCCCGTAACGTACGATAGAACTCGCAATTATATCGATTTGTATTCGAGACAGAAATGTTAAGGAATCGTTGTCACCTCGATGATAAATCGCTAAGTAGTCATATTCATCGCCTGGAATAACGCTTCGGTATGTAAAAAATATGTGTTCATCATCGATTCCCACGGCAGAGACGTTTGATGTATTGTATGTATGTATGAATTTATATGATCCATCAAGTTGTAATTCTCCAAGCGCAAGTAGGCCAGGTGGGTCGAACACGCAAAATGCTCTGCTTTCATAAAATGCCATTGAGGGAAGTGATTTTCCAGTGGCACTTAGTATTTGGTAATAATGAAAATATTTCGAAACAAATACTGGAGCGTCCGGTTGGGTAATATCAAACACAAAAACCTGTTGCCAATCATTAACAAGTAGCCAATTTCCATGAACACGGATGCCGTAAAGCCTGTCGGCGTTTGGTACATCTACTTCGTTCAGGCGAATCATGTTTCGCGAATTATGCACATCAACAATGATAACACCCTGGTAATAAGAACACATATAAAGATAGCCATTTCGAACGGTAATATAATCACACCATTCGGTGTTCGGAGGCGGATAAGCAAGTCTCCCCCAGTCAAGAGTGTCTAGAGGTACGGGCGTTCCCGGATTGCTTACATCGTAAGAATACAAATAATCGTAATGAACGCAGTACAATACCTTACCGTCCAAGCACATGGCATCTACATTATCACCTTCGAAAAGGATGTCAACCAATGTTGCATTTTTCGAAAGCTGCGCTAATACCTCCTGAACCGGGGTAATCCAAAGAAGGATGAAAAGCGGGAATCCAACAAATCGGAACAACGGCATACCCTTCCTCGCGATAATCTGTTATTTTGCGGTTAACATACTGCCATTTTTAACAAGAATCAAGCATAGCCCGACGAACGATGTGTGCTGATTATTCACATGGAGCGTGCTTTTATTTCACACCTTATCTCGAAAATGCGCAATTACGGACGAAAAAACGAATATGCCGATGGCTCGATAATTGCACCAAATAAGACGCAATTAACTTTACGTACTTACCATACATTTACGGGAGTTGTTCTAATGGGTGTCATTAAATGCCTTACGGCGGCTCTATTGCTGCTCGTTTCTGTTTCCTTCGTTTCGGCTCAAACCGGGATTCCTAATCTGTCCTCGAATGCCGAAGTGATCTTTTTCAATGCTTCCAATTCGGCTTCACAACCAATCGTAACTGTAGCGCTGAAAGGCGTCGTGTTCAGGGATGATGGAAGGTATCAGACGTCCGTCGAAAGTTACCAGAGTCATCCGGAATACAATTATTATGCGACAAACAGCCTTACCGGCGGAACCACCGGCGGTATTTCGGCAGGTGAAGAACGCTATTGGGAAAGCGTTTGCAGAGGCGACGGACGATCCGACCCACAATATACTCTTGGAATGTTGGGACTCGGCGAATATAGCGTTCAAATCAAGGCAAGCGCAAGCGATGCGAATCCGTTAGTATTCACCTTGAATACCATCGACGGCGAATGGTGCGCTACGACGTTCCCAGGGCACAGCATGTTCTATTTTTATATCTACATCGACGGCAGCGGACAAAAGTCGGTTTCCTATTACAAATGGAACGGAACACCACCAAACGGTTCCTGGGTGACTATTTCACAAGGCAGTCAAATTACATCGTGGGATTTGCGAAGCGGCACAAGAGAACGATCTTATGTCCTTTCTACATCGGCATCCACGCGGTTTTACGTTAACGCTACCGACGGCCCATTTCCATTAAATGTAGGTGACGCGACGCTTGATGTAAATACAGTGGTCGATGGAATGATGGTAATACGCGGAGGGAAAACATTCCGAATTCACGCAGCTTCTATAGCTAGCGGAGAGATAGATACACAGAATCCAGGTCTCACACGAACAACGATACAGTTTAATCCTGATGCTGGAATTGTACTTTTCGATAATAATTCGTTGGAAATTCAAGGATACTGTCTTGGCTATGAACAGATCAGTTCTGATCTTTCTCCAAACAATATTGATGATGTGGGGGTGCATCTTACAACTTCAATACTCGAGCCTTCCGCCGGAAGTTGGGCGGGTATTATGCTAGTACATGATTCAGATAAAAACGTAAGTCTGGATATTCATGGTGCTTCTATATCTTATGCTGAATATGGCATCGCAGGATTTATGTCTCCTGCGAGTTTCCCGATCCCAAGTACGCCTATTCGCACAAATCAATCATGGCTCTACGTGGATAGTTCACTGATAAATGCATGTAATTATGGAATATGGCTTTGTCGGACGAATTTTACTATCGAACATTCGATAATACAATATTGCGCGTGGAATGGTATTTTTATGACCAATACCTTCGGTAGGTGCGTCGGTAAGGCAAGAGATATTTATAAATGTACAATTCGCTTCAATAAAGCGGCTGGAATTGTATGTGCCAATACTCATGGTTTTGTGCCAGATGGTTCTGATGGTCTAACAATGACAAATTCAGTTATTATGAATAATCGTGGAGACGGCATGTTCGTCCTCGATGGTGTCGTTTCTGTCCACAGTAATATATTCGAAAGGAATGGTTATAATTCCGATGGGTCAACCTATTTGAATGGTTCTGACGGCCTTTGGCTAATACGTTCAACAATAAGCGTACATGATAACGTCTTTTCAGGCAATAGTAAATATGGTTTTGCTTGTGACGCTGCAACATATGCGTATGGGCAAATTCTACTTCGATCCAATGGAACGCATCCTTCAGGAGTAAGCGTCCACGGAAAAAACTGTTTCATGTATAACAACACAAATCTGAGTGCACGCACTACATATTTAAGTTCACCAAGACACCCAGGAACGACGAGAGTGCATTTGGGAGCAGAAGTATTTTACAATCCTTTGCCTGATCCAGATAATCCTGGGCATTCGTCAGCAATAGTCGGGGGATATAATAAATTCATTGAACCGCTCCAGCAGTATCAGGTAGTATCAATGAATAAATCAGTAGCCTTCGTGTCGTATAATTACTGGACATCAGCCGATGCTACGGATTTTAATAATCCAAACGGTGTAATATATCACCAGCCAGTTTACATCGTGGATCCTGATGTTTCTTGTGACTGGGGCTTACCAATTGCTTCGACCTCAGGTACAACACCAACGCTATCGTTAATTGGCGAACATATCTTTGAGAATCTTGTCCGCCAGAACTACGACAGCGCCTTTATCTATGCCGCGAACAATATCAACTGCGAAGTGCCTCCAGAGGAAATATCGGTATATGCTGAGGCGCTCTTCGAATCGTATGTGTTTGCGCAAAACCAGGATGCGTATGATTTATTGGAATCTTTGGCATTGCAGCCCCAAAATCCTTGCGATACTACTTGCCAGGTGCAGTGGGTGTTTACACAATTCCTCTTGAAAGCCGATATGATGTCATGGAACTCTGGCAAGTATAATCATGCAATGATGGTGGCAGATACATTGTTACAACGTAATTGCGATAACAATGCCGAGGACAATATCACGGCAATCACAACGCAAGTGCAGGTGTTATGGTCGATTTACCGCGATACGGCTACCGCAACCACCATGATAACCGATCTTTGGAACAACTATCCCGACGATCAGTATGTTTGCTGGCTCTACAATTTCATTACAGGAGATACGACGGCATTCGATTATCTGCCGAAGGCCGGCGCTGCGCCTCAAACGAGAATTGCATGTAACCCGTCGAAGCTTACGTTGAACCAAAACTATCCCAACCCATTCAATCCAACCACTGAGATTACCTACGGTATCCCCGAAGATGGTACGGTAAAACTTGCCGTGTACAACAATCTGGGTCAGGAGGTGAAGGTGTTGGTGAACCAACCGGTCAAAGCCGGCACATATACCGTACAATTCGATGCAACAGGGTTACCCTCGGGTATGTACTTGTACAAGCTCGAAACCGGAAACGGCTCGCAATCGAAGAAGATGGTGCTGATGAAATAGAATCTCCGAGTCTGGAGATGTAGGTTCTGAAGAACGGTCGGGCGGCAGTTCGCTGTCCGGCCGTTTCGTTAGCGTTCAAAGTGCGTCTATAATAGAGGCACGAACACTCATCAATATAAAAAGGCGGATCATATGACCCGCCTTTACTGAAAACCTTGCGTTTATCGGTTAGCTCGCTTCGTCGTAGTTTTCGGCGAAGGAGCGGTGCTGAAAGGAAAAGTGCGGGAAGTACGCGTTGAAATCGTACTGGAAGTTCGTCGGCCAGTACCAACCCGACCGCGCGTCGAGAACATACTTGCCCTGGTAATCTCCCGAGGCGATACGTTTCAGCATGGCAACGAGGCGGTCTACCTCGCTCGTGTCGTTGTAGCAGCCGAAGCTGGCGCGAACCATGCCCGGCAGGTGCGATTTATCGCCGGAGAGAATTTCCTGTGTGATTTCATGCGCTTTCGATGCGTCGAACTGCAGCAGCCGCTTCACATATGGATGAGCGCAGAAACATCCGTTGCGCACGCCGATGCCGCCTTCAGCGCTGAGAATAGCCGCGACCTTCGCGTGAGGAATGCCGTCGAGCTCGAACGCTACTACGCCGACCTTGTCTTCGAGATGCTGAGGTTCAACCGGACCATAAATCTTGATCGTCGGCACGGTTTTGAGCTGTTCCATCGAATACGCCATCAACTCATGCTCGCGTCTGGCGATATTGTCCATTCCCGCGGATTCGAGGACGTGAATTGCGGCCGCCAGCGCCACGGCGCCGGGAATATTCTGGCTTCCGGCTTCCTCGCTGCTGGGCGGCGCCGCAAATGCGACATATTCTTCTTCGACGATTTCAACGACGCCGCCGCCGACTGCGTCGGGATTGCCCTGCGAGAACCATTTCCTCGGTCCGATCAGCACCCCGATTCCGTACGGAGCATACATCTTGTGCGCGGAAAACGCGATGAAATCGATATGTCCGGGGTCGCCGTTCGGACGCATGTCGATGCGCCGGTGCGGGGCGAGCTGTGCCGCATCCACGAAGATCTTCGCGCCGTATTCGTGCGCCATTTCGGCGTACTTATGAATGGGAGTAACAATGCCGGTGATGTTCGACGCGCCGGTTACCGCAAGGAAGCGTACATGTCCCGCATTTGCCTTGAACGCGTCGGCGAGGGCCTGCTCGTCGAGATAGCCGATATCGTCGACCGGAATATGGATCACTTTTGCGTATTTGCGCCAGGGCAGATCGTTGCTATGGTGTTCCATGATGGTGGTAATCACCACGTCGCCCGGCTGCCATTCGCAGCGGTTTGCAAGCTTATTGATAGCTTCAGTCGTATTCTTGATGAAGATGACCGTGTTTAAATCGAGGTTCGCGTTTACGAAGCTGCCGACGATGCCGTGGGATTCGTCGAATATTTTTGTGGCGAGAAGGGATTTGAATCCGGTTCCGCGATGCACGCCGGAATAGTAATCCATGAAGTGGTTCATCACTTCCATCACGTGAGTGAACGGCGGTGTGCTGGCGCCGTTATCGAGGAAGGCGTACGGAACGGTTGTTCCATCCAGCAACGGAACAGGCGTGTTGATGCCGGCGACGGAATCGCGCAGTTCTTCTGCGGTCCAGCGGCATTTCAAGTGGGTAGTATGGTTCATAACGCGAGCGGATTAGTAGATGAAAACTCGGTACACTAGGCAAAAATAGAAGAAATAATATACGGGGCAAATATCTTTTTCTACCCAGAATGTAGATAATGACAAGGGGCAATCATCGAATTCGGTGATAAGCCGGATCGGTTGTAAATATTCCGGCTGTTAGCGAACGAACCGGCTCGGTAATTCGCGGCGACGGCTTTTTCCGATGCTGTTATTTTTTCGCGGTGAACGGACGAACGGCGCATTCTGGACGGTCCCGCCATCTTGTTTTGCTGCAATGTGTTACGGGAATCACCGAAAGCCGCTCCTGCGCAGGCTTCCTTCAACCGAAACAACTTCGTCCGGAATGCCTTGACTTTATTAGTGGCGAATGATTACATTAGAAGTCAGTTTATTTTTACGTACAGTAACCGTAAGTGAAGGCAAAACATGAGTAACAAGACCACCGTCAGAACGTTCCAGGCGAACGAAGCGGAAGTTGAAAAGAAATGGTATGTGATCGACGCTGATGGGATGGTGTTGGGCCGGCTGGCTGCGAACGTAGCGCATATTCTTCGCGGCAAGAACAAACCCATTTTTACGCCGCATGTCGACGTCGGCGATTACGTTATCGTCATCAACGCCGATAAGGTTCGCGTGACGGGAAAACGTGTGGAGCAGAAGTCCTATTTCCATTATTCGGGATATCCGGGCGGAGCCAAAGTCAGGATGTTCAAGGATTTGGTGAGGACGAACCCTCGGTTTGTCATCGAGCATGCCGTCAAAGGAATGCTGCCCCATAACCGCCTCGGCAGACGAATTGCGAAAAAACTGAAAGTCTACTCCGGCGCCGAGCATCCGCATACGGCACAGAAACCGGAAGAGCTGAAGTTCAACGCATAAGCGTTTGTCCGGCTTTCCGGCGGGCGGATCGCTCCGGAGAAACGCCGAACCCACAGGGACGGCCGCTCCGAGGACATGCCGCAGCGCACTGGTATCAAAAACGAAAGTATTCGATTTTTCATAGAGTAGGATCATTATGCAGCATAGGATATGTGTAGGGCGCAGAAAGACTTCTGTCGCACGCGTATACCTGGTTCCGGGATCGGGAAAAATCATCGTCAACGGCAAAAATCTGAATGAGTATTTGCCGGGCGAATTGCTGATGGACGAGGTTCGTTCCCCGTTTACGGTTACCGAGACGAATGGAAGGTTCGACGCGCATGTGCGCGTTGCCGGAGGCGGTCACCACGGTCAGGCAGGCGCCATTAAAATGAGCATTGCCCGCGCGCTGGTGGATATCGATCAGGAATTCCGCCCGAAGCTCCGCGGCGCAAACCTTTTGACCCGCGACAGCCGTATGGTTGAGCGTAAAAAGTACGGTCAGAAGAAAGCCCGTAAACGCTTCCAGTTCAGCAAACGCTAACAGTATTTTTTGCGGTGTATCTGTCCCGGCGTCCTCAGCGGACGCCGGGATATGTGTGCCGCATCGCCGGTATAATCAACAACACATGCGCTCCGACTTTGCCGGGGAGTGTGTGCGCCTGGCGGATGAACCCTGCACAGGGCGGAATCCGCGCGGAACTACCGCGGCGCGCATCCCGGCGGGAATGAAGAGCGCAGAGGTTTCAACTCAATCATCTTTCGAGGTATTACATGACTTCCGTCTCAGTAGAAGACCTGCTCAAGGCAGGAACCCATTTCGGGCATCTCACCCGCCGCTGGAATCCGAAAATGCGTCAATACATTTTCATGGAGAAAAACGGCATCCATATCATCGATCTCAACAAGACCAAAGAAAAACTCGAAGCGTCGTGCAAGATCATGTCCAACATCGTTTCCCAGGGGAAACGCATCATGTTTGTCGGCACAAAGAAGCAGGCAAAGGATGTGATCCGCGAAGTCGCCGTCGCCACCGGTCAGAACTACGTGACCGAACGCTGGCTCGGCGGTATGCTCACGAACTTTACCACCATCCGCAAAAGCATTAAACGGCTCACCAACATCGAAAAGATGGAAAGCGACGGCACGCTCGAGAAAATCACGAAGAAAGAGCGCCTGATGCTCAGCCGCGAAAAGGAACGCCTGCATAAGATTCTCAGCGGCATCGTCGATATGAACCGCCTTCCCGGCGCCGTGTTTGTCGTCGATATCCGCAAGGAACATATCGCCGTCGCGGAAGCCCGCAGCCTTGGAATCCCCATATTCGCCATCGTCGATACCAATTGCGATCCGGATGAAGTGGACTATGTCATTCCGGGCAACGACGACTCCATCCGCACCGTGGAACTGATCTCCAATGCGATTGCGGCAGCGGTCAACGAGGGCAAGGAATTGTATTCCCATGTCCGCGCCGAAGAAGAAGCCGCCGACGAACGCGTGGCGAAAGAAACCGAATCGCACCGGAAAGAAGAAGCCTGAGTTTCTTCAGGACAGACGCCGATAGACCTACAAGACCGATCACATTAGTAAACGAATAAGGAATCATGGAAATATCAGCAGCAATTGTAAAGGATCTGCGCGAAAAAACCGGCGCAGGAATGATGGACTGCAAGAAAGCCCTCCAGGAAAGCAACGGCGACATGGAGAAGGCGATTGAGTACCTGAGAAAGAAAGGCGCCGCCACCGCTGAAAAACGCGCCGACCGTAGCGCGAACGAAGGCGTCGTACTGACCGACGTCGCGAACGGGATGGGCATCATTCTTGAACTCAACTGCGAAACCGATTTCGTCGCCCGCAGCGAGGATTTCATCAATTTCGGAAAAATGCTTATCGATGCGATCAGACAGCATTCTCCCGCCACGATCGATGCGTTGATGAACCTCGACGTGAACGGAGTGAAAGTTGCCGAACTGCAAAACGGTATCGTCGGAAAAATCGGCGAAAAGATCGAAGTGAAGCGCTTTTCCACCTTCGCAACAGAAGGCGTGCTGGTGGACTATATTCACCCGGGAAGTAAGCTCGGCGTCATGGTGGAAATCAAGGCGGCGAATTCCGAACAGGTTGTTTCGCTCGGAAAAGACATTGCCATGCAGATCGCCGCGATGAATCCCGTCGCGCTGAACCGCGATTCCGTCCCCGTTGAAACGCGGGAAAAGGAACTCGAAATCTACCGCCAGCAAGCGAAGGAACAGGGCAAGCCCGACAATATGCTCGACCGTATTGCCGAAGGCAAGCTGAACAAGTACTTCCAGGAATACACGCTCCTCGAACAAAGCTTTATCCGCGATAACACAAAGACGGTGCAGGAGCACATCGCCGAGGTGGCAAAGTCGCTCGGCGCCGAGATCGGCGTGACACGGTTCGAGCGTTTCCAGGTTGGCGAAGCAAGCTGACAATTCGAAATGAAAGGCTGCCCTCCAGAGGCAGCCTTTTTTTTGCACGCTTCGGTCCAACGGCCGGATGAACGTAGAAACCGAGAGAGTTGAAGACGAACGCAAATCTCGATAGCAAGGAGTGGTATCAATGACACCCAAATACAAGCGCATTCTCCTGAAACTCAGCGGCGAATCCCTAATGGGCGAACGCGATTACGGTATCGATCCCGAAGCGCTCCAACAGTACGCCGACGACGTCGCCGAAGTAGTGAAGCTCGGGGTGCAGGTGGGTATCGTTATCGGAGGAGGGAATATCTTCCGGGGCGTCTCCGCCGCGTCGCAGGGGCTGGACAAGACGACGGGCGATCAGATGGGAATGCTCGCAACGATGATCAACTCGATGGCGTTGCAGAATGTGATGGAAACAAAGGGCATTCACACGCGCCTGGCGAGCGCCATCGAAATGAACCAGATTGCCGAACCCTACATCCGGCGGAAAGCCATCCGCCATCTCGAAAAAGGACGGGTCGTGATCATGGGAGCGGGGACGGGACATCCGTATTTCACCACCGATACCGCCGCCGCGCTCCGCGCCGTGGAGATCGAAGCCGATGTCATTATCAAGGGCACGCGCGTCGACGGCGTGTACGACAGCGATCCGGAGAAGAACCCGGACGCCTTCCGTTTTCAGGAAATTTCGTATCTTGACGTGCTAAAACGCGATTTGCGCGTGATGGACCTGACGGCGATCACCCTGTGCAGGGAAAACTCCCTGCCGATCATCGTCTTCAACATGCATGTGCCGCACAACCTAAAGCGGCTGGTGATGGGCGAAGAAGTGGGTTCGCTGGTATCGGAATAATCAACTATTGTGAATAGACTACGTTCAACGTTCGGAGTGTCAGAATGGTAAAAGATATTCTCAACGAAGCACAAACCAGAATGGATAAAAGCCTGGATAGTCTCCGCCAGGAACTGGTGAAGATCAGGACAGGCAAAGCGACCACGGCGCTGCTCGATACAGTGCGCGTGGACTACTACGGCTCGCATACCGATCTCAACAAAATCGCCAACGTATCGGTCATGGATCCGCATACGCTTTCGGTGCAGCCGTGGGACAAAGGCGCGCTCGGCGCCATCGAAAAGGCGATCCGCTCGGCAGACCTGGGATTGAATCCCTCCAACGACGGCAATCTGATCCGCGTGCCGATACCCCCGCTCAACGAGGAGCGCCGCCGCGAGCTGGTAAAGCTGGTGAAGCGCTTCGGCGAAGAATCGAAAGTCGCCGTCCGCAACATCCGCCGCGACGCCAACGACCGCCTGAAGAAAAGCGAAAAAGACGAGCATCTTTCCGAAGACGAACGCAAGCAGGGCGAAAAGAAAATTCAGGATATGACCGACGACCACATCAAGAAAGTGGATACCATCCTCTCCGATAAGGAAAAGGAAATCATGGCGGTGTAAGTGTGTATGGTAAAAATTTGTAGCTGGCAGAGCATGCCTCTGTCTCAGGGCGTCTGGCAAGGACGCCCTCGCTATATTCCGTATCGTTCAGCCTTGATAATGGATTGGAAAATTCAGAGATTTCGCAATAATCCATTCTTAACGAACCGAACGAAAATGACCCTCCTCAGTCATCGCATATTCGTTCCTGCCTTTTTGATCTGCTTGTTGTTCGCATTTCTCCATCCTGCTTTGGTTCTAGCCCAGTGGGCACCCACTGCCGGACCGATGCTTTTTGGTCCGGGCACTCAATGGACGCTTGGAGAAATTTTCGATATAACTGATATGGTAAATGATTCAGGGGATACTCTCATCATCGCAGCGACCGGACGGGGAACGTTTTCTACTTCGGATTATGGAACCACCTGGAATCTGATCGATTCCGGTTTAACAGAAAGCAATGAAACTCTATGTGTCAATTGTTTTAAAGTCAATGGAAATGAGCTATTAGCCGGGACACGTTCAAGCTTGTTTCATTCCACTGATTATGGAAAATCATGGATTGATATAGGACAGGGAGCACTAACGAAAAATATTTATGAATTCGTGATTATAAATGTGAAGGAACAGAATAAATACATCTTTATAGCTACTGCCGCAAATGGGGTATCCCTTTCCACGGATAATGGAGCAACATGGGCAAATCGTTCATCCGGATTGCCTTTAATGTCAGACGGGAATTGTTTGGCAAGGTGCCTAGCTGTAATTCCAGACACACTAGGCTATAGTACTCTGTTTTCAGGGACCTACAATGGAGTTTACAAAAGCACTGACTACGGACTAACATGGGTTGCCTCAAATAATGGGTTGCCAATAAATAACTCGAGCGAGTGGAGGGTCGGGGCAATGATGGTCGGCAGGACCAAGGATGATGAATATGTACTTTTTGCCTCAACACCGGATGGGCTGTATAAATCGATAAATCAGGGTTTGAATTGGGAAAAAGCAATGACAGGGATGGATAACAAGTTTTTTGTTTATTGCATATTGACCGATGCAGAATATGACGATTTCGTCTTTATTGGCACAAATATGGGAATGTATTATTCCACGAACCAGGGTGAGAATTGGATATTCGCGGGCGAAGGACTTCCATCGTATTACGACCGTTCCTCGGTAACAGTGCTCCTGCTTGCTAATTCCGTTCTGTTTGCGGGTATTGGACCTCCAACGACCATTGTGCCTGTTGTCGGCGTTTGGAAGCGCTCCTTGGAATTCATTGCATCAGGCGTTGAACCTGATCCTGCAACTCAAGCCTATTATATTTCCTCTTCATACCCCAATCCCGTCACCTCCGGCGCAGCAGTAAATATTGAATACACCCTCGAATCCGCATCGCAGGTAACGCTGTCCGTATTTGATATGCTTGGCAGAATGGTATACTCCGCGCAACCCGGCAGGCTTGAACCGGGAAGACATACGCAACCTGTTTCAACGAGCGGGCTAAAACCGGGCGTGTACATGTATAGAATTGTCCAGTCTGGTGGAAACGCAATGGCTGGGAAGATTGTGGTGCGGTAAGAAAGAATCCCGCCCTTCATCCATGCGCAAAGGCAAACCGGATACAGGATCGTACCCTATTAGGGGATTCAAGACATGAAACGATTTTCTACTTGCTTACTACCGGTCAGTGCAAGTCTTCTAACTGGGGATTTTGGTGGAGAAAAATGCCGAGATATCGTTCCTGGTTTGTATACGGATCTTTTGGGAAACTATTCCCCCGATTGCCGCAGGAAATGGAGCGGCAATCGACCCTCTTATCCAAAGGGGTATGAAGAAATGACTGATTATCCATTCGGGAAACAGGAATCAGTGCAAGTCCCCCTTGGGGGAATGAGGGGGAGAAAAAGGCCGTTGCAATAGAAATAGTCTGGCTGCACGCTTGTAGCCTAATACGCCGACTCATCGCGCCATTGGACAATTTTCCAGGGATCGGTTGAGCGGGCGCGGCGAAGCTCGAGATTCACCTTCCCGTCCACGCGCATAATGTCGGTCGGACTGAACGTGACGGTGAGATTGAAGCTGCGCGTCACCGCCGTCTGCAGCGAATCCCCGCTGATGCCGGCAATGTCGTTCCAGACAATGTTCAGCGACTGCGCGTTATCGAACAGCCGCGAGGTAATGCGCATCTCTTCGTCCCGTCCCCAGCTCACATCCATCACCTTGTCGTAATCGCGGTACGTGAAGGTAAACTCTTCCGCAAGAAGTTTGCCGTAAATGAGCGTATCCTTGAAAGTGTATGCGTAGCGCATGTTTTGAAAGACGCCCTCCGGCGTCATCTGGTCGGAAAGCAGCGGCGCAGAATCGGCGGGGGAACTGTCGAGCTCGGGAGCAAAGGGATTGCACGCGCTCAGCGCCGCAATCGCGAGCAGCATGCTCGCCAGCGCGAGAATGATATTCGCTGTGCGCCGGTTCAATTCGCAAACCTCCCTTTGATATCGCTCCAACTTGGCTCGGTATCGTTGGGCAGGTCGGTCCACTTCACGATACTCCAGAAATTGCTGCGGTCTGTCGCAAGGGTGAATTGAAGCGTGCCGTGGACCACTTCGGGAATGTTCGCTGCGCCGTGCCGGAATGTGAACGTGTACCCGGCATTGAAAATAGCCGAATCGGAGGCGAGCAGATCGAACCCACCAGTAAGCGCGAGCGACGACGCCGATTCGGACGATGCCAGCGCGACAATGTTCGCAAAATACGAGCGCTCGGATTGTAGCGACCATGAGGCGAACACCGCCTGGTAGCGCGCCGCTGCGCCCGCTGCGGGAACAAAGACAAATGTGCGGTCCGAACTGAGCGTATCGACCAGACACCGGATGTAATCGGCGGCGTTCTTCGTCGCGATGGCATTTTTAAGATTGTCGAGGACAAGCGAAGGCGATGTCGGCGGGATATATCCCGAGCCTCGGGTCGACGGCGGTTCCGGATCGCGGGTTGAAAACAGATCGCAGCCCTGAAGCTGAAAACAGCATCCGAGAACCAGAATCATCGATATGAAGCGAAGGCGGATCATTGCGTTACCTGCGTTTGCCGGTCAGTATACAACGCGGCGAGCCGGGAATCAATGCATTTCCGGAGTAATCGCCGAACATCGTCTGCACATCGAATCCGCAGGCGTCGAACATCGCGGCAAGTTCCCCGGCAGTGTACATGTAGACCGACTCGTTGAAACGCACTTCTCCGTCGTCGAGCGAGGAGACGACGATGCGCTTTTCGACGCGCCGCTTGTATATCGACCGCTCCTCGCGGACAGACACGCCGTTGATCGTGCGTTCGGTGCTCGGCTCCAGATGATCGCGGACAAACGACTCGTTGAGAAAGTCGAAGAAATACCAGCCGCCCGGCTTCAGCGATTCAGCTACCTGTCTGATAACCCCGGCATTTTCGGCGTCCGACTCGAAGTACCCGAATGCGGTAAACATCTGAGCGACAGCGTCGAACCGCCTTCCGAACGGCAGTCTCCGCATGTCCGCGCGGACAAAATCGATACGCGCATTGCCGGCGCATGCCGTTTCCCTGGCGATCTGAAGCAAACGCGGAGAAAGGTCGGCGGCGGTAACCCGGAATCCCCGCTGCGCGAGTTCCATCGCATGCCGTCCCGATCCGCATCCGAGATCAAGCACAAGTGCGCCGGAGTGCAGACCGGTGGCGCGGTGCATGAGCGCCACTGCCTGCGCGGCATCGCCGCGGCCGCGGTGGCGGTACACTTCGAGATAGAGCGGGTGATTAAACCAGTGTTTATACCAGGGCAACGCGGTATCCGGTTATATGGGTATTCTTCCTTCGAGCGCGCGGGTAACGGTGGCGATATCGGCGTATTCCAGCTCGCTGCCGATGGGAATGCCCCGGGCGATGCGCGTCACCTTCACGCCGAAGGGCTTCAATAAACGCGAAATGTAGAGGGTGGTCGCCTCGCCTTCGACATTCGGATTGAGGGCGAGGATGATTTCCTGAATGTTGTCGTTGACGCGCGCAAGCAGTTCGCGGATCTTGATATCCTCCGCGCCGACGCCGTCGAGAGGCGACAGGCTGCCTCCAAGGACATGATACGTGCCCTTGAATTCGTTCGTCTTCTCGATGGCGATAACATCGTTCGGCTCTTCGACGACGCAGATGAGACCATTGATGCGCTTGGGGCTGGTGCAAATGGTGCAGGGTTCCTGTTCGGTGATGTTGCCGCAGATGGAACAGGATTTTACATTCTGTTTGACGTCGAGCAGCGCATTCGCCATTTGCTGGACTTCGGAGAGCGGTTGTTTAAGGATGAACAGAGCGAGGCGCTGTGCGGTTTTTCTGCCGATCCCCGGCAGGCGGGAGAACTCGCTGATGAGCGCATCGAGCGACGGCGACGTCGAAAGCATGGCTACAGTCCGAACCTCCCCGGATCGAGTCCCGGAATGTTGGGAATCATACCCTGCGTGGACTTCCCGACTTCCTCCTGCGCGATACGCAGCGATTGTTCGATCGCTTTATTCATGCATGAAAGGACGAGATCTTCAAGCATCTCGACGTCGGCGGGATTCACGATCGTCTTCTCTATCTTGACCTTCTTTACTTCCTGCTTTCCATTGATAGTGACGGAAACCATTCCTCCTCCGACTTCGACAGTGGTTTCAAGGTCGCGGAGTTTCGCCTGCGCATCGCTCATGCGCGCCTGCAACTCCTGCACCTTCTTCATCATCTCTTCGATATTGATATTCATCGGTACCTCTGTTGGATGCAACCTGAAATTCAAATGTACGCAATGGAGTCCGAATACGCCACCCTTGCCGGCAAATCCGGCGCTCGGTGCGATTGGTCGTTGCGGTCTTGATGTTGCACATAAAAAACCTGAGCCTCCGGCGTCCGGAATTCGGGACTTGAAGGCTCAGGATTGGAACGAAGAAAGTTCAGCCGTTAACCCGATATGTTGATCCTCAGTTCGAGACCGCCTTCGTGGATGGTGGTTCCCGGCACGGTTGAACCGCCGTCGGTATCGGGTTTGGTGCGCTGATACCGGTAGAAGATTGAAGCATTGACCTTCGAACTGATGGTGTACTTCACGCGCGGCTCGATGGTATACCGGATGGTGCCTTCGCGAGGTTGACCGCCGCCGTCGAGAGCGGTGATTTCGTATGTGCGCTGGCGGCCGAAGTTATACGAAAATGCCAGACTGAAATCGACGTCGTTTTTCAGCGTCAATCCGAGGAAGGGCATTTCGAAGCCGGTCTTCCGGAAATTGCCGGTCATCGTGATTTCATCGGTTTTCTCTTCTTGTATATTGCTCGCCGATGTTTGCAGATTATAACCGACGGTTTTAGACCACCGGGCGGCGAGGCTCATATTGCCGCCCCAGATTTCGTTCCAGGAGAGATTCACTCCGATAAGCGGCGCAAATCCGGAGGAAACGCGTTTGCTTTCGGTAAGCTTTGCTCCATCGTCCTGGGAATGGCGGTACGCCGAGGAAATCGTCGAGTTGTAGCGATGCTCGAGCGAGATGCGGTCGGCGAAACCGTCGAGCAGGCTCCATTTTTCGAGTCCTTCCCAGCGGATGCCCCAGTTGACGCGCGGCATCATACCGTTCAGCACTTCCGAGAGCCAGGGGAAGGCTTCGAAACCGTATTCGAACGCCTCGGCGAGCTTCTCAGCCTCCGTGCGTCCGTCGCTTCCGTCAGCCTTCAACTCCTGATACCGCTTATTGACAGACTCGATATTGGTGTTGAAATACGAGAAGAACAGGAAGTCGGGGAACGCCATGTACGAGCGGTCGATCTTACCTGTGGAAACGACACTGGAGATGGATTGCCTGCCTCTCGCGTCGGTTGTGAGCGTGTAATTCTTGTTGATGCTCCAGCCGACATTCCATTTCAGGTCGAGTGTTGCGCCCTCCCACAACGGCCGGTTCGTGCTGATATTGAACGAATTGCTCTGAGTATAATTGTCGGTATAGGTGCCGCCCGGATTCGGCGCGCGCAACCCACGGCGGAAGTTGTCGATTCCGACGAACGGGAACGAAGGCTTGAACGATATCGCAGCGGCTTCCGGATTCGGATCGCTGATCAATCCAAGTTGGTACAACCTCGACGGACCGAGGCTGATATCGGACTGACCGCCGAACGGGTTTGTCGTCCAGAATGCCGAGAACCCGGTTTGTCCGACGACGCCCGAAACCTGGCTGCTGTTCTGCTGTGTGAACGTAAACGCCACCATGTCGTAGTCGAGCAGCGGGATTTTAATCAGGTAGTATGCCGCATCGCCAAGCACGGCGAACGGATTGAATCTGCCGCCGGCGGCTCCGGGACCGAGATTCAAAAGGCTGTCGCGGACGCGGATGACTGCGTCGATACTATCGAGGCGCGCCTGAATGCGAAGTTCGAATTCCTGTTGCTTTACGGGGTCGGCGCGTTCGGCCTCGGGGAGTTTTTCGAACTGTTCGTTCATTTCCTGGATGATGCGTTCGCGTGTTTGCGAGGGATCGCCCTGCGATTTCAGCGCGGATATCCGTTCTTCCTCCGCTTTCCGTTCTTCCGGCGATGGAGTAGGCAGCGAGCGCGCCGATCTTCCTGTTGGATCCTTCTCGTCGCCTCCTCCCGAACCTGCGGTTTGCGAGAACCATGGGTCGGTAAACGATTTGAGCTTGAAATTTAACGTCGAGTTGGTGCTCGCGTTGAATCCCGCGCTCCGCCCCTGGTTCTGCTGTTGCGGATTGGTTGCCCAGAAGTAGTTTACCTGATACGTGAGGCTGATGTCCATGAACCGGTCGAGATCGAAGACGCGGGGAATGAACGGCGTGCTCTTCAACTGGAAGCTCTGATCGTACCGCAGAGGATCGCCGAAGTAGAACAGCCCGCGGTCGCCGAAGAAGATATCTCCGAAGATGGCAGAGCTTTGTCTCTGGAACGTTTGCGGCTGTCCGAAATTATCGAGAATCAACGATCCGTTTGTATTGTAGCCGTATTCGGTTTCGAGTCCCAGAAGCGAGGTCTGGATGGAGGAACGGTAATTGCCGTCGAGATTCAGCAAGCTGTTTTCGGATATCACGAAGTCGAGGCTTCCTTCACGTTTGTGGAGGAACAGCCTCGTAACCGGGGTCGCTTCAGCGGTCCGTTTTTGTTCTTCGATACGGCTGCGCGATAGTTCCGCGCTTCCGCCGAACCGCGTTGGAATGTAAAACCATTTCGCTTCGGCGAACGGTTCGAGCAGCGGCACGCCGTCGAACAGCCGCGCGAACGGCTGAATGAAATGTTCGCGTCCGAAGTCGTATCCGTAGCCGATTTTGAACGTCCATTCCCAGCTTTTCCTGTTCCGGATAATCGGATCGCGGAAGCGGCTGGTTGTATAGCTGTAATTGTATTCGAGGCGGTTGAACACATCCTGGATCAGCCAGTTTGTCCCCGGCATTTTGAATTTCACGTTCGGCAGCGCCCATGAGTCGCGAATCTCAAGCGTTTGCGCCGCGACGCGGGCATTCATTGCAATCAAATCGGCTTCGCGCTGCGATTTGCCCTGTCGGAGCGCAGTGATCCGTTCCTGTTCCACCACACCGTCGACGGAAACGTCGGGTTGACCCGGAAGGTACTTCGGCTTGACGAGGCGTTCGGTGTGAGAATACGTGACGCGCGCCTGGGTGCCTTTCCAATCATCGGGAAACGCCTTGTCGATGTGAAGCGTCGTATTCAGGCTCCAATTGTACGAATATGCCCGCGTTGAACTGAACCTCTCGGATAGACCGTGGAAGTTCGGATCGGAATAGCTCATGTTGGCGCTGATATCGGCCACGTCGGCTACCTTCATTGCGAGCGATCCGGAATATGCGTATCCTGTTTCGAGGTTTGGCGCAACGACGCGGAGCTCGTTGATCCACACCTGTCCGGTAATCGATGCGCGTGTTTTGTTCACCACTCCGACGGAAATGAAACGCACCTGCACGAGATCGGGCTGCCCCTTGACGAACATGGATTTCCCGTTGTCGAGAAAAATGGTATTCGTGTTTGTCGTTGTATCGTACCCAAGAACTTTGAGCGCGGCAATCTTGCCGAAATTGATATCCACTTCGTTGCGTTCATGCCAGCCGCGATACAACGGAGCGCGGTACTCGTAGTAGCTCGTCGAATCGACGCCGAACCGCATGAAGAAAAAGACGGTATCGGACTGCGTCGGTTCTTCCCATGTGGAGTCGCCATGGACGTACATTTTCAGTTCGGAATAATTGAATAGATCGATTCCGTTTCCAGGGAAAAGCCTGTACGCTTCGCGGACGGTGTCGGTTGATTGGAATACCGGGAGGTCCCGGATATCGAGCGCCAGCGATTGTTCGTTGCCGTAGATTTCCTGATCGGGCCGGGTCCGGTCGCGCGGACGGATAACACCGGGCGGCGTTGTGTATTTACCGGGGTTGTCCTCGATGTTCACAACGGCGACGCCCATATACCGGTCATTCGGGATACGTTCGAGCCACTGATTGCCGACGAAATTGAAATCGGCGATGCGGACATTCATTTTATCGGTCTCGGTTTGCGCCGGAACGTCAGTTAAAAGGACGCGGATGAACTGCACGTTGTCGAGACCGGGATTGCCGTATTTTGTCTTGAATGCGCTGAGCGGTATGCGGAATTGGTACCACCCGTTTGTGCCGCCGCCGACGACGAACTGGTTCGGACTGGTCGATGAGTTGAAGGTTGTGCTGTCGAGACTGATTTCGTAGCGGAAGTACTCGTTCGTGAGATCGAGGATGCCGTTGTTGTTCAGGTCTTCGGTATCGGGGAATTGTCCGTTGAAACCCTTTTCGCTTCCTTCAGTTCCGTTGAAGTTATCCCAGTTCGGAGCCCCCAGATAGTTGTCTCCGCTCGGATCGTCTCCCAATGTTCGGTACAGTCCGCGTTCCTCGGCGTCGGTAAGCATGTCAAGACCGACGTCTTCGCCCGGATCGAGGTTGCCGTCGCGTCCGTTCAAACCGTACACGACGATATCTTCGGAGTTCAGGTCTTTGTTGGGAATGACATCTTCCGAAATCTTCCCGAGATCGATATACATTTTGCCGCCCTGTCCGGACTCGACCTTCAACCACATCTCGATGAAGTTGTAATTGCCGTCCACGAGGTTCGATGCGTTGACGGGGAGGTACCGCATGATGCCCGCCCAGTTCTCCTCGCCTGTTCCGTTCGCGACGGCAGGATTGTAGTTGAACGCGCCACGCCGTTTGGGGTAGTAATCGAGGTCGAGTACCGTCACGCGTTGATCTTCGCGCGCCGCCTGCCGGTCGGGCCAGATATCGGTCACGCGCACTGCTCTCGACTGGTCGCCCGATATTGGGATGTTGTACCAGTTCAGTTTCGCGCGCGTACGCTGTCTGCGTTGTTCATTTGTTGAATCAACGGTGGTGGCTTGAGGCAGGGCGGTTTCCATCGTGTCGGGGACGGAAGCGATTTTCCAGACATTGTACGCCGTCTGAAGTGGAATAAAGACCCTCGAACCTTCGAAGTCGTCGATATAGGCGATACTCTTTCCTTCGTCGGAGGGAATAGGGCTGCGGCGGCTGTCTTCGCCCGGCAGCACCATTGCGACCTCGCCTTTTGCGGTAACGGAAGACATCTCCTTCGTTTTCAGGAAGGGCAACGTGTTGAGGGCTTCCGTGACGAGCGGCAGGTCGGCGGATGTTTCGCCGTCGATGCCGAACATCGAATTACTGACCGGTTCGTCGCCGATCCGGACCTTGTCGCTCAATGTTTGCTGGCTCAGCGAGAGATAGGTGAAGCCCAGCTTCGAGCGTTTGCCCACATCGAGATCGCCCCGGAGGCCGACCATCGTTTTCGACGCAAAGCTGAACAGGTCCTGCTTCTCGTACATTATTTGCAGATCGGCCTCGGGCGCAAGAGCTTCCGTTTTCAATATCGTTACCGTACCCACATTCTCGTCGACGCGGTAATCGCTGCCGGGATTCAGGGTTTGTCCGTTCCAGATCACGCGCACGCTGCCGGCCACGATATTGAAGCCAAGCTGAAACGTCGACGATCCCGAACCGCGCGTTCTACCGGTCAGGTATATCTTATCGCGGTCGCTTCTGCGGGCTGCGGTCTCCGTGGTGTCGTACGCTGCGGGGAAGCGGAACGGCTGGATGTTCGCGATATCGTCGTTGGGCTTGATGAACTTAAACAGCGTCACAAGACCGCTGTCCCACGGACGGAGCGTCGGAAAGATGAGTTCGCCGCGGGTCGGATCGATGGTGATGCCGGGGACGAAGTCGATTTTATTGTCCGGAACGCCGCCGTTCGGATCGGTGTAGTCGAGTCCGAAGAGACGCAGCAGCGGAATTTCGAGGATGCTCGGATTCTCGGGCTGCCCGCCGTCCTTGTATACGATTTTCAGCTCTGCGATATCGCTGACGGTTACATTCCGCATGTTGAGCGAGTAAATGCTTCGCACTTTATGCTGCCACGCTTCCGTCATCGAAGGCACGAGGCCGCGCGGCTTGACGAGCTTCAGAATCAGCCGGCCGGGACGCTGTTTCGTCGCGTCGCTCGGATCGGTAAACGACCGGGACGTAAATCGTTCGTCTGTGGAGAACGTACCAATGAGATTGTCGCTTTGCCGGTTTGTCAGCGCAGCGGCATCGGGGCGGCGGTACGCAACAGCTACGATCTGATCGTCCTGAATGCTCTGGTTCAGCGTAAGTATACCGGTTGTAGGATTGTACGAATAGTCCTTGTTCTTTTCCCACCGCAGGAATTTTCCGACTTCGATCTTTCCCGAGACCGGGGTTACCGAGTTATTCGGATTGATATACGTGTCGTAGGCGGTAGGATATGCAACGCCGGGCGGAGAAGAAAAGCCCGGAATCGTAACGCCGGGAACGCCGGGATTTTCCAGATCGATAAAGGCGACCGCTTCGCGTTCGTTCGGGTCGACAGTCGCACCCGCCGATGCAGGTCTCGAAACCCACACTTCGATATCCTTGATTTCGAACTCGGGCTTGAGGTTGATCGGCATCGTCTGACCGTAGACGCGATGGTTGTAATACGCTTCGTACACATTGGTGGAATCGTTGTTAATCGCCGGGAACGGGCTGGGGTACTTCCTCACATAATCGAGGCTGACGAAATAGTGATTCTCGGAGTATTCGTAGGCATGTTTTGTGAACTGGCTTTCCTGCGATCCGCCCTTGATGGACATCGTCGCCGACGAGCCTTTTTTCTGGCTTGCAACGGCTGTCAGGCGGAGCGGTCCGAACTGCAGCTCCGCTTTCAGGCCGAACAGCGCGCCGCTGCCCTGAATAAGCGTCGACGAGGTTTGAAGCGAGACGTTGCCCGCTTCGATAGACTTGATGATTTCGTCGTCGTAGCCGGTGTATTTGATTTTCAGTTCGTTTTCGTAATCGAATGTGCGGTCGGTCGCCCAGTCGGCTTTGATGCTGAGTTTGTCGCCGACAAGACCGTTGAGGTTGATCTGCACGCGCTGCCGGAAGTTTGGCGTGAACTGCGTCGGACGAAGGAACACCGACTGCTGGTCGGAGCTTTCGATTTTAAACCCCGCGTTGATATCCACCTGACCGCTCATTCGCAGGGAGATGCGGTTGCGGTCGCCGAAGATGCTAAGTAGGGGATTCGGGGGGATGGGGATATCGAACTCGGTAATGTCTTTCAGGAATTGCTCGAGCGAGAGCTTGCTTGTCGTGTCGTACTTAACGGCATTGGCGATGAATCGCTGTTCGCGTTCGTATTCGTATCTGCGTTTAATGTATTCGCTGACCGGCATCGTTACCGGGATACGGATATCTCTTCCGTTGAGGACTTCGCGAATCGTGACCAGGTCGCGCGAGGAATCGACTTTGACGATAACCTGAGGTCCCTTGGTAGTGGAGAGGTAGAACGGCGAACGGTATTCGCGGAAGGGTTCGGCAGTCGGAGGTTGCCGGGGCAGCCGGGGCAGAAACTTTGCGCGCTGCGTGGAATCGGTATCGGGAATGCGGGGGAAGCTGTCTGCCAGAGCGATGCCCAGATCCTGCGCTGCCATTGCGATCTGCAAATCGGCGTCGAATGCGCCGTCGTTGCCGTCCTGTGAATCCGCATCGAGATTAGACGGAGCGCCGGGATCGAATTGAAGCGGAATCTCAACCGGGAGATCCCCAAGCTCGATATCCTGCATCGCGCCGAACTCGATGATGCCGTGGGGATGCGAATCGGTATCGAGCGATACTGCCTGGCCCGCTTCGATCGCGGTGTCGAATCCGTAGAAATGTGCGAGGAGTTCCATCGCTCTCCCCGAGCTGGCATACGCGCCCCATTCACCGGCTGCATGCAGCGAAATGGCGTGCTTCTTCACCACCGGCGCAGTGGAAGCGCCGAGAAACAAGGCGAGGGAAAGAGTGGATACGATGGTGGTCAGGACAACCTGGTGTCCCGAAACGGCAACAAAATACCTATGCAGTCTCATACTATTTAAGGACCGGGAAAACAACTTCAGAAATCACTCCTGCTGGAACGAGTATGTCATAACACCCGGTTGCACGTGGCAACCAGACGTTACGGAAAAAGGTAGAAGTGGGTCCGATACAATCCTGCATTTGTGAAGAGATTGTTGCTTTTGTATGGATTCCGGGGAGGATAGGTTGACCAACCCTTTAACGGAAAACTACAAAACTAAGCAATAAAACCAGTTACATCCAATACGTCTGGGAAAAAGAAATTGGAATGCGACCGGATCCCTGTCGCTCATCCGCGGCGTACATCGACCCGGTGCTTTTGCATCGACAAGGTATGGCAGTATATTTCAACTTCAGTTGAAAAACAATGTAAAAATGCATCGCTATTCAGATATAATACGGCAGGCGTGATTCTCTGGAGGTACATACTTCGAGCGCTGATAGCGCCTTTCCTGTTTTCCAACACGGTTATCATCTTTCTTTTCCTCCTCCAGTTCCTGATGAAATCCGCAAAGGACATCATCGGCAAGGGATTGAGCATCTGGGTCATTATTGAAGCGACTTCGCTGAATCTTGCCTGGATGGTGGTGCTTGCGGTGCCGATGTCGGTGCTTGTCGCGTCCCTGATGGCATTCGGAAAAATGGCGTCGGAAAACGAAACCACCATTATGCGCGCCAGCGGAATGAGCCTTTACAGGATGATGGCGCCGGCGCTCGCATTCGCCGCGCTTCTGGCAGTCGGACTGGTGTATTTCAACAACGCGATTCTTCCGGAATCCAATATCCGGCTCAGCACGCTGATGGGCGATATTCTCAGGAAGAAGCCGACTTTGTCGCTTCAGGCGGGCGTATTCACGGCAGAGGAGCAGATTCCCAGCTACCGGATTCTCGTTCGGAAGACCTACGAGAAATCGAGCGACCTGGAAGGCGTCACGATCTACGATCTCTCGAAACCCGATAAAAACATCGTCGTGACCGCAGAGCACGGAAAGGTCAGTTTTTCGAAGGATTTCTCGAAAATCTTCATGGATCTCCGTAAGGGAGAAATCCACGAACTGGATGAGTCGAAACCCGGCAAGTACCGGAAACTGCGGTTCGAACGACACCGCGTTTCGATCCCGGCGAGCGGGTTCGGATTCGAACGCACCGATGCATCGAAAGCCCACCGGGACGACCGCACAATGAGTGCGAATATGATGATGAATCTTGTCGACAGTATCGGCAAGGCAAAGCTGACGAAGGACACCATGCTCACGCGCAGGGTGCGCGCCGATATCGACCGGTACTATACGGCAATGGCGCCGATACCGCCGCCCCGGCAGCGCGACCCGTTCACCGGAGCTTTCGAGGAACCGAAACAGGCGCCGATTGGATCGGTATTCAACAGGGACAGCCTTCGCGCTATTGCCGATACGGTCATCGTGTTCTCGGCGCAGGATTCCATCCATGCCGCAGCTCGAGCGGCTGGAAACATCAGGCAGACGCAGGCGTTCGCACAAGGCGATATCGGCGCGATAAACTACGACTTGAACGAGATGGATAAATACCTCGTCGAGGTACACAAGAAATACAGCATTCCCGTTGCTTGCATCGTGTTCGTGTTGATCGGTGTGCCTCTTGGAATGATGGCGCGGCGCGGCGGATTCGGCGTGGGCGCGGGCTTGAGTCTCGGCTTTTTCCTGTTCTACTGGGCGTGCCTCATCGGCGGCGAAAAGCTTGCCGACCGGCATATCCTGACTCCGTTCTGGGGGATGTGGGTTGCGAATATCATTCTCGGCGCGATGGGTGTGGTACTTACGCTGCGCTCCGCGAAAGAGTCGACGGTCATCGATTGGAGCAAGCTATCGAGGTTTATCCCGAAATTCCTCCGGACCGCCGAAAACGGTTCCGTTCCGGGCGGAGGGGCGCATGCGTAGGCTCGATCGGTATGTGATGGGCAAATTCCTGAAGGCGCTGTTCTTCGGGCTGCTGACTTTTTGCACCATTTTCGTCCTCGTCGATTTGGTGGAGAAGGTGGACGACTTCCTCGATCAGGATCTTCCGCTGCACATCATCGGTATGTACTATGTGTTTTTTCTTCCGCGCATTTTCAGTCTGATGGTTCCCGTCGCGTTGTTGCTTTCCTCTCTTGTCGTTGTCGGAAAGCTCAGCTCGACAAACGAGCTTACCATCATTAAATGCGGCGGGACAAGTCTGTACCGTTTCATGGCGCCGTTTATTATAGCCGGTTTGCTGGTCAGCGTTGGAATGACCCTGTTCGATGGATGGGGAGTTCCCAAAATCAATGCGCTTCGTATCAATCTCGAACGGACGTATTTGAACAGGAACCAGGTCAGCGGCGGGCGGTTCAACCTGTTCTTTCAGGATACCGATAACCGGATCGTTTCGCTGGAGTATTTCGATACCGAAACGGAGACGGCGCGCCGGGTTTCGATCCAGCAGTTCAGTGCCGATGACCCGACGGTGATGATCCGCCGAATCGACGGAGCGACGATGCGATGGAACGAAGCGGCGGGCGACTGGACGCTCTTCGACGGCTTTATCCGTTCGTTCGCCTCCGACAGCGCGGTTCCGGTCAACAAGCGCGAGCGCATCGAGCGGTTCGATTCCCTCGCTGCGGGGAAGCTGATTCTCACGCCATCGACCATCATCGAAATGCAACAAACGCCCGACGAAATGGCGCTCGATACATTCCACGACTATATCCAGCGGCAACAGAAGGCAGGGAGCGACGTTGCGCGGCTCCAGGTCGATTTCCACGGCAAGATTGCGTTTTCCTTCGCCTCGCTGGTTGTTGTGTTTTTTGGAGTTCCGTTTGCATCGGTGAAACGGCGCAGCGGCGTTTCGGTTCAGTTCGGCGTGAGTATTCTGATTTGTTTCACCTATCTCGTCGGTCAGAAGCTGAGTCAGGTGTTTGGGTATAACGGGGCAATACCGCCGTTGCTTGCGGCATGGCTTCCCAACGCGCTCTTTTTTCTCGCGGGCTGCTATGTGACCCTCAAGGTGCCGAAATGATTCCCCGCCGCCGGATTGGGAAAGTTCGACGTAAACAGCTACATTAGTAGACTGATAGAGCGTGTGAAGAGAACGACGGAACGAATGAAAATAGGCAAACAGTTTCACTGGGAAATGGGGCACCGGCTTCCGTTTCACGATATGGGGTGCGCCAACATTCACGGTCATTCCTATTCCATGTGGGTTGAGCTCGAAGGCGGCTGCGACGAGCACGGCATGCTGCTCGACTATGGAATAATGAAGCAACACATTCAGCCCGTCATCTCCGAACTCGATCACGCGTTTCTCTGCGACGAAAACGACGGCATCATGAAGCCGTTCCTCGCAACCACCCCATTCAAAGTCGTCTACGTCCCGTTCACAACCACCGCGGAACACATTTCCGAATATCTGCTCGGCAGAATTTGGGAATCGCTGGCTTCATTCGAAAACATCCATCGAATCACCCTTCGCCTGCAGGAAACCGGCAATTCGTACGCCGAAGTAAGCAAAAGCCGGTAACGAGTGTAAGTGGTTGAATTACTGAAAAATTTACCGTTGATTTATAGTAAAGGATTGCATATTGCCGCAACCTTTATTATTTTCAACTATAATACGAAGAGTCACTTAAAGTAAAACCTGAGGCGAATGATGAAGTTTTTCATCGACAGCGCAAACATTGAAGAGATTCGCGAAGCGGCGAGTTTCGGTATTCTCGATGGTGTCACCACGAATCCTTCGCTGGTAGCCAAAGAGGGGAAGAATTTCCGTCAATTGCTCGATGAAATTCTCGCCGTTGTCGACGGTCCGGTCAGCGCCGAAGTGGTGTCGACCGACAGCGCCGGTATTCTGAAGGAAGCCCGCGAACTGGCAGCCATCCACCGGAATATCGTGGTAAAGGTGCCGCTTATTCCCGAAGGGTTGAAGGCGGTGAAGATTCTTACTCAGGAGAATATTCCGACAAATGTGACGCTTTGTTTTTCGCCGACGCAGGCGCTTATCGCCGCGAAAGCGGGCGCTACGTATATTTCTCCGTTCGTCGGAAGGCTCGACGATATCAGCCAGGACGGAATGCAGCTCATCGATCAGATCGTTACCATCTACCGGAATTATTCATTCGATACGCAGGTGCTGGTCGCGAGTATCCGTCATCCGATTCACCTGACGCAGGCAGCTCTGATGGGCGCCGACGTCGCCACCATCCCATTCTCTACCATCAAACAGATTTTCAAGCATCCCCTGACCGATCTCGGCTTGGAGCGTTTCCTGGCGGACTGGAAAAAGAATGAATCCAAACTCGTCTGATTGGACGAGATTACTCAATACATTCATTTTTCATACGAGCGTTGTTATCCATGAAGAAGACCGCTTTCAATGACATTCATGTCGGACTCGGAGCGAAAATGGTCGAGTTCGCGGGCTATTATATGCCTATTCAATACGAGGGGATTATCGCGGAACATAAACGCGTGCGGGAAACCGTCGGCGTGTTCGATGTTTCGCACATGGGCGAATTCGAGGTACGCGGGAAAGACGCGTTTGCATTCGTTCAGAAGATGACCACCAACGACGTCACCAAACTCTACGAAGGAAGAGTGCAGTACTCGTCCATGCTGTTCGACAACGGCGGCATCGTCGACGATCTGCTCGTGTACCACTGCGGCGATTATATTCAGCTCGTCGTCAATGCCTCAAATCTCGAAAAGGATTTCAACTGGCTGAACGATCATATCGAAGGCGACGTTCAACTGATCAACAAGAGCGACGAAACTTCGCTGCTTGCTGTTCAGGGACCGAAGTCGCTCGACGTCATGAAGCAAATTACGGACGTCGATCTCTCGCCGATTGAATACTACCATTTCACGCGCGGAAAGGTTGCGGGCATCGACTGCCTGATTTCGCGCACCGGTTATACGGGCGAATTCGGTTTCGAAGTGTATTTCGATTCCAGCGTCGAGTCGGGCAAGAAAATCTGGGACGCAATCTTTGCCGCCGGAAAGGAATTCGATATCGCCCCGATCGGTCTCGGTGCGCGCGATACGCTCCGGCTCGAAGCGGGCTACTGCCTCTATGGAAACGACATCGACCATACGACCCACCCGCTTGAAGCAAAGCTCGGATGGATCACGAAATTGAACAAAGGCGAATTCATCGGAAAGGATGTTCTCATGAAAGCCAAGGAAGACGGAATCAAGCGCGTGCTGACCGGCTTCACGCTCGAAGAGCGCGCCATTCCGCGCCACGGCTACGAAATAATGAAAGACGGCGTCGCAGCGGGCGTCGTGACCTCCGGTACGCAAGCGCCGAGCCTCGGGTACGGTATCGCTATGGGCTACATCGCCGTCGAGCATTCGGAACCCGGCACGGTAGTCGATATCATGATCCGGAACAAACCCGTTCCGGCAACCGTCGTGAATGTTCCCTTCATAAAGAAGTAACACAGAGTAAACGCGCGGGGCGTTCAACCGCCCCGCAACGAATTCTTTGAGAAAAACAGCGCCACATATTCCGGAAGAAAAACCGGCGAAGAAACCTGTGAAAGTGCCCGCATCGTTCGATCACGCCCGGAAGTACGATATCATCGGCATTCTGATGATGGTATTTTCGCTGCTCGTTCTGCTTGCGTTCGTCTCGCATACGCCGCTCGACGAAGCGGTGGCGGATTTGAGTCTCGGCGAATTCTTCGGACTCTTCACCGGCAATCCGGAAATCCAGGCGCGCGCCGATACGACCTCGAACTGGCTCGGCTTGTTCGGCGCCATGATGGCGAAGTTCTTCATTAACTCGATGTTCGGGTATTTCTCCATCGTATTCCCGATTCTGCTCGGCCTGTGGGGGTGGTTCATTGTAGCGCGGCGGAATCAACTCCGCGTCATCGCATACTATTCGAACTACGCAATTATCGGAGTGACGCTGCTCTCGACCATGGCAGGGCTGCTTCGCTCGCTCGACTGGCTCTTTACCATCTCCTACTACTGGTCGGGCGCGATCGGCGAATATCTGGCCGCTGTCCTCGGGCGGATTATCGGCACGTCGGGCGGTATTATCGTTGTGCTGGCGTTGCTCATCATTGTCTCCGTTGTCGTAATCGACGTTGATGTACGGAAAGCGGCAGCGAGGATGTCCGGACTTTTCGCGAAGCTCCGGCAGGTCTCGGCAGAGCGGAAGCAGAAGAAAGCCGAAGCCGCCGAAGCAAATGCCGGTATTACGGTATCAAGCGATGAGATGGATAACGAATCCGAACCCGCTCTCCCGGTCGAACCGCCGAACCGTGCCAGGGACATGCGTGCCAGGGACATGCGTCCCAGGACGCGCCCGCTTGAGCCCGCGCTGCCTCGCGTCGAGAAGAAAGCGCCGGAAGCCGCGCCATTACCGGAAACGGAGTTCATCGTTACAAACGAGGAATGGGAATCGCCGCGTCTGAAGCCCGCCGTGCATTCCATGGTTACCGATGTTCCCCGCTCCAACGGAAGCCTTCCGAAGGAAGCGATTCCCGGTCTCGCCGCAATTCTCGACGACCAGGGTGCATCGCTGTATACGGAAACTCATAAGGATTTAAAGCCCACCTCGCCGCGGAATTCAACGAACGGCCGGACGGCCGCTGTTCCTCCGAAAACGATGACCGTTACCGACGACGTTGAGTCCGGCGAACCCGAACTGCAGTCGATAGAGCAGGACGAAGTCTCGGAGCTCGTCGATCCGTACAAGCTCGACGAACTTCTCGAACGCCAGGAAGCTGCCGAGACCTCGCAGTTTGCGGGCGCGCGCGATGCGCAAGCCGCCCGTGCGGCCGTATCGGTTGCGCCGCGGCAAACAGAGATCGACGGCGACGATTACGAGCAGGTGAACGCCGAACTGGCAAGCGCTCGTTTGCCGTATCAGCGGCCGACGCTTGAACTGCTCGATATCCAGGAGCGCACTACCTCGGTGAGTGAAGAAGAGCTTCGGACGAAAGGCGAACTGCTCAAGGAAAAGCTCGCAGTGTTCGGGATCGGCATCACAAAGATTTCCGTCACACCGGGTCCCGTCGTGACGATGTTCGAGCTCGTACCCGATTCCAGCGTCAAGATCAGCAAGATCGTTGCGCTCTCCGACGATCTGGCGCTGGCGCTTGCCGCGCGCGGTATCCGCATCATTGCGCCGATTCCGGGAAAGGGCGCGGTCGGAATAGAGATACCGAACAATGAACCGGAAATGGTTCACTTCCGCGCAGTCGTCGGTTCGGCGAACTACAAGAACACCAAGGCGCATCTGCCGCTCGCGATGGGGAAGTCCATCACCGGCGAAGTGTACTGCACCGATCTGGCGAAGATGCCGCATCTCCTGATTGCGGGCGCGACCGGAGCGGGAAAGAGCGTCGGCGTGAACACGATGATCAACAGTCTGTTGTACACGTTGCATCCTTCGGATGTGAAGCTGGTGCTCATCGATCCGAAAAAGATCGAGCTGGCGCAGTATCAGGGGTTGGAGAATCATTTCCTTGCCAAATGCCCCGATATTAATGAGGTCATCATCACCGATCCGGGAAATGCCGTGATCGCGCTGAAGAGCCTCGAAGTGGAGATGGATAACCGCTACACCAAGCTCGCGAAGGCGGGCGTGCGGCACGTCTCCGATTATAATGAGAAAGTCAAAGCCCGGTTGTTGAAAGACACCGATACCATCAAGCATTACAAGCTGCCGTACATTGTCGTTGTCATCGACGAGCTTGCCGATTTAATGATTACGGCGTCGCGCGAAGTAGAAGAGCCGATTGCGCGCCTTGCACAGCTTGCCCGCGCGGTAGGCATTCACCTGATTGTGGCGACGCAGCGCCCGAGTGTGGACGTTCTTACAGGCGTGATCAAGGCGAACTTTCCCGCCCGTATCGCGTATAAAGTTGCGAGCCGAGTGGATTCGCGCACAATCATGGACGGACCGGGCGCGGACCGTCTGTTGGGCAACGGCGATATGCTCTATCAGCCGACAGGCTACCCGAAACCGATCAGAATTCAGAACGCGTTCCTCTCGACCGAAGAAGTGGAGCGCGTGGTGGAGTTCATCGCTTCGCAGCGCGGATACATGCGCCCCTATTTGTTGCCGTCGTTGAACGGCAAGAAGAAAGGCAAGGCTGCCGAGCGCGACGACGACGCGGACGAGCTTCTCCTCGATGCGGCGCGCCTGATTGTCCGTCACCAGCAGGGCTCCGTTTCGTTGTTGCAGAGGCGCCTGAAAATCGGGTACTCCCGCGCTGCGCGAATCGTGGACCAGTTGGAGCTCGCCGGAATTGTCGGTCCTTCCGACGGCAGCAAAGCCCGCGAAGTGCTCGTGGACGATGAATTGATGGTGGAACAATATCTCGAGGTATAGATTACATGAACAGCAGAACAGCACTTGGAAGCATGGCGCTGGCGGCGGTACTGGTACTACTCCCGCTGGGAAGCGCGTTTGCAATTACGCCGCAGGAGATCATCGAGAATGTGCAGGAGCGCTACGAATCGGTGAAGGATGCGGTGATCACGTTTACGCAAAGCGTTCGATTCAAAGTATCGAAGGCGGAACAGACCGCCCAGGGATTGCTCTACTTCAAGAAGAAAAACAAATACCGCATCGAAACCGAAACGCGGACCGTTGTAACCGACGGCGCCACCTCGTGGGCATACAATCCGCAGAACAACCAGGTCATCATCGATAATTTCAAGGAAGAGACGCATTCGCTGGCGCCGGACAAGCTGCTCCTGAGTTTTCCGAAGGATCAGTACGCGACGCTTATCGGGAAAGAGACTGTAGATAAAGAAGAATGCCAGGTGCTGAAGCTCACGCCGAAGGAAGAAAATTCCTTCACCACCGGCATGAAAATCTGGATCACATCCGACTGGCTGATAAAGAAAGTAGAAGTAACCGACATCAACAATGCCGTAACGACCTACGTTATCAAGGATATCAAGTTGAACACCGGTCTCGACGAAGGCAAGTTCAAGTTCACAGCGCCTGAAAAGGCGGATGTAATAGACCTGAGATAATAGATTTTGGAAAGACGGAGAGATTGAGTAGCTTAAACGCGAGAATCATCCGTCGAAATAATGTCAAACCAAGGATCTGAGCCGTCATATATTTGACGTCCATCGAAAACAAGCAGAATAATTGGCGTTTTGAGCCAATACCGCAACAATTCAAACTGGCAAGCTTCTTGCATTGATGATTGGAACGAGCTATGTCTCGTCCTGAATTTCGAGGCGAAAGCAGCAAATTGTCATTGCGAATGATATTGCGAGACACTATATTTGTGGTTCATGCATAATGAAAGAGTCTGTGAAATACCGTTTGAACGTTGATAGTACAACTGCTGTAGCTTCAATTACAGGAGGAACACATGCGCGGTAGCCGGGAGAAAACCGGTTGCGGCGCCGATACTATGACTACCAGTCAACCTTCATACTTTACACTCATTTTAACCAACAAGGAGATCTTCCGTATGAAGAAAACTCTAACCTTCCTTTCTCTTCTGGCTTTCGGCTTGCTGTTTTTAGCCGGCAATTCTGAAGCCCAGATCAGGACGGGAAGGGGTGACTTCTTCAACATCACTCGCACTGTCGAACAGACAGCCGACTCTGTAACATTCGTTGCAGACACGCTGACCGTTCTCGATAGTGGAGCGGGGTTGGGGAATTTCCAGGATGGCGACTCCGTTGCGATCACGTTCGTTCAGAACCGCTTCCGCGTTGTGAACAACATGATAGGTGCGACCCAGTTCGACTACGTTCGCGTCCAGGTGCGTAACAACACCGGCATGACGCTGCTACGTCAGCCGTACAATGGCGTTATCACCAACACAACAGGCGGCGTCCCCGTCACTGGAGTAGATCCTGCCGCAGCCGGTACAGCAATCGGCCTGCGTCCGGTCTACCGCCCGGTCGGTGCAATTGCATCGTCCTCCGTCTTTAACAGCGATCCGAGCGCGATCCGTCAGTTCCTGACGTTCGTGGTCCGCACTCCGGCCAACGGAGTTGACGGCGTTCAGATCCGCAACATTTTCTTCAAACCCAACATCAATAACCTCACCGGTCTTGCCATGCCGCCGGATACCACGAAGGACACCCTTCGCGCGTATCATCTCGACGGTACGGGCGTTTCGCTCGGCGACGTTATGAGCCAGACAGACCTCGCAATCGTGCGCCTTCTCCCGGGTACCACGCGTATCCTTATGTGGGTGAACGACTCCGCACAGGCTGTCGATGCCGGTGAATACTTCGGTTCATTCGGCGATTACTCCCGCGGTCGTTACTTCCTCGGTGACGACGGCTTGCCGATGGCGGACAGCCGCACCATGCGCTTCCGTCCTGCAGCAACGAATGCGAACTGGGGTCCTGGCGTAGGCAACCCCGACTATGGTATGGTGGTTGACGGCTTCCCGCCGGAAAGAAACCCGTTGAAACTGTCTGCTCTTTATCAGACATTGGCTCCTTTCTGGTACACCAACCAGTTCTCCGGCAATTATCCGGCAATCGTCGGCGATCCCTGCGGCAACCCGAACCCTGAAAACGGTCTTATTCCTCCGTACAGAGTCGGCGAATACGCAATCGCAAACGATCCGTATCAACCCGGTCTAGTTACCTCGGCACTCGATACCATCCGGTTCTTCGATGCTTGGGGCAACCGTACCTGGGATCGCATTACGCAACCCGAACTTAAAGTCCTTGCGTATACACTCAACACCAATCAGCCTGACGATCGTACTCGTTACCTGAGAGGTTACTCCGCAGCCGACGATACCCTTCGTCAGTTCGGTCAGATTGTCTACCGTCGTCTTGCTTACACCCACGCTGACGTGTTGGTGAATGCCGGCGGCGTCGAAGACAGTATCCGTATTCTCGCCACCGCGAAAGTTCATTACAACGGTCTCGGTAGCGTTCCGCAAACATTGAATGCATTGCCCGATACGTCCGGCGGTTTCCCCAGAACCTGGAATGGTGTATGGAATCCCGCACAGACGAATACGGCAGCGGCCGATTATCTGCCGCATAGAGATTACCGCGCTGCGAACAACGGCGGTACATTCGACATCGATTTCCGCGTGAGCCGGCGTTCCGTCGAAGCGCACATGGATAACGGCGTCCGCGTACCTGTTGTCTGGCAGATCGACCCGAACCGCGAACCGGTTGACCCCGTCAACATGAATTCGCTTCCGAACACCGGTTCGAAGATCACCGTGCGCCCGAACATCCCGCGCTCGATCGATATTCGTCCGAGCAATCCGTGGGCAAACACCAACGGCGCCCAGTTCCTCCGCCTCGATATTACTATCGTTGACGGTTTCGGAAACACCGTTGATGACAACGAACGCTTCAAGTTCGAACTCAGCCCGTTTGGAAACCTCAGCACCGGTCTCCCGTACCGCCTCAACGGTATCTTCGACTCGTTGATCACAACGAACCCGAACGTCACCGTTTCCAACCTGAACATCGACTCCGGTCGCGTTTCTGTTGGCGGTACCGCACTTGGTACGGCAACCCGCGTGTTGCGTCCGGCAACCGGAAGCAACAACATCGGCGCCTACCGCGTCCGCGTGCGTTCCACCTATTCGTTCCCCGATCGCAATGGAATCATGTCGACCGATCTTCACTTCCCGTTGAAGCTCGATCCGTTCCCGTTGGGCAATCCCGTCTCCATGGGCGGTTTCTCCCACGTGACCATTATTCCTGACGGTTCCCCGAACAACACCTTCGGTGTATGGTTCGGACCGGATGCATTGCCGACTTGCGCCCTGAATCCGAAACCGCAGATGAATGCGGGCTTTGGCAACAGAGTTGGCCAGTCCACCGCAATGGATTCCACCGACGTGATTTGGGACGGCGACGACTGGACCTTTATTCGTGGTCGTCAGCCGCGCATTGAACTCGTCAACGGTCTCGACGACGCACTCGTTGTCGGTCGCGTTGGTACGTTCACCCTCCCCGGCGAGCCGAAGAACATTTACGAAAAGTTCTACGCCCGTATCACGGACGTGTTCGGCAATCCGATGGATATTGCTCCGTACTTCTATCCCAACACCAACAAGGTGTTCATTGAATTGCCGAGCAACCCGTACTACATCAACCTCTACACCTCCGGTGCAACCGATAAGGTGTTCTTCGGATCCGTTTCGAAGAACGTGGCCTTCGGCGGCGCAGGCGGTCCGAGCAACCCGACCAATATCAACCAGGCCTTCACTCCGGTCGATCCTTTGTTGCCGACCCGTGACCTGGATGCAGTTCTTGTCAACATTCCCGCCGGTGGCACACTTCCGGGCATCGAAGGCGACATTCAGACCTTGGCAGCGTACAACGCCGTTAAGTACTATGTACTCGCCCCGAGAAACGTGAAGGTATTGAGCCTCGCCGGTACCGATACAATGCAGATTCGCGCGCATCTCACCGTCGCAACCATTCCTGGTGCAGGCGATGTGAGCATCAGCAGCGCATTCTCGTCGATCAGCATCATTCCTGATGTTGTCTCCTCCGTTGAAGTCTTCAAGTCGTGGGGCAAGCCGGCCGGTGCAACCGTACCGATGCCGTGGGCTCCGGGCGACCCGAACGACTTCCTCGCAGACAACTATCCGACTGGTACGCCGATGAACGCAACGGAAACGAGAGAGTTCTACAGAGGCTATTTCTTCCGTGCAAAAGACGCGAACAACCCGTCGACCGATGCTACCTTCCCGTCCCCGATTGAACCGGGTGGCGACATTGGCGGTTTCCTTGCCGACGATATCAATCTCGACGGCGACGCAACCTGCCCGATTCCGATGGACACCGTCGTTGTTTCCGAACACAATCAGCAGATGCGCGTTGTCGCTCGTTTGCTCGATCAGTTCAGAAACCCGATCGGCGGCCGTTTGGTGAAATTCCATGTTGAAAGCGAAACCTTGCCGATCACTCCGCCGAAGACGGTGTTGCAGGACAACGCCCAGCGCGGTGGTTTCGGTGAATTTGCAAAGACATGGGTTGCAGACGATACGTTGAAGCGCTCGACAATCGGTGACACTGCGCAAGCAGGCTGGGTCACAGTGTTCTTCAACTCTGGCCGCGTCGGTCATCAGATCGTCCGTATTGCTATGACTCCGGATACCTTGGCGTATGATCTCTCCCCGATCGGAGCGAATCTCGGCGAAGGTACCATCGTTGGCCCGAGCAATCGTGGTTTTGCACCGCGTGTTATCATTCCTCTCTACCAGAGACCTGATACCACCGTCCGCGTCGAAATCTTCCCGTATTCGGCAGGTCCGTCCTCGCCGATTCCTTTGCCGGTTGATCTCGTCGACATGCATCCGCTCGAGCACCCGTCTGTATACTTCATTCCGGGTCCGTCCTGGGCGCCGTATTTCCAGACCTGGTCTGCCAACCCGCGGTTCGTTTACGATCCGAATGGCGTTTCGACCAGCATTGCGGAAAAACGCGCAACCCGTTTCGGCCGTGCAGCGAATACCAATATTCGTCCGTACATTCCGGATACTTTGAACCTCGCAAGCATCGATGTGTTGAATCCGAACACGATCACCGCAGGACGTAAAGTTCTGTTGCTCGTGCGCGAATACGACAAGTTCGGAAACATGATTGATAATACGACTGACGTTGAAGACACCTCTCGTATCCGCTTCCGTATGTGGAGCGATTCGTGGGGTACGCCGGCTGCTCCGTACAACGGCGGCGGCGCAGGTACAATTGCTCCTGCAGGCGACTGGACAAGAGATGAATACGGCCCGATGCGTAAGATCCGCGTCCGTCACACTCAGATCAGCAACCTGGTCTCCAACATTCATATCAACCAGACGACATTCCTCACCGCTCTTGAATTCCAGACTCCGAAGCTCGAAAATTCCGGTTTCTTCTTCGAAGCAACCGCAACGGCAGTGCTCCCGGGTCAGGGCGTGACGAATATCGATCGCGATACCTGTAAAGTTCTTGCTCGCGTAAAGACCCCGACCCGCTTCGACATTCTCAGATCCGGTCAGGACTTCCCGCGCAGCTCGTTCGGTATCCTTCCTCTTACCGGTGCTCCTGAAAGCCGTAATGTCACCGCTCCGGCGAACATTGCACTGCCTCCAGGCACCGACGTCGATAACCATTGGCTCGATGCAGTTGGTGTGGATAACATCCTCGTCAGCCAGGTCTATCGCCGCAACGTATCGCCGGGAGTTGTCGGTCTCTATGAAGTCGTGAACGAAAACAACGTTCCGCTTGATAAAGACGGCGATCCTATGTTCGACGGTCCGGATGCAGGATTCAACCCGAATTTCGAAGTCGATGAGTTCTCCGGACTTCCGGTTCTCGTGAAGCTCAATGCTCACAACAACCAGAACCCGTTGACCGCACCGAAAGTCAGCTACAACATCCTGAACGGCAATGCTCCTCCGGGATTCACTGTTCCTTCGGGCGCACGTACTGACGGTACAATCTTCGAAGTCACCATGGCCGGTGGCGGCGACGGTATCGGCACCAACATCAACGGCGACAACGACCGCCGTCCGGTGCTCTTCCGCGTCACCCCGATCTGGGAAAACAACCCGCCGACCGGTGGTAACACCTACGATCTCGCAAAGTTCACTGGCACAAACGCACAGCCGGGTCAGACCCGCGAATATCCTTCGGGTGGTTCGGTCATCGGTATGCGTCTGTATGCTGATACCGTCTATACCTATGAAGGCACGTTCTCCAGCCCGCCGAACAAGCAGACTGACGTTCGCGCTGAGTTGATGGGTACCCGCACCGATCTCGGTAGCGCTGGCAGATACAATACGTCGATCGACTTTGACCGTGTTACCCGCGTTCGTTTGGGAACATGGGAACGTGCAGATTGGCATATCGCCGGCTTCCCGAAACAGTTGTTCGACGTACCGGGAACGTTCAGAACCCGTACCTCGACCAACATGCTTATCGGTGGTCAGACTCATCAGGGTCTCCTCTTCAACGGCGACTACAACCGCCGCGTTGCCCTCATCGGCGCACCTCCGGGACAGCCGAGAACGGGCGGCTTCAGCCGTGAAAACACCACGACTGCAGGCTTGACCTTTGCTCCGGGTGCATTCCTCCGCCTCATCGACTCTACTGCCGAGCAGGTAGTCGATCTGCGCGTGGTTGCAGCCGACCTCGTCGACATGGCAGGCAAGATGGTAGACGATACCGCCAGCTACGATCAGGGTAAATACTCGATCGTTCGCCGCGCGAACCGTTTGCTCTCCGGCTACTGGCATTATGACGATACCTACTTCGATAACAACGCCGCAGACATCCAGGGTCCGAACTTCGGTACCTCTGGTCTGACGTCGGAACAGCCGTACACCGCAAAGGGTCGTCCGACTCTTTATGGTTCGGTACAGGCGAACAATCAGTCGATCACACGTCCGTTCTTCGGTCAGTCGTCCAGGAACCTCGTGCGTCATACGTTTGTCGTGATTCCGTATCGTATTGCATTCCTCTCGATCTTCCCGAGCAGCTACGATTACACCCAGGGAACCAACCTGGTCGATAATCTCCCGCTTGGTATTGTCCCGAGACAGGCAGACATCGATACCATCCCGCGTATCACGCTTGTTCCGCCTCCGACCGCGGATCTGACGAAGTTCGAACTCTTCACCCGTCTCTATGGACAGATTGTCCATGGCGCAACTGACGACGCGATTCCCAATCAGAACGGTACGCCGTATGCGCGTCCCGATACGATCTATCGCGATCTTCTGTATACCTACTCGATTACCCCGTACGATCGTTATGGCAACCTGAACCCGCGCGATACGATGTTCGTTAGCGTTGGCGCACGTTCCAGCGATTGGGAGTTCCTGGATCTCCAGACCGGCGCCGGCGCGTTCCTTATGGTCCGCAGCGGTGGCGTGTATCTGCGCACGATTCCCAAGAATACCCCGGTCAACGAAAAGTATCGTACCGATACATTGAGACTGTTCAACCCGCTCCCGACATCGGCAGTCAACCATTATCTCGGCATCAAGTTCGACGATAAGAGAATGTCTGTCACCGTCGGCGAACCGAACGGAAACTCGATCATTCACGGTCTCATGCCGGCGAATATCGTTTCCAGCCGTCCGGTCAGCGTGAAGATGCCGTACAAACCGGGCAGCTTCGTGCTCAGCACTCCGGCGCTCCAGAACCGCGATCTCTTCCGTATGGATCATATCGGCGGTTGCACCGGAAACGGTCTCGAAAAAGACATCCTTACCCTTACCTGGCAGGCCAGCACATGGCCGACCAACTCCGGCATGAACAACCCGAACGATACTATCAAGTATGAATGGTTCGCCATCATCGATAGCGTTGGCACGGGCGCGATTGCCAATCCGATGGTTGTCAGCATGATAGCCGACAACGACGGTAAGTCGAACATGATCTCCATTCCGGGCGACGTACTCCGTACCCTGGTCTTCCGTCCCGGCATGCAGCCGCAGCCGAATGCAGACAGCGTTGTCATGCGTTTGAAGTGGTTCGTGAAGGCGTACAGCAAGACCGGTCTGTTTACGTATTCCGATACGGCAGGCGTGACGATCCGCAACAACCCGTTGCCGACCCCGGCGCTTATCGTTTCCATCAACCGCGTTCCGCAGAACCCGCCGACACCGGTAACCCCGACTGACGGTGCAACTGTGGGCGGTCTCACTGCAACCTCGAATCCGATCAGCATTGTCTGGAATCCGGGTACTGACGTCAACATCAATAAGGGCAACCTTATCGGCGGCTTCAAGACCTACAACCCAGTAACAATGACTTGGGAAACTGTGCTCGCAGGCACCCCGCCGGTTCCGGCACGTACCGTTGATACGCTGTTGTATCAGTGGGTCGGTCGCGTCAAGCGTACCTTCCCGGCTGGCAAGGGCGCACCGATTGGTACCACGATCGTGAAGACGACCAACTCGTTGACTGCAACACAGCTCGAAAACGCAGACCTTGATGCTCTCTTCGCAGGATTCTCCACGAATCCGGCAGACCCGAGTGCTGACTCCGTCATCGTCGAATGGTGGGTCATCATGAAGGATTGGGCATTTGGAGACGAAGGCGAAATCACCTTCCCGTATATCGATGGTATCTACACAGTTGAAGCAGATGCAGTGCATCCCGACTCCGGCCGCTACAGCCGTACAAGCTGCCAGCCGCATTGGGTCAGGAGCGGACCGTTCACCGTCAATCTGACCAAACTTGGCCAGGGCGGCGTTGAAATCGATCCGAGCATTGTAACCACAACGACGCCGATCAACAAAGTTGTCGGTGAAGAAGTGTGCTTCACGCTTACCGCAAAGGATGCCAACGGCAACATTATCCGCGATTGGGATGTCAAGGGTGCTCCGACTACATTGACGCTGCACAACTCGACCGCAAACACGGATACAAGCGTCCAGACATGGAACGCCGATGCCAATGGTTATACCTATGCAATCATCAAGCTTGCTGACGGAACGTTGTTGACCTTCATTCCGCCTGCAGACTTCACCATTCCGCAGACAGCATTCGTCGACGGTGTTGCAACTGTTTGCCTCATCCACACGAAAGCTGAATCGGACGTCTACATAACGATCAATCCGCAGTTCTCGGGCTTGAACCAGGAATCTGCGCATATGAACTTTACTGCAGACGAAATCACGAACTTCCTTGTCGAAATTACCTCTTCAACTCAGAATCCTGATCAGGTCTACAAGTTCAGGAAGTATGAAGTCGTCGTATCCCCGCGTGACAAGTTCATGAACGTCTCGAACAAGCAGATCCGTACTCGCTTTACGGCTCGCTTCCCGGGCGAATTCGTCAACTCGTTGCCGGACTTCTCCGACATCTTCAGCGGCGATGTGTTCATCACTGGTCCGACCAACTACTTCCTTGCTTCGACGGATGACAGAGAAAAAGCCAACAGCGATCAGCTTCAGTGGATTCGTGCTTATGCGGCCGCCGATCCGACCATCATCGGAAAGACGAACGATTACGAAATCCTGAATCATGCTCCTGCGAACTTCGATCTCACGAATCCGCCTGACAAGACCAGATTGTTGCTCCAGAGCTACTCGACCCAGCAGTTGTTCGATTGGACACTCTCCAGCGATCCGTACACCAACATTCCGATATCCCGGTTCACCACCGAAATCGGCAATGATGTTGTGAAGTACTCGATCGTATTCGTCGACAGCGCAAGCCTCACCAAGAAGGTGGAAATTGATTCCGACGACCTCGGTCTCCGGAACAAGTTCACCACAACCCACGGACAGATTGTCGGTATCGTCGAACAGATTGCTGGCGGCGGCATCCTCTATCAGCCTCTCGTGTGGAAGGTGAAAGCGACTGACGGCTTGTACGACACGTGGAGCAGTCCTCCGACCGGTTCGGGCGGAACACGTCCGGGCTTCTACCTCTCGATCGACCTTTCGGTTATCGTGAGCACGGAAAACCCGACTGCACCTGTGAGCTACAACCTCGAGCAGAACTATCCGAACCCGTTCAACCCGTCTACCTCGATTTCGTACTCGGTACCGAGAGCCGGACAGGTTTCCTTGATGGTCTTTGACCTCCTCGGCAACCATGTCAAGACAATCGTCAACCAGGTACAGGAAGCTGGTAACTACAAGGTCGAATGGAATGCTACCAACGATCGTGGCGAACTGGTTCCGACCGGTAACTACATCATCAAGATGGTGGCTGGCGACTTTACGTCGACCCGGAAGATGACGCTCATCAAGTAGTCTGATGCCGACAGGGAATTTCGGTTCCCATGATATAAAGCGCTCCGCATTGCGGGGCGCTTTTTTTATTGCATGGCGATTGGTAGATTTCTGAATGAATGCAGCCGATATAGCCTTACAACTGATGAGAATTCCCTCTGAAAGCGGGTCTGAAAAGGCTGTCCTGTTACGGGTAGAACAGTATGCTACTAAAAGAAACCTTTCATGTACCCGCGATTATCTGAGCGACGATAGGTGGAATCTCTTCATAAACTGGGACACTGATACAGAGGTAGTTTTCTCGACGCATCTGGATGTCGTTCCACCGCAAATTGAAACATCCCAAAAGAATGGAATTCTTTATGGCAGAGGCGCTTGCGATGCGAAGGGGATTGCGGCAAGCATGCTGGCGGCAGGAGAGGAAATTCAGCGCAATGGAGGCGCTCCGGCATACTTATTTGTATGCGGCGAAGAGGTCGATAGTTGCGGAGCCAAGAAGGCAGCGAAATCGGGCAGAAAGACAAGATTCCTCGTCAATGGAGAACCGACAAGGAACACATTTGTCAGCGCCCACAAGGGTGTGCTGGGATATTCATTGAAAGCGAAAGGAACGTCGGCGCACTCGGCGTTTCCGGAATATGGAGAAAGCGCTGTAGACGCGTTGTTGGATGTTATTCATGCGATTAGAAATGAACCGTGGAAGATGGATGAAACGCTGGGATCGGTGACCACAAATATCGGTCGAATCCGGGGAGGGATTGCCCCGAATGTTATCCCGGACGCCGCGGAATGCACCATCATGCACCGTATTGTGGAGAAATCAGAACGATATAAAGAGAAATTGAACGAACTTATTCCTGCAGGTATGGAACTGATGTATTTCGCTCAAAGCGATCCCCAATCAATGTATGTCCCGGATGGAGAAACAAGTACGACAGTAGCATTCGGAACGGATATCCCATATCTGAGAGCAATGGGAACACCGGTTCTGATAGGACCAGGCGATATCATGAATGCACACACCGACCACGAATGCATCCTTGTGAGCGAGCTGGAGGATGCAGTGAGGATATATAAAAATCTGTATTTTCAACTGCGGAGGGAAGCGAATGATTAGACTCGGATTATTTGGTTACGGAAGGATGGGACAGGAAATAGTACGTCTCGCAGATACGTCGAAATTCGAGATCGTTTGGATCTATGATTCGCATGTTAATGAATACGGCGCTTTTCCAGGAAATGATGCAATAGGTCGAACCGATGTTATTCTCGATTTTACCCATCCTTCGTCAGCGAAGAATAACATCTTGAGAGCTGTTGAATGGAAGAAGAACATCATTGTCGGTACAACCGGTTGGTATGGAGAAATGGAAGAAATCGGCGGAAGCGTTCACCAAGCGGGTATTGGAATGCTCTATGCTCAAAACTTCTCGATCGGAGTGCATTTGTTCATGAGTATTGTCCGTATGGCGGCAAAAGCGCTCAACCGCATGGAAGAATACGATATCTGTGTGCATGAACGGCATCATAGATTAAAAGCCGATGCTCCGAGCGGAACGGCGTACAAACTCGCAGATATCATTCTGCAATCGATACATCGCAAAACCGAAGTTAATGTCGACAATCCGGACGAAGTCCCAAGTCCCTCGACATTGTACCTTTCATCTGAACGAGTCGGGTCGGTGCCGGGAACACATAGCGTCTTTATCGACGGGAACGCCGATTCGATTGAGCTGATACACACTGCACGGAATAGAGAAGGCCTTGCATTGGGCGCATTGACGGCCGCTCAATGGATTCACGGTAAAAAAGGATTATATACCATCGAGGATATGATACATGAACTCATCGCAGTTTAAAGGTCTGGGAACGGCGCTTATTACTCCGTTTACAAAGGACGGAGCGGTAGATTATGAGCGGGTAAAACAACTGACCGAAAGACAAATTGTCGGAGGCGTGCAGTTTCTTGTGCCCTGCGGTACAACCGGTGAAGCGGTAACGCTAACGAAGGAAGAATACGAAACGGTTCTCGGTACGGTTGTAGATCAGGCGGCCGGAAGAGTGCCCATACTTGCCGGTTCGGGCTCGAACAGCACAGCAACGACAATTGACCAATCAAGGATCGCTCTGGCCAGCGGCGCGAATGGCGTGCTTGTCGTTGGACCGTATTATAACAAGCCCACGCCTGAAGGATTTTTCCAACACTATAAGGCGGTTGCGGAAGCAGTGAAGGCTCCAATCGTTATTTATAATGTGCCTGGAAGAACAGGCAGTAACATGAGCGCTGAAACGCAGCTTCGTATCGCCGGAATAGAGTACATCGTTGGTACAAAAGAAGCATCCGGGAATCTGAGCCAGAATATGGCGATTCTAAAGGATAGACCGGAAGGATTCGCTGTTCTTTCCGGCGACGATAATCTGGCAATCGCACAACTGGCTATCGGAATGGAGGGAGTGATTTCTGTCGCGTCGAATCAGATGCCCGGTGAGATGTCTGAACTCGTCGCATCAGCGCTCAACGGGAATATGAAACATGCGATGTCGGTGCATTACCGGTTGCTGCCGTTATTGGAAGGAAATTTCATTGAAAGCAGTCCGATTCCTGTGAAAACTGCGATGGCGATGATGGGACTGATCGAAGAGCGGTTCCGGCTTCCTCTCGTCGAAATGACTCCAGGTAACAAGGAGAAACTAAGAAAGATCATCTCGAATTTGGGTCTGGTGTAGTCGTTGAACATCGCCTTTCCCAAGCCGGTACAGCCCGGCGCAACGTTTGGTGTCATAGCGCCGGGAAGTCCGCCTACGGATGACGAAAAGATCCGGCGCGGCGTCGAATATCTGCAATCGAAAGGATGCAACGTGATTCTGGGAGAGAGCGTATTCGCACACGAAGGGTATCTGAGCGGTAGCGATGAGATGCGCGCGAAGGATATGAATCGAATGTTCGAGAGGGAGGATGTCGATGCGATCATTTGTACACGCGGCGGCTATGGATGTACACGAATACTCGACAAACTTGATTACTCAACAATCGGCGCGAATCCTAAACCGCTTATCGGATTCAGCGATATAACGGCGCTTCATATGGCGCTATTGACGCAGGCGTCATTGGCGACATTCGCAGGGCCTATGTTGGCCGTCGAACTCCAGACAACCATGCCTGAGCTGACGGAACAAAGTTTCTGGAATTGCCTCGGGAATCGGTTGGGATGCAAAAACCTAGTAGTCGAAAGAGTGAATGCCTCCGGTTATGAGCGCGAAGGGGTAGCAGAAGGCAGGTTGATAGGCGGGAATATGGCCGTTTTTACAAGCCTGATCGGGACGAGGTACGTTCCGGAAATTGAAGGGAGCATTCTGCTGCTCGAAGATATCGGCGAACCGGTGTACAAAATCGACCGCATGTTTTCTCATCTACGAAATTGCGGAATATTGAATCAGATTCGGGGCGCTATTCTCGGATCGTTCACAGGCATTCCGGTTTCCGAACCCGACAGGTTGCTTTCACATGTTGTCCGCGAATACCTTGAACCAACAGGTATACCGGTAATGGATGGATTTCCATTCGGCCATACGGCCCTGAAGTTAACCTTGCCGATTGGCGCAACTCTGACAATGAACGTAGAATCGCGCTCGATAGCGTGGAAATACCTCGCATAGACGCTTACGCCGGCCGTTTTTTTCGTTTCCACGCGACATGGATCAGCCAAATCAAACCAGTTAGTAATAGCAAAATCAGAATCCGTGCCCCCCATATATAAGGAACATCGGAGGCGGGCACTCCTTCAAGCAATAGTTTTGGGATAGCGCCCTGGAATAACCAGACGCCCATTAAAACCAGCAGGTAGACGGGCGTGACATATTTGATGATGTATTTGAAGATAATAGGAATCCGGATGTCCGCGCCTTCGTTGATCTCGTTCCAGGCATTGTCGATTTTAAATACCCATGCGAACAGAAAGATTTCGATGGTTGCAAATATGACGAGTCCGAAAGTCCCCGCCCAGTAATCCATCTCATCCAAAAATCCATGTCCGAGGAAGAAGACGACGGGTTGTACGCAAATAATGACAAGAGCCGCCACAGCCAGCACGGCTCGCTTGTGTGCCATGCCAAACTCGTCTTCAAGGAATGCTACGATGGGTTGAGCCATTGCTACAGACGATGTGATGCCGGCGATAAAGAGCAGCAGGAACCACATCGCACCGAAAAACTCTCCGCCCGGCATCTTGTCGAAAATCACGGGCATTGAGACAAAGCCGATATTGAACGTGCCGCCTGCGGCTATTTGACGGGTCGTTTCAACGCCAAAAAAGGCGACTGCGACAGGAATGGCAATACTGCCGCCCAATACAACTTCGACGAATTCATTTGTTGCAGATGTTGTAAGACCGGACAGCGCGATATCGTCTTTTGGTCGAAGATAACTCGCATAGGCATGTATTGTGCCCATGCCGACGCTCAGCGTGAAAAAGATCTGGCCGGTAGCGGCGAGCCAGACATCGACGTTCGATAGTATGGAAAAATCGGGATTCCATAAAAAATTGAAACCTTGCCAGACGGAATTCTCTGGAACCGCGGGATCGGGCGTACCAAGCGTGATAACTCGAACGACAAGAATGACGGCAAAGATGAAAAGTAATGGCATACCGTATTTGGCGAGCTTCTCGATACCGCCGGAGAGTCCCTTCCATAGGACGAAGAAGTTGATTGTTAGAGTAAGCAGCAAAAAGCCGTAGGCCATCCAGAATGAGTTGAACCCGCCGCCATCCTGTAAACCCTGATAACTGAGGAGGAAGCCTTCCATGGACTGTAGCGATTCCATGTTCTTGTACGCGCCGACCGCGCTGAAAACGCTGTAGCCTAGTGTCCAGGATTCGATATAACAATAATAAATCATGATGACGAGCGAGATGAGCAAGCCGATGACGCCGAAATACTTAGCAAGACGGTTCTTCCACAGTAAATCGAACATACCGGGGGTGCTGCTGTGACCATACTTTCCGCCGTGCCTGCCGATACCCCATTCGACCCACATCAGAGGAATACCGAGAAGCAGGAATGCTATGAAATACGGAATCATGAACGCCCCGCCGCCGTTCGATGCGGCAAGACCTGGAAAGCGGAGGAAGTTTCCCAAGCCGACTGCGTTGCCCGCGACGGCGAGAATCAAGCCGATCCGCGAGCCCCATTGTTCTCTCTTTTCTGCCATAGAATTACTGCTACCGGTAATGTAAATGACGGCGGGCGCAGACCGCCGGACTCAATTGAAGGTATGATGGAACATATCAAACACCTTCCTGAAATCCAAGAAAAACAGCGGCATTGGCGGTGTTCACGAAACAGCGGCGGCTTTCTACCTTGGAAATCATTCGGCGGGAAGGTACTTTTACGTTCGAACTGTTTATCCGTCCAGGTATCGACTTATGAAGCTTCTCGTTACAATTCCGGTCTATAATGAAGAACTGGCTCTGCCGAAAAGCATACCGGTATTGCACCAGTTTCTAACGGAAACGATGGGAGAATTCGATTGGGTGATCGAGATAGCCGATAATGCGTCGATCGACAAAACACCGGAGGTCTCGAAAGCGATTGCCGGGCAGTACTCCCGAGTGCAATACCTTCGGCTTGAACAGAAAGGGCGGGGAAGAGCGCTGAAAAAATCGTGGATTGATTCGGACGCCGATATCTGCAGCTATATGGATGTCGATCTTTCCACCAATCTGGAATCGTTTCCTCCGATGATCGACGCCCTGGCTCATAAAGGCTACGATATCGGTACCGGTTCGCGATTGATGAAGGGGGCGAATACGACACGCAGTTTCAAACGTGAATTCATCTCGCGCTCGTACAACCTTATGGTGAAAGCGATGTTCTTCACGAGGTTTTCGGACGCCCAGTGCGGCTTTAAAGCGGTGACGCGCCAGGTGATTACAACGCTCTTTCCCGTGATTGAAGATAATGTGTGGTTTCTCGATTCGGAACTGCTGATCATCGGCGAGAAGTGCGGCTACCGGATTTTCGACGTTCCGGTGAAATGGATCGAGGATCTCGACACGCGCGTGAAAATCGTGAAGACCGCCATCGACGATATCAAGGGATTATTGCGCGTTCGCAGAAATTTCTGGGCAGGCAAATACAAGGGTCTCAGGAAAGGGTAACCGGTGGGCGTTCAGCGGGAACCGCAACGAATAGAAGGCAAGATTCTGCACTGCAGAATACGAAGCAAGGCTCTCAAGGCATACGGATATTTCAACGTGTATATACCTCCCGGGTATGTGGGTTCGAGAGAGCGGTATCCAGTGGTGTATCTATTCCGTGGGCACGAACGGGAATGGTTCAATCCGACCGAGGATTCAACCCGCTCTGGTTCCACGGCGGCGCATGTACTGGAGTCGCTTGTCAGGCGCGGGAAGATGGCTCCCGTGCTGCTGGTCGCTCCCGGACTCGTCTCGCGAGATGAACGCTTCCATGCGCTTGGCGTAAATATGTCGCATCCGCAAACCGCGGCGAAACATACCGGTATCGGGATGGGTGCGTTCGAGGACTATTTCATCCATGAACTGATGCCGCATATCGATTCTCATTTTCGCACAAAACCGGAACGCCGCTATCGAGCCGCGGACGGTTTCTCCCTTGGCGGATATTCCGCTACAATGCTCGTGTGCCGTCACCCCGAGCTGTTCGCGGGCGCAGGCTGCTACGATGCAACTCATATGTGGCTGGATTTTGTCGACAGACGGAAGGACGGGAACCAGCCGAATGACGAGACGTGGTTAACGAACCCTCTGTTCGACGCCGCGTTCGGCGTTCCAAGGAATATGGATAGAATGTTGGAGTATAACCCATCGAATATCATCGCGTCAGCGGAAGGGGAGCGGCGGCGGTGGTTGGAGCGGACAGTGTTTACGGTTCACTCCGCGAACTTCGACGGCAATAAGGGCAACAAACTCCGTGCACAACACTTTGAGGGGATACTGAAAGCGGCGGGATTATCGAACTCCGTGTCCCGCGTGGCGCTCCATTCTGAAGCGGCGCATACATGGAAAGATGCCGACCGGCATCTGGAAGCGAGCCTGTTACTCCATCAACAGACGTTCGAGTCCGGATTCTGACCGCGCGGCGCAGTGGATTGCGACGTCGACTGCCCTGCCATGAAGAACGCCGGTTCGATTGAACGACCGTATCCGGAAGCCGGAATACTTCAAGGCGGCGAAGAAACGCTCCGCAACCGTCCGGTTCGGTTCGGCGATGATGATCATCCCGTCGCCGCCGGTCGCGCGGTCAAGAAATGAAAGCAGCGGCTCGGTGAACCGGTCTTCGTAGATGATATCCGCGGCGATAACGACCTGCCATTGTTTGTGCGGAGGATTCCTGAAATCGAGGTGTACATATTCAAGCTGCCCGGCGCATCCATTTTGAAGCGCGTTCAACTCCGCCGCGATCAGCGCATTGGAATCGTAATCGGCGAACGTCACCGATCCGGCGTATCGCGAAGCGACCAGCCCTTCCAGTCCCAGGCCGCATCCCAGGTCAAGGATATGCTTCCCGGCAATGGTATGAGGATACTGCTGAAGAAAATCGCCCAGGGCAACGGCGCTGTGCCAGATATCGGCCCAGTAAGGAAGTTTTTCGTCCCTGTTGAATTCTTCCAATGTCATATGTTCGATAAGGGTATCGATATCTTCCGCGCTGGTGATATCGAATCGTCTCCCGCCCGAATTCACAGGGAAATCGCGGATCGGGAATTGGCCGGCCAGGCGGCGGCGAAGTTCCGTGCGTCGGTCCATACGTTGCGGTCCGGAAGGGTGTATAGTTAGCCGGGATAACATTGCGCGTATATGAAGGGGCGTCTGGTGGATTCCAGACGCCCCCATGCGTTAATATACGCGTTTCGCGGATTTAATGCGTCGCGCCGCGCTTCTCTTCAAAGTACTTCGCCATCAGACTGCCGAGCGCGATGGAAAGCAGCTTCGCGTCGGCCGTATCCGAGCGCGAGGCAATCAGAATCGGCGCCGTGCCGCCGACGATGACGTGCGAAAGCCGGTATCCGGCGAAATATGTGGTGCTTTTCGCCAGCGCGTTCGCAGTATCGATCGAGTGCGTTACAAGAATATCCGCATGACCGGCAACCGGGGAATCGGTGCCCTTGATTGCGGCGGCTTTTTTACTGACGGCGACATCGAGGGCGATGGGGCCTTCAACCGTGCAGCCCGTGATCTGACCTGTCCGGTTCATTTTCTGGATCACTGCCGCGTCCATCGTAGCGGCAACGTTCGGATTGATGGTTTCGGAGGCGGCGAGAATTCCGACCTTCGGGTTATTGTTTCCGAGCGCATGCGCCACGACGACGGCGTTGCGCAGAATTTCCACCTTCTGCTGAATCGTCGGCTGCAGCGTTACGCCGCCGTCGGTAATCATTACGAGGCGGGTACCGTCTTCGTCGGGATATTCGAACACGAATGTATCGCTCAAGAGGCTGCCGGCGCGTAGTCCGGTTTTCCCGCTGAGCACGGCGCGCATAAGCGTCGGAGTGTTGACGCCGCCTTTTAGTAGAATATCCGCTTTATGCTCGCGTACGATCGAGACAGATACCGCGGCGGTTTCCGCATCGTCCTTTGCGTTGATGATCTGAAAATCGTTCAGCTTGAATTCCGGAAACTTCTCGGCGGCAAGCGCTCTGATTTTCGCTTCATCGCCGACGAAAATCGGAGTACCGAGACCCAGTTCGTGGCATTCGATACCGGCATGGAGCGCCGCCCCATTCGACGCGCCGGCAATGGCGACCGTTCGTTTCGGGAGCGATTTTACCAGTTCCAGCATTCCTTCGAACGTACGAACGCCGAGAGTGTCTGCGCCAGTGTTCGCATGCTCTTTCCGTTCGGTTACATGGATACGGTCTGCGGAACCGTGCGCTTTGCCGGCTTCGAATGCCTCAAGATGGAGAGCGCTGTTCTCCGGATGAATATTGCGGATCGCCTCCTCCCACGAATCGCCGATGAGATTATCGACGGTTGAATATAGTCCGAGCATCGCTTCGGCTATTGCCGATGGATGCCGGGCGATGTCGCGAAGCGCAACGATGCGAAGCGCATGGTTGAGCGATGAAATTTGCTCCTCGATATTATCGACATAAACGAGGTCGTTGTCGAGCGCGCTCTTGAACGCGACGCGTTCGTCGTTTACGATGACCGTGGCGCCTTGTTTTGCCATGTGGAGATACCGCATGGTTTCCATCCGCTCGAACGAAAGAACGACGTCGGCATCCCCGGTCTTGATAACGGGCGAATACACGCGCTCGCCGAAACGCACAAAGCACGCGATGCTTTCGCCGCTGCGCTCGTCGTTCGCCGTGGAACTCATTTTTACATCGTAGCCCGCATTGGCTGCCGCCAGACTGAGAATGCGCGCCGCCTGAAATACGCCCTGTTGTGCAACTCCGCACAGGATGATATTGATCGAATTCATGATACTTGATTCCTCTTGTTGGTGATGCATCCCGGTGCGCGGTTTATTGGGCGTTCCGTACTTCGGCGATCAGGACGGATACTCCGTCCTTCGGAAGCTCTTCCGTCAGTATGCGTTCGATTTCCGCCTCATCGGACGAAGAAACAGTATGGATGGACGCGATGCCGAGACCTTCGCATACTTTCCGGTAGTCGATAGGCTGCTGCAATCCGCCACCGCCGCCAGGTGTGGAGAGAATGCAGACGGTGGCGGTTCCGTTGTTGGCGGCGATATTCGAAAGCGCCTGAAGTCCGGAGTGCATGAATGTCGATTCCGACAGCACCGCAACCGTTCGTGCGCCAAGACCGGCGCCCCCGGCTATGCTCATACCATAGGCGACGCTCATGCTCGCCCCGATGCAGAGACAGGGATCATCTTCCGGGTTGTCGCTTGGTGGAAGCTCTCCCGGTGTGTGGCAGCCGATATCGCCGATTACATTCAAATCCATTCGTGTGAAGACATTCATCAATCCGCGGTGATTGCATTCCTGGCAAAGACTGCTGTGGCGGACCGGCAGTTCGAAACCGCCGGGCACGGACACGGCGGCGATTCCTTCCTGTTCCAGACCCTTCGCAACGATATCCGGATTCAATTCGCCGGTACGCGGGAAATTGCTCTTGCCGATGACCTCGATACCCATCGCCTGGATTTGTTCTTCCAGGAACGGATCGAGCTCTTCGATGACGTAGAGACGTTTGACGAGTCCGGCAAAGTATTCGATGAGCTTCTTCGGCAGCGGATGGATGATGCCGAGCTTCAGGAACGAAGCGCCCGGGAATACTTCCTTTGCATACGCATAGGAGATGCCGGACGTGATGATACCGACGTCGGGGCTTCCGACATCGACGGTGTTGATATCGAACGCTTTGTTGCCGAACGCTTCCAGCGCTCCGAGCTGCTTTTCGATCTCTTCGTGACGGCGAAGCGTCACCTGTGCGGGCGCCGCTTTCCGCTGCGGAGCTTCGGCGGGATCGGAGAGCCGGACAACGCCGCCGACGTTGCACAGCCGCGACGTGAGCCGCACCATGACGGGCAGCGTATATTCCTCGCTGATAGCGGCGGCGAGCTTGATGAATTCCAGCGCTTCCTGCTGGTCGGAGGGAGCAAGCAGCGGGAGTTTTGCCGAACGGGCGAAATGCCTCGTATCCTGCTCGTTGGTCGACGACAGCATACCCGGATCGTCGATAGATACGATAACCAGACCGGCGTTGACGCCGCCGTACGTCGATGAGACGAGCGGTTCCGCGGCAATATTGATGCCGGCATGCTTGAGAATCACCGCCGAACGTAGTCCGCCGCGCGATGTGCCGTACGCGACTTCGAGCGCTACTTTTTCATTCGGCGTGAATTGCACCGAGACGTTACTATCGTCGCGCATGGTGTTGAGTATTTCCGTGACCGGCGTGCCGTGGAATCCGGAGGCGAACTGGATGCCCGATTCGCGAGCGCCGCGCGCCACCGCTTGACTTCCTGTCAGGAATGACGTTGAATTCATACGTGTACCGTCCTTGTTGAAGAGTTCTGGAATACCGGTCATTAATAGGTTTTCGCCGTTTCTTCGCCGCGTAGCACGCGGAGCGTTCCTTCGGCAAGGGCGACCATTTCATGCTCGCCGGGATACAAATACACCGGCGCAAGCCAACCGACGCGGATTTGCACGCTGTTGACAACGCGCTGCGATTTCGCAAGACCGCCTGTCAGCACGATACCGTCCGGTTTGCGGCCCAGCGCTACCGCCATCGCTCCGATTTCCTTCGCTATCTGGTAGCACATGGCCTCGACGACTTCGTCGGCTTTGGTGTCGCCGTTTGCGATGCGTTCTTCAATTTCCATCAGATTGTTGGTGCCGAGATACGCAATCAGCCCGCCCTGGCCCATGACAAGCTTCTTCATCGATTTGGCGTCGTAGTTACCGGAGAAACAGAGCTTGATGAACGGTTGCAGCGGGAGTGTGCCGGTTCTATCGGGGCTGAACGGACCGTTGCTGGACGCATCGTTGACGTCGATAATGCGGCCTCCCTTGAGCGGTCCGATGGAGATGCCTCCGCCGAGATGCGCTACGACGAAGCAGCTTTCCTCGTATTTGATGCCCAGATCCTTCGCCGCGCGGCGCGCAACGGAATGCATGTTCAGCGTGTGCGCCAGCGCGCTCCGCTGAATGAGCGGATGACCCGAATACCGCGAGACCGGTTCAAATTCGTCCGTGCAAATCGGATCGACGGTGAACGCCGGAACGCCGTGTTCCCTGGCAATCGCGTCCGCAAACGCGCAGGCAAGATTTGCCGCATGCTCTCCCTGAAGGTTTGCCCGTGCATCGGCTATCATCGCCTCGCCGATGGCGTACGTGCCGCCGGTAAGCGGTTTCAGGAGTCCGCCTCTGCCGACGACGGCATGTAACGGAAGATCGCCCTTTATTTTCGAGAACTGTTCGCGGATTTGGCCGAGGCGGGTCTCGTATTCGTCCCAGATCCCCCCTTTGGGCGCTTCGTGGTGGATATCAGCCTGTTGTTGCAGCTCCGTATCGCGGAACAATGCAATTTTCGTGGACGTAGAACCAGGGTTGATCGCAAGGATGTTGAATTCAGTGGTCATGGCATACCAGCGTGCTTATGGAACAGGACGTTGAGTGCGGAAAATCAAGGTGCAACCGGGATGAATGGATAGTCGATACATCTCAGCCTGAGAAAAAATTCTCGGTTCGATAAAAGTACGAATTCCGGCTCCGAACAGCAACCGGAATTGTCCGTACGTTTGCAGCGATAAGTAACGAAAGGCGTTGCGGATATCGGTCCCGGTTTATACGGATGACGCGGAAAAGTCCTTCATCCGGCTTGTTTCGGTCGAATTCTCACAAATAGTTGATACATAAGGAAATACGGATTCCCGCGAACATTGACAACCCCCCTTTCATTTTGTTATTTTTGTAAGTATCTTGATATAATGGAGTACATTTTACAATTCGGCAATCTTTCTCTGTTTGAACAATGTTTCTCTTCCCGTTCAGCCCGCATGCAGCATGCGGGATTTCAGAGACGTGCATGCGTTGTAATTACCCTCCATTCTTCCGTTGAACGGATGGGCGCATTCCCGTCCTGACTTCGCCGAGCAGCTTTTCGGCGCGAATCGTACAAACCAATGATACCACCATCAAACCGGTGACCCTCTATGAAGCTCTCGGATTTTGACTACGCCTACACGAAAACCCTCATCGCCAAATACCCTGCCGACCCGCGCGACAGCGCCAGGTTGATGGTCGTCGACAGGCAAACCGGCGATGTCGAACACAGAACGTTTTCGGATATCCATGAGTATTTCAAGAAAGGCGATTGCCTGGTTGTCAACGATACACGCGTATTTCCCGCGCGCCTAATCGGCAGAAAGGAAAAAACGAACGCAAAGATTGAAGTGTTTCTTTTGCGCGAACTGAGCAAAGACGAAAGCATCTGGGACGTTATCGTCGACCCGGCCAGGAAAGTGCGCATCGGGAATAAAATCTATTTCGCCGATAACCTCATGTGCGAAGTGATCGATAACACCACTTCCCGCGGAAGAACGGTGCGGTTCAACTACGACGGCGATTTCTTCAAGCTCATCGAAAAGGTCGGTCATACGCCGCTCCCGCCCTATATCAAACGCGATGCGGAAGAGGAAGACAAGGAACGCTATCAGACGGTGTTCGCCGAACACATCGGCGCCGTGGCCGCTCCGACCGCCGGACTCCATTTCACCAAACCGCTGCTCGCCAAGCTGAAGCGCAAGGGCGTGAACATGACGTCCATACTTCTGCATATCGGACTGGGCACATTCCGTCCCGTTGAAGTCGAGGATCTGACGAAACACAAGATGGACTCGGAGTACTACGAAATTCCGCCCGACGCCTGCCTGACGGTCAACAAAGCGAAGGACCAGAAGAAAAACATCTTCGTGTGCGGAACCAGCACCGTCCGCGCGGTGGAATCGAGCGTTACCACGATGCGGAAACTGACGCCCGCCAGAGGGTGGACCGATAAGTTCATCTATCCGCCGTACGATTTCAAAATCACCGACAGGCTGATCACCAATTTCCACATGCCGAAAACCACGTTGCTCATGATGGTGGCGGCATTCAGCGATTACGATCTGATGATGAAGGCGTACAAGAAAGCCGTGAAGGAGAAGTATCGCTTGTTTAGCTACGGCGATGCAATGTTGATCTTATAAACTGCTGCAATTCGATAGTTTCGAAAAGGCGGGGCACGGACTTCGCCTTTTTCGTTTGAACCAGAGGATACCCTATGAACGACGGCATATCAGTTTCCTTTACCGCATGCATTCCGGCCGGTGGAGTAGGGCGGCGCATGAACGCATCCGCTCCGAAACAGTATCTGGAAATCGCGGGGAAACCCATCCTGATCCATACACTCTCGCTATTCGATTCAATCGAACGATGCCGAAGAATCGTGGTGTCTGCTGTTGATATGGAAGAAACAATTCAGATGTTGGAAAAGCATCCGTTCAATACCGAAATCGCGATTGTTCCGGGCGGCGCAACACGACAGCAATCGGTACTGCACGCGTTGAATGCCTGCGACGAGGAAGACGATATTGTGCTGATACACGACGCCGTGCGTCCCTGCATATCGGAGGATCATGTGCTTATGGTCTGCGACGCCGTCATGGAACACGGCGCGGCGATGCTTGCGTTGCAGGCGCGCGATACAATAAAACGGGTTGAAGACGGATACGTTTCGGCGACGCTCGACAGGGGCGGCATCTGGCTTGCGCAAACACCCCAGGGAGCGCCGTTGCATGTGTTGAAGCAGGCGTTCGAAGACGCCGTCGCGGCGGGATTTTCCGGCACCGACGACGCCTCGCTGCTTGAACGCATCGGTGTGCGCGTTGCCGTCATCGAAGGCTCTCCGGAAAACATCAAAATTACCACTCCCGAAGATATCGCGGTCGCGGAAATGATCCTGAACAGGCGGCGCGCTGCACTATGACGCATGGGGTTCTCTATATCGTCGGCACGCCGATCGGGAATCCGGCGGATATTTCCTACCGCGCCGTCGAGACGCTTGCGGCGGTGGATATCGTCGCCTGCGAGGAGCGGAAGGACGGGTTGCGTCTTCTTGCCCGGCATGGAATTACAAAGCCCGTGATTGAAGTGAACGAACACACAGAGTCCGATGCCGCACCGGAAGTCGTGCTGGAACTCCTCTCAGGCAAATCGGTCGCGCTGATCTCCGATTGCGGGATGCCCGTGTTTGCGGACCCCGGCACCGTGCTGGTTCGGCTTGCAGTACAACGGGGTATACGCATCACGACGCTGCCGGGTCCCGCCTCCCTGACGGCGGCGCTGGCACTGTCGGGGATGGACGTTACGCGGTTTTATTTCTATGGATTTCTCTCCCCCAAACGTCCCGAACGTATCCGGGAACTCGCGCAGCTCCGTTTTTTTCCATCGCCGGTCGTGTTTCTTGACGCACCGTACCGGCTGAATCAGGTGCTGGAAGATATGACGAGCGTGTTCGGGAAAAAGCATCATGCCTGCGTGGCCTGCGATATCACGCTGCCGGAGGAAGAAATCAGGCGCGGCACGCTAGGGGAACTGCGCAAGTATTTCGAAGAACACGCGCGGAAAAGGGAATTCGTTATCATCGTCGATGCAGAAAAGAAGAGGGAAAGCGCTCAGGGAAAAACGCGGAAGCCGCGGTAATAGGCGCGGACGGTTCGAAACAGGAGAATCGAGTTCCGTGAATTCGATGTGCATAGCAGTATCTGCCGCGCCTCCGTATTTTCGTGTATGGAAATCAGTACATATTGGGTGATTTTGGAGACAATCTCAGGCGGGGATTTGAAAAGAATTCCCGGCGGGCGTTTATTTTACGTACATCCGAGGGAGGAATAAACCTGGCATTGGGATTGTGTATCTAATACATACTACAAGCATTGCCGGCATTTCGTGCGCTGCTCATTGATAGCAGCGGATGAATCGCGCGTGGACAAGGAATTGCACCGATGTCTGTTGCCGCGCGATGGAATGTTGGATTGAACGCACATTTTCTTTGTGGAGGATACAGTATCATGAAACTTAGATCAATCGTATTTCTGAGTGCGATTGTCTTCGGATGCACAGCCGTCGACACACGGTTCGCCTCGTTCCCCGATCCATCGCTTAACGGCCGGCAGTATTCGACGATTCTCGTCAAAGTGAACTCCGGCGATTTGATATTCCGTAAAACCCTCGAAGATGCCTTTGCGAAAATGGGCTACTTCGGAAGGAACAGATTTGACTCCTATTTGCGGATTGTTCCGCCGACTCGGGAGCTTGCTCCCGAAGAGATCCAGCGGCGATTGAAAGACCGGGGAATGCAGGCGCTGCTTGTGGTCGATACAGTAACGACAAGCATAGACGAGCATTATTTTCCGGCACACACGTTGGTTACATCGACGACAACGACGGAAAAGGGAGAAGACGGATCGGGGAAGAGATTCGAACGTGAAGAGAACGTGCAAACCCAAACGCAACTTCTCACCCAGTACGGCAGACAACCGTGGATTACCTACGAGGTAAGCGTTTATGATTTCCAGACAAACGAACGCGTGTGGATGGCGTTGATTGATGCCAGCGAGCACTCTCGATCGGCGGATATGCGGGAGGGTTGCAGAGGGATGGCGTTACGAATCTGGAAAGCGTTGTTCGATGATTCTGTCATGGAATGAATCGGCGCTGCGATGGGCGCGCGTTTCGAGTTTGGTTCGAGTGCAGGATAAACAAAAGACTGAAAATGCGGTTTCGCCTTTCCGCTTCATTCTGCGTACATTTAGCGAGACAGTGCATTCAGACGCGTGAGAATGAATACAGTTCTAGTTACAGGCGCTACCGGCGATCTTGGAAAGGCGATTGTGTGGTCGCTTCTCCGGAAAGGCGTTGGCATAAAGGTAGCGGCAAGAGCGCCGGAGCAGGTCGTGCCTATTCCCGGAGTGCATGCCGTGCGATTCGCATACGACGACCCCGTCAGCATTCGAACAGGATTGAACGGCGCGGACGGAATGGTTCTCATGGCGCCGCCGCTCGATATCCGGCTGCCCGGTATGTTGAATCCCGTCATCGAACTGGCTGCCGAACGCGGCGTGGAGCATATCGTGTTCGTGTCGGCGCTTGGCGTCGACGCGCAGGAGGAATCGCCGTTGCGGGCGGTAGAACAACACCTTATACAATCCGGTGTGGCATATACGATTATCCGTCCGAATTTTTACATGGAAAATTTTGCGTCGGGTTATCTGGCGCAGTCCATCTCGAACGGCGGCTTTTCTCTTCCCGCCGGCGAAGGAAGAACGAGCTATATCTCCGTTGCCGATGTAGCGGAAGCGATCGAGTCAGCATTTGTTCTTGGATTGAGAAACAGGGCGTTCAATCTGACGGGACCTGAGGCGATTCGTTCCGATGAAATCGCAGCAATTTTTTCGGAAGCGCTCGGAAGGCAGGTCTTTTTTTCGCCTATAGAGGACAACGATATGGCCAGAATGTACGAGTCGATGGGGATGCCAGCGCAAATGCTGCGCTACGCCTCGATGTTTTTTCACGCCGCCCGGAACGGCATCTCCAGCCGCATTACTTCCGATGTTCAGGACATAGTAGGCAGGCCGCCGTTTCCCTTCGAATCGTTCGTCCGCGTGAGCGTGGACAAATGGCGATAGGGGGGGACGCAGAAGGAATGTCCGTCCAGAAATATCCCGCTCTTTCTACCGCTCCAGCTCCGCCCGCAGGTACAGCCCGGTAAAACTGTTCTCGATACCGGCAATGTGTTCGGGCGTGCCTTCGGCTACGATTTCACCGCCGGCATCGCCGCCGTCGGGACCGATATCGATAATCCAGTCCGCCATTTTAATGACGTCAAGATTATGTTCTATGACGACGACGGTGTTCCCTTTATCGACAAGCTGACTGAGCACTTCGAGCAGCATTCGGACGTCCTCGAAATGCAGTCCCGTCGTCGGTTCATCGAGAATGTACAGCGTATTGCCAGTTCCGATTTTGCTGAGTTCGGTGCTGAGCTTCACGCGCTGCGCTTCGCCCCCTGAAATGGTGGTCGCCTGCTGACCCAGGCGGATGTAGCCAAGACCGACATCGTAGAGCGTATCCAGCTTCCGCTTGATGCGCGGAATACCGGAGAAAAACTCACGCGCCTCGGCGACCGGCATATCCAGCACATCGGCAATCGATTTGTGGTGATAGCGCACTTCGAGGGTTTCGCGGTTATAGCGCTTCCCCTTGCATACTTCGCAAAGCACATACACATCGGGCAGGAAGTTCATTTCGATCTTTCGGACGCCGTCGCCGGAGCAGGCTTCGCACCTGCCGCCTTCAACGTTGAAGCTGAACCGCCCCGGTCCGTATCCGCGGATTTTCGCTTCAGGCAGCGTCGTAAACAAATCGCGGATATGCGTGAACAGTCCTGTATAGGTCGCCGGATTGCTGCGCGGCGTCCGCCCGATCGGATCCTGATCGATATCGATAACCTTGTCGATATGCTCCAGTCCCTCGATGGCATCGTAGGGGAGGACCGGCATCATGGATTTGTAGAATTTTTGCGAGAGAATCGGGTAGAGCGTTTCGTTGACGAGGCTGCTTTTCCCGGAACCGCTGACGCCGGTAATACAGATGAACTTCCCGAGCGGGAGATTCAGCGTCACGTTTTTAAGGTTGTGTCCGCGCGCGCCGCTGAGCGTAATAGATTTGCCGTTGCCTTCGCGGCGGAGTTCCGGAAGCGCTATTTCCCGTAACCCCTGGATATGCTCTGCCGTCAGCGATCCATTCGTTTTAATCCCGTTGATGAGCTCCTCTGCATTTCCGCTGCCGTTCCCGTTTTTCGCGTTCCCCTTTTTGATCTTCTTCTTGAGAAAATAGCCGATGGAACCTTCGGCGACCACCGTGCCTCCGTATTCGCCCGCGCCGGGACCGAGATCGACGATGTGATCGGCGCTTTCAATCATCTCGCGGTCGTGTTCCACGACAATGACGGAGTTGCCGAGATCGCGGAGTTGCTTCAGCGAATCGATAAGCTTCGTGTTGTCGCGCTGATGCAGCCCGATGCTCGGCTCGTCGAGCACGTAGAGCACGCCGACAAGCTGGGTGCCGATTTGCGTCGCCAGGCGGATACGCTGCGCTTCGCCGCCCGAAAGCGACCTCGCCGTGCGGTCGAGCGTGAGGTAATTCAACCCGACGTTTTGCAGGAATGCCAGCCGCGAACGGATTTCCTTTATTATCTGTGTTCCGATTTCCTGTTGCCGGGGCGTGAGGCGCACGTTATCGAACCAATGCACCGCTTTATCGATGCTGAGCGCCGTGACCTGCGAGATGGACGTGCTGTCGATAAGCACGGAGAGGCTTTCGGGCTTCAGCCGTCCTCCTTTGCATTCGGGGCAGGCATGATTGGTCATGAACGATTCCGCCCATTCGCGTATCTGGTTGCTGCTGGTTCCCTCGTAGTGCTGCTGCAGGTTCGGGATAACTCCGGCGATGGAATGATGATATTTGCGGTAGTTGCCGCTGGTATTCTGATACTGAATATCATACTTCTTCTTCCCGCTGCCGTAGAGAAGCGTATTCATCGCTTCCTCGCTCAGATCCATGAGCGGGGTATCCATATCGAAGCCGTAGGCATCGGCGACGGCTTTTACCTGCGCCCACCACCACGTGTTGCGAGGCTTGCCTAGCGGTACGATGCCTTCCTCGTTCAGCGATTTGGATACATCGGGGATGATGAGATCGACGTCGAAATCGCGCAGTTCGCCGAGTCCGTCGCAGTGCTTGCAGGCGCCGTAGGGCGAGTTGAAGGAGAAGGAATTTGGAGCCGGTTCGTCGTACCCGGCCCCGCAGGTGGGGCAGGCGTTTTTCTGGCTCATGAGGATGTCTTCCCCGTTCGCCTGGATGATGACGACGCCTTCGCCGAACCGCAGCGCAATATCGAGCGAATCGGCGATACGCGCCCGCGCGTCTGCGCTGACGGCGATCCGATCGACGACGATTTCGATATTATGGATTTTGTACCGGTCGAGCTTCATTTCCGGCTCGATTTCGCGGATTTCTCTATCCGTTCGGACTTTGGTAAAGCCGTCTTTCGAGATTTGTTCGAACAGCTCCCGGTAATGTCCCTTCCGTCCTTTGATGACAGGCGCAAGGATGACGATGCGCGTGCCTTTGTCCAGAGCAAGAATTCGATCCACCATCTGGTCGCGGCTTTGGCGCTGAACCGGGCTTCCGTCGTTGGGGCAGTGCTGCACGCCGGCGCGTGCAAACAGGAGGCGAAGGTAATCGTAGATTTCAGTAACCGTTCCGACCGTGGAGCGCGGGTTCTTGCTGACGGTTTTCTGCTCGATGCTGATAGCGGGACTGAGTCCTTCGATATGATCAACGTCGGGGCGTTCCATTGAACCGAGGAACTGCCGGGCGTAGGCGCTGAGGCATTCCACGTAGCGCCGCTGCCCTTCAGCGTAGATGGTATCGAACGCAAGCGATGATTTGCCCGAGCCGCTGAGTCCTGTTATCACGACAAGTTGATTCCGGGGGATATCGAGGTCGATATTCTTGAGGTTGTGTTCCCGGGCGCCCCGGATGGTAATGAGTTCGGTTTCCATGAATCTATCGCAGAAAGTCCATCTTATCTCAACAACGAATGCAGCGCCCGGATTCCAAGCTTCGCTTTGCCGGTTATACGGACGACTAACAATCCATCGTGCAATATACGGAAAGAAATTTGGAAAGGGAAAGAGGGGGGGCGCACGAAATCGGTGTTGACATTGGTATAAGCGAATTCTATGTTACATGCGTTCCTGACATTGTTTTCCGCGAAGGCGGAGTGTTGTGATTATTCCGGTTGCAATATAGGCGTATGAGGGCGACGTACCGGCGGGATATAGTACCGGACGGTCAGACCTATAAATCACTACACACACATTATTTCGGAGCTCGTTCCATGGGCAAGTTCAAATCGTGGGGGGGGGGGGGGGGGGGGGGGGGGGGGGGGGGGTGGGGGTGGGGGGGGGGGGG
>CAYPBB010000003.1:0-110713 GCA_964408855.1 uncultured Ectothiorhodospiraceae bacterium
GTCACCCCGGAGAATGACCCCAGAGAGACGGGTTTGTCTTTTCTAAATGGTGGAGATGGGGGGAATCGAACCCCCGTCCGAAAAGACGACCGTAAAACATACTACATGCTTATTCTGTCTTTAACATTCGCCGTCCGGAACTCCGACAGACAGGAGTTTCCGGATAACTATACCGGAGAAAATCTCGGTTCCCTCCCCGGTCGCTTGGGAACCTATCCTGTACGTTGCGTCGTCCACACCTTCGGATTACAGGCAAACTTCCGGGGGACGTGGCGGCTTAATTAGGCTGCCAGTGCGTAATCGTAGTTGGCAATTATACCAGTTACCGTAAGATTAACGTGCTTGCGGCAGGCACGGCATGCATTTTTACGCAACGTGCTTCCCGTCGAAACCATTGCATCCCCAAATGCCGGGGTTTTTCTCCCTTGTTCTTATACGTAGAACGACGGAAAAGGTTGTCAGAATTCCTCTTCCTCGTCGTCGTCTTCCTCGTCAGAACCGAAATCGTTGATCTCGAACTCGGGACTGACCAACTTCAACAAATCGGCGACGATCGCGCTTTGATCCGGCTGACTCGTCTGTTGGTATGCCAGATAGAGATTCCGCCACATCCGCTCGAGGATGTCGCGGTTCGATACCGGCGCCAGCATATCGGGCGTGAGTTTGATGCCGCTCGATGAAAGCATGGCTTCGCACTGCTCCGTCGTGATAATCATTCCGCTGGTAAACGGATCGATATAAAACGACCGCGTGCCGTCGTCGTACTGTAGCAGGAAGTGCATCGGCATACCGATACCCTTCAACGGAATATCCAGCCGCTGCCCGAGCAGCATCATCAGCGTCGAAAGACTGATGGGAATCCCCCGCCGCGATTCAAGCACTTTGTTCATGAAACTGTTGTCCGGATTGTAGTAGTCTTCCCTGTTGCCAAGAAAGCCTAGTTCCGTGAACAGATAGGAACGCAGCCGCATGAACCGCTCGAATGCCGTAGAGCGCGTGCCCGAAAGAATGGCGATATCGCGCGCCATGTCGTCGAGCTGAGAGCGCATGGTGATCGTGTCGAGATCGGGGAAACCGAACTTGGCGAGAATAAACACGCCCTCTTCGAGTTCGATTTGCGTATCGGGACGGTCGAACGCGGCGGTCAACCGCTGCGTCGCCATCCGGATACGAAGTTGTTTGATGAACTCCTCCACGCGGTCGCGGTTTTCGCCCCGTTTCGCGTCGGAAAGTTCGATAAGGATAGGAACAGATTCTTCGCCAATATGAAACAAGCGGTCGAACACAGCAGCTTGAACAAGCGGCTGCGGATCATCCAACAGGGAGAAAAGCGCTGCGATTTCCCGCGTTAGTTCATTCATTGACGATAAATCGGTTGGTCAGTTCCGTTTTGAGATAGGTGAACGCTTCTTCGGGCGTGTCGCAAATCTTGAACAACTCGAGATCGCGTTCGCTGATCATTTGCTCGTCGACAAGCGCCTGGAAATTCAGGACTTTCTTCCAGAATTCAGAGCCGAATAACACAAGGACGATATCCTTGCGGAGCTTCTGCGTTTGTACGAGCGTCAGGATTTCCATCAATTCATCCATCGTGCCGAATCCGCCTGGAAAGATGACCGCCGCGCGCGCGGGGTACACGAACCAGAATTTCCGCATGAAGAAGTAATGGAACTCGAAGTTCAAATCAGGGGTCACATACGGATTGGAGGATTGCTCGAACGGCAGGCTGATATTCAGACCGATCGATTTATGACCGGCTGCTTTTGCGCCTTTGTTCGCCGCTTCCATGATGCCCGGTCCGCCGCCGGAGGATACAACCCATTGCGGTTGGCGGTTCATGGTTTTGAACCACTCTGAGAGCATTTTGGAAAGATCGAATGCATCCTTGTAATACCGGGAGTTCTTCACGAACACCTCGGCGGTTCTCAACGCCGCTTTCAATTCCTTGATCATGCCGCGGTTGGAACCGTACGCGCTGATCGCCCGCTTTGCTTCTTCCTTCAGCGCCTTCGCTTCCTCGGGCGGTTTGATACGCGCCGAGCCGAAGAACACGACGGAATCCCACACACCGAGTCGTTTGAACCGGGATAAAGGTTCAAGGTATTCCGAAAGAACCCGGATAGTGCGCGCATCTGCGCTGTTTAAAAATTCGAGATTTTTGTACGCTTTTGGGTACCGATCACGTGCCATTGTTACCTCGATATCTAGGTTGCGTCAACAACGCCGCCATCGACGGGAAGCACATGTCCGGTCAGATATGCCGCCTTTTCGGCGAGATACAGAGCCGCGTCTGCGATATCCCGGGGCGTTCCGTAACGCTTGAGGGGTATTTTATCCAACGATACGTGCGTCCGCTCCTCTTCATCCGGAATCACGATGATTCCGGGAGCGATGGCGTTTACACGAACGTCGGGTGCCAACTGTTTTGCCAGCGCCTGCGTCAGCTTGACTACAGCCGCTTTCGAAATATTATACGGAATATGCTTCAGCCACACCTCGTATGCTCCGGCGGAAGCGATATTGATGATACATCCTTGCGAGCGGATCAGCCGCGGCGCCAATTCCTGTGCCAGGAAGAACTGGCTTCGCACATTCACCGCAAACGTATGATCCCACAATTCGGGATCGACTTCCGAAAACGCGCGCTCGGGAAAAACGCCCGCATTCTGAATCAACACATCCAGGCGGTCAACCGAACCGGTAATTTCCCGCGCCAGCTTGCGGATATCCTCGATCTTCGCAAGATCGCCTGTCAGGGTGAAAACCTTGCGCCCTGACCGACCGATGCGTTTAGCCGCTTCGGACATCGATGCGGTCGATTCATTCGCATGCAGGATGATATCGTAGCCTTCGTCGGCAAACGCGTAGGCGATCTGCCTTCCAAGACGGCGGCCGGAGCCGGTAATACATGCAATTTTCCGTTCGGACTGCATCAGCTACACGATAGAAAAATCCAACAAACCATCCGGATAAGCGAAAATTGAAACAACCGGAGCGTACTGTAGTGCAATTATAATGCAATTAATGGACAGAACACAGGTAATTCGAATGTTCCGAATGCAATATTAGCTCAGTTCCTTCCGCAGCATGTGCATGCCGGATGCAGCCTAAACCAACCGAGACGCCATGTTCCGGATCGATAACCAGAGACGTCAGGAATCCGGCGGTTTTACCATCTTTTTCAAGCGGTGTACCCGGTGCGAAATTTTCGGGGACAACCTCCTTAAATATAAGCCGTTTTAACGTTCGTTGCACCTTGTCATAGCTATCCAGTCTTGCAATTACTTCCTGTCCGATATAGCAGCCTTTTTCGAAGTCGACAAGCGCCGACGCGCCGGATTCGAGCGGATTCACCAGCTCGGATAATTCATACCCAGGTAGCGGGTAGCCGTTCCGGATTCTCCAAAGGTGGAATTCCGCTTCAGAATAAACGCGGTCGATTGATGGTAGCTGTCGTTCCTCCGCCATGGTCAGCAGTCGATCCTTGTATTCCTCGCGAACGATGTATACCTCGCCGGCGCCCCAAATACATGAGTGGCGGAATGCAGTTACCGTCTGGCCTCCGAATTCGCGTTCCATGGCGAGGTGCGGAGTCTGGATCGTATACTCCTCTTCATCAAAGCCGAACGCTTCGATCACAGAGTATTCTGAAGAAAGATCGGCGTACACGATTTCTTCCATGATCGTATACTTTTGCAGCCAGTCGAGTACAATTTGAGTATGACCGGGAGAGACGATGAGAAGAAGACCGCCGGATTGATGGATGGCAAACACCGCGTCGATGATTCTTCCCTTTTCGCTAGTGAGAAGGGTTTGAACAACATCGCCGGTTTGTTTGCCAGATATTCGGTTAGTAGAGAGTCTGTTCAGCAGATCGGCAGATTCGGCGCCGTTCATTCCAATAACGCCGCAGTTTCTGTATATAAGAAAAGCCACGTGAGTTGCCGTTTCTAATCTATTGTTTTATAACGCATTACGGGATCCGGCTCAAGCATGGAGTATCATGCAGAACTCCGGATCACTTCCCCGTTCCAATAACGCCCGGGGCCTTGTCTTGTTGCGGCAGTCTTAGAGCGCCCACCAGTTCCTGTATATCCTGTACTCCTTCGGTTCTGCAATACTCTTCCATTCCCGCTGCTACCTTGGCAGCAGTATCCGGATCGAGGAAATTTGCCGTACCGATTTGCACCGCAGACGCTCCGACAAGCAAAAACTCTATCGCATCCTGCCAGGTTGTAATGCCGCCGATTCCAATAATCGGTATGCGCACCGCCTTCGCCGTTTCGAACACCTTGGCAAGCGCAACCGGTTTCACGGCAGGTCCCGATAATCCTCCGGTAATCGTCGAAAGCACCGGAGTGCGGCGTTTGATATCAACCGCCATACCGACAAGCGTATTGATAAGCGAGACGGCATCCGCACCTTCAGCTTCGCAGGCCGCTGCGAATTCGGATATTTTCGTGACATTCGGCGTGAGTTTGATGATGATCGCCTTTTTCGTGCGCTTCCGCATTTCGCGGGTGATTGTTGCGGTCATGTCGCATTTCGTGCCGAAACTGAGCCCGCCGTCTTTCACATTCGGGCAGGAGACGTTGATCTCGTACCCTGATATTCCCGGCTCTTCTTCAAGCCGTTCAAGTATCCGGCAATACTCGTCGACTGAACTTGCGGCGATATTCACCACGATAGCTGTATCGATATCGCGGAGAAACGGGAGCTTCGATGCAATGAATTCATCGATACCGACGTTCGCCAGACCGATGGAGTTCAGCATACCCGACGCTGTTTCGGCAATACGTACCGGCGCGTTTCCGAGACGGGGATTCCAGCTCACCGACTTGGTGATAATTCCCCCAATTTTCGACAGATCGGTAAACTTGGCGACCTCATTGCCGTATCCGAAGGTCCCGGATGCGACGAGAACTCTGTTTTTCAGCTGCAGCGATTGTATTTGGAGCGATGTGTTCATACGTATCAGTGCTCGTTGAAGACGATAATCCGTGAATCGAAACATGGACCGTCGGTACAGACGAGCGCGTATTTGCGCGGCGCATGTTTGTGTTCAACCGGGCATCCCTGGCAGATACCCATGCCGCACGCCATTTCGGATTCAAGTGAAAGCTCACAGGGAATCTCGCTCGTGTTTGCGAATTCCTGCACCGCTTTCAACATAGCGTTCGGCCCGCAGGCAAAAATCATCGGTTTCGCCGGTTGACGCACGTTCAGTTCTTGTTGGAGACACTGCACCACGTTTCCATGGAACCCTTCGCTACCGTCGTCGGTGGCGACAACGATATGTTCCAGCCCCTGCCGCACAACCCGTCCGGCATTCCGCGCGCCGACGATGGTCAGGATATTTTTGCCGCGCTCTATCAGATACCGCGTCAGATACGGAAACGGCGCTACGCCGATCCCTCCGGCAAGAATAATGGCGTCGGAAAAATCCTTGTCGTATCCGAATGTATTGCCGAGCGGACCGACGACGCCGATTGTATCGCCTTCCTTTTTCGACTTTAAAATATTAGTGCCTTTCCCTACCACGGCGAACATCATTTCAATTTCATCGCCGATAACGTTGGAAATGCTGTACGGACGGCGGAGAATGGGATCATACGATTCTTCGACCCGCACATTGAAAAACTGACCGGGCTTGATCTCGGCTGCCAGTTCCGGACTGCGAAAACGCAGGCAATACGTATCCTCGGCTACCTGATAGTGCCGGGTAATCGGAAATAATGAATTGACTGTCATTGAGGCTGATTTTCGGGTGTATTTTCTTTGTTGTTGACGCCCTCGGGCGGTTGACCGCCGTTTTGACCGGGCAGCGGCGGTACTTTGTTCGCGGGTTTCTTTTCGCCGGGAAGACCGAGCGGGAAATCCTGATCTTCCGTCGGATCGTGGAGTTTCTTCCTACCCGTAAGCACCGAATCGCGCATGGCGTTGAACCGCTCGCGTGGGTCGTTCTGTTTCACGACGGGGCGCTGGTTGTTCTCCAGTGCCGGTTTTACTGTGTCCTTGGGCGGAGTTTTATCGACAGGCGGAGGCGCATTCTTGGCGGCTTCGATTGCGCCAAGAACTTCCTTCGCCCGTTTCGAATATGGTGAGTCGGGATGTTTCTCGACCATGGATTTATAGATTTCGATGGCCTTGGGACCGTCGTTCAGCCCCTGTTCGTATGCCATCGCCATTGCTAATTGGGCGCGGACAGACTGATCGGAATACGAATAGCTCTCGGACATGTCTCTGAGCGCGCGGATTCCCGCCCGGTAATCGCCGCGCTCGATCAACATTGCTGCTCGATCATAGGCATCGCGGGCAACCGTCGCAGAATCCTTGGGTATATCCATCCCGCGTGCGGCAAGAATGGGTACGGCATACTTGCTTCGCGAATACTTGCGCAATAGCATATCCTCGTAATGCTCAACCAGATCGTTGATGTTCTGTTGACGGTAGATTTGTGTGAGCGTGTAATATGCCTGCGCTTCAAGAGAATCGGGGAGCCGTCCTTCAAGAGCAAATTCGTAATAGAACGCCGCGGAATCCAGGTTTCCGATGTTATCGAACATGATCCATCCCATATACATCCGCCGGATCGAAAGCTCACGGAATACGGAATCGGCGGATAATGCGCGTACCGGCCGGGTCATGTACAATGGTTGCGGTGAAATGGGAACCGCTGTAGGGTTCAAAGCGCCCGGAGCCGCGGAACTAAGCGTCTTTGGCATCGCGGACTTTCTCAATTCAACTTCGTCGCGCCAGGGATTGATGCGCCCGGTGTTTCTGCCGTGCGAACGGCGGCGGGCCAGACGCTCCATCATCCTGTCCTGCTGAGACTTCGCATTCGGATCGAATCCTTCGGCAATGCGCTTTTGCAGATCGAGCGAATCCTGAACGGCTTTACGAGCGACTTTCGCATCCAGCGAATCGGGATGCAGGACGTAATACAACAATGTATCGAGATCGTTCAATTTGCGATGTTCAAGCATATACGGCTCAAATGCATCGGCGCGCATCGAGGCCATCTTCGATTCCGCCAGTCCCGGATACGCAAGCTTTGCCTTCACATAGTATTCATAGGCTTTCTCGTAATTTCCGAGCCGCTCTTCGTACATTTTTCCGAGCGCGTAGGCGGCTTTCGCCGATACCGGTTTTTTCGTGAACGACGTGTCGCAATATTGATACTGCGAAACCGCCGCTTCGTATTCCTGGGCGGCTTGATACAAGTGTCCGATTTCGAGCTGCAGTTCATCGTCGTATTGAACATACGACGGCTCGTCGAGCATGTCGGCGAGCGTGTTGATCGCCTCGTCGATATCGCCGCGAAGCCGGGAAATTCGAGCGTAATTTAACTCGGCCTTGAACAGCAACTCCAGCTCTGGATCGAGCTTGATAATGTTTCTGTATGCCGCCTGCGCTTTGTCGAGATTTCCGAGCGATTCCTGTTCGCGCGCAATCGAAAGCTCGAGTCGAATGCGTTTATTTCGCGAGCTCGTATACTGAGCGCCGTCGGAGTAGGCTTCGACCGCCTTTTGCTCCTGGTTCGTCGTCAGGTACATCTCGCCCATGTAATAATAGGCATCGGCGATAATGTCGGTATTGCCGTCTTTTATACCCTGCTTGATCGACTCCCTGAAATACGCCTCGGCGTCTTCTGTCTTGTCGATCCGGTCGTAGATGCGGCCCATCCACATCAACGCTTCGGCGCGGTGATCGCTTTCCGGGAAGTTGTTGAGCAATTCGTTGAACTTCCGTTCCGATTTTATCAGGTCGTACTTGTAATAGTACGACACGCCGATCATAAGAAGCGCGTCGTCGACCCACTTGCTTTTCGGGTAGTGTACCAACAGCCGCGAGCACTTTTCCACGACGCGGTCGAACTTGGAAATGACGCTCGACGACATGCCCATTTCCTTGCTCATCCTGCGGCGCATTTCCATTTCGGCGGCGCGTCCGGAAATGCGGGGCGCACCTCCCATGGAAGCTCCCATCGAGGCTCCTCCAACTGTACCGTCTCCGGCAGGGTCGAAGTCGCCGGTGGCGCCGTCCATGTCGTCGCTCGGAGCGACGCCGCGAAACGGCATTCCTGCCTGCGCCATACGAACACTCGAACCGAATTGCTCCGGATTTTTCATCGACGGAGACGCTTCGACGCTGGGAATGCTGGTGGCATCCAATTCCTCCATCGCCTCGTTGTACAGCGAGCGAGCGTTGTAGTAGGTATTGAAATAACCCATTCCGTTTTGATAACGGACCTCGGCGAAGTCCCAAACCGCGCATCCGGACACTCCCAGGGCGGCGCAAATGATTGCCGCAATGGGGTATACCGGGCGCAAGAGCGAATGTATGTTGCTACGTATGTTCATCATCATCATTTCAGACTTATTCACACTAAAATACGCGTCATGCACACGTGAAAGCAAGGTAGAAACTCGTCCACAACACGAACGCCCGAATGTCGATCTGATGTGTAAAATAAAACAAAACAGGCAGGTTTCCGATTTTCAGGAATTCCTGCCTGTGATTGTACGAACTGATGAAAACAATGTTCCGGATTGAGGCTAATCCGCCCGGAACGCGCCGTAATGTTCCCGTTACGAATCTTGCGCTATGCTTCCAGAGTCGTCGCAGTCGTTTGACGCTGATACACAACCGAAAATTCGGCGCCGTCGAGAGTATCCCAACGGACATCGTCGAATGTTGGTCGCTGGTCTTTCGGTTGCGAAAGCAATTTCAAAAGGATTTTAAAGATGCATTTCATGTTGTCAGGTACGTTTAAAGTAAAGGCATTCACGTCTTTACTTTATACATAACAACTTCCGTGCCTTGAAATCTTTTCAACACTGCGATGAGTAAGCTCAGTATATCAACGATTTAACGAGATTCGCATCCATTATCGTACATTATATTACGTCGATCGTCAAATTATTGACGTCATCCTACCCTTCGAGCAGACGGGCGTACAACTGTTCGTACATTGGTACGATTGCGCTCGTCTGGTAATCGTTAACGGCTCGCGCCCGCGACGCATTTGAAAAGCTCTCGTATTTCTTGTCGTTGGTGAGGAGTTCGATGGCGTATTTCGCCATTCGTTCTACATCGCCCAATTCCGCAATGTAACCGGTCTTTCCGTGGATATTTACCTCCGGAAGTCCTCCGATGCTCGAGGAAATTACCGGCACACCGCAGCTCATCGCTTCCAGCGCCGACAGCCCGAAGCTTTCCGACTGACTCGGCAGAAGGAAGAGATCGGATGCAGCGAGAATTTCCACGATGGCATCCTGCTTACCGAGAAAGTGGACGTCGTCGCAGACGTCGAGTTCGCGCGCCAGGGTTTCGCATTCGCTTCTATCGGGACCGTCGCCGATGAGGAGAAGCTTCACAGGCATCACTTCGCGGACCTTTTTAAATATCCTTATTGTATCCGGCACGCGTTTGACCACCCTGAAATTCGAGATGTGCGTCAGGATGCGTTCCCCGTTGGGCGCGATTGCCTTCCTGAACGATTCCGCGCTTCCCGGTTTATACAAATCGGTGTCGACAAAATTGGGAATAACCTCGATTTCCTTGTCGATTCCGTATGTGGTGAGCGTCATTTCCTTCAGCCACTTGCTGACTGCGGTTACGCCGTCGCTATGCTGCGTGGTGAACCGCATCAATGGGAGAAACGACGGCTCAAGACCGACAAGAGTGCTATCGGTTCCATGCAGGGTGGTCACGATTTTGACGTTATCGCGCCCGAGAATTTCGCGGGCAAGATAGGCGCTGACGGCGTGAGGAATCGCGTAATGCATATGGAGGATATCGAGGTTCTGATACGTCGCCACCTCGACAAGTTTGCTTGCTAACGCAAGCGTGTACATGTTAAATTCAAAAAGCGGATAGGTGGACTGCTCGACGGCATGGAAATAGACGCCGGGATAAAAATGCTGAAGCCGGAACGGTGTTGCATAACTTACGAAATGAACAGTGTGACCGCGTTTCGCCAGAGCGATGCCGAGTTCGGTCGCGACAACGCCGCTGCCTCCGTATGTTGGGTAACAGGTGATCCCAATATTCATGTGGAACTCAAAGTGCTATTGGTGTATGAAGGTCGTTTCAATATACGTACAGTTTGATGTACTTCTCCTACGTAACGAAAACAGCGGGAAAATCACTCCATCCGGAGTCTCGCGATGAGCGATACGTATCATACAATCGCGGAGCCGGCAGACGCAGAAATCAAGATACTCGGATCGCGTTTCATCGGCTATGCATTGCCGGTTTCGTCTACGGAAGAATTCCAGACGTTGCTCGCTGCGCTTAAGAAGGAGCATTACAGCGCCACGCACCATTGCTACGCCTACCGGCTCGGATTCGATGGAAGCGAATTCCGTTTTTCCGACGACGGAGAACCGAACGGCACGGCAGGAAAACGGATTCTTGGCTCGATCGATAAATTTGGATGCACGAACACCGCGGTTGTTGTTGTGCGGTATTTCGGCGGAACCAAGCTCGGCGTCGGCGGACTCTCGCACGCCTACAGCGACAGCGCCGACGCTGTGTTGAACGTTGCGAATATCGAGGAACGCTTCCTCAGGCGCCGGTATGAGCTGGCATTTCCCTACGATGTTACTTCGCACGTTCACCACGATATTGAACGGTACAATGTCGAGGTTGTGAACCGTATCTACACCGATGCCGTCGCGTATGAGGTGATCATCCGCGATTCTCTTTTCGAGCAATTCAGCAGGGATGTGACAGAGCATTCCCAACGTACTGTCTTGTTTACCCGGCTTGCCGATCCCCCGCTATAACATTTTGCGGCAACCGGTTGTCTTTGCTATAACGCACATCCATTATCCGGAGCCTTCCATGAGCAGACGTTTGACCCTCTCTCTATTTGCGGTACTCCTTGCAACGGGCATTGCCGGCACCGTGCACGCACAATACAAGCAGATGCCGGACTGGATTTCCATTGCAGGAGGCAAGTATTCCACCGGGCTTGGTATAGCCGATATCGACGGCGACGGCTGGGAAGATATCGTCGTTGCAAACGGCAACGACATGGCGCGCCAGCATGTGGAAGTGTATCTCAATAAAGGCGACGGAAGTTTCCCGCGGACTCCTTCGTGGCAAAGCGGCGATATCGCCTATCATGGACATCTTTCACTCGGCGATATCAACCGGGACGGGTGGATCGATTGCGCGGTATCTGAATTCATCGGCGAAAACGGCTTCGATTTACCCGGCTGCGTAAAGGTGTACTTCAATCAACAGGGCACGCTCGAGTCGCTTCCCTCCTGGCGCTCCGCCGATAGCATCTACAGCTTTTCTTGCGCACTCGGCGACGCCGACGGCGACGGCGATCTCGACCTTGCAGTCGCCGAAGGACAGCCCTATCCCGATTCATTCGGTAATCCCAAAAAAGGTCCCGGAAGGATTTACTTCAACTCAGGCAATGCGCTCAGCGCGAGCCCCGGCTGGAAATCCGATAGTTCCTTGTGCGCAATGGACATCGAATGGGCGGATATAGATAAAGACGGCAACCTCGATCTTCTCTTTGCATGTACATGGACGCCGCACGTTGTTTTTTACGGAACAAACTACGGCATGAAAAAAAGTTATTCCCTCATCGGAAATGCCTCGGAATGGTTCGGAAACTCCATAGCCGTGGGGAACCTCGACAACGACACCAACCCCGATATCGTCATCTCTGAAAACAATCAACTTGGCGGCGACGGTCGGTGCCGCGGATATAAAAACGACGGCGCGTCCGTACCGGCATTCGCCGAGTTCTGGAGAGCATCGAAAAGCTCCTACGGTTCGGCTGTAACCATTGCCGGAATCGATACCACCGCCGGCGCCGATATCCTCCTCGGTTATTGGTGGGGACCGGTTGAACTATATCCGCATGGAGAGGCAGGGTATTCAGCGGAGCCGGCATGGAAATCGAATACGAATTCCGTAATCGAAGCGTTTGCGCTTGCAGACCTGCGGCACAAGTCGTTGAAGCAAATATCTCAAGGTATAATTCCGTTCTCGGGCACTATCTTCAAAACGCTATACCAGGTCGGCTATGAAAACAATCCCCCGCAACAGATTCTCTCAGTGAAGATCAACGGCGTACCGCTGACTCACGGCGTCGATTATATTACCGCACCGGGCGCGTCATGGATATCCTGCCCTGCCTGCAGTCCGCTCCGGACTACCGATGTCCTTGAAATCCTGTTTTCGTATTCGGACCGGAACGATCTGGTCGTCTCAAACTGGGATCCGAACATCGGCAATTTCCTTTTCTACAACCAGTTCGCCGTAACGCCTGTCGAGCGTGTTCCGGCCGCGTCTCCCTTTGCCGTCTCGGTCTACCCAAATCCTGCGTCGGGCACAATAACCTTCACCGCTTCTAATCCCGAAGCTGCGGGGCAAGGCGACATCGCCATTTACAATGAGCTGGGAATGCTCATCAGCCGTCAATCGTTCTATCAGGGCATTGCACAATGGGACGGAACCGATTCAACCGGTGTACAGGTACCGGCCGGAATGTATCGCTACATTGCCCGCTCCGGAGACGCATTCTCGCACGGAACGGTATGCATTATTAGATAGAATATAGATCGTTCTGGTATACTACTCCCGGCAATCAGCAAGCGTGGCGCTATTCCTCTTCGACAACCGCACGTTCGAGTAGATCGTCGGGTATGCCGTCCAGAAATCGGGAAGGCTTGCTGAGTATCATTCCGCTCGTCCGGTCGTAGACATTGGTGGGATACAAGAGATAGAGTTTCCGCTTTGCGCGCGTACAGGCGACGTAAAACAACCGCCGTTCTTCCTCGAGTTCGTCGAGACTCTCAACAGCGGCGGGCATCGGGAATCTCCCGTCGACGAGATGTATGACGAATACCGAATGCCATTCCAGTCCTTTCGCCGAATGAATGGTTGAAAGCGTGAGGAATTCCGTTTCCGTTCCGGGCGCGACGAGATCGTCGACGCTTTCGTTCGGCGGCTCGAGCGCCATATCCGTTAGAAAGGATTGCAGTGTCTGGTATCGCTCGGCAATCGTCTCCAGCATTTCCAGATCGCGCAATCGTTTCGGGTAGTCGTCGTACACTGCTTTCATGATCGGTAGATAGTATCGCATCAACCCGCTGAGAATATCGCCCACCGACGACTTGCTGCCTTTCAAGGCGCGAAGGGTCGCGAGCAGTCCGTCAAGTGCCTCGTTCTTCGTCAATTGCTCGAGTCTGCGGTCAGATGAATCGGAGAGTGGATTCATGCCTCGCAGGATTTCGTCCGTAATCCTCTCTGCTGAAACCGGACCGATCCCTTCCAGCAGAAGAAGGATCCTCGTCCAGGAAATCACATCCTTCGAATTCTCGAGCACACGCACGTGGGCAATTACATCCTTCACATGCGCCGTTTCCATCAGTTTCAGTCCGCCGAATTTCCGGAATGGAATATTCGCTTTCGCGAGTTCGATTTCCAGATCGAACGACTGAAATCCCGCTCGAAACAGCACGGCGATTTCCGAGAGTGGAATCCCCTGTTCGCGCAGGTCAAGCGTTTCCTGGACAATAAGCTTCGACTGCATGTTCTCGCTTTCCAGCGCGACGAGCAAGGGGGGTTCTCCTCCGGGAACCTCGGTGTACAGGCGTTTCTGGTACTTTTCAACCGCCCGGAGAATGATTTCGTTGGTCACATCGAGGATCGGCTGAGTGCTGCGGAAATTTTGCTCGAGCGTGATGAGATGCGTTCCGGAGTATTCCTTTGGAAAGTCGATGATGTTCCGGAAGTTCGCGCCTCGGAACGAATAGATGCTTTGCGAGTCGTCGCCTACCGCCATCACATTACCCTTATCGCCCGCAAGCAGTTTGACGATCCTCGCCTGAAGCGCGTTTGTATCCTGGTATTCGTCGACCATGACGAAGCGGTATTCGTGCGTGAGTTTCTTTCGAATCTCGTCATGCTCTTCCATCAGCGTCACGAGGTGTACAAGCAGATCGTCGTAGTCCATTGCGTTGTTCTGCTTCTTGTAGCCGATGAACGCTTTCACCACATCGTGGATTTCAGCTATCAGTTCCTTGAATTGAGGATAGTCCTTCAGAATCACCTGTTCGAGCGGCGTCAGTGTATTCACCGACGAGCTGTACATCGACCACAGGGTCTGCTTTTTCGGGAAGCGCTTGTGCTTGCTCGCCATACCCAGGCGCGTGCGGAGGACATTCACCACATCTTCGGCGTCTCCCTGGTCCAGTATGGTGAAGTTCGACGCGAATCCGATCAGCGCGGAGTAGCGCCGTAATATCCCGTTCGCGAATGAATGAAACGTTCCGCCCGAGACGCGTTCCGTGCGCTCGTCCAGCAGTATCGCCGCCCGCCGGAGCATTTCCTTCGCCGCTTTTCTCGTGAACGTTAGCAGAAGAATCGATTCTGGCGGAATACCGAGTTCGATGAGCCGGGCGACCCGGTATGTCAATGTGCGTGTTTTACCGGTACCCGCTCCGGCAACGACAAGCGCCGGTCCATCGGTATGGCTCACCGCCTCGAACTGCGATTCGTTGAGTTCCCGCCGGTAGTCGATGCTGAAACGGCTTTCATCGCCCGGCAGCAAATGCAGCGATGTTTTCCGAAGGGTGATCTTTTTCATACCGGAATATATTCACACTCGGGCGATTATTGAAAGAGTTCATACACCGGTACGCATTTTCGAATCCCGGTCACATTTTCTAAGTTGATCGAAGATTTGTTGCACCTGCAGACGGCAGTATGATTCGGATAGACGGGCTCACCAAAACATTCAGCGGAAAAGAGGTCTTGCGCGGGATCGATCTTACCATCGACTCCGGCGAAACCATCGCCATCATCGGTCAGAGTGGATGCGGGAAAAGCGTCCTTCTGAAGCACATCATAGGATTGCTTCATCCCGACGAAGGATTCGTTCAGGTCGATGGAAAAACCGTTCATACCCTGCCGCAGGAAGAGCTATACGAAATGCGTTTGCGGTTCGGTTTTCTGTTCCAGGGGGCAGCGCTCTTCGATTCGATGACCGTCGGCGATAATGTTGCGCTCGGACTCGTCGAAAATGCGACGATGCCAGCCGATGAGATCAGAAAAACCGTTGCCGAGAAACTCGAAATGGTCGGTCTGCCCGGAATCGAACGCCTCAAACCGTCCGAACTATCGGGGGGGATGAAAAAACGCGTCGGTCTGGCGCGCGCATTGGCGACAAATCCATCCTATCTTCTCTATGATGAGCCTACAACAGGACTCGATCCTGTCATGTCGAATCAGATCGATTCGCTGATCGCGGAGCTGGCGGATAAACTGCGCGTGACATCAATCGTGGTGACACACGATTTATTCAGCGTCTATAATATCGTACATCGAGTGGCGATGATCCATCAGGGTACGGTCCGGTTTGCCGGAACCCCGGACGAACTGCGGGCATCTGGCGATCCGGTTATCAGGGATTTTCTGCTCCGTTATGAATAAAATGCGTGAACTGTCGATTATCGCGGTTATTAGGCAATATCTTGAAATAATTTCACGCGTCTTTTTTTTCATAACGATATCCTATTGCAGTTATAAACTGGATTTTGTGTATTTTGACCCAATCGGTTGCCGCACTTTGTACGTTGTACATAGATTTAGTGGATTCGCTCCGCTGATTCAAATCTAGTTAATGAAAACATGGATGAAATGCTATCCATCGTATCTGAGTGCACAAACAGTAAAATCGATCTTTTTAGATGGTGTAGCATCCTATGGCAATGGTTCCTCCGGGTACGAAGCTGAAAAAAGTACTTCTCGTCGACGACGACCCAAGTTTCACGTACCTCTTTCAGAGGTTGGTGGAGAAAGCCGGTTTTTCGGCTATTACCGCAAATAACGGAAAAGAAGCTATCGAGATCATTTCGCAGCGCGATCCGGCGATTGTATTTCTCGATCTGATGATGCCTGGGATGAGTGGTTTCGACGTTTTGAAAGAATTGAAGCAAAACGAAGTCAACATTCCCATCGTCGTTATTACTGCCTACGGCTCGGTCGATAATGCCGTGAAATCGATGCATCTCGGCGCCGCCGATTACCTGACGAAACCGCTCGACGACGGGAAAATCCGGGCAATCCTCGAAAACTACGTCCCGCAAACAGACGGAAATATCTCAAGGCTCGATCCGCATTCCATGAGCGTGGCTTCTGCTGAAGACCGGCATATGTTGATCGGTACAAGTCCGCAGATGCAGGAAATCTTCAAGCTCATCGGCGCAGTAACGATGACCCCCAACGAGATCCCCGTGCTCATTACCGGAGAAAGCGGTACCGGCAAGGAACTCGTCGCCCGCGCGATTCACCGGAACGGTAATGCGCCCGAAGCGCCGTTCGTACCTATCAATTGCACCGCCCTACCCGAAACCCTGCTTGAATCCGAGCTTTTCGGTCACGAGAAGGGAGCATTCACAGGGGCGCGGGAAAAACGGTTCGGAAAATTTGAGTTCGCGAAAAACGGCACCATCTTCCTCGACGAAATCGGCGACCTTTCGCCCTCCATGCAGCAAAAACTGCTTCGCGTTCTACAGGAGCGCGAATTCGAACGCCTCGGCGGAAACGAAACGCTCAGCATCAAAGCCCGGTTTATTACCGCCACCAACCGCGATCTCGCGGTACTCGTGGATCAGGGGCAATTCCGGGAAGACCTGCTGTTCAGACTTCGCGTTTTCGATATTCAGGTTCCTCCCCTCCGCGACCGCAAACTCGACATCGAGTTGCTTGCGTACCATTTCCTGCAAAAGAACAACAAACTGCTCAACAAATCGATTGAAGGATTCACCAGCGATACAATCGATGTATTGATGCATTACGATTTTCCGGGCAACGTCCGCGAGCTGGAGAATATCGTCCGCAAAGCGACTATTCTCAGCGCCGGCCCGCTCATCCGTGCAAACGAGATCGACATCAAAGCCGATTTCGACGATATGTTCGGACCGGAATTCACGTTTCCGTTCTTCAGCACGAATTTCGTCGAATCGCGCGAGTTCTTCGTTGCCGAGTTCGAATCGCAGTTTGTCAAGAATATCCTGCTCGAACACAAAGGCAACATTACCCTTGCGGCGAACGCATGCGGCATGACCCGGCAGAACCTTCAGCGCCTGATCACTAAACATAAGATCGACGTCGAGTTCTTCAGACACATGTAGGATTGCAGCCGGAATCTGTGCCAATTCCGGCTGAATGTAAATCATTGGTGGCAGTGTGAGTCATTTTCACTTACCAGTAAACAGTTAGAGCAGTTTGAGAACACGAAAAATCGGCTAAATTTGCCGATTTTTCTACGTCAAACCGTTGGCACAGATATTGCGATTTCATTAGTCAACTGCACACCGGTGCAGACATCCGAAAACGAACAAATAGTTACGTCAATGCCGAAAACCGAACCACACGTCCTACTCATTCACAATGATGAAGCCCTTTCGCGGCTGATCAGCTATCTGGTTGCCAAGGAAGAATGGACCTTCAGCGAAGAACGCACTGCTGAAAGCGCACTCGATAGCGCGCTTCAACAAACGCCGTTTCTTGTGCTCATCGATTTGTTGATGAAGGATGTCGACGGCTTCGAATTGTTGAAAGACTTCACAACCCAATTGCCGGATGTTCCCGTTGTCGTGGTTACCTCACAGGCATCGATTGAAAGCGCCGTTCGCGCAATGCACTGCGGCGCATACGATTATGTCACTAAACCTGTCGATCTGCAACGCATTCAGGAGATTTTCAAGAAATTGCGTATCGAATCCGAAAGCGCCGCTACCAATGGCAAGCGCACCATCCATTTGCAGAATCCGAACATCGAGAAGTATTCGATTATCGGAAAGAGCGGTTTAATTCATAATGTATTCAAGCTCATCGGCGCGATCAGCATCACGCCGAACGATGTTCCCGTTCTGGTTACCGGCGAATCGGGAACCGGCAAGGAGCTTGTCGCCCGCTCGATTCACCGCAACAGCCGGTTTGCCGATCAGCCGTTCATCGCCGTCAACTGCACCGCCCTTCCCGAATCGCTGCTTGAATCGGAAATCTTCGGGCACGAAGCGGGCGCCTTCATCGAAACCACCGAACAGCGCGTCGGGAAGTTCGAGCTCGCAAAGTCGGGTACCATCTTCATGGATGAAATCGGCGATCTCTCTTCCTCTCTTCAGCAGAAACTCTTGCGCGTCCTGCAGGACCGTGAATATACGCGGCTTGGCGGCAGCATGACGCTGCCCGTCCATGCCCGGTTTATTTTCTCGACAAATCGTGACATTCATTCAATGGTCAAGAACGGACAGTTCCGCGAAGACCTGTTTTACCGGATCAGTGTGTTCGATATCCGCGTCCCGACCCTTCGAGAGCGGAAAGAAGATATTCAACTGCTTGTAGATTATTTCATTAATAAATACAAGCAGCAGTTGAACAAGGAAATACTCGGATTTTCGGGCGAAGTGATTGAACGTCTGCTGCGGTACGATTTCCCCGGCAACGTGCGCGAACTCGAAAACCTGATGCAGAAAGCTGTGATTCTCTCGAAAAGCAACGTGATTACCGCGGACGATATTGAACTGGAATTCGACCAGCCCGAAAAGCCGAAAATCGAGTTCCCGTTCAAGGAAACGAACTTCTTCCAGGCGCGCGACAGAATGCTCCGCCAGTTCGAGAAGCAGTTCATGTCCAATATCCTCCGGCTTTCAAAAGGCAACGTCACTGCGGCGGCGCAGACCTGCGGCATGACGCGCCAGAATCTGCAGCGCATCCTGAACAAGCTGGATATCAATCCCGACATCTATCGATGACGGTGATTCCGTGCTTCCGTTGCGCGGTTGCCGCCTTCTCGCAACTGTCGCAATGAGTGCTCACTAATCGATTTCAAAGCGTCTACGGAGTGGATATACAGGTGTCGCCCACCTCTGGTTGAGGTACGCCCTGGCGGAAACAAATGAACCGATGAATGCGTGAATAAAATAGCTATGAATACAAAGAATGCAATAATGCTGGTAGATAAACGCTAATTTCTCCGCATCCCGTCTCCAGAAAAGAACACGCCCCTCTGGAATTGCTGCCTCCACGTTCTGATGTTGCAACCGAGTCAGAACACAGCATACCCAACAGAGGGGCGGTTTTTTTTATCTCATTTCCTCCTCCCTCGCGAGAAATCCGAATCAGCAAAAGTATCGCCGGCAAAATCTTCGCGATTGCACGATTTCAGGTCATCCCCCGGTTTGTTTCCCTGCCGAATTCGTGGTAATTTGTAAGATTGTAAACCGGAACCGGTTCCAATCGCCGGTTTTCTCACGTTCACAGCACCAAGATGTCAATGTACGATTTCATCTTTAAGCCCTTCGAAGAAATGACCCCGGAAGACTACGCGCGCGTAGGTTTCAAGTCCGGCCTTGAAGTCCATCAGCAACTCCTTACCAAAAGAAAGCTGTTCTGCCGGTGCCCCGCCGGACGGTACAGCAACGAATTCCATGCGGAAATCCTCCGCCATATGCGCCCGACCCTCAGCGAATTGGGCGAATACGACGGAACGGCGTTGATGGAGTTCAAAACGAAAAAGAACATCATTTACCGCATCAACAAAGACACTGTCTGCACCTATGAGATGGACGACACGCCGCCGTTCATGATCGACGACGAAGCGATGGATATCGCGATCGAAATCTCGATGCTCGCCAATCTCAGCCTGGTCGACGAATTGCATATCGCTCGCAAACAATACCTCGACGGCAGCATCCCGACGGGCTTCCAACGCACAACCATCTGCGGCGTCAACGGCTCGGTGCCCTACAAGAACCGTGAGATATCCATCATTCAGCTCGGGCTCGAGGAAGACTCCTGCCGCGAAGTGAGCGATATCGGCCACAACCGCGTTTACAAAACCGACCGTCTCGGCATGCCGCTCATTGAACTCGTCACGGGACCCGATATGAAAACCCCGAACGAAGTCCGCGAAGTCGCCGATATCCTCCGCAAAATGATGCGGACGACGCATCATGTGCGGCGCGGAGCGGGTGCAACGCGCGCAGACACCAATGTCAGCGTCGAGGGCGGCACCCGTATCGAAATTAAGGGCGTTCCGAGAACCGGATTAATGCCGTTGCTGACGTACAACGAAGCGATGCGCCAATACAACCTTCTCCGTCTCCGCGAAGAATTGCGCCGCAGAGGCATCACCACGGAAACCTTCTCGTATCAAACCGGAGATGCGACCAAACTGCTGAGAAAAACACGGTTCAGCCCCATCGCCGACGCTATTAAAAACGGACTAGTAGCGCGCGTCGTGAAGCTGCCGGGTTGGGCGGAACTGCTCCGCTGGGAAACTCAGACCGAAACGCGTTTCAGCCGCGAAATCAGCGACCGCGTGCGTGTTATCGCTTGCCTTTCGCATCTGCCCAATATCGTCCACTCCGACAGCCCGAGCGAAACGCTCTCCGGCGCCGAATGGAGGGAAGTTAAAAAACTCACCGGCGCGGACGCGAACGATACCGTCGTGATTGTATGGGGCAGCGTCATGGATACCACGACCGCCGTGAACGAAATCGCCATCCGTGCCAAGGAAGCGACCATCGGCATACCATCGGAAACGCGGCAGGCACTCCGCGATGGAACGACGGGCTTCGAGCGAATTCTCCCCGGTCCCGAGCGCATGTACCCGGACACTGACCTTCCGCCGATTAAAATTTCTCCCGACCGCGTCGCGCGGATTCGCGCCGGTTTGCCGATGCAGTATTGGGACCGTATCCGCAAGCTCAACGCCATGGGCATTCCTTCCGATTGCGTGCCCGGACTTGCCATCTCGCCGCTCGCTCCGCTTGTCGATGAAGCAGTCGAACAAATGGGATTCACGCCCGTATTCGCAGCGACGGTTCTCTACCGTTATCCGCGAAGACTTCAACGGGAAGGATGGAAACGCGAGGATTTCGACCCCGCAAAAATCCGTCTGATTCTGCTCGCGGTGAAGGAAGGCAAGCTCACTCCCGACGGTGTTCTTCATGTCATGAAAACCATGAACGCTCCCGAATTCTCCATCGAGAACCTGCCCGCGCGTATGCAGAGCCTGGAGCTGCAACCGTTCGTACAGGAATCGAAGCGCCAGGTCCTATCGAATACGCTCTACGATCATAAAAATGTCACGTTGCTCACGCTCGATCTCGTGATGGATAAAGTGCGGGGACGCATCCCCGGCGCGGAAGTTGCGCAGTATGTTTCAACAGTTATGCAACAGGAGGCGTAGTCATGAGCGACGACACATATAAAGGATACAAAGGCGCCGCGCTCGAAGCGCTGAAAAAATACAATGCGCGCGTCTGGAGCGACGCCGAGATCACAACCGACGAGGATACGTTCAACGGCATTATCCTGCCGCGTTCGGAAACCGCCGACGGCGATCATATCGTCATCAAGATGAAGACCGGATACAATATCGGTATCCGCGCGCAACGCATCAGCGGCATCAAGGAACTCGGCTACAAGGAAGCGCACTACAAGATTCCCGAAAAGGAATTCCCGTTCGATCCGAAAAAACCGAGAATCAAGCTCTTCGGCACCGGCGGCACCATCGCCAGCCGTCTCGACTACCGCACCGGCGCGGTCATTCCCGCATTCACGCCGGGCGAATTGTACGGATCCGTTCCCGAGCTTGCAGATATCTGCAATCTTGAAACGGAAAAACTGTACGGCGTTTTCTCCGAGAACATGGGACCCGAACAGTACATCAAGTTAGCTGAACGCATCGGCGAAGAAATCGAAAAGGGCGTGCGTGGCATCGTCATCGGGCACGGCACCGACACGATGCATCACACCGCTGCAGTGCTGTCGTTCATGGTTCAGAACTCTCCCGTGCCTATCGTCATGGTAGGCAGCCAGCGCTCGAGCGACCGTCCGTCGTCCGATGCGGCGCTGAATCTGATTCACAGCGTCCAGGCAGCCGCCGATTGCGATATCGCCGAAGTGATGGTCTGTATGTTCGGTCCGACCTCGGACGAATACGATCTTCTCCACCGCGGCACGCGCGTACGCAAGATGCATTCAAGCTACCGCTCGACATTTCGCACCATCGGCGATATACCGTTGGCGCGCGTGGATAAAAGCGGCATTGTCTATATCCGCGACGACTTCAAGAAACGCCGCAACGACCGCAACGTTACGATTACTCCGGTATTCGACGAACGCGTCAGCATCGTGTACTACTATCCGAACATGAAACCGGATATCATCGACTCCCTGATCGACAACGGATATAAGGGCATCATCATCGCCGGCACAGGTCTCGGTCACGTCAACAAGCCTCTGTATCCCGCGCTTCAACGCGCGAAAGACAACGGCGTGGCAGTGTACATGACGGTTCAGACACTATGGGGATATGTGCAGATGTATGTGTATGACACCGGTCGCGATATGATGGAGAAAGGCGTGATTCCGCTGGCGAACATGCTTCCCGAAGCCGCCTATATGAAACTCGGCTGGGCGCTCGGTCAGACCGACGATCCGGCGAAAGTAAAGGAAATCATGCTGACGCCGGTCAACGGCGAGATTACCGACCGCGAACCCTACAACGGATACCTTGTCTTCCAGGGCGGCATTCCCGAAGTAGACGAGTTCGTAGGACAGATCATGCGGTAATCGAACGTTTACCTATCGCAAGCGTAACGGCGCAGAGAGCACTCCTCTCTGCGCCGTTATCTTATAAGTGGGGCACCTATTTCCTGTACAGTAGTTGCGCGCCGGCGATGACACCGCCTCTGTTCACCCGCACAAAATACAATCCCGCCGGTACTGACGCATCCGGGGTCCAGAGGAAGGATCGTCCGGTTGCCTGGGATACGCCTTCATACAACACCGCGACAACCTGACCGATGCTGTTGACGACATCGACGCGATCGGCCGCGGATGCCGCGACGATAGCAGAGCCGCTGAAGGGATTCGGCGAAACAATCAGCACAGGTTTCTCAGGCGCTTCCGGTCTGGCGATAAACGTTGGAATCATATACTCATACGCGCCGAGATCCATCACCGCATCCTGTGCGCGCAGCTTCGACTGTGTATGAACGATATACTCCGATACCACGGCATGCGCCGCGGGAACCGCTGCAGGCATCGCCATCGCCGTATCGACGCACACAGAATTCGACAGAAGATGAAAATCCTGATTCGCAAAATCGGCGAAGCCTGGAGTATTGGTTTCGATGGTGTTCCGCGCATCTAGGGTCCCCGACGTCGATCCGTGCGCGATCACCCATCCCGGTTTTATCGCATTGTTGTGGAATTCCATATTCCCCGCGTCGGTCGATATCACGGCGAATTTATCTCCGCTTGCTGTTGTATAGAGGATGTTATTCCGCGCAACGCACGATTCGTCATTTGTAGGCATTCGCACCAGCGTCGTGTTTCCGCTTCGCGTCGAAATTATGGTATTGTTATATAAGTACAGTGTGCCCTTCCGGTAGCGCGTTTCGTCTCCCGAATCGCCGCCGTAATGAATCATCTGGCTGTTGCCCTGTCCGTCGGCTTCGATGAGGATATTGCCGTATACAAAGGTGGAACGATAGCTCTGGTCGTTGATCAGATCTTGATAGTCGCTATCGACCAGATCCAATTGACGGTTGCCGTTCTCGATCCAATTGTAGCGCACAACAAGTCCCGCAGATCTATCCTTCAGATTGTTGCCCAGGCATCCAGACCGTAGACTGCCGAAGTGGTTGAACTGGTATACAATTCCCTTCGCTTCGGTGTAGGTATTGTGTTCGTAAATACTGTTCTCGATGCCGTTATCGAAAATCGAACAATACTCGATCAGTGCATTCTCGGTAAGGTGTCCGATAAAGATCCCGTTGCCGCAATCGTGTAACATACATCTGCGAACCGTAAGATGGTTTCCTTTCTCGACATATACGGCTGCACAGTTGTTGACGTACTCTGTTCTTCCGTTTCTGCCGGTGAAGTAGAATCCCGGCCGTCCGCTGCGGATATCGAGGTCCTCGATAATGATATGCTCCGGAGTGGTATCGGCAGGCGAATTCGCTCCGCCGATTTTGATCACTCCGCGCTGCTCATTCCAGAAATTCAACTGCGTTCTCGTCACCGCTTCCCTGCCGTCGATAACAGGACGCACGCCCGATCCGTTCGGGATGCCCCTCACGACTATCGGATTGCTTTGGGTCCCCACGCGGCAGATGACCCACTTTGCGAGGTATGCCTGCGGACGCCAGTAAATGGAAACCGTGTCGCCCGGAAGCAACGACTCCCACGGAACAGATTCGATTTCGGTGTACGGCTTGCCCGGACCGACTTCGTAATTCGTCGCGCCTGCATATTGAATTCCCAACGCAAGCGCCGCTATTAGTACAAGGAGTTTCATTCTACAACCTTATGTGGTTCTCATGTGTTCGAGAATACAAAATTTTACACATAATAACCAGCGCCTCCGGCCGGAGCGCGCTCTTCTAATTCGTCGATTGTGTATCGTCGAATAATGCGGTGCTGAGGTAGCGTTCGCCTGTGTCGGGAAGAATGACGACCACGTTCCGCGCTGCGCTCATCGATGCGGCAAGCTCGAGCGCGACATGCGCGGCGGCTCCGCCGGAAATCCCCGCAAGAATGCCCTCTTCCTTTGCGAGCCTTTTCGCTGCACCAACCGCGGACGCGATTGTCACCGTTCTTACCGCATCGATCAGCGACATGTCGAGGATCTCCGGAATGAATCCCGCGCCGATGCCCTGAATTTTATGCGGACCTGCAGCGCCTCCGCTCAGCACCGGAGAATCGGTGGGTTCCACTGCAATGATTGCGACCCGGTCGCCGAACTGTTCCCGCAATACTCCGCCCACGCCGGTAATTGTTCCGCCCGTGCCGACTCCGGCCACGAACGCATCGAGGCTCAAGCCCTCCATATCCTCGATGATTTCGCTCGCTGTTGTTTCCCGGTGCGATTTGACGTTGGCGGCATTTCTGAATTGCTGCGGAATGAACACCGTTCCGTCGTGCTCCTGACGCTCCACGGCTTTCGCTATCGCGCCTTTCATTCCGAGCGTTCCTTCGGTCAGTATGATTTCGGCGCCAAGCTGGCGCAGGATTTTGCGTCGTTCGACGCTCATCGTTTCCGGCATGGTCAGAATCAGTTTGTACCCCTTGACTGCGCATACCATCGCCAGTCCGATTCCCGTATTGCCCGAGGTCGGCTCTACGATAGTATTGACGCCGGGCTGGATAATTCCCGCGGCTTCCGCTTCTTCGATCATGTACAATGCGGGACGTTCCTTGACGCATCCGAGGGGATTGAACGATTCGAGTTTTGCCCAGACAGCCGCGCCGCCGGACGGAGAGAGTTTCGATAACCGCACGAGCGGCGTCGAGCCAATGGTCTGAATAATATTTTCGTAACGCATGACAGTGCCCTTTCTTGAGGTATTCCTAAGACAAATTCAAATACTGTAACTCCATTGGAGCGTTCTACTGGATTTTGGTATCACCTTGACCGCCGGGGATGTTTCGACGCGGGAATACGGCGGAACCGAGCGCACCAGCCAGACATTGCCGCCGACAACCGAATCGTGTCCGATTATTGTCTCTCCACCGAGAATGGTTGCGCCGGCGTAAACGGTGACGGAGTCTTCGATTGTAGGATGGCGCTTGCGCCCGCGTTGCTCCGTCGAAACCGAAAGCGCTCCCAGTGTGACACCCTGATAGAGCTTTACATTGTTGCCGATAACCGTTGTTTCTCCGACGACGACTCCGGTGCCGTGATCGATGAAGAATGAGGAACCGATTCTTGCCCCCGGGTGAATATCGATTCCAGTCCGGCTATGGATATACTCCGTCATCATCCGCGCGACGAGGCGCGCGCCCCGCATCCATAGCTCGTGAGCGAACCGGTGAACGATCATCGCGCGCAACCCTGGATAGGCGAGAGTCACCTCTTCGCCAGAACCCGATGCGGGATCGCCTGCAAGAAGCGCATCTTTGTCCAGGAGAATCTTTGCCCTGATATCGGGAAGCAGTTCGATGATTTCTTCCGCGAGCGTATCGCCGTGCATACACTTGCTCATCGATACAACCCGCTCATCGTCTCTGATCCTGAGTTGAAAAGCGATGTCCTTCGATGTTTCCGACGAAAGTTTCCGGTAAAGCTCTACGGTCCGGATACCGGCGAGACGTTCCAGTTCCCCTGGAAGCATAGGCTCGTCCCGGTAGAAGCCAGGAAACATGATGGATTCAACCGTTTTGACGATCCCGACGATGCCTTCTCTCGAAGGCAGGTTAAGTCTGCGTCGATCGTTGACGCCTCCATGGTTGACGTATGAATCGGTCAGGCGGCTGATTGCGTCATCGATTTTTGAAGTTGTGTTCATTTCTATAGTCCTTGTAAAAAATAAGCGGCTTCGATCTCTCGAAGCCGCCGGTATGCAAATGAATTCGAAACCTGCTAGGAGATCGGATGCGGGCATAAGGAAGCGCAACAGCAACAAATTGATTCGGCCGGCGCCGGACCTGCGTTTGCTCCTTTATTCGGAAAATTAGGGCGGAAAAAAGCGGAGAATTTCATTTGTACATCATGTAACAATTTAGTCGTACAATGCTTCATTACTATATAACACCTCCGAAACATACAAATGGTTCCATCGTTCCGGTCTCGCACACAAAAAAGCCGGGAGGAGATCCCGGCTAAGTGTGAACAGCAGCTCTGCTGAAAAATGCGAATTACCGGTGTTGTGTGCCTCGATTTCGCATACTCGTTACCGGCGGCGTACAATGCCGCCGAATGCGAGCCTCGCTATCCACAGGAGCGGAACAAGATCTGGGTGTCTGTTCCGTCCGCGTTGTACTAAAACTGCGTCCGTGGTGTGAGTGTGTGAGTGTGTGTGTGTGATGAATGTTCACAGTTTTAATACATGTTCGTGATTCTTTTATTAAAACACCCAACCGGGCAAATAGTTACAATATCGTGACAACCGGAAGCTAAAAACTGCCTGAAATGTCGTGTACTGTACATTGCAACCGGTGGGTTGCGCATTTTAAACTCATCGCGGAATGCACATTCCGGCATTCGGAATAACATACATTAATTTGTAAAATAATCAAAGCCGGATCTTATCCGGCTTTGTAAAGATATACAATCCATATCGGAACAGGAGTGCAAAATGAATGGCGTTATGCCCTCCGCATTTTCATCCTACCTGATTACAGGTAGGGTATCTCACACATGATCGGGTTGATCCTGTTTATCCTGCCTGATTTTGTACCAGTCGATACGGCGGGTCATGATCATTACTGCTGCCAAAATGAGGAAGAGTGCGATACTACCGAACAGCAACGCGTAATCCTCCAATTGAAGCAAAACCTACAGGAAGCTGTATAGACCACCGAGAGTGCCGGCGAGCGAGGTTGCGATGGCGGCGCGTTTGGTTGCACCTACCAGATAGAACCACGTCAACAGAACGACGCTTCCCCCGCCTGCAAGATACGCGTATCCGAAAGCGATATGCTCCGAAAGCGAAAGCAGCAGGAGATAAAACAACGTCACCGCGAACCCCACAAGAAGGTAGTTCATCGGATGCAGCGATATCTTGCCGAGTATCTCTACGAGGAAAAACCCAAGGAAGGTTAATCCGATGAACAAAATGGCGTATTTTACCGCCCTCTCTGTTTTCGTGTAGGCGTCGACCGGCTGATAGAGCGTTACCCCGAACCACGGACTCCGGAGATCGGCCGAAGTACCGAGCCACTGCTGCGGGTAGTTACGGTTAAACTCGGAAACCTTCCACACTGCATGGAATCCGTTCGCGCCGAGGGTTCTCTCGCTTGGCAGGAACGATCCGGTATAGCTTGGATTCTTCCATGGCGAATGCACCGACACTTCCGTCGACTTCCCGAACGGCATGAACTGCATGTTTCCGCTGCCGCGGACCGTCATCCGGATCGCAAACGATCCTTGAAAATGCGGGTTCGATGGATCGAGTGGATACATGACCGTTGCACCGACCGGAATCGAGCCGCGGCATTTCGATCCCGGCTGCACATCCAGCGCCTTACCGGCACCGTCTACCACGGAGATATGCGACTCAACGCCTTTGGTATCGCCGACGCCGATCGTAAGGTACGCCTGCTCCCATTTGATCGACCCGGGATCAACCTCATCCCACCTGGCAAAATCGGGGAACGAGAAAGCCACGTCGATCGCGATATCCGCCTTGTAAAGAATGACCTGATAAATCCCACGGTACCGCGAAACGGGCGTCATCTGTGTTTCGATCTTGACAAGATTGGGAAGAAAGTGCGCGTGCCGCCGGTCTGTATCTTTCGTTCCATCCTTCTTGATCCGGACAATTTCATACGGCACAGTCAGCATCACCGCGCCGGCATTTTGTTCCCCGCCCCACATTGAACTCACTTCCCTGACCGCATGATCGCGCTGGGATTCCCGTTCCATGATCAGACCCAGGATGAGCAACGAGGGAATGAGCAATACAATCACCAGAAATCCGATCAATACTACTTTCAATCCGATGGATTGCCCTTTCGGCGTTGGTTGTGTTGTTGTTGCCACGAACGAATCTCCTATAAAAAACGGCACTTTATCGTATAGACGGATAAAGCACCGCGAAGTTCAGGGTAAAAAGCCGGTACTAGAGGTAGTGTACCTTCTTTGCGTAATCCGTCAATTCGTCGCGGAATTTGGGATGCGCAATAGCAATGAGTTCTTTCACCCGTTGACGGACGGTTTTACCGAACAGCGAAGCGACGCCGAATTCGGTGACGACGTAATTCACGTCGCCGCGATTGGTGGTGACGCCGGCGCCGGGTATCAATTGAGGCACGATACGCGAGATCTCGCCATTTTTCGCCGTCGACGGCAGCGCGATAACCGGTTTACCGCCTTCCGAACGGGAGGCGCCTCGGATAAAGTCCACTTGTCCGCCGAAACCGGAATACAAGCGCGGTCCGATGGAATCGGCGCATACCTGGCCCGTCAGGTCTACTTGCAACGCCGAATTGATAGCGACCATTTTCCTGTTCTGCATCACGATGAACGGATCGTTCACATAGTGGCTCGGATGGAATTCGACGATCGGATTGTTGTTGATGAAATCGAAAATGGGTTTGCCGCCGAGAACGAACGAAGCCACCATCTTGCCGGGGTGAAGCGTTTTCTTTTCATTGTTGATAACGCCCTGCTCCACCAGCTTGATGACGCCGTCGGAGAACATTTCGGTATGAATACCGAGATTGCGCTTGTTGTCGAGGAAGTTCAATACCGCGTCGGGAATAGCGCCGATGCCCATCTGCAGCGTGCTTTCGTCTTCAATCAAATCGGCGATATGCGAGCCGATATGCTTGAACACTTCCTTCTCTTCGGGCGTCACGCTTTCGTCGACCTGCTTGAGTTCGAGAATTTCGTCGTCCACTTCGACGATGTAGTTCAGCTTGTTTACATGGATGAAGCTGTCTCCGAGTACGCGGGGCATCCGGGGATTGACCTGTGCGATAATGGTTTTCGCCATTTCGCAGGCGGGTTTCGTCATATCGACGCCGACGCCGAAACTGCAGAATCCATGTTCGTCGGGAGGCGACACATGAATGAGCGCCACGTCCACCGGCAGAATTTTCTTGTAAAACAGCGATGCGACCTGATGGAGGTAGATCGGTGTTGCGTCGGCGAAACCGTTATTCACTGCCGAACGAACGTTGTGTCCGATAAACAGCGCATTGTGACGGAAATGCCCTTGCATTTCTTCCGTAACATAGCCCGCTTCGCCGACCGTAAGAATGTGGTCGACCGTGACATTCTCGAGCTCGTGTCCACGCGCTGTCATTGCCTTGACAAGCGTCAGCGGTACGGCGCAGCCGGGATGTACGTAGACGTGATCGCCGGATTTAATTGCCTTAACGGCTTCCTCGGCGGAGGTAATTTTTTTGCGGTAACTTGAAAGCCATTGCATAACTGATTCCTGTGTATTCAAATTCGAAGTTATTTGCACTCTTGAAACGGCGTTACGTCCATGCCGTATAATTCCGACAGAATGGGATGGACCGCTTTGCCGTTATGTGTAACAATACCGCAACGCGTTTCCCCGCATGTGCCGAGCGATTCCATTCCCTTTTCATTCATTTCGAGCAGGTACGGAACCAGTGCATTCGTCATGGCATAGGTCGAGGTCCTTGCGACAAGCGACGGCATATTGGGCACGCAGTAGTGGATGACGCCGTGCTTGGTGTACACGGGATCCTTGATCGTCGTCGGACGGCTCGTTTCCGCGCAACCGCCCTGATTGATCGAAATATCGATCAACACTGCGCCGGGTTTCATGGTCATGACCATCTCTTCTGAGATGATATGATGGCTTGCATCGTCCTCGATTGAAATGGAGCCGATAAATACATCGGCGATCCTCACGCCGCGGCGGAGATTGTCGAGCGATGAAATAACGGTTGTAATGTGTTTGCCGAAATAATGATCGGCTTTGCGCAACTGGTCCAGATTCTTGTCGATCATGATCACCTGCGCGCCGAGACCGATCGCGGCCTGGGCGGCCGCGAAACCGGATGCTCCCGCGCCGAGGATGACGACCGCCGCCGGTGCGATGCCCGCCAAACCGCCGAGAAGCACGCCTCTCCCACCCATGTCGCTACGCAGATACCTTGAGCCGATCAGCGCGGCGAGCTGCCCGGAAATTTCGCTCATCAGACGAAGAACCGGAAAGGTCCCGTCCGCCTTGCGGATCAGCTCATAACCGATCGCGGTGGTTTTATTCGTCAGGAGATATTCAATGAAGCCTTTCTTCCCCATTCCAAGAAGGAGGAAACTCATAAACACCTGCCCTTCGCCCAGAAGTTCATATTCTTCCTTCGAAGGCGGCATGACTTTGAGGACAACGTTTGCCCGGCGGGCAACTTCTTCCGGCGAATAAACGATGGTCGCGCCGGCGCGCTGGTACTGTTCGTTCGTGAACCGGGCTGCAACGCCAGCTTCGTTTTCAACCACAACCTGAATACCTGCATGCGCAAGCGATTCTACGCCCGCGGGACTCAATACGACGCGCTGCTCGTCGGAAAAGCGCTCTTTTAGTATTCCAATAACCATACAAGCCTCTGTATTATCGTGTTCGAATTATGGTATACATATTACTTTTGCCACGCCATTACTATTGTGCGCTTCAGGCGTGGAACCGCGCCGACAATGAACGAGACGGCGGGATTGAAAAGCAAACCGCCGGTTATCGACGCCAGCCGTGGGGCGGTGTACCGCAAAAGGCGTTTCGCGCAATCGACATTCGCCGACGCGCGGCGGAAATATGACCGAGGTTCCTGTTTCCAGCCTCCTGCTGTATCTCCGCTGAAATCGCTAATCGAGGTTGCGATAACCCAACCGCCGCGTTTCGTTGCGCGCAGACTTTCGCGCGCAAGGGATTCCAAGCCCGCAGCGTTATCGTTGATAACGCTGCAACCAAGCGCGATCACTCCGTCGAAGGTATTATCGCGAAACGGTAACCGGAACACATCCGCCTGTACCAGCGGCTCGTCGAAATGCGTCCGGCATAGCCTGAGTCCTTCGATACTGAGATCGGTTCCGATGGGAACCGCGCCGGCAGCCGACATGCGCACCGTGCGCACTCCCGTACCGCAGCCCGCATCGAGAATCAGCGGTTGAGCCGGGAAACTAAAATAGGAAAATATTGCCCGAAAAAACGCAATATCGGTTGCCTCGGGATAATGAATAAAATCGCTGCGGCGATAGAATTCATCGTAATACGATCGCAGAAAATCGCTTTCCGGCATCGAAGCTGCAATAATTCAGGATTGACGGAGGTTATTTTAATCCGGCGAAACGCGTCGCCGAAAGCAGTGTATTCTTCATCAGCATGGCGATCGTCATCGGTCCTACGCCTTTTGGTACGGGCGTGATATACGACGCCTTCTCCTGTACGGCGTCGAAATCGACATCGCCGACAAGCCGGGAGCCTTTCGGCGACGCGGGATCGTCGATGTTGTTAGTGCCGACATCGATTACGACGACGCCTTCTTTCACCATTCCGGCGGTGATGCATTTCGCCTTCCCAACCGCTGCGATAAGAATATCCGCCTGTTTGGTGTATTCCGAAATGTCTTCCGCTCCGGTATGGACGATCGTCACGACGGCGTTGGCGCCAGCTTGTTTCTGAAGCATGATGTTGGCTATCGGCTTGCCGACGATATTGCTCCGCCCCACGACAACCACATGCTTTCCTTTTGTGTCGATATTGTACCGCAACAATAATTCGTGGATTCCTGCCGGAGTGCAGGGTTTCAATCCCGGCTGACCGATGACCAGTTTTCCCATGTTCACAGGATGGAATCCATCTACATCCTTATCCGGGTCGATTGCATCGATAACGGCGTTCTCGTCGATGTGTTTGGGCAGCGGCAGTTGAACGAGGATACCGTGAATCGAAGGATCGTTGTTCCATTCTTTGACAATCGAAATCACTTCATCCTGGGAGATGCTTTCTTCCCTTGTGAGCGTTACCGAATGGAAACCGCAGTATTCGCACGCCTTTCCCTTCATTCGGACGTAGCTTTCCGAGGCCGGGTTGTTTCCAACCAGTAAAAACGCCAATCCGGGCGTTACTCCCGTTTCGCTGATGAGTTGTGCGGTGCGCTCCTTTACTTCGTCCTTTATCGAAGCGGCTACACCGCTTCCGTCAATGAGAATTGCCGCCATTGCGCGTAAACTCCGGATAAATGATCGTCTCTATATGTTCGGCTTTCGCCGTAATGTAATTCACCTTTAAAACGACGGCAGAAAGATGTACATCGTCGCTGGCCATTTCGAATTTGAACGGCGTCTGCTTGAGAAAACGCTTGATTGCGATATCCTTCCGCATACCGAGAACCGAATCGTACGGTCCCGTCATACCCACATCCGTCAGATATGCCGTGCCCTGCGGAAGGATGCGGGCATCGTTGGTTTGAATATGGGTATGAGTGCCGAGAACTGCGCTGACTCTGCCATCGAGATACCAGCCCATGGCGACTTTTTCCGCAGTCGCCTCGGCATGCATATCGACAAGAATCATAGTTGCTTCTTCCCGGATCTTTGGAATGATCCAGTCGGCGGCTCGAAACGGGCAATCGATCGGATTCATGAACGTCCGTCCCTGAAGATTCAGAATGCCGATTTTGCCTTTTGCTCCGAGATCGACGATCGTATACCCCTTCCCGACATTGTCGCGCGGATAGTTGGCGGGACGTATCAATCTGCTCTCGCGCGTGAGAAGCTTTTGAATATGCCACTTTTCCCATATATGATTGCCGGAAGTGATGACATGAACGCCGCGTTCGAACAGCCGGGCGGCCTGTTCATCGCTGATACTTTTGCCGTCCATGGCATTTTCACCGTTTACGATGAGGCAATCGATCTGATATTTATCTATGTATGAAGGGATAAGAGCGCAGGCGAGCTCCACTCCTGCATTCCCAACGAGATCTCCAATGAAGAGGATATTTGCAGTTGTTGACATGAGACCGGATTGATGAATAAATGAAACGGCATCGAGCGCCGGATCAATAAAAGTATGTAAATATTGCGGTTTCTACAACTTACAGCAATGATCCCTACACCGATTCTCCGGCACCTCTTTGTACTGGCGGTTTGAATTGCCTATCGAATCGCGTAGATTTACAAGTCTAGGAAAATTTGGCTTTTTGCATGGATCAGTCAATCGAAGAACGCAAAGCATTATCCCGGGCTGAGGACCGGGACCTCATCCGGCTCGCACTTGAGGGAGATCAGGATGCGTACACGCGTATAATGAAAAAATACCGGAACAGCATCTACCACCTGATTGTGCGGATGGTTGGGTATTCGCATGAAGCGGAGGATCTTACACAGGAAGCATTCATCAAAGCGTTCAATTCGCTCGCGACGTTCAACGATGAATTTGCGTTCTCGACATGGCTGTACAAGATCGCCACAAATAATTGCATCGATTATCTCAGAAAGAAAAAGCTGAAAACGTTTTCCATCGATAAGCCGGTTCAGGCGCTCGAAGGAGAACAAACGTATGAGATCGCCGACGAAAGCTACGTTCCCGACAGGCGGCTGCTCCAACATCAGCAATCGATGACGATCCAGGAAGCGATAGAACGGCTGCCCGAAAAATACCGCCGCGTTATCATGATGCGGCATCAGGAAGAAAAGAGTTACGAGGAGATCGCCGAGGAGCTCGATCTTCCGCTCGGCACTGTGAAAGCGCACATTTTCCGCGCACGCGAAATGCTGTACAAGCAATTACGCGGAAAAGTGGGTAATTATTAGAGATCCCAAACCCGGTATTTGCATTTGCGCCAAAATCGTGGTATCTTAGTGTTCCAATATGAATTGAATCGGGGCGTGGCTCAGCCCGGTAGAGCGCTCGGTTCGGGACCGAGAGGTCGGAAGTTCAAATCTTCTCGCCCCGACAACCCGGAAAAAAAGAGAGAAACTGAAACAGTTTCTCTCTTTTTGTTTTATTATTTTATATACCAGTTTATGGTGATATACGAAGGCCGATCCGCTCCCGCATCGCTGTGCGGGTATGTTCCTGAATGTTGCGTGTATTACCATAATACATTGATTTCATTGACGTTACACGAACAAGTGGAGGATCCATGAGAAAAGCCGCTCTGCTGTCTCTGGCAGCGCTGCTGCTAGGCATGTTTGCCGGGTGCAGCGATTCGCCAACTTCATCAGTTCCCGAAGCACAGACTGTCGACGGAATCCTGCTCGATGAGCAGGCATACCGCGTACCGAACGCAATCATCGAGGCATATTCCAGCACAAACGTGCTTCTGGCGGTCGACACTACCAATGAAGATGGAGAATTTCTTCTCGTTGCAGGGACAACTCCTGCTTCGGAGATCAACATAAAGATTACGCATTCGGATTTTGTCGCCTTCGCAAAGGATCTGCCTTCCTTGATGAACGGCGCTTCCGCAAGGAACATCGCGGTTCTGCTTGAACATCGCGAGAGCGCGTGCGGTCAGATACGGCTGACGGTTCGCTCCGATGCTACGAACGCCGGAATCGACGCAGCGGAAGTCCGCCTCAAACGAAACGGCATGCTCGTGGTAAAGTCGTACACCGATGTCAATGGTATAATTGAATTCAACTATCTCATCGCAGGTAGCTACACGCTGCGTATCGCAAAAGATGGATACAAGGTAGTCGAACGCGCGTTCTCCATCGCCAACTGCGACACGGCATCATTCGATATCCGGATGGAATCCGCCCAGGGCGGGAACGATTCGTGTTGTCATGGTATCCTTACCGTTGCCGTCGTTTCGAAATCGAACAACCAACCCATCGCCAATGCCAGTGTCAAACTATTGCGCGGCGGCGCAGTGCTTCAAACCGGGAAAACCAATGCAAGCGGTATTGCGGCATTCGACGGAATCTGCGAAGGCGAGATCGCCGTTCTCGCCGCGAAGGAAGGCTACCAAAGCGCCGATGTATCTGTCCAGTTTGGATGCAACGATCAAAAACAGGTCACCCTCCAGCTTGCACAGAACGCAGCCGACTCCTGCTGCCACGGCATCCTGAATCTTACCGTATACAAGGACGGCACGCAAATTCCGGTCTCAGGCGCGGCGGTAAAACTAAGAAAAAACAGCACTCCGGCTAAAATTGGTACGACCTCCGCTACCGGTACCGTTGAATTTGATGGGATTTGCGAGGGTGTATACGATATCCTTATCGTCCGTGATGGATATGAGTCGAAGGAAGTGCCTGTGACTTTCGGATGCAACGAAACCAAGACACTTACCGCGACGCTGGTTGAAAAACCGCCGTGCAGCACTGCGTCCCTGAAACTTCGAATCATCGACGATTCGACGCGCGCGTGGATTTCGGGCGCCACGGTGAAGATCTACCAGGGCGGCTCGCTCATCCATACCGGCACGACAAACATCGAAGGCTGGTTCCTGAAGGACGGTTTAACTGCTCCGGCAACCTATACCGTAGAAGTCAGCATGACCGATTATACTTCAAAGACCATAACCTTCACCTACCCATTCTGCAAACAGATACAGGAAACGGTATCGCTCGTTCACATCTGAACCGGAGACATTCAATCTGCGTTTCTACGCAACGACCATATAAAAGGCGGTTCCGGTGTGGGACCGCCTTTTGTTTTGTAGCTCGCAAGATATTGCCATGAAAGCGACCGATTTCTACCTTGTTTTTGGTAGGTATTAAGAATAGCTTCCGAAAACATTATCCTAATCGTTGTATTGAAGAGTTGTATGAAAGCATTATCCAGAATCATCTTCGGCATTTTTCTTTTTACCCTTCCTGCAGCAATGTTTTGCCAGACAGATCCGAAACCGAATAAAGCAGTCCTGAAAATCACTCTCGCCGATGAGAATGTGATCTATGGCAGCATCACGGACCGCAACAATGAAACGATTACCGTTCGCACCATCTGGATGCGGGACGCCGTCCTTTACGTATCAGATATCAAGGAAATCACCGTTTCTGCTCTGGGAATCGACGAACTCTATAACACGGTCGACATCAGCATCGAGGATACGCAGAATTCAGTTTTTCGCGGACGCATCATCGAAGCATCTCTCGACACCATCCGGTTCGAAACAAGCGCCGGTATCCAGATTGCGGTTCCTCAGCAAAAGATTAAACGGATATATACCGCGTCAGCGCCAACAGAATCCGGTAGGATTGAACCCGCCGATCAGGTGCGTACCAGAAGGTATTACCTCAAGGACAAGATGTTTTTGAACGCAACCGGACTGATGCCCTATCCCGGAGACACCTATCTCGGTACGTATTACCTGTTCTTCCCTACTATCACAATCGGAATTCATGAGTATGCATCCATCCTGCTCGGCATGTCGCTGATCCCCGGTTCCGACGGCCAATTCTTCATTGTCAATCCCAGAATCGGGTTGTATCAGAAAGAATACAGCGGCGTTGCAATATCATATTTGCTTGCAAGCTTCACGGATGATGGCGATCCGTTCCAATCATTCATGGTGAACGGAACGCTCGGCGATGAGAATATACAGGGAACGTTCGGGGTTGGCGTCGGCTATGTCAATCAACACTTTTCCGATAATCCATGGTTCTCGCTCGGAGCGACGTTCCGCCTCTCGAAATCGGTGAAATTCATTACGGAAAACCATTTCTACGGCGACTCCAATGGAGCGGCAGGAATCGTCTCATTCGGTTTTAGATTCTACGGCGAAGACGTTGCGGGCGATCTTGCGTTTTGGCGGCCTGTCGTTGAGGATTTCGATATCGACGGCTGGCCGTTTTTCCCACTGGTAACGTTGTTCTACAAATTCTAAGCGCGTACAGTTGCCGGTATATCGTGGAAGGTAACTGATCGACACACACCGCTGTTGTATCTCTTCCGGCAGACTGTTAAACTATTCAGGACAACGGCTGTCAGAAACGAAATCAACAGCGAGTGTACCGTGAATAGAACCATACAACGTTTTTCCGCCGCCATCGCCGCAGGCGCGGCCCTGATACTATCCACTCCTCTCTTTGCACAGTGGACGTACCATCCCATTCAAATACCGATGCGCGACGGGAAATACCTCGCGGCGGATCTGTACGCCCTCGACACTACCGTCGCCAAGCCGGTCATTCTCGTCCAAACCCCCTATAACAAGATTTATTACAGGCTCCGCTCCGGGATCCCGGGCGCGGCGGGCGGCGCGGGCTTCCCGGTTGACAGTCTTGCATACAACTACGTAACGCTCGACTGGAGAGGCAAATACGCCTCAAAGGACGCCGCAACGCAGGGCGTCCCGGTTCGCATCGGCGTCGATGGTTACGATGCCGTCGAGTGGATAGCCACCCAACCCTGGTGCAACGGTAAAGTCGCTACGTGGGGACCTTCCGCGCTTGCGGAGGTGCAGTTTCAAACGGCGAAGGAACAGCCGCCCCACCTGGTCTGCTGCGTTCCGCTCGTCCACGATTACCAGACGATGTACACAGATTACTTCTATGGCGGAGTGTACAGGCGGGAGCAAATCGAAGCAATGCAGACGCTCGGCTTTCTTACCACCGATCTCATACTGAGCCGCCCGCTGTACAGTCCAGTTTGGAATTACATTGAAACAACGACCGACTATCCCGACAAAATCAAGGTACCGATGCTCATCATCGGCGGATGGTTCGATCATTACCCCGACGGAGTGCTACAGGCGTTCAAGGACATCCGCGAACGCAGCGATGCCGCGGTACGGCCGCAGCATAAGCTTATTTACGGTCCCTGGCTGCACGGAGCGTGCGTGGGTGAGAAACAGGGAATCCTCAGCTATCCGAATGCAGCCTCTACCGCGCCCGACGAAGGAATGCGGTTCTTCGACTACTATCTTCGTGGAGCGAAGAACGGCTGGCCGCTGGAGCCGCCCGTCAGGTACTACCAACTTGGCGTGAACGAATGGCGGGAAGCGGACGATTGGCATACTTTACCGAAGAAGGACTATTCCCTGTATCTCCAGAGCGGCGGCGTACTCTCCGAGGTTCAACCAGCGACATCCGGCGAATCATCGTTCGCGTATGATCCGAGGGACCCATCTCCAAGCATCGGATATGCCCGGTTTACGCCGGGCGTTGCAACCACTCCGATCGGTCCGCAGGATCAGGCGCCGGTTGAAGTACGCAACGACAATCTCATATTCACTACTCCTGTACTGACCTCCGATCTGGAAATCGACGGAGCGGTGAGAGCGGAACTCTTTGTCTCCTCGGACAGAACGGATACCGATATCGCCATCCGTCTCTGCGACGTATTTCCCGACAATACATCGATTATCATGTGCGACGGCATCAAACGCATGAGGCTGCGCGATTCCTATGAAACCGAATCGCTCCTCACTCCGGGTAATGTCTATCCGGTGACGGTTGAATTACCGGACATCGCGTTGACCGTTCAGCGTGGGCACCGTCTGCGGATCATTGTTACCTCGTCCAACTTTCCCAGGTACGATCTCAATACGAATAGCGGCGGAACAATGTACGTCGAAGGTGACACGCTGGTCGCGTCGAACACGGTACACATCGGGGGAGTATACCCATCCCGGATTGTTCTGCCGCAACCCGCTATAACAGGAGTCGAAGCAACCCAGTCCGGAATACCATTCGAACCGTCGCTCGAAGTGTATCCGGTTCCGGCTTCAACTACTGCCACCATCTCCCTGATGCTTCCCTCGGAAGCGGAGACCGAGATGGTGATATTCGACGCATTCGGACGAAAAATCGCGACCGCTTACAGCGGACGGCTCCCTGAGGGGCGCACAGATATTGGCATTCGTGAAATATTTCCACCGGGATTGTATTTGGTACGCGCAAAGTGCATATATTTCGGATCTATAGTAAAAACCGTGACCACGAAACTCCTGCTCAGAGAATAACGCAAGGTGCTCAACAGCGGATATATATACTGCGACACTGTCAGGCCGCTGCATGAAGGTGTAACCGTACTGGATTTCTACGCGAATAATTACGACGATTTCACCGTTTCGGAATGGCGGCAACGAATCATCGATGGTCAGATTTACAGGAACGCTCGAAAAGCGGGCGAACACGATATTTTGCACACCGGCGACGCGCTTGAATACCGCCGACCTCCCTGGATCGAGCCCGAGGTGCCGACGCAGATAGACATTCTTCTCGAAGAGGAACATTTCTGTGTGTTTCATAAACCTTCGGGTCTTCCGGTTCTTCCCGGTGGCGGGTACCTCGAACATACATTACTGAATATCGTACGCCACCGGTTCGACTACCGGCTTTCGCCGATACACCGGCTGGGCCGAGGCACTTCGGGAGCGATTTTATTCACCCGCACCCCCGAGGCTGCGGCCGCTATTTCCGCCGCCATGCGCGAGCACCGTATCAGAAAAGTCTATCTCGGTCTGGCGGATGGAAACCCGCCAATGGACGAGTTTTCTGTCGATGCGCCGATCGGTCTTGTCCCTCACCCACGTTTACATCGAATACACGCATTCGCGCCCGGCGGAAAACCGTCGACCAGCTCGATGCGCGTAGTGGAGCGCCGCCCCGACGGGACAGCGCTTATTGAAATCACCATCCCGACCGGACGGCCGCATCAGATTCGTATTCATTTGGCGTACGCCGGCTTTCCGCTTAAAGGCGATCGATTGTACGAGATCGGCGGTTTACCGAGATACTTCGACCGGATCGAAGATAATGCCGTACCCGGCGATTGCGGTTACCTGTTGCATTCCTGGAGGATTGTCTTCCCTCATCCGGTTTCGAATGAGAATGTTCACGTCGAAGCGCCGCCGCCTGCCGAGCTTCGCCCGGTGAAGGAGAATGTTCACGTCGAAGCGCCGCCGCCTGCCAAGTTACACCCGGTATTGTAGCTTTACCTGACGACTATCCATCCGGTTGCCTCGCTTTCCGGCAGGGTGTATATTCGGAAACAACCCGTTTACCACTAGCGCATTTCTCCGATGTACCATTCACTTGCCATGCTCGTCCTTACCGCTGCGCTTCTTGGGTGTAGTGCCGGAGGGCAGCAACACACAGCCGCTTCCAGCGACCCGGTCACGATCCAGATCGGTTCGGGCGGAGGTTTCTCAGGTCATATGACGGGATTAAAAATCGATCCCCAGGGCATCGTCACTCGTTGGAGCGGTCTGCCCGGAACCGACTTGAAGCCAGATACCATCGGTTCTCTGTCAAACGATCAACTCACGCCCCTTTACAAAATTATCGACCGCGACAGCCTGATGACGTTCGATCATGTCTTCACCGGAAACATGACCGCTTCGCTGGTGATTAGCAGGGGCGACCGGCGCAACAGCATGCGCTGGCCGGGTCTGGAGACAGACCTCGACGACGTTCCGCCCCGCCTTCGTCCTTTCGTCGAAGCGCTTATGCAGACATTGAAACAAACAACGAAACCCGGCAAATAATAATTACCGAGAACCGAATACGAGATATAGACAGGAAGAGGAGTACGTTCATGAACTTACGTCATACCGTCATCGATCCGTTACTACAGTGCGTTCCCTGGACATGTATTGCGATCGCTCTACTTACCGCGACACAATTCGCCGGAGCGCAACAGCGATCCTCCTGGAAAACAAGCCACCTCGAACGTGCGAAAACAACCAGCGTCAGCGCGGATGAAGCGCTTGCCGCCGCGGAGCGCGCGGCAACCAACATTGCGAAATGGCGGCAATCGGAAGATGTTCTCTCCCGGCGTCGCGAATTACGGACGGTAAAAGGCCTTACGATGGATCAAATCATCGCGTACGACGCGTTATCGGATCAACACAACGATCTGAAGGTACATTGGCCGGATAACAGCGGACTTCCCATTTTTATGACCGGTTCCGCGTTATACTCTTCGCCCCTGTATCTACGCAATGAATTCGAACAGGCATCGCTCGAGTTCTTTGCCTACAAATTCCTCGACGCGTACAAGGATTTGCTCAGAATCGAATCCCCGAAGAACGAGTTCGCTGTGAGAACAATAACCCGCTCCGAGGAAACCGGAACTGTACAGGTACGAATGATTCAGACCTTCAAAGGCATCGACGTTTGGGCAAAGGAAATTGTGATTCAGTTCAACGAGCAGGGACAGGTGAATCTCTTCGCCGGACGATATGCGGCGACACCCGAGTGCAAGGCGGAATTCGACATCGATGAATCGCAGGCAACTGCGATCGCCGTGGCGCACCTTGGCGCGAAAACGACAATCGGGAATTTCGATGCAACAACACAATCGATGCTCGAGTATCAGGGACCTGCGGCGAACAGAATCATCTTCTCCGAAAACGGAAAATCCATCCCCGCCTACGTGGTGGAAGTCCGTCCCGACATCGTCAGCCGGTGGCGGTACTTCATCGACGCCGGTTCCGGTGCAATCCTTCGCGTCTACGATGCATCCTGCACCGACGGTCCGGCAAAAGCGCAGGCAACAGACCTCCTCGGGCAAACGCGCACCATCGATACCTATCTCTACCAGGGTGCATATTATATGATCGACGCCTCGCGTCCGATGTTCGATGCCGCGCGGTCGGTATTTCCCCATACTCCCGTCGGCGCCCTGCTGACGCTCGACGCAAACAACACCGATCTGCAGACGATGACGCACATCATGTCGCAGGACAACACCTGGAACAATCCATCGGCTGTCTCGGCGTTTTACAATGCATCGACGACGTATGAATACTACCGCACTGTACACAACCGCAATTCAATCGATAATAACGGGGCAACCATCATCTCCGTCGTAAATGTAACGAAGGGCGGACAGACCATGCCGAACGCTTACTGGAACGGGCGTTTTATCTCCTATGGAAACGGCGGTCTCGGATTCCAGCCCTTTGCCCGCGCTCTCGATCTTGGCGCGCACGAAATGACACACGGCGTCACTGAAAACACCGCGAATCTCGAATACCTGAGTCAATCCGGAGCGCTCAACGAAAGCTTCTCGGATATTTTCGCGGTTATGGTCGACCGCGACGACTGGCGGATCGGCGAAGATATAACGCCGACAAACAGCGACTTCCCTTCCGGCGCGGCGCGGGATATGTCCAATCCGCACAATCAAAGCAGCCAGGACAAACCATCGTGGCAACCGAATCATATGAATGAGTACGTCGATCTTCCCGACGACCAGGATAACGGCGGTGTACACGTCAATAGCGGCATCCCGAACCATGCCGCATACCTGCTCGCGGAAGCGATCGGGAGAGAGAAAACCGAACGAATCATGTACAACGCCCTTTCAACAAAGCTAACAAGGCAGTCGCAGTTTATCGATTTCCGCCTCGCGATTATACAGGCGGCGAAGGAGTTGTACGGTCAAGCTGAAGCCGATGCCTGCGCACAAGCATGCAATCAGGTCGGCATACTCGATGGTTCCGGCTCGGGCGGCCCCGACGATCAAAACCCCGTAAGCGGCGCAGACGAGATGTTGTTCATCAGCAACGATCCGGCCGATATGTATTATTTATGGACCGTGGCGGCTCCTGCGACCAGTCCGAACGATTTCCGCTCGCTCTCCGCAACTCCGCCGTACAGCAAGCCGTCCATTGCGGACGACGGATCCATTGCGCTATTCATTGACGCCGAGTTCGACCTGCGGGCGCTTTCGCTCGATCCCCAAACGCCAAACGAGCAAATCATTGCCAACGACGGCATCTGGAATACTGTTGCGTTGAGCCGCGACGGAAAACGCATCGCTCTCACAACCACTATCCTTGCGCCGACGATCTATCTGATCAACCTTGAGAAGACACCGCCGACGGTTGTCCCCTTCCCGGTTGCGACCCCGAACTACAGCGAAGAGGGCGTGCCGAATACCGCCGCATTTGTCGATGCAATGGATTTCTCCGCGGATAACGAGCACATCATTTTCGACTGCCTCAACAAGATTTCGATCAATGGATTCGACTATGAATTCTGGGACATCAATCTTATTCACATCTGGGACAAGACGAAGAAAGATTACGGGACAGGCAAGACATTCCGTCTTTTCGCTCAGGAGCCGAGATATAACCTGAGCTTCCCTTCGTTCTCGAAGAACAGTCCGTACATTTTCGCATTCGATATGGAAGATACATGGACGAACAGGCGTTATATCCTCGCCACAAATATGCATACGCATGAAACTTCTGCGGTCTATGAACTCGATCCACGCGACTACGGCTACCCGTCGTACTCGGGAGATGACAAATTGCTGTCATTCTCGAGTCTGCCGCCTGACGGTCCATTGGCAAACACCTACGTGATCTTCAATCTGCCATTGGCGGAAAATAAAATCAGCGCCGCAGGCACAGCCGCCGAGTACATCTATCCGTGCAGTGTTCCTGTCTGGTACCGCCGCGGCACAAGGCCCGTGGATGTAGAACATCTCTCGATCCCTGAAAGCGGATACTCCCTTTCTCAGAATTACCCGAATCCGTTCAATCCCGGCACGTCCATCGAATTCGACGTCCCCGAACGCTCGAATGTCACGATCACGATCTATGACAGGATGGGACGTACCGTCAGACGGCTTGCGAACGGCGTCTTCGACAGCGGTTCTCACACCCTCCTCTGGGATGGAGCGAACGATAACGGCGCGATACAACCTTCCGGCATGTATTTCTACAGGCTCAACGCCGGCAACGTATCATTGACGCGGAGCATGATACTCGCGAAATAGCATTTGTATGCTTTATGATTGAGGGCGGCGTTTGTCCGCCCTTTTTTTATTGCTATCCGGCGAACTTCAGAAGACAGGGCAAAAAGACGGTACCATCGCACTTCAATGAAACATTCGATGTACACTGGGCGTCATATCAGTAAACGAAAACGAAACGCCAGAACAACACCGCCATACGGCTACAGACCCGAACTTAACCGGAAGCGATGAAAGGAGTACACGATGACAACGAATAAACAGGAACCGGTAACGGTAAACGATAAAACCTTCAGGCAGGAAGTGATTGAATGCGATGAAACTGTGCTGGTGGATTTTTATGCAGACTGGGTTTCCCCAGGAGGCACACTCGGCGCCGATGCGAACGATATCAGGCAAAAGCTCCATGGAAATGTAAAAGTCTGCCGTGTGCCGGTTAACGAGAGTTTCCGTACGGCGGAAGAATACTCCATTCGAACATTCCCGACATTTCTGCTTTTTAGACAGGGAAAGCTGGTGGATACGCTCGCGGGCAAGTATTCAGAGGAGGAAACCGCCGGCAGGCTCCGGTTGATGCTAAAACTCAACGAGCAATGAACGGCGTACGCAAACACGGGCATATCTACCTAAAGGAATACCGATGGAATAACAAGAGCCGTGTTTGATGAACAACATCAGGGGCATCCCATTTCGGAACGGGATGCCCTTCGCCGTTTCCATGGTTCGCACTATCGCGTGCCGGGCGCACTTCACTCCAGAGCAACCGAAACTGATGTAAGCAGCGCGAGATCGTTGGCGTACAAGTCCCGTCCGCCCTGCGAGGACACAGGCGTCAGACTGCGGCTGTATCTGGCGTCGAGTCCGAGAGAAACGTTCCCACTGAGGGGGCACGCAACACCCAGTCCGCCTTGCCCAAGAATATTCCAGGCGTTCGTCAATCCCTTGGAATTGATCTGGAAAAATCGGTCCCCTGCATAATAGTTCGTGGCTGACATCAAAGCCGCGACTGACAATCCTGAATACGCATGAAACGTAAACGTGCCTGCCGGCACGCGATATTGTATTCCAGCGGGATACTCCATGTACTCCATTCGTATGCGGTACAGGATTTCTCCCGCTCCAGCCGCCCTTACCGGTCGCGCAAGGTCCGAACCGCGCTCGATGTATCCAGGTGCGAGGTAGAGGTATGCATTTTTTGCGATTTCGAAACCGGTATAGAGTCCGACCGCGGTTCCTCTAAACGAGCCGGGGGAATCATACGAACCGGCTGTAACACAACCGGCGGCATTGATGCCGCCGTATGCGCCAACGATGAATGATTGTTGCGCCGTCGAAGAAACGGCGAAAATCAAGGTTAACGATGCGATAAAAAGCAAAACTCGATGCATAACTGCTCCAAAATGAGTATGAAAACGGCATCCTTCCGTAAAGGCACGCCGGATTATGAATCGAAGCTTCGCTATTAGTCTCCTTGCTAAATGGGTTTACATCGTCGCAGTTACTTCAGAATGCCCTGTTTCAATTGATCGAGAATATCGACGCATTCGCGCGGCTCTGCGCGAAACCGGTAATCGGCATTGCCGTACGAATAACGGATCATTCCCTTTTTGTCGATTACGAAAATTGACGTCAACGGCAAATCAACGCCGCCTTTGACGCTCTCGAGCGATGCGGAATATCTTTTCCTGAACAGATCAGCCAGGGGGGCGGGAATACTATACACCAAACCATATTTACGCGCTACGGCGTTTCCCTTATCGTACAGCAATTGGAATCCAAGTCCATTCCGCTTTACTATTGCGCGTGCGCTGTCGGCCGGCTCCGGACAGAGAGCGAGCAACGTTCCGTCTCGGTCTTTAATGCGTCCGGTCTGTTCCTCCAATGCCTGGAGCGTGATCTCACAGTACGGGTTCCAGCCTCCCCAGAACCACACAAGCACGACCGGTCCCTTTTCCAGAAGCGCGGAAAGGTTGACGCTTGCGCCGTTCGCATCCTGAAGAGTGAAATCTGGCGCTTTTTGATCGTGCCGGAGCATCGAACCGGCAGGCTCCTTTGCCTGCATTTCCCCGATTGCGTTTTCGACAAGCTCCACTTCTTTCTGATTCGCGAGTCTGAACCACTCCTGCTTTTTTTCATCGAGACGAATTTGCAGAGGCTTATACTCCATTTCTGCCTCAAACTCCTGCTTGTTGTCGATCTTCTTTGTCAGGCCGGCTTCCTGCGGTTGCCGGCTTTCGGGGTTTTTCTTCGCACATCCGGCAGATACAACAAGAACGAGCACGATGAAGACGATGGAAGTATGTCGCATTGGAATACCTTACTTGAATCGATACAAAAAACGACCGGTTTACCGGATATCAATAGTTTGGTTATATACGTTTGAAATTTACAAAATTTGCAGGGTTTTTGGTATTATCTTATTGTTCGCACATGGGGGATCGAGTATTTTTCTTCGACATCTTCCGCCCGGTTCAAATTGCCGGGCAACTGCCCAGCGACGCCGAAAATTATGAACAACGAGCCTGAACCGAAAGTCATAAATCAGGAACTCATTTCTCCCCAGATAGAAACACTATTGAGTTCCTATTCCCAGATCGGGAGATGCGCTTGCGCCTTTCTCGATCCAGAAAAGCGCATCCCTGCATTTGTTGCCGGATGGCGGAAAGAGTGGGAACAGTTCACCTCCATCCTTCCGCATTCCCCCGAGCGTTTCTTCGCCGCCCTCGCCAAACTGAATTGGTCGGATGTTGCAAAGAAGCCGTTCCTGAAATTCGAAAGCAACGGTCATGTGACTCATTGTCTCGCCCCGGTCATCGGACGGCAAGGTCTCAGAGGCTTTCTTTATGTCGGATACGTCCTTCTGGCGAAGCCGTCGACGAAGGAAATTACCGCTATTTCCGAAGAGCGGCGGTTTCATTTCGATACTTTTATCGCGACAATGAAGGAAATACCGGTCATCAGCGAACAGGCATTCGTGAGTTCGGTAACGAACCTTGCCGCGCTCCTGAAAGAAGCCTTTGATGCGCCGGCGCTCCCCGAAAGCGGCACACCCGAACCTGCGGCAGCCGGACCCGAGCCGGTTAATACCGCCGCGAACGCCGAGGCCCCTCTCGAATTAGCATTACATGCCGACGTCGTACGGTCGCTGACCCGCGATATCCGGACATCACTGAACGGCAACATCGGGGTCACAGGATTGTTGATGCGGTACAGGAACGAAGAGATCGCCGATCTTCTCGATACCATGCACAAGGGAAACGACACCCTCCTGACCCTTCTCGATAATCTTCACGATTATCACGACATCCTCACCGGCGGTCTCTCCATACAACGCGCGCCGCTCGATCTGCGTTCGGTCGTAGAGCGCACCGCGGAACAAGTCGCGAAGCGGCTGAAGGAATTCGGTCTGGAAATGACAATCCGCCTTTCGCCTGATATCCCCTCGTTCATCGTGACCGACGCGCAGCGGCTTAAGCAAGTGCTGAGAAACGTCGTCACGACGGTAGCGCGCTATTCCGTCGGCGGAAAACTTTTCCTTGCAATCAAGAAGGGACAAACAAAGGCCGGTAATATCGAATTGCACATGTTGGTGCAAAATGTTCCCGAAAACGCATCGCAGCAAGGCGCCGACTATGACGAGGATGCTCCGCTTCCCGTGTACGACAGCGCGGATATCGGAATGCTAGTCAGCATGGAACTTGTCCGGATGCTTGGCGGAAAGATGAAAATTCACACCGGGGACAACGCACATATCGTGTTTTCCATCCTTGCGGAAGCTTTGCAGTTCGATAAATCGAAATTCGATACAACACCGTCAGACGCGCTGAAGCGGCAAAACATTGTCGTCATTCATTCCAATCCGTCGGACATGCAGATGCTGTCGTTACAATGCACATACTGGGGAATGAAACCTCAAACATTGCCCGGCGCGGTGCAGGCGGTATCGTGGTTGAGCAAGGGCGAGCCGGTCGATGTGTTTTTGTTCTGCGACAGCCAGGTCAAGCCCGCTGCATTCAAGGAAAAACTCAACTCTATACCGCTCTATGCTTCCTGCCCTGTCGTGGAATACGCAGCGGCGGAGCCAGGCGAAAAAACCTCGATTCCGGTAGCGTCCCGGCAGACTCTCCGTCAGACTCTGGAACAATGCCTGAAAAAGACAAAAGTCCACAGCGAACAAGCGGTCAATCAGCACGAATCGCTTGCGGAGCAGTTTCCGACCAAAATCATGGTCGTCGAAGACGATGTCATGAATAGGCAGCTTATCGATAAAATACTCAAGAAAATTGGTTTTACTCCGGTCCTGATGAAGAACGGAATCGAGGCGGTGAAGGAGTATTCACAGAACCATTACGACCTGATATTCATGGACCTTCAAATGCCGGGCATGGACGGGATCACCGCCGCGCGATCGATCTTAAGCGATGCCACGCATGGAAAACATCCCAACATCTGCGCGCTGACGGCCAACGCCTCGCAATCGGATAAGGAAAGCGTTTTCAAAGCAGGTATGGTCGATTTTCTATCGAAACCGATCCTGCTCCCCAAACTTCAGGAAGCCATCATCAAATGGGGCGTCCGTCGCGAAACGCCTCCTCAGGAGGAGAGCCTCGATGAGCCGGTAAATGAAGAGCTGGTAGATGAAGCGGTGATTATGCAGACAAAAGAGCTTGATCAGTTCTCGGATGAATCCATTCTCGACAGGCTGATCTTCGCGTTCATCAAGGAAGCGCCGCCGATCATCAACGAGATCGAAAGCGCCTTTACCGCTAACCAGAACTTCAAGATCGGCAAAGCGACCAGTGCGCTCGCCGGAATGAGCCGTAATCTCGGTTTGCGCGAGTTTTCGACGATCGCCAAGCGGATCGAACACCGAAATACCCAGGCCGACATGAAGGAAATGGTCGAGTTGCTTACCTCGCTCCGCAGCTCGTACCAAAATACCGCCGCACAACTAAAAAAATACATGTCCGCCGGTAGATAGCAACGCCGGGTCGTTTGGAATACGCATGCCTTCACAGTTCTGTGCAGCAGTCTTTTACCTGCGTTCATTTCTCGTTATATTACAACAACTTGCGATTGCTATTTAGAGTACAACTTCAGGTGCCTCCCCGTGTTGAAGCTGTTGTTCAATGGAATTCTATCCTTAATCGTTCTCCTGGCCGCAGTGGAGACCGGGCATTGCCAGTCCGGTGCTGCTTCTGCAATACCGGGGTATTATTCGAGTCTCCGCTTTGTAAAACACTCCAACGGGCTGGATACGTCCGGATCGTGGATTGCGCCTCAGGCTAGAACGCTCCGATTCTACGCGAAATCCGACGGCATCGTAAAGATCACCGCGGAATGGTTCAATAACGCAGGCATCCCGCTGCAATCGATCGATCCGGCAAAAATTGCGTTGATTACGAAAGGAAGTGCCGTACCCTTCGCTCCCATCGGACTTGGAGACGGTTCGTTCGATCAGGGCGACGCCATCTACTTCGTTGCACAAAAGAACTACGGAGACAGGGATTATCGCCGAATCGCCTCCGGCGACAACCCGTACTCTCAATACATGGACAGGTTTTCCGACTCGGCGGCCTATTGGGTATTGCTCGATATCTCGGGTACGCCATCCGCCCCTCTTCTCTCCCTGAACGCACCGGCCCTTCCGGACACCGTCTCGTGGTACCGCGAGCTGATCCACCATGAACCCGAGATTTCGCTGGAATTTCTCGGGGTGAATACCGACCGCCTTAACTATTCTGAATGGACAAGCGAAGATACTTGGATTGCCGGATTCATCTCGCCCGGACAGAACCGCCAGTTCCAGTTCGAGTTTCCGGGATATGTGCCGATGGATTCGGTGCGCTTGTGGTTAAGAGGAGCCGGGTATCAGGGCGATACCAAAACATGGCTGAATCACCGGTTTCAACTGACTCTGGACGGCGCATTCGCCGATTCGCTTTCATTCAATATGAGCGAACAGGTGCTTCTGTACGGAGCGATCGCTTCGCCGTTGCAGGTAACCGGTCAGCATACCATCAACGTGTTTTCAGAGCGTATTCAGAATGGATTCAGCAGAGCGGCAATCGACTGGCTGGATATCGAATACCCCAAGGCGCTTTCTGCGACGAATAATGCCCTCGCGTTCGCCAATCTGCCTCCCGGGCAATCGGTCAGGATGATTGCCGCATCGGGTTTTACGGATACGAATTTGGTGGTTTTCCGCACAAGCGAAACCTCGGTATATCAAATTCAGCCATCGTTTGTGAGAAGCGGAAATACATGGAAAGTCGTCATCGCCGATACCACGCGTTCCACGAATACCTATTTCATGTCTGTAAGAAACGCCGTTCCCACTGCATCTGCTGCGGAGGAGATTCAACTCAGGAATCTACGCGCTTCTATTCCATCTTCACGGTATCTCATTATTACAGCGAAGCGGTTCGAATCTCAGGCGCAGTCGTATGCGGGATTCATTCAGTCTGCGTACGGTACGGCGGCAGAATTTGTTGTTGTTGAGGATATCTACGATTCCTACAGCTACGGCAACTTTTATCCGGACGCAATCCGGCTGTTTTGTTTCGATTACCTGCGGCAATTTTCTGGCTCCGAATTGCCGTATATCCTGATAGCCGGCGATGCAAACGGCGACTACAAAAACACAAACGGAACGTACCGCGAAAACATCGTTCCCGGCTACGGCTACCCGGTCAGCGATTTCCTTCTGACAGCGTTCGATTCTCTTGGTATCGAACAACGCGCATATATCGGAAGACTCCCCATCCGCAACGCCGAGTCGTTCGATGGTTACCGCCTACGGCACGAACAATACCTGCAACTCCCGTACAACGAATGGAACAAAACGGTAGTGCAGTTCTCGGGCGGCGAAAGTTCGGAAAACGAGGCGCAACTCGCGTTTTACCGCAATATCAACAATGCGATTGCAGCGGAATCCGTCGTGCCGCCTCCATTCGGAGGAGAAACGGTCCACATCTATAAAACGGCGATACCGCAGTCGGATTTTGGACCGTACTCGCAACAGGAAGTCGTCTCGATACTCGAGAAAGGCGGCGTGGCGATATCCTATGTCGGTCATAGCGCGACGACGACATGGGATAATTCCATCAACGATCCCCTGTTTCTCGCTCCGGCTGGCTCGAAACCGCCGCTGGTCACCGATTTCGGGTGTTCCTCCGGACGGTTCGCCGAACCGGGCATCGTTTCATTCTCCGAGAAATACATATCAACCGCCGATGCACCGGGCTTGTGCTATATCGGTAACAGCACGTTCGGATCGAGGACAACATCGCAACTCTTTCCTTCGCTGTTTTACCATGCTCTGCTTGCCGAGGGTATCGCGGCCATTGGCAATGCTCATGGAAAATCGAAACAGGAACTGATCGCCAGGATGGGTGTTTCGCTCGTAACTCGGAATGCCATCCAAATGAGCGCTCTCATCGGCGATCCCATGCTTTCGATCCGCATTCCATTCAAGCCCGATCCGGCTATCGGTGCAAACGACATCCAGCCGCTCACACCCTCTTTCACCGATGCGATGGATTCGCTGCGATTCTCCGCCGTTATCATGAATTATGGCTCCGTCCCCGCCGGTCCACTGACGATAACGATCCACAGCGAGATGCAACAAGGAAACGCCTTCGACGATACGATATCGACGGCATTCCCACGGATGAGGGATTCCCTCCGGTTTGCCGTGCCTAACCGGTTCGGCGCAGGAGCGGGATCTCTTCAGATTCGCCTGGATCCGATGTTTGAATACGATGAACTGGACGAAACAAATAATACCGCCACGCTGGACTTTACCGTTCTGAATGCCGGCATCAGTCTGGCGAATACGTTATTTCTCGGCCGGGGCGCCGATACCATTACCGTGCTTCACCCATCCACCGATCCCGGACCGGTACAGTCCATCATCGTCGAACGGTCCGGCAGTCCGTCGTTTACGAATCCGCAGATTCAGCGGTACCCGTATTCCCGTGCGGCTACATTCGCCGCACCGCTGTCGCATGGCGGTGGAAATGCAAAACAGTATTACAGGGCAACGCTCGATCTGCCGGGAGCGGCATATTCCGAAATTCTGGAATACCACCCAGCGCTTCCCGCGAGGGCGTTCTACAGATTTGACTCGACGGATTGGTTGCGCGATTCGAGGCACAACATCATCCTGACTCCGCTCGGAGTTTCCACTCTTCCTCCAGAGCGACGCATCCGGTTGTATTCAGCGGGACCCTTCCAGGGAAGCTCGGCGAATATCTTCCTCGATGGCAGCGCGGTATTCCCTCCGCAGTCGGTACCCGGGTATTTCATCGCGGTATTCGGGAAGGACAGCGCCGATCTCCGGCAGTCCAAAAGCTTCGCGACCTCTGTATCGCCTCAGGAAGCCGATTCGATGCGGGCGTTTCTAACGAGGATTCCCGGCGACGAGATTGTAGCGATCGTATGTTCCGGCGATCCTGCTGAAAATGCTCAAATATTTGGGCAAGACTTGTCGCAACTCGGAGCGAATCCCCCAGACAGTCTTCCGCAGCAAGGATCGTATGCGTTTCTCCGAGTTCCGGGTCAGTTTATTCGCGAAGTACGTAAACAGCCCAATGAAGGGGCCGCTGTGATCGATACGGCACTCAGTACTCTGACGCCCGAGGGCAGCATCGTTCATGAACGGATTGGACCCGCAGGGACATGGAAAACCCTCGAATACGGCATATCCGGCAATGCCGGTCAATGCTATACACTCATAACCGGTATCAGAAGGGACGGTTCGAGAGCGCCGCTGATGCAGCAGGCATTATTGGCCGCTATCGATATCGGTATGATTCAGGCAGCGGAATACCCATACCTCGAAATCGAGACGAAGCTTCGAAACGGAGACGGTATGCCACCCGTTATCCGCTCGATGGCGGTCGATTTCAGGTTTTCCGCGGAACTGGTTCTCAATTATCAGACCGCCGGTCTCGTAAAGGACACAGTATTTGCGGGCAGCGATGTAGAGCTTGCGCTGAGCGTCCTGAATGCCGGCGAAACGGGCAGTTCTCCGTCGGAGATAGAATGCTCGATTCCGGGCAGAAATGAACTCAGACGGATCGCCATGCCCGCGATTCCACCGCGCGGCTGGTTCGATACTACCTTGACCTTTGCTGCAGGCGCTATATCCGGACAGGATGTGCTACGCGTGGCTGTCGATCCGGATGGCCTGATCCAGGAGCAGTATACGTCAAATAATGCGTACGCGCTTCCTTTCATTGTAACCGGCGATACCGCTGTTCCTGTAATGGAGTACTATATCGACGGTCAGGTTCCTCTTGACGGCGATTATATCGCATCCCAACCATCCATTTCCCTGTACCTCTCGCCAACACCCAACCAGCAGATTCTCGAGCCTGAATCGTTCATATTGACAATCGACGGAGACAGAATAACCGTTCCTTCCCACGGCGCATCGTTCGTGCCTTCGTCGCAGACGAAACCTGCGGAGTACACGTTCAGGGCATCCCTTTCGGAGGGCAGCCATGAATTCCGCATCAACGGCGTCACAAAAACCGGTGTGCGCGCGTTTACCGAAGATGTTCTGCTTCATCTCACCGTTTCCGCAAGCAGCCGTATCCTCGACGCATATACAGTGCCAAATCCCGCAAGCGGAGAAACGTCGTTCACATTCGTACTCACCGGCGGCTCCGTGCCCGAATCGATGGAATGCAAGATATACGCGATTTCAGGAAGACATATCCGCACAATCGAACTCCCCTCTTCCCAGCTTCGCATCGGGCAAAACGTCGTCCTGTGGGATTGCCGGGACTCCGACGGCGATATACTCGCAAATGGCACGTATTTTTACAAGCTCAACGTCCCAGGCACAAGCGCATCCGCAACCGGTAAAATCGCAATATTGCGGTAGCCTGCGTACCTGGCTGTCAATTTCGGCTTACAACGTGTGAAAAATCTGCTTCGAACGATTATTTCCAACGATTCTTCCGCAACAATGCGTTGCAGATTATCGCGGAATATTCGTCTGAGCCAATAAACACAAGGCGCACAACTGCAATTTTACATTTACGCTCTAGAAACATTAAATTGCTGCTATTCAGTAACAGCTAGTTTACACTGTCAAATTCTGTGCACCTAACTACCGGCAAACTGGTATTGCGGCATCGAAATGCATAATTGCGGCGTGTCTAAATTCTTGAAATTCAGCGCAATTACGCAGAAAATATGGCGCAATTCGGCAAATCGCCGAATGCCAATCTGCTCGGTTGCGATTGCAAGAGTTACTGCCGAAAGTGAAAAATTTTCTAAGTAACTCCAGTAGAAAACACAACTTGTATTTGAATAGAATTGCTGTAATTGGTATAATTACCATGCAATTACGGAAGTCGTCTCGAACAGAAAGTGAGGTGAAAGCGGTTCAGATGCAGTTTGGCACGTCCATTGTAATATAACTGGGTGTGAAGATTGTGAACATTTGAATAGATCAACCATCAGAACCCTTTTCACCAATCAAAGGATTTCTCTCATGAAAAAACTCATCCTCACCGCGCTTCTCTTTGTTGTAGCAGCCACTATGAGCTACGCACAGTTGGGTACCGGCGTTGACGCAACGTTCACCGCCACGGCAACCGTGCTTTCAACCCTTTCCGTCACGAATACCAACGACCTCGAATTCGATGACGTCATTCAAGGCGACAACAAAACCGTCGGTGCGAATACAACAACCGGTAACGTAACTACCACATACGGAACCGGCCAGCTCGCAGACTTTGCCATTACCGGCACCGGCAGCAAAGAAGTCGGCGCATACCTGACGACCACCAATTTCCTCAGCGATGGTACCAACACGTTGACGATGGAAGACTGGGTAGGCTATGCAAATGCAACCAACTCCCTCTCCGGCGCGACAACGCAGGCCGGTCCGACCTCTTGGGCAAACCATCTTACCGTCGTTCTGAGCGCAGGCGGCAACGGCTACATGTGGCTGGGCGCAACCGCGAAACCGACGAGCTCGCAGGCTCCGGGTTCCTACACGGTTGACAACACCTTCACATTCTACTACACCGGCAACTAATTCTTGAGTATGGAACGGGGGCGGTTGTGCCGCCTCCGTTCTACCTTTTTTCGGCAGTTGAAAGGCACACAGGCAGTTCTGGTATGAAATCGTTCTCAACAGTATTGATGCGGAATCATACGATACAAATTTTCCCGGCTTTTATCGCGGGTCTTTTCGCCCTGATTCTGTTCACGAATCAGGCGTCTGCGTATGTAAGCGTCGCTCCGACGGCAATGTACCTCAGCGATGTGGACAAAACAGGCGAAATTATTATCATGAATAATTCCAACAATCACATTGAAGTTAGCATAGATTTTCGATACGGTTATCCCGTCTCCGACTCCAGCGGCCGCATAGGGCTGCAGTTCATCACCGACATCAGTATCAGCGAACCGTGCGCGGCGAGCTGGGTCTTCGCTTACCCGAAAAAATTCATCCTCTACCCGCGCCAAAGCCGAACTGTCCGTTTCATACTCCGTCCGCCGCAAGGTCTTGCCGACGGCGAGTATTGGGCGCGTCCCGTCGTGACTTCGAGAATCCATACCGACATCGAACAGACCGTTTCGACGCCGAACAGGATCTCCGCTAAAATGAATACCGCGATTGAGACCGTGCTCGCGCTTTCTTACAGGCACGGCAACGTTAACACCGGAGCAATGCTCACCGACGTGAGCGTGACAAAAGAGAAAGACAAACTTGTAGTAATTCCCAGCGCTGTCCGCGGCGGCAATGCCGCTTTCATCGGCTATGCCGTCGCGAGGCTGTATGATGAAAACAACAAACTAGTCAAGGAAACAACGCGCGAAATAGCAATTTATTATTCACTCAGGATTCGACTGGAACTGGATATTCATGATCTGCCGAAAGGCACATATCGCACTGAGGTGGAACTCAACACCAACCGTCAAGGAGCGAAAGGAGAGATTATCCAGGCGCCGCCGGAGATCAAAGCAATCGAGCTTTCTCTGGTTTAATGCCTTAATACTTCTCGCGACCGTCTCGGCATCCGTGCCCCAGAAATCTTTTGCCGAACGTCCAACTGCTTTACATAGTTCTCCTTATACGGCTGAGCTGACAATCGCCAGGCTCTGGCTGCCGCCTCTCTATGAGGGCGTTTCTCCCGTTCCGGGTGCTTCCCGCAGCGGTAACGTAACGCACGGCCTTCCCGATTCCGCCCGGACACAGGTATCCCCTGATACCATCACCGTTTCCGAAGGCGCCGAATCGGCCGTTCCAGGCTCGGCGGAGTTTCCCGAAATTTATGTACGGCTGGGCGCGCAATCCATCGGTTCCGTCGAACTATCAGCGTATAAGCGCTACAGCACGGTGTATCTTCCAATTGCTGCAATCTTTGATTTCGTCAAAGTAAGCGTTGCGCTTTCGCCCGACCTGACGACGGCCAGCGGGTTTTACCTCCATCCGGATATTGAATATGAATGCGATTTCTCCCGAGGTATCATCGTTCTCGACGGCGAGGATTTCTTCCTGACAAGCGCGGACTTCATTATCGGCGAACAAGACGTGTTCCTCGCCGATCATGTCTTCAGCGAGGTCTTCGGAATCCACTTCCAGTTCGACGAAATGAATATGTTCATTTCGCTGCGGTCCGATAAAAAGCTCCCCGCCGTTCGGGCGCGCGAACGCGAAATTGCCCGGCAGTACCTCGATTCGTATACCGGGACCATTTCCAAGGTCGATATGTATTTGACCCGCGAGAGAAGCCTCCTCAGCGGTGCGATGGTGGACTGGTCGCTGAACTACAACCAGACATTCCCTAAAAACGCGTTGTATTCCTACAGCGCCGGACTCGGCGGTGAATTTGCCGGCGGTGATTTTTCCGCGCGCCTCTACGGAGTCTACGACGCGAAGGTAGACTGGGACAGGATGCCCTGGCATTGGCGCTACGTCAACGACGATTGGTCGGCGATGAAGCAGATTACCATCGGCGATGTGTCCACATTGACGCCGGGATTGTACCGCAGCCTCAAAGGCGTTCAGTTAACCAATGTTCCGTACGTGGAACGCAGAAGTTTTTCGAAACACGTCATCGAAGATTTCACTTTCCCGGGATGGGAGGTTGAGTTGTATATGAACGACCGCCTGATCGAATATGTTCAGACCGATTCGACCGGGCTGTTTCATTTCGAAATCCCGATCTCGTATGGTACAACCAACGTGACGCTGAAGTACTACGGGCCGCACGGCGAGGAACGTACCGATTTGCACCGGATCGACATCCCCTTCTTCATGCTCCCCGCCGGGGAATATGAATACACCATTACCGGCGGCGAACTGAATACCTATCAACGCGAACTCTACGGGCAGGTCAGCACCCGCCTCGGGCTGTCTTCGAATTTCACGGTCGGCGCAGGGATGCAGTATTCCGAACAGGCGTCCTCGCCCGATTACGTGCCCTTCGGCTCGCTGACCGCGCGGTTCAACAACAACATGTTGTTCAACGCCGATTACCTGCATAAGCAGTACTCGCGCGGAACGTTCCGGTTCATTTCCTACGAGTTTCCCGATCTTCAGTTTTCGTATACCGTGTTTGATCAGGACCCGTTGTACAACCCGCTGGGAATTAAATACGAGCGGCGCGGTTCCATCCTGATCACTCCTCCCCGCACCTGGTTCGTGAACGGGCTTTCGTTCGGCATCCAGGAACAGGCATACAAGAACCGGTCGCTGGTATACGGCAATGCAGGTATCTCCTTCTATCTTTGGAATCTTTTTACCACTGCCTCTACGCGTATCGGCTGGAAGGGCGCCCAGGCGTTCGAAGAACAATCGTATCATGAATCCACCGTGTCGGCATATTACCCATTACCGTGGGGATTCTTCATTTCGTCGAGCCTCGAGTACGATCACGACGAATCGAGAATCCGCAGCTACAGGGCATCTCTGAACAAGCGGTTATTCTCGAACCTCCGGTTGAGCGTTCTATACAATAAAATTGTTCCCGCCGATATCGCAACCATCAGGTTATCGCTGAGTCTCGATTTGCCGTTCTCTCAGATCAGTTCTCAGGGAACATCGATAAAGGACCGTAACACGCTGCAATCGTCCGTCAGCGGCACATTCGGGATCGACACCGAATCGGGGGCGGTGCTTGCCGGTAACAGAAGCTGGATAGAGCGAAGCGGGATCAGCGTCGTGCCGTTCTTCGACGAAAACAACAACGATCAGTTCGACGACGATGAACGCCTGATAGAGGAAGGCACCAACGCGCGCCTTAGCGGCGTCGCGCGCAGGCGGTTCTCAAAAACCTCGTTCACGCGATTCGTGGATCTGCTTCCCTATCACACATACAAATTGAACATTGATCAGAACACATTCGAAGATCCGATGTACAGCACGCAATACAAAACGTTTGCCGTCACCGTCGATCCGAATCAGTTCAAATCTGTGTATCTCCCTGTTTTCGTCGCGGGTTCGGCCGAAGGAAGCGTGTTCAAGCAGACCACGTTCGGACTACAGCCGCAGAGCAGCGTCCGGGTGTTTTTCGAGCACATGCCGACGGGTCACATCTATGAAACCGTGAGCTTCGGCGACGGAACATTCTTCCTGTTTGGGTTGCGGCCGGGAGAATACCGCGCCTCGCTCGATACCGTGCAATTGAACAGCATATCGCTTCGATACAGTCCTCATTATATCACTTTCGATATTCAGGCTGTTGAAGGCGGAGACAGCAAGTCCGGGTTGCGTTTCGTACTCGAACCGCCGTACAAGATCGCCATGAACGATCCGGGAGAACGCGAAATACCAAAGCCCGACACGTCGATCGTCATCCAATTGCAGCGGTTCGAAGAGCAGTTGGCGAATATCCCGCCCTCGATCGAAACGGTCGTCCGGCCGCTGCCCCAGATTCCGCTGAACGAAGCGAATGCGTTGCTGGTCGATCTTGAGCGCGGAAGACTCGACAGCACAACGTGTTATTATCTCGACCGGGTTGCAAAAACCATAAAATCGAAGCCAAAACTTGTGGTTACCGTACATGGACATTCGGATAATTTTGGTACGTTTGCAGAGAGTCAACGACGATCCGAAATTCGCGCGGAGCTTATCAAGCGGTATCTGATGAAACGCGGAATCCCCGAAAGCGCAATTTACACACGCGGATTCGGTTCGCGTCGTCCGGCAGTTCAAAATACAAACGCTGAGAACAGACGTAGAAACAACCGCGTAGAAGTCCAGATAATTCAGATCGACGATGAAGGTCCGAACACCGACGACATTGTCCCGGGAGGCGGTTCGTCGTTCTGAGTTATAGAAGGGCGATACTGATGCACAAAACAAACACCTCGCTTCCAGATCGTATTATCAGATTCATTCCGCTTGCCGTATTGTTGACCGGCGCCGCTATTTCCATTCTCGTATGGCATACATCGACATCGGAACAGGACCGGGAAATGCGCGCCGCGTTTCATTACGAAAGCGGCAAACTGATGACCCAGCTCGTCGATAACCTGCAAAAACAGGAAGCGATCATCGCCAACCTCAGGTCATTCTACGCGGGGTATGTTCAGGTCGTCCGCGATGTATTCGAATTGTATACATCCTTCCCTACCATTCTCTCTCCGGGAGTACAGGCAATATATTACTCTCCGAAAGTGACTTCGGTCGAATACGAAGGTTTTGCGTTGAACGCCCGGATGGAAGGATACCTGGGGTACTCGATCTATCCGGAAGGACAACGCGAAGTGTATTATCCTGTGCTGTATGTCGTCCCGGTTCGTGAAAATGAAAAGGCTCTTGGGTACGACATACTGACCGATCCGGTGCGCGCCGACGCCGTTAATACAGCTATCGGCCGCGATTCGATCATCAGTTCGACGAAAACGCGGCTGGTGGCGGCAAACGATTCGGGCTTTGTGCTGGTTGCTCCGATTTTTCACGCCGGGACACCCGAACAGGCCGGCTCGGAACGCAACGCCGGACTTCAAGGCATCATTTCCGTGGAAGTGCTTTCGAATGAGTTTTTCGATGAGGTCGGGAAAAGCGGCGGTACGGAACACTACGTAGAGCTGGAGGTATTCGATAATGAAGCGGTATCGTCCGGATCGCGTCTTTTTTCGAGTAAAACCAACGGCGACCCGCTCATTCAGTCCGATATTCCGATCACCTTTGGCGGCAGGGTATTCCTCATGCGCTTGAATAGCAGCAAGGAATTCGAGCGCGCCCACCGTTCTTCCTACCCGGATATCATTCTCGTCCAGGGTATTGTCATCAGTATCCTGCTTGGCATGTGCGCATTTCTCTTGCTTGTGCATACATCCCTGCTCTCCTATTTCAGGAAGTCCGAACAAAACAAATAGCCGCGTCATCGTTCCCTGCTGCTGTATACCGCGCGGCAGGTATTGTTCATATCCCACAAATGCAAAAGGCTAACCGATTGGTTAGCCTTTTGAGCGGGAAACGAGACTCGAACTCGCGACTTCAACCTTGGCAAGGTTGCGCTCTACCAACTGAGCTATTCCCGCATTTCCTGCGTTACGCAGGGTAAGTACAAATATAGCGAGAAAATGACCGCGATGCAACTCTGCTGGACGATTTTATGCTAAAAATCGTCCTTTTGCAGGTTATGCTTCCGCATTTTCTTGATGAAATTAGTCCGTTCAACGCCAAGCTGTTCCGCTGCGCGCGTCTGGTTGCCGGTGTTGGCTTTCAGCGCTTCGATGATGAGTTTCTTCTCGAATTCTTCCACCTGCTCCATCAGAGCGCGGCGGTCGCGCACATACACCGGTTGCGATTGCGTTTCAGCCTTCAATGCGTGAGCGACGGTATGCACGTCGATCTCCTCGCTCTCGGCAAAAATCGCAAGCTTGGTGACAACGCTGTCGAGTTCGCGCACGTTGCCTTTCCATTCCTGCTTTTGAAGCATTTCAAGCGCCGCCGGAGAGAAATAGTGCATCTTCAATTCGTGTTCGGTGCAGGCTTTGTTCAGCAGGTGCTTGGCGAGCAACGGAATATCTTCGCTTCGCTCCCGGAGGGGCGGAATATGGATATCGTACTTGTTGAGGCGGTAGTACAAGTCTTCCCTGAACTCGCCCGCCTGAATGCTCTGTATGAGGTTTTTATTCGTTGCGGATATCACGCGGACGTCCACATCCCGCTCGACGGTATCGCCGACACGGCGAACCTTGCTGTTGTTGAGTACATGAAGCAGCTTTTGCTGGAACGTCGTCGTCGTATTCGCCATTTCATCGAGGAAAATTGTTCCTCCATGGGCGACTTCGAACAAGCCCTTTTTATCGCTGACCGCCCCGGTAAACGAGCCCTTGATATGCCCGAAAAGCTCGGATTCAAGCAGCGTTTCCGTTAATGTGCCGCAATCGACGCTGATAAATGGGTGATCCTTTCTCAGACTGAGCCGATGGATTGCTTTGGCAAGCACTTCCTTCCCGACGCCGCTTTCACCGGTGATGAGCACGGGAACAGTCGTCTTCGCCACCTTTTCCGCCATCGCCATGATCTGCTGGATTTTTTTGCTGATGGACACGATGCCGACATCCTTCATCGCGGCTTCGATATCGGAAGAAATCGCTTTCGGGCGTTTCGCGTCAAGAGCGGATTTCACCGATTCCTTCAACTCAACCAGGTTGATGGGCTTCTGCAGGAAATTGAACGAGCCTTTTTTCGCCGTCTCGATGGCAACGGGAACATGGTACGCCTGCCCTGTAATCATGATTACAGGGATTTCAGGATAATTCTGTACAATGTGCCCAAGTACCTCCCTTCCATCCATTTGGGGCATATGCACATCCAACAAAACGAGATCGACTGTCTGGAAGGTCAGGTATTCCAATGCTTCAATTGGATTTTGCTTCACTACCGTATCGTACCCGAAATGCCTTAGAATTTCGGATACCGTCAGACAGAAATCCTCTTCGTCGTCAACAATAAGAATAATGGGTTTATCTCTCATGAGTCTCTAGCTTAGTACTTCGTGATCGGCAGACGTATTTGGAATGTCGTGCCGACACCTTCCGTGCTGTTAAAAGTGATATCGCCGTTGTGTTCCTGGATGATCTTCTTGACGATCACCAGTCCGAGACCGGTACCGCCCTGGCTATGGGTGCTGAACGGTCTGAAGATGCTCTTCTTGATTTCATCCGACATACCGCCGCCGGTGTCCTGGATCGTGATTTCCACATATTCGCCCGGTCTGTCGATATACTGCCCCGGCGCGGTAGTGATAATCATTCGTCCTTCGCGCGATCCGATTGCTCGTATACCATTGTCGAGAAGATTCTGGACGCATTCGGGGAAATGCGCGATGTCGATTCCGACGCGCGGCAGTCCCCTGTTAAAATGCGTAATTATTTCGATATTTCTACTAGCCTTCGCCCGATAATCGTCGGCGATATTCTGGAGAATGGAATTGACGTCGTTCGGGAGAAGATTCAATTGCTCCTTATTCGCCAAACGGGTGAGGTTATGCACGATTTCGTTGAGCTTTTTGCTTTCTCCGACGATTCGGTCGATAAACTTGCTTACCTCCGGAATCGGTTTCTCGAGCGCCTCGCTGAGCAGCAATTCGATATGCTGCGCGGTAAGCGTGATCGTCGAGAGCGGGGTTTTCGCTTTATGCGCCACATGCTGCGCAACACCCGACCAGTTGACGCGCCTGTCCTTCTCGATCGCCTCGGTGATATCGGTAACCAGAAGCATGAATCCATCGAGCCGCTTGTTTTCGGAGTAGAGCGGGTACCCTTTCGCAACCAGCGTACGCATCACCTTGTTCAGGTTGAATACGATTTCCCGTTCGACACTGTGCCGGGTTTGCTTTAGTTCTTCGAATAACTCAAGGATTTCGGGCGATGGGGCGCGTTTGAGGTAGTATTGATAGTTTTCCTGCATGCTGACGAACTCGTCGAGGCCCAGCATCACTTTCGCCGCGCGGTTCATGAACCGGAGGTCGGCGGCGCGGTCGAACACCAGAATCGACATGGATTGCATGGCGTCGAGCGTGCGTTCTTCCTGCTTGCTCGAATTCTTTGCGTAGTTGCGAACATACAAGGCGATGATACCGAGGAACGCGAGCAATATCAGCGATTCGACCTGGTAGTTATCCCATAAAATCGAGCCAATCCAATTTTCCTTGAAGTGGTTGACAACGATTGTGTCCTTGATCTCCTTTGGGACCTCAATAGCTGTGATGTACTGCTCTTGTGCATAAAGTGCGCCGTCGACCGGAAGGAGAACGGCGCCAAGTATTGTGAGAATGAAGAAAACCTGAGAAATCGAAAAAGGGGTTCGTTGTTTCATAACTGGTCGACTTGATGGTACGAGGTTCCGGATGCGTTTTATCGCTTCCTCCGGATGTAATAGTACATCGTTTTCCAGTATTTTACTAGCAGGAAAATATCGACAAAATGCGACTTTTGCAGCTTATGCAGAAGCCCTGTATTTATTGAGTTCGTCGCGAAATTCCAGGGCAGCCCTGCCTGCATTTTTTGCAAATTCTTCACTCCCATCGGCATAAATGATGCCCCTGCTGCTATTGAAAATAGCTCTAATTCCTTGAAATACGCCATATTTTACAGAAAGTTCGGTATCTCCTCCCTGCGCTCCAAGACCGGGAATCAGTATTGGCATCTCTCCCGCCTTTGCGCGGATATCCTTCAATTCTTCCGGATGAGTTGCGCCGACAACCAGTCCGCAATTGCCATGCGTATTCCACTCATGTACTTTCTCGACGACGCGTTCATAAAGACGTACACCACCCATTTCCAGGTATTGAAAATCTTTCGATCCTTTGTTGCTTGTAAGCGCTAAAACGAATACCCCTTTCCCGGTATATTTCAGAAATGGTTCCACAGAATCAAACCCCATATATGGCGCCACCGTCGTTGCATCGAATCCAAAATCGTCGAACATTGCTGTGGCGTACATTGCCGCGGTGTTCCCGATATCCCCGCGCTTCCCGTCTCCGATGGTGACTATTTCCGGCGGGATGGCGGCAAGGGTTTGTTTCACCGTCTCGTAGCCAATACTGCCGAGCGATTCGTAAAAGGCAAGATTCAGTTTGTAACTCTGAGCATACTCGCTCGTTGCCTCGATGATCGCCTTATTGAATGCAAGCACCGGATTCGGTTCGCGATGAAGATGGTTCGGAATTTTCTTCGGGTCGGTATCAAGACCGACGCACACCACGCTGTTGTGTTTCCGTGATATTGAGTCAAGTTTTTCTGTGAACTGCATAGTGCTTCGCTTCGTGGTTAGGGTAAAGGTCGATAAAGATAGAGACGAGGCGAGTGAAACCCAAATCAGAAGCGCCTGCCGGTAATCGCGAGGGAACCGAAAAAAACGTACATTTGTACGGTAATTTGAATTAACGATGCGTATCCGTCACTCAACCATGACTCCTGTTAAGATCAGACTGAAGAACGAAAAGCAGCTTTCCATCGTATGGTCCGATGGAAAAGAATGCCTGTATTCCCTCGTTATGCTCCGCCGGAAGTGCCCATGCGCCAGCTGCCGAGCCGATTTCGAATCGAAAGGACCGGCGTACATCCCGTTATTCGCCGGCGATTCGCTGGTGCTCGATACAATTGTGCCAATGGGACATTATGCCCTTCAATTCAATTGGAAGGACGGCCACCATACCGGCATCTACGATTTCGAATACCTGCGTTCCCTCTGCCCCGCTGAACAATAATATTCGCCCGATACTTCGCTTTCAATGCCGGATAAAACACAACACGATTCTTCAACGGCGCCGGACGTCCGGTTTCTCGAACGTCTCACCGGCGCCGCGCCAATCGATGGATTCCTGACAACGCTCCCTTCCACGGGCGCCCCTGTTGCGTTGCACGGCGTTGCCGGCGCCCTGAAAGGGCTGCTTCCCGCACTGTTGTTCCGTAAAACGCGCAGGCAGATCATCGTCATCTGCAACGACACCGATTCCGCGCTCGATACCTGGAACGACGCACTTCTCCTTCTTGGCGAGGAACAGACGGTCTTCATCGGCGACAGATACACGCATTCTCAGAAAACAGTCAGACACATCGATAATACGTTCGCCGAAAATGCGGATCTTTTGCGGTCGCTCAATGAGAATCCGACGCGACTGATTGTCACCGATTCGGAGAGTCTGCTTCAGGAGTACCCTTCCTCGGAAGCGATACGCGAAAACTCCCTCCAGATAGAACGCCTGACGATGATGAAGCAGGACGATCTGTTGAAGCGACTTGCATTCGGCGGGTTTGAGCGGAATGAGTTTGTTACTACCAACGGCGAATTCGCCGTCCGGGGCGGCATCATCGACGTTTTCCCTGTCGGTTTCGATAATCCGATCCGAATCGAGTTTTTCGGCGACGAAGTGGATTCGCTCCGCGAATTTGATGCGCTCAGTCAGCGCTCCATCCGGCAACTGGATACCATCTCGTTCGTTACCTCCCTGTTTTACGGAGACGACGGCGCTCAGGCAACAAGCTCGATGATCGATTATTTCACCGAGGACGCCCTCGTTTTTGTCGAAGAACACGAGCAGCTTCTCCGCCTGGCGAACGACAAAGATCGCCGCGACTATATCGAAGTTCGTCTGGCGATGTTCCCGCAATACTATCTCTCCGTTGTCGCCTCGCCCGGTTCGTCCGTTATGGATATCGGCGCGAAACGCCAACCATCGCTGAACGGCTCCATCAAGCTTCTGCACGAGTACATCCGGACGCAGGAAGAAGCCGGGCAGCTTCTGTTCCTCGTGGCGGATTCGCCGCAGCAGGTTACCAGGCTGGCGGAACTACTTAACGATTCGTATGGCGAAGACGATATTGCAGCTCCATACAAACACCCTATCGTGTTCTGTCCGCTCAGCAGCGGATTCGAGCTTCCGGGAGGCGCATTTACGGTTGTTACCGAACATCAGTTGTTCAACCGGCAGCGCATCCGCAAAAAAGTGCAGAAGGGACAAAAGGGACTTTCCCTCCGCGATCTCCAGCAATTGCATATCGGCGATTATGTCGTGCATGTGGATAAAGGCATCGGAAAGTTTGCGGGTTTCCACTCCATCACGGTGGCAGGCGGAGTGCAGGAAACGGCGAAAATCATCTACGCCGATAACGATGTGCTGTATGTAAATCTCAACTACATCAACCGTCTGCAGAAGTATTCTTCCGAGGAAGCGCACCAGCCGAAGCTATCGAAACTCGGAAGCGGCGAATGGGACCGCGTCCGCCAGAAAACCAAAAACCGTCTGAAGGACATCGCGCGCGATCTGATCAAGCTGTACGCGAAACGCAAAATGTCGCAGGGGTTTGCATTCTCGGCCGATTCGGCGTGGCAGAAGGAAATGGAGGCGTCGTTCATCTACGAAGACACCCCCGATCAGTACAAAGCCACCGTGGATGTGAAGCAAGATATGGAAGACCAGATGCCGATGGACCGCCTTGTGTGCGGCGACGTCGGCTATGGAAAAACCGAGGTCGCGATGCGTGCAGCATTCAAGGCGGTACTCGACGGTAAACAGGTTGCGGTGCTTGTTCCAACGACGATTCTCGCGGAACAGCACTTTCATACCTTCCAGGACCGCATGAACAAATACTCCGTTCGCGTGGAAGCGCTCTCCCGCTTTAAAACGAAAGGCGAACAGAAAGAAACGCTGGAAGCTCTCGCCTCGGGTAAAGTCGATATCCTGATCGGCACGCACAGGATTTTGAGCAACGATATAAGATTTAGAGATCTCGGTCTGCTCATCATCGACGAAGAGCACCGGTTCGGCGTGGCGGCGAAGGAAAAGCTGCGCCAACTCCGGTCGAATATCGATACGCTCACGCTGACGGCTACCCCGATACCACGCACTCTGAATTTTTCGCTCCTCGGCGCGCGCGATCTTTCCACCATCGAAACGCCTCCCAAAAATAGACTGCCGATCGCCACAAGCATCCTTGCGTTCAACAAGGAAGTGATCATCGAAGGCGCGATGCGCGAACTGAACCGCGGCGGGCAGGTGTACTTCGTGCATGACAAGGTGAAGGATATCGAATATGTGACCGATACACTTCGTACGATGCTGCCGAGTGTCCGTATCGGTATCGCGCACGGTCAGATGAAAGCCGCCGACCTCGAACGCATGATGCTCCGCTTCCTCGAACGCAGGCTCGACATCCTTGTCGCGACGAAAATCATCGAGTCGGGACTCGACATCCCCAATGCGAATACGATTTTCATCAACAATGCCGATAAATTCGGACTCGCCGAATTGTACCAGCTCCGCGGAAGGGTTGGGCGTTCGAATACGCAGGCGTACGCGTATCTGCTGATCCCCGCCGAAGGGAAACTAACGCGGGATGCGCTGAAACGGCTGCAGGCGATCGAGGAATTCTCCGAGCTCGGAACCGGATTTCATCTTGCCATGCGCGATATGGAAATCAGGGGCGCGGGCAACATGCTCGGCGCCGAGCAAAGCGGTTTCATCTACGAAATCGGGTTCGACCTATATATCGCCACACTCGAAGAAGCGGTGCAGGAACTGAAATCGGAAGAATTCAAGGAATTATTCGGCGCAGAGGAAGCGCTCAAAGAACCGCTGCCGCGCGCAGATGTCGTGATGGAGCTGGGACTGGATTCCTACCTGCCGCAGGATTACGTGGCGAATAGCACGGAAAGGTTCGATCTCTACAAGCGACTCTATAACGCGAGAAATGAAGACGACATCAGACTGATAGAAGAGGAAATATTCGACCGCTTCGGACTCTACCCACAGGAAACGGAAAACCTTCTCTATGTTGTCCGGGAGCGGCTTGTCGCGGCGCGCATCAGGCTCGCGCGTGTCACATGGGATAGGAACAAACTCTCGCTCGTCCTGCCGCCCGAAGACGACGAGGAATTTTATTCCAGGCACTTCCAACCTATCGTTGCCTGGATCATGGAGAACAAATCGCGCATGCATCTCGAACAGGATCAGCGTCAGGTACGCGTCATCGTTTCCGATGTCCGCGACTTGAAAGCGGTTGAAGAAATCCTCAATCACTTATACGGCATCGTGGCCAACACCGAGCCGGTGAACCACGTGGACGCGCAGCAATGATAGCACCCGAACGCAGGCGTATGTATTGGTTCATTGCAGCTGCGGTCGTCGTTGCGGCTGCGGTTCAGTTCGCCGGACCGTATTTCGCCGGCAACGACGATTCAAACTACGATCCCAAACCGAAGGTTTCGAAAGGCGATATCCGGCGGGTTGTACGGATTCCCATTTCATCGGTCGCTGAAGACGAAGAGAAAAGTGCCGGATTCTGGAGCGAGATGAACAACCTTGGAGCGAACGCAGTAATGCTTGATATTCCGTTGCATTACCGCGATGCAAACCCGGCATACATCGAGTACAACCGGTTCCAATCCGGTACGATCGACCGGGCTGTTCGAGAGATTCATGCCGCAGGTATGGAAGCGATCCTCGCTCCCTGCCTCACCGGTGATGACGATGCAATGGCTGAACGCAATGCTCGCGAAGAAGCGTTTGCGATGTACTCCGAGTGGTTGACCGACCATGCCGGCATGTCGGCGGACGGGCTGACGATCGATCTCAGCGGATTGTTCGCTTCCGTCTCTGCGTCGCAGGTTCAGTCGGCAATGATGAGTGTCTACGAATCATATCAGGGGAAGGTGTATCTGTGTATAGCGCCTTCGAAGACGGAGCTTGTACGATTGTTTGCCGCCACTGCGGGAGGTTTTATCCTCGACCTTTCCAATGGTACACCCCTGCCGCAGACGATGACCGGTGCGCTTGATTCTGCGGGCGATGTGAAAGCGATGATCTTGTTCCATCGGCAACGTACGCACATCCCGGATGTGTTTGCTCCGTATGTCGCGCAATCCAACAAACCGCAAAAAACGGATCTGTCTCCGGCGCTGTCAACATTGGAGGGTGTGGCATCAAACAACTGGTTTATGGGAATGATTCTACAAGCCCCGGAGTACGGAACTCCGTCGCAACAACGCTACCTCGAGGAGGTCGGGACGGCGTTCAGGGAGTTGAAGGAGCGCTCGATCAGGCGGGCGTTCGACCGAATGTCTGCCCCGTCAAGTCTGCGATGAAAAATCGCTCATGGCGAGCTTGCGGAGGAGCGGCGCGGGGCGGTACCTATCGTCGCCGAATTCCGTCTGGAGGATCTGTAACAGCCGCAGGATACGGCTATACCCGATTTTCTTCCCCCATGCCAACGGTCCTTCCGGATAATTGACGCCGAGCTTCATCGCGGTATCGATATCGCTTTCGCCGGCAACTCCCTGCTGCAACGCATACACCGCCTCGTTGATGATGGTTGCGATAACGCGCGGAAATACCAACCCCGGATAATCATCCACAACCTCGATGCTCTTTCCTGACGCAGCAAACAAATCAGCCACGGGTTTCAGCAGCGCCCCTTCGCTATTGAACGGCAGCGTCAATTCCACGATGGAAGCTTCAAGCATGGACGGAAGATACGCCATCCCGACAAGGCGGTCCGACTGCTCGACATATTGAGCCAACGCGGTGGCTGTCGTACAGACGGTATTGGTGAGAAGCGGCACTTCGGGCTTTGTCAATGCCGCAAATGTGTTCAGCGTCTGGCTCTTCGTATGCGCGTTTTCCAATGCCAGATCGATAACGAAATCCGCAGCCGGAGAAAGGTAATCGGCATATTTCAACGCAGGCTTGGCAAGCTCGGCGTCGTTCGGCGCGGTTACCGCATAAATGGTGTGCGCCGAAAGAAACGGGATCCATTCGTTGATAAACGAGGTCGGTCCGGAGATAAGGATATTCATGGAAGGTACTTATGATTTCGTTGAATAATCGTAGAAGCCTTTGCCTGTCTTCCTGCCCAGCAATCCGGCGTCGACAAGCGCTTTTTGAATGTGCGACGGCCGGAAACGCGGCTCGCCGTGGTAGCTTTCGAACAACGAGCGCGTCACCTCGTAGTTGATATCGTTGCCGATCAGGTCCATCAGCGCGAACGGACCCATCTTGAAACCGTGTCCGGTCACGATCCGGTCGATTGTTTCAATGTCGGAGACCTGTTCTTCGAGTATCCTGAGCGACTCGGAATAAAACGACCGCGCAACGCGGTTGACGATGAATCCGGGAGAGTCTTTCATCCGCGCCGGTACTTTGCCGAGATCGGAAACAAAGCCGCACAGCGAATCCATGACTTCGGAAGACGTAAACCGCCCCTGCACTATTTCGACGAGTTTCATGATATGCGCAGGATTAAAGAAATGCAATCCGGCAACCCGTTCCGGATTCCGTACCTCCGATGCGATGGTGGTGATGGATATCGAAGAGGTATTGCTGGTGAGAATGGCATCGGGCCAGCAAATGGCTTCGAAAGACGCGAACAGTTTTTTCTTTATCTCGATATCCTCGGGAGCCGCTTCTATCACGATGTCCGCATCGGCGAACGCGCCCAGGTCGGCGGTGGTATGAATTCTCGCGAATTGCGCTTCGGCTTCCTGGAGCGTGATCTTCCCTTTATTGACGCTTTTTTCAAGCTGCTCGCGTATCGTCTTCGCTCCGATGTACACGATCTCGCTTGAAGTATCATAGAGTAGCACGTTGCGGCAACTCGCCGCTACGGCAATGGCGATTCCTCTGCCCATCGTACCCGAACCGGCGATGCCCACCGCCGGAAAGTTCTTTTCGCATTCTTCGGACATTCTACATACTCCTTCTGTACTGACCGCCGACAAGATATAACACGGAAGAGATCTGCCCAAGCGACGCCGATTTCACGGCTTCCAGCAACTCGTCGAACATATTGCCCCGGTCGCGCGCGGTATCCGCCAATTTTCTCAGCGCCTCATCCGCACGGGCGGTATTGCGCTTCTGAAACGCGCGCAGGTTATCCAACTGCTGATCCTTCTCGGCTGTCGTTGAACGGATAAGCTCGGTCGGTTGCGCCGTTGCGCTGCCCGCCGAGGCGGGCCGGAGGAACATGTTCACCCCGACTATCGGCAGTTCGCCCGAAAACTTTTTGTGCTCGTACAACATCGACTCTTCCTGAATTTTACCGCGCTGGTACATCGTTTCCATCGCACCCGGCACTCCGCCCCTGTCCGATATCCGCCGGAATTCTGCCAGCACCGCTTCCTCGACCAGTTCGGTCAATTCTTCAATAATAAACGCACCTTGCAAAGGATTTTCGTTTTTTGCAAGTCCCAGCTCCCGGTTGATGATCAGTTGTATGGCAAGCGCCCTGCGGACGCTCTCTTCCGTCGGCGTGGTAATCGCTTCGTCGTACGCATTTGTGTGGAGCGAATTGCAGTTGTCGTAGATCGCATACAGAGCCTGGAGCGTGGTTCTGATGTCGTTGAAATCGATTTCCATTGCGTGAAGGCTTCTGCCGCTGGTCTGAATATGGTACTTCAGTTTCTGCGACCGGGCATTCGCACCGTACAGATGTTTCATCGCCGTCGCCCAGATTCTGCGCGCCACGCGTCCAATGACGGCGTACTCCGCATCGATACCGTTCGAGAAGAAATACGAGAGATTCGGCGCGAAATCGTCGATCTGCATTCCCCGCGAAAGATAATATTCCACATACGTGAATCCGTTCGCAAGCGTGAACGCTAGCTGCGTGATGGGATTCGCCCCGGCTTCGGCAATATGATAGCCCGAGATCGAGACGGAATAGTAATTCCGCACATTCCTGCGGATGAACGTTTCCTGTATATCGCCCATCATTTTAAGAGCGAATTCCGTCGAGAAGATGCATGTATTCTGCGCCTGATCTTCCTTGAGGATATCCGCCTGCACTGTGCCGCGCACCACGGAAACGGTTTCCTCGCTGATTCGATGGTATTCTCCGGAAGAAAGCAGTCCCCGCTCGACGAAGAAATCACCGGAAACACCGAGCGTACCCAACCCGAAGTACCGGTGTACTCTGGCTCCTGCCTCGAATTGCGCCGGGTTGTCCAATTCCGCGAGAACCTCGCTCATTTCTCCGGCGCCTTCATACGCCGGTCTCGGCATTTGCAGCGAATTGTAATACTCGTCTATTGCGCGCTGCGCTGCAGCGAATTTGCCCTGCTGCACGAGATGGCGCTCAACCTGCTGATCGATCGCGGTGTTCATGAACATCGCAAGTATCATCGGCGCGGGACCGTTGATGGTCATCGATACCGAGGTCGCCGGTTTACAGAGATCGAATCCGCAGTACAGTTTCTTCATATCATCGAGCGTACATATGGATACGCCCGAATTACCGACCTTCCCATAGATATCCGGACGTTCGCCTGGGTCTTCTCCGTAGAGCGTCACGGAATCGAACGCCGTCGAGAGCCGAACGGCGGGCATTCCTTCGGATACATAGTGGAAACGGCGGTTCGTCCGCTCCGGTGTTCCCTCGCCCGCGAACATGCGCGTCGGATCTTCTTCCTTGCGCTTGAACGGAAACACCCCTGCGGTATACGGAAAGGTTCCGGGCACATTTTCAAGCAGAATCCATTTCAGAATGTCCCCCCTGTCGTTGTATCGCGGTAATGCCACCTTCGGGATTTTGGTCCCGCTGAGCGATTCGGTGTACAACTCGGTCACCAGCTCCGTATTCCGTACGCGCGTAACGAGTTTATCCTTGCGGTACGCCGATTTCGCTTCTTCCCATTTTTCGAGCAGGTCCCTGTTTTCGGCGGCAACGAGCGACTTGAAGTGTTCTATTTGCAGATCGATGGCTTCGAGCAATTCCGGATTGATCGTCCGGCTTCCGTATTGCACAACGCCGCCTTCACCTGAGATAGTCACTTCCCTCCGCGAAGCAGCTTCGACAAGCGCTTCGCGCGAAGCTTCGAGTTGCCGCCATTTGCGCGCATACTCCGCCTGCTGATCGACCCACTGCTTATAATTTGAGACCGTATCTGCAATATCGGAAAGATACCGCGACCGTTCTGCCGGGATGAGAGCGGATTTGTTGGGCATCTGCCGGGTTTTCCCGAGTTCTGTCGCCCATGCGCCCGGTTGCCGCTCCTCCAGCCTCCGGGACAATGCATAAAACAAATGGTTCGTACCGGGATCGTTGAACTGGCTCGCGATTGTCGGATAAACGGGCAGTGCGTCGTCGGCGGCGTTCCAGAGGTTGCGGTTGCGCCTGAATTGCTTCCGCACATCCCTGAGCGCGTCCTCCCCTCCGCGTTTTTCGAATTTATTGAGAACGACGATATCCGCCAGATCGAGCATGTCGATCTTCTCGAGTTGTGTCGGAGCGCCGTATTCAGGCGTCATGACATAGAGGGAAATATCGACAAGATCGACGATTTCACTGTCCGATTGTCCGATTCCGGCAGTTTCTACCAGAATAAGGTTATAACCGGCGAGTTTGCAGAGGTCGATGGCGCGGTGCAGCGCGGCGGAGGTGGCGGTATTCGCAGCCCTCGTTGCGAAGGACCGCATAAAAACGCGCTTGCTGCCGGACGGATCGGCTGTGGCGACGGCATTCATCCGTATTCTGTCTCCAAGCAACGCTCCGCCTGTTCTACGTCTGGAGGGATCGACGGATAGGACCGCGTACGTCTTCGCAGGATACTCGTTCAACAGCCGTCTGATCAATTCGTCGGTTAAAGACGACTTCCCTGCACCGCCTGTTCCTGTGATGCCGACTACTGGTACGTCGGGGATTGCCGGTGCGGGCACATGAAATGCGCTATCCGACTCTGCGATGGTGAGAATATGCGATAGCGTCTGGACATCGTCCTTGAGTTCGCCGTTCAATTGCTGAATCGTCTCATCCCTGATAATGAGTTTACCATCCTGGAACTTCACTTGCGCAAATTCGGAAACATCGTAATCGCACGCCTCCAGCACGACATTGATCATGCCCTGGAGGCCGAGGGACCTGCCGTCTTCGGGCGAAAACACGCGGTCGATACCGTACGCATGCAGTTCCTCAATTTCGGGAGGCACGATAACGCCCCCGCCGCCCGCAAAAATCCTGATATGTTCCGCTCCCCGTTTCATGAGAAGATCTTTCATGAACTTGAGGAATTCGACATGTCCGCCCTGATAGGAAGAAACGGCAATACCCTGCACGTCTTCCTGAATCGCCGCGTCGACAATCTCAGCGACAGACCGGTTATGTCCGAGATGAATGATTTCCGCGCCGCTCGCCTGGAGAATGCGCCGCATAATGTTGATACTTGCATCGTGTCCGTCGAAAAGCGAAGCTGCGGTAACGAGACGGATTTTATGTTTTGGTGCGTACGGTAATGCGTCCATAGTGCGTTCGAGGGTACCTTAATTCAGTGGGATGAATACGAATCTCATACCAGACACAACAGAAACTCCCCGCGCGGAGTTCGCTCGAACTCGTCACATCCCCTTGAAAATCGGCGGTCTTTTCTCCAGAAATGCCATTTTCCCTTCGCTGTAATCGTGACTGTATCCGGCGTGTTCCTGCATCTGCTTTTCGAAATCCAGCGTCTCATCCAACGTGTGATTGACGGCGTAGTCGAGCATGCGTTTGATTTGACCGATTGCCTGCGTTGGAGCGGTTGCGAATTGGCGGGCGACGGACATCGTATAATCGCGAAGCAGATCGGGGTGCACCACCTTATTGACGAGACCGAGGCGCTCGGCTTCATCCGCCCGGACATCGCGTCCGGTGGCACATAATTCGAACGCACGGGCGTAGCCGAGAAGCCGGGGCATGAACCACGACGAGCCGGAATCGGGCACCAAACCGATCCGGATAAATACCTCGATGAGTTTGGCGTTTTCCGCGGCAATCCGCATATCGCATGCAAGCGCCAGACTCAGCCCCGCGCCTGCGCACGCGCCGTTGATTGCCGCGATGACCGGTTTCGGGAGAGTCCGCATCGAGCGGATCAGCGGATTGTACCGGCGCTCGAGGCTCTCGCCGAGGTTGCGCCGTTCTTCGCCCTGGATGTCCTTCAAATCCTGTCCCGAACAAAACGCCCTCCCGGCGCCGGTCACGACCACTACCCTTATTTCCTGGTCTTCATCCGCCTGTAGAAAGGCTGCGCGGAGGTCCGCCGTCATTTGCTCGTTGAACGCATTCAGTACGTCGGGGCGGTTGAGTGTAATGGTGAGGATGCCATCCTGCACATCAAATAGTATCGTGTCGAATTCGGGTTTCGCCATTGTCCGTCAAAAAATTGTTATGGTTGAGACGGTAATATACGATGTTTCGGATATGGAATGCCATCATTTGGCGCTCAAATCCGGGCACAATAAAAAGCGCATCCGGGTTGGATGCGCTTTGTACAGCATTCGATGAAGCTACTGCTTTCGAACGATCTTCTCGCTTACAATGCGATCGACCTTATCGCGGACGACCCACGCTTCCTGCAAACCGAGTTCCTTCAGACGTTTGCATTCTTCATCGGCTTCAGGTTTCGACAGGTAGTTGCCCGCGCGCACTTTATAGTAAGGAGCATCGAACACAATCGTGACGGCGGTGGAATCGCCGAGGCTTTCTTTATAATCGTCGCGCCGCTGTTCGGCGTCGTCGAGACTGGTGGTTGAGAATAACTGCACACGGAAGCCTGTGGTTTTCTCGATCCGCTCGATGGTGATGTATTCTTCTTTTGTTTCCGTATCGGGAATAGTATTCCTCACCGGATCGGCGTTCATTTCTCTTTCGGCTTGCTGTTTATCTCTGTACCTGGCCGGATCGAATCCTTCCTCATATTCCCGGATCGACTTTTTCCGCTCACCGTTACTACTCGAAGCGCATGCTCCGCAGAGCAGACTGAGCGAGAAGCACACAGCGAGGAGTAGATTGAATCGTATATATCTGGTACTCATCGGTCCCGGCGTCCGGCGTTAACGGCGCACTTCGACGGTGAAGGCATCCGGATAGCCGCTGGTGCGGATTTCCTGCTTGTACCGCGATGCCTGTTCCTGCGTCGTAAACGACCCGACGGTTACCTTGAAAAATCCCGTCACCGGATCGTAGTCCTTATACAGAGGCTGCGACAGTTTCTGTCTGGCTTCCTGCACCAGTTTTACAGCGCCCTGCTCATCCTTGAATGCCCCAATCTGAACGCTCCACATCATCAATCCGGTGTTTTTTGCCGGTTCGGCGGTCTGAAGCGCAGGTTTTGCAGGAGACTCTTCGCGGGTTGCCACAGGCAGTTCGGGCTGTTGTTGGGTTTCCCGTTTCTGGGCATCGGGGTACTTCTGCTCCAATTCCTGGCTGGTCGTTCCCGGTTCTTCGGGCATGCGTTGTACTTCGGGAAGAGATTGTTCTTCCGGCAGCATGGGTTCCGACTCGTCATCAACCTGGGAGAATTCCTCCTGGTTTTCGGTGTCGGCGCTCTGCGTTTCCTCGCTTCCGCTGCACGCGGAGAAAAGGAGCAGCGGAATCGCCAGACTCAGAAGCAAAATCAATGACCGTGTCATAATAACGTTCCTTATGTTCAATGTCGGGAATGAATAATTTCTACGCCGGAACTCGTGCCTATGCGGTTCGCACCATGCCGGAGGAATGCACGGACCTGTTCCAGCGTCCGGATACCGCCCGATGCTTTCACACCGGCAGTAACGCCGACTGCGCTTCGCATTAGGGCGACATCGTACAGTGTTGCGCCTGAAGTCGAAAAGCCGGTGGATGTCTTCACAAAATCCGCTCCAGCGTCAACGGCCAACACGCAGGCGACAACCTTTTCTCTGTCGCTCAGCAAACAGGTTTCCAGTATTACTTTGATCACACAGGATCTGTTCCTTTCGCGGCTCAGAGAAACGATTGTACACAATTCATCGAGAATATACGCGTAATTTCGCGATTTAAGCATACCTACATTGATTACGATATCGAGCTCGTCCGCGCCGGCTTCGATGGCGCGAAGAGCTTCGAATGCCTTCGTTTCCGGCGTCTGTCCTCCTCCGGGGAATCCGATGACCGTACCGGTCCGGACATTGGACCCTGCAAGCGTGTCGCGGGAAAGGGAAACGTAACTGGGATTCACGCAAACACCGGCAAATCCGTATTCCTTTGCTTCACAGCACAATTGAATAATATCATCGGGAACAGCGTCTGGACGCAGATTTGTGTGATCGATCACCTGAGCCAGCGCTGACGGAGGTCCGGCGAGCAATTGATTATCGACCACAATATTTGATGGCACTGAGTGCATCGGTCCGTCTTTCCGTCTATTATCTTCTACTGCCTGATACAAATGCGAAACCCGCTCTACGACCCAACGGCGGACAGCGGGTTTATGTATGATAGCTACGTACCGTTCTCGACATGCAAACCGGTTATCCTGTATTGTACCGCATGTACCCGGTAAAACATAATGAATTTGCACAAAATATCATGATTAAAAAAGCATGTTTAGCCGTACGAGTAGTTGAAGCTCGGAGTGCTTCCAATCGCTGAGTCCGTTGTTCGTCGAGGACACCGGCTTGGCAAATCCGTCGGCGAGTCCGGTTAACGAAAGATGATACATCAGTTCGGGCTGAATTGTCATCGTACGTGTGAGGGGTATTTCGTAACCGATACCGCCGCGCAGACCAAAACGAACCGATGTCATATCATACACATCGCCGATGCCCGAGTCGAGGACCTGCATTTCCGAGGTTCCAGTGGTTGCATAAATGAATCCCGGTGTTTTCATTTTTTCCTTCTCTTCGATGGTTCCGCCGACGAAGTACCCGATGGAAGGCCCGGCCATGATATACAGGCTTCCTGCGGCGATATTCCATTTACCGAGGATATCGACTGCAGCATACGAAAGTGTGATGTCTGCATTTTTCTCGAAGGTGATATCTTCAATATCTCCATTCTGGACATATTCAGGGCGGGTCTCTTCGTCCTTGTATGATGCACTGGAGCCGTCGTACATCGCTTCGATGACAACGGAAAACTGCTCGTATAAGGGTAATTGGATAAACACACCTGCGGCGCCGTTGAATCCGCTGCCGTTTTCGTATGTGCAATTACATGTGGTGACAAGATTTCCAGAAGAAAACGAGAACGTACCGCCCAGAAAAGCGCCCCAGGATGCGCGCAGTTCAGCGGGCCGGAGAATATCCTCCGGCGGATCGGGTTGATTTGCGAATGAATTGGATGTTGATACGGCAATGAATGCCGCCAGCAAGACAGAGGTTAAAATGTGGCGCATAATTTCTATAATGGTTTAGTACTTGTGCTTGTCCAATATTGGAAAACCAAGCGTCAGAAACAATGCACTATATCCTGACCAAATGCGCCTCTTCGATCCACCCTTCCTTGCCGTCGGCGAGACGGATGTGCATCTGTTCGCCTTTTTTCCCGATGATCTCTATTTTCAGTCCCTCATGTACCAGGAACGCATCTACACCGGAGCGGTCGGGCGCGCTGGATACTGGAGCTTCCATCGATAAAACTATGGCATAACGGCCGGAACTCAAATCCTCGTTTTTATCCTGAACAAGAAAGACCGATGCCAGGAACAGCCCGGCGATGACTATACCCGCTGCCAATGAGGCTCTACGTATATACACGTTGTGCAAACCGAAGAAAACAAACACGCAGGCAGCCAAAAGCCAGAGCAGTGTAACACTATAGGCGAGCAATGCGGCAAGAGAGTGCTCCGTTTTCAGATCGTTCCACCATTGAACTGCAAAGAGCAGCGGAATTGCATCGACGCGGTCTCGGGTGCGAGCGCGCGCGACATTCAGATTCTGTATGATATCGGGGTCCGAGGGCTCCAGTCTGTACGCCCGTTCGAACGAAAGAATGCTCTCTCCAAGCGCGCCCTGCTTGAAATACGCATTCCCAAGGTTATAGTAAATCGTAGCGTCGTCGTAGCCTTCGTCGATCAGGCGATGGTAGAGTTCCACTGCTTCGGAATATCTCGCTTCGGAGTACGCGCGCCCCGCTTCCCGGAACAACTCCCCGGAAGATTGAGCATGCGCCGTTGTAAGAATAAACGCCAGAACAGCAATTGCGAACAGTTCCTTTTTCATGCTACACCCGTAACTCCTGTTCAATCGAGATAATCGCGGTTTTGGCCTTGTCGTAAAGATTGCTCATCTCCGAGGCGGTTGCCCGCGTCGGCGAGAAGCGCGCAAATTCGATACCTTCAAGAGCCGCCTGCGTATCGGCTATCGTCTGTTGTACCACCTGCCTCTGCTCAAGAATCGCGACCACGCCCGCGATCGATGTTTCCGATGTCGGGATGGAAAGTTTGTGCTGGATATATCCCCACAACGCCCGCGCTACCTCCTGATAGTAAAGATCGATCATATTCCGGTCGAGGTATTTGCGCGATGCGGAAAGATGCTTCTCGGCAGTGCGGCTTGCGCGGCGCATCTTGAGTCCGGCGATATCGCCGTGAATCCTGTCGTAGCGGCGCTTCCATGCAATTCCCAATGCGGCAAGCACCATCGGCATGGCGTACAATCCAAGCATCGCCGGTACATCGAGCGCCGATTCGCCTCTGCGACGGAATTCATGCCCGCCTTCCTTCAGAGGTTTGATATCCATCGCTAAATACTTGATACGCTCGGAATGCGGCTGATTTTCTTCGGTCGCGATATCGCCTTTTCCGATGTTGAGGGCAAATTCCTTCGATGTCAGTGTGACGTACTGTTTCTTTTCGAGATCATAATAACTGAACTCCACCGGCGGTACGGTGACCTGTCCGGCGAAACGAGGAATCAGGATATATTCGAACGTCTTCGTTCCGGAAAGCGAACCGGATTCCGCTGCGAAATCGTCGACGATGTTCGGCGGATACGCGTCGACGCCGGAGGGAACGGTGATTTTCGGCTCGTTGAGCAGTTTCAGATTTCCCGATCCGGCGATTTTCACCTTCAGGGTTACGGTTTCGTTCGCCTTTGGCGAGTAATTGTCGATCGCGGCGTCCATGGAATACCGCCCGACGGCGCCGGCAAACGATTCCGGCTTGCCTTTTTCGGGCAGCGGTTTCACTGTAATGCCCAGCTTATCCGTGGTAAGTGTGTACCGCACATTTTTGTACGAGTCAAAAAACGGATCGCTGAAAAACCGGTCCCGGATGCTGTTTCCGGTTTGCCGCTTGACGCGCACCTGCACGATGGAGCTGATTTCGAAAGGCTCTATATTCAGGTTGCCCGATTGCGTCGGGAAATAGGCCATTTTGCGGACGATGAAAGTTTGATACTGCCGTCCGTTCAGCACTTCGATCTGAGGCTGCAACTGTTTCGGCGCTTCGAGCTCCTCCGACCAGAAACCAACGCTGCGTGGAATCTTGACGATGTTTTCGAGTTGGAATTCGAGCCGCGAATACAGTTTGTACGTCACACGCACCGGCTCGCCGACGTATACTTCGCGCTTATCGGGAATGGATTTCAGCATGAACTCGGCGCCGACGTCTACTTTCTCGCCGCCTCCGGATGAGTTCCCTTTCTGCGTCTGCCCCTGCTTCTGCGATCCGGTCACGACGGTAATTTTGATCGGATTCGTTTTTAGCGTTTTCCCATCGTAGGAAATCGAGGCCGGCGAAATGGTGTATGTGCCTTTGTTGCGCGGCTGCAGAACGTATGTCCATCCGATGGAGGCGGATACCTTCCCGTTGATGATGGACATCTGCTGCGATGTGCTGGGTCCCATGAGCGTCAGGAAATCAGCGTTCAGGTTCGGCTGGCGGAAATCGGAGTAGGATTTCAGATTGCCGCCTGAAAGCGTAAATGTAACCTGGCATTGCTCGCCCTCGGCGACGGTCGTTGTATTTGCCGAGGCGGTAAACGTTACCTCCTGTGCAAGCGCCGCGTCTGGAACGGATGCCGCTCCGGAGATGAATGCGAAGACGATTGCCGCGAAAACGAATGTGCGTCTCATCGGCGGTTACCAGTCTTTTTCAACCCGGATTCGGACAGCCTGCTGCGCCCTCACTTTTTTCTGGAGGTCTTTTTCGTCGCGTTCTAGAGCTTTGAGGATCTGTTCGGCCTGCTGCTTCGACATCTTCTGTTCCTGCGGTTTCGATTGTTGTTCGTCCGGCTTCGATTTTTGCTGCTGATCCTTGTCCTTCTGATTCTGTTGTTCCTGCTTGTCCTGCTGTTCCTTCTTCTGCTGATCCTGTTGCTTGTCCTTATTCTGTTCGTTCTTGTCTTCCTTCTTGTCCTGCTTCTGATCCTTCTTTTGCTTGTCCTGATTGTTATTCTGGTTCTGATTCTGAAGCTGCTCGAGCTTCTTCATCGCATAGACAAGATTATACCGGGCATTCTCGTCCGAAGGATTCAGTTTCAACGCCTGTTTATATGCTTCGATTGCCTGCCGGTATCCCTGCATCTTCAAATCGTTGCCGCCTTTTACCTGCCCAGCAGCATCGCCCGCGCTTTCGGCGGCGTTGAGGTAAGCGTTGCCGGCGTTATACAGCGTTCCGGCAATCTGGGTTTTATCTTTCGACTTCGTGGCAGCGTTCTTGTAGGCATCGAGCGCCGCCTGAGTATCCTTTTTGCGGTAGGCGGTATTGCCCAGATTGAAGTATCCTTCCACACGCTCCGGCTTCTCGCGGATTCCTTCTTTGTAGCTTTTCTCCGCCGCTTCGTATTTTTTCTCCATATACGCGTCGTTTCCGCCGTTTACCAGCGAACGGTACGATTGCCCGACGGAGACAGCGCTCAATGCAGCAATGCCGATCAGAATATATACTGCCTTCATATCGCGGTTACTCCTTTCCTGCCGCAAACACGGCAAACCGGGACAGGAATTTGTTCCTCTTTTCAGATAACACCAGTTCTGCAATCAAGAGAAGAATTCCCAACGCCAGAAGGTATTGAAAGCGGTCTTCATGTGCAGTGAATTCCTTCGAGCCGAAATCCTTCTTTTCCATCTTTTCGATTTCCTTGAACACCATTCCCAGATTGTCCTGTGCATTGGAAGCGCGGGTAAACGTGCCTCCTGTTGCATCGGCAATTTTTTGCAGCACCGTTGCGTCGAGGCGCGTGACCACGGTGTTGCCTTCGCGGTCCTTCTTGTAATCGACGACCTGCCCGTTCTGGATGATCGGAATCGGACCGCCTTCTTCGGAACCCATACCGATGGTATGGATGACGATACCGTCTTCCTCCGCCTTTTCTGCCTCGGCGACGGGGTCGTCTTCATGGTTCTCGCCGTCGGTGATGATGACCATAGCCTTATATTTGCCTTCTTCCTTCTTGAATGAATCTCTGGCAAGCTCGATGGCCGAACCGATGGCGGTGCCTTCCTTCGGAGCGCTGCCGGTGTAGATGATGTCCGAAAGCAAACGGGCGGCGCTGTAATCCGACGTAAGAGGAAGCTGTGTATACGCGCTTCCAGCGAAGACGATGATGCCGATGCGGTCGCCTTTCAGATTACCGATGAGCGTGTTCAATTCCCGTTTGGCGGCGTCGATACGAGAGGGTTTGATATCCTGCGCGCGCATACTGTTCGAAACGTCGATAGCGACAATCAGATCTATACCGGTCCGTTTCACTTCCTCGTACTTCGTTCCGATCTGAGGATTTGCATACGCAATGATAAGCGCCGCAACAGCGGCAAGATAGGCGCCCATGCGGAGCCAGTACTTCACGCGGCTTCTACCGCCTGTCATGCGGTTCAGCGATGCCGTATCGCCATACGACTTCAAGCGTTTGAGGCTGCGAAGCCATACAAACCACGCCAGCGCCGCGATGAGCGGCAGTACGATCAGATATATCAGGTATTCGGGATGCGCAAATTTTATCATATCGTCACTACACCGGGATTTTCCTGAACACGAACGCCGAAATGAGCAATTCGACCGCAAGTATGCCGAATGCCATCAAAAGATACTCATAGAACAGCTCTGTATAGCGGCGGTATTCGGTGACCTCGATCCGCGTTTTTTCGAGTTTGTCGATTTCCTTGTATATCTGGCGGAGCCGTTCATTGCCCGTTGCGCGGAAGTATTCGCCTCCGGTTATCTGCGCCACCTGCCTGAGCATATCCTCGTCGATCTCCACCTTCATGTTCTGGTATTGAATACCGAACGGGGTTTGAACGGGATACGGAGCCATACCGCGCGTACCGACACCGATCGTATAGATGCGGATTCCGAACGTGCGGGCGATTTCCGCCGCCGTCGCCGGATCGATCGAGCCCATATTGTTGATTCCGTCGGTCAGCAAAATCATGGTTTTCGATTTCGATTTGCTCGTCTTCATACGGTTCACTGCGTTTCCGATGCCTTCGCCGATGGCAGTCCCGTCCTGCAATACGCCCATTTTCACTTTCGCAAGAAGATCGAGCAGGACGGAATAATCCGTCGTCAGAGGACACTGCGTAAAGCTTTCGCCTGCAAATATCACCAGGCCGATGCGGTCGGTTTCGCGTTCCTCGATAAATTCCTTTGCGAGCTTTTTTGCCGCGTCCAGCCGGTTCGGACGAAAATCCTCGGCAAGCATCGATCCGGAAACGTCGAGAACGAGCGTGATATCGATGCCTTCGCGGTATACATTTTCACCACGCGCGGAGGTTTGCGGCCGCGCGAATGCAACGATCAGCAAAGCGAGCGCAAGCAACCGAAGCGCAAATGGCAGAAACCGCAGCCTGACCCGCCAACCACGCGGCAGGGTTTTAAGTACCGCAAGGGATGAATGCCGTACCGCCGTTTGACCCTTTCCGTGCTTCCAGATATACCATCCGACGAGCGCCGGGATGAGAAGGAGCAACCAGAGCAGTTCGGGATTCGCAAATTTCACTTGTTCACCGAACATCGCCGTCCCTCCTTTCAGAGTTTTCGGGTTTCGGTTGATACTGGGCGTGCGAGTCTTCATCCGCTGCCGGAACGGGAGCAGCCGCCGGGCGCGTCATTCCTAGCCGTACCTCCATTTCGATGGAGTTATTGAAATCCTTTGTTTCCTCGACAAAGAGATACGCGGTCCGCATGCTTTGCCTATGCGCCACCGGATCTGGGATATATTTTGCGAATTTCGTAAGGTCGGCGCATTGCAACGCGATTTCGAGTTCCTGTATCAGTTTCGGCTCGATGCCCTTTAGCGCGACATGCTTGATGATTTCGGGCGTGGTTTCTTCCAGCGCAGGCACGCGTAATTTCTTTTCGATATACTCGCGGATTGTCTCGGTCAATTCTGACTGGTATTCCTTGTGCATGCCCTGCTCCCAGAGCTTCTCCTGTTCGAGCGCACGCAGGCGTTCCATTGCCCGGATTTCCGCGGGGATTTCCGGTTCGGGTTCGGGTTCCGGCAGCGCTTCTTCCTTCCGCTGCTTCAAGCGGTAGCGATGCCAGAGGTAGTAGCCCAACAGCCCTGCGGCAATCAGCCCGCCGAACAATAGCGCGTAATCCCACCATGTCCACGGAACATCGAGTACATCCTTGATATCCCTGAACGATTTCGTGGTATCGATCTTTACCGAAGCAACGGTAAGAGTAATTTCGTTCGATGCCGTCGTATACGCGGTCGTATCGCCGGGCTTGTAATACCGGATAACTGCGGAAATGGAGACAGTGCCGGTATCGAAGACAGCCAGTGTGTATTCGCGCGAGTAATGTTCCCCATCCGCCTTCCGCTCGACGAAGGCCGAGTCGGCGGATACAAATGCCGCGCGGACAAAATCCTTGTCCTCGCCGGGTAGTTGAATTTTGTATTCCGCAGGCGCATGTACGGAAATCCGCGCAGGGAACCACGTGCCAATCAATACGCGCGACGAATCCGACCCCAGCACCACGGTCACGTCCTGGGCATTAGCCTGCAATGCGGCGGCGACGAAAAACGCGGCGAGAAGAAAACGGCGCATCATAGTCTACGCTCCCGGGTTCTGAAGAAATCGATCAGCGGCTGGATGTACGAGCCTTCGACGTTGACAGCGATTGCGTCGACATTCGAGGTCAGAAACGTGCGTTCGCGGACGCGTTTCCGCTCCTCCCATTGCCGGAGGTACTCATCGCGTACTTCTTTGATCGATGTATCGATCCACAGTTCCTCGCCTGTTTCGGCGTCGGTCAATTTGAGCAAGCCCACCTGGGGAAGTTCGCGTTCGCGGCGGTCGTACAACTGCACTGCGATAAGGTCGTGACGGCGGGCAGCAATTTTCAACGGTTTTTCGTAGCCCTCATCCATAAAATCCGAGACAAGGAACACGATCGACCGCTTTTTCAGAACGCCGTTCAGGTATTCGAGCGCCCCCTTGATATCGGTGCCCTTCCCTTTCGGTTCAAATGCGAGAAATTCGCGAAGGATCCGCAACACGTGCGTTCTTCCTTTTTTCGGCGCGATGAACTGCTCGATATGATCGGTGAAGATGATCATTCCGACCTTGTCGTTGTTCTTCAGCGCGCTGAACGAAAGCACGGCGCAGAGTTCGGAAGCAACTTCGCGCTTGAATCGTTCAGAGCTTCCGTAGCTTTGCGAACCGCTGAAATCGACGAGCAACATGAGCGTCAGCTCGCGCTCCTCTTCGAATATTTTCACGAAGGGCTTATTGAAACGCGCCGAGACGTTCCAGTCGATCGACCGGACATCGTCGCCGTAGTTGTATTCGCGCACTTCCGAAAAATGCATGCCCCTTCCCTTGAATACGCTGTGGTACTCTCCGGAAAATAGCTGGTTCACCAATCCGCGCGTGCGGAGTTCGATGCGCCGGACGTTTTTTATAATTTCTTTGGTATCCACGTTTTCACGATCAATCAGGTGTAACAATGATGTTCAGCGGCGCGGAGCCGCGGGCCGTTCGCGTCCTGAGGCAGCGAGCGCGTATCAGGGCACTTCGATCGTGTTGAGAATTTCCTGGATGATATCCACCGAGGTCATGTCTTCTGCCTCGGCTTCATACGTCACGGCGATACGGTGGCGGAGCACATCGAACGCGATGGCGCGGATGTCTTCGGGAATCACATATCCGCGACGGTTGATAAAGGCCATGACCTTGCCGGCCAGCGCCAGGTTGATGCTGGCGCGCGGCGAACCGCCATAGCTGATATAATTCGTCAGCTTGTCCAGACCGAAGTTTTTCGGCGTGCGCGTCGCGAATACGAGATCGAGGATGTAGCGTTCGATCTTCTCGTCCATGTACACCATATGTACCGCTTCCCTTGCGCGGAGAACGTCATCCAGAGATACAACCGGCCTCGCCGTGGGAATTTCCGACGAGATCTGCTGGCGCATGATCTGCATTTCCTCTTCCCTGCTCGGATAGTCGATGATCACCTTCAGCATGAAGCGGTCGACCTGCGCTTCCGGCAATGGATAGGTGCCTTCCTGCTCGATCGGGTTCTGGGTCGCCATTACCAGGAAGGGTTCTTTCAGTTTATAGGTCTCTTCGCCGATGGTAACCTGCCGTTCCTGCATCGCTTCCAGCAAGGCGCTCTGGACCTTGGCGGGCGAGCGATTGATTTCGTCTGCAAGAATAAAATTGGCAAAAATCGGACCCTGTTTCGTCTGGAATTCGCCGGTCTTCTGATTGTAGATCATCGTACCGATAAGGTCGGCGGGCAGAAGATCGGGCGTAAACTGAATGCGGTGAAACGTTGCGTGCAGACAGGCGGCAAGCGTTTTGATCGCCGTGGTTTTCGCCAGACCTGGCACGCCTTCGAGCAGGATATGCCCGTTGCCGAGCAATCCGACGAGCAGCCGGTTGACCATGTCCTTCTGTCCGATGATCACCTTGCCGATTTCCATCCGAAGCGCGTCGACGAACGCGCTTTCCTGTTGTATTCGCTGATTGATTGCCTGAATATCCACTTCCATGGATTCACACTCCACTGGTTCGTTGTTGCATGAAAAAACGCCTTGAAACTCGCATCGGTGCAGGGTTGGAGGCATATCAAATAAGCCGTACAAACTTATAGCTCCGCTTCAATTCAACGCAAGATGCCGGAGCATTGCGTTCAGGGCAAATCGGAGCGACCTGCGATCCGTCACAATTTGCTATAGACGCAACGAAATGCCGTTTGTTCCATTATTTCGAAAATATCGCCGGTCTGGTTCTTTCGGCATCGAGATGGTTCACAATCCCCTGGCGACAAATCCTCCGTCGACGCCGATACATTGACCCGTGATGTACGATGCAACCGGGAGGCACAAAAAGACGACGGCGGCGGCTACTTCTTCGGGCTCGCCTATCCTTCCAAGAGGGGTGCTTGCGATAATTGTATCGTAGTACGCGGTGTTCGACAGCACCGGTTCCGTCAGCGGCGTGCGGATATACCACGGCGAAACCGTGTTGACACGGATACCATCTGCCGCCCAGTCAACCGCGAGGTACCGCGTGAGGTGTTCGATCGCGATTTTGCTCATCGCGTACGGAGCGCCGGTAGGAAGTATTGTCTGTGCAGCAACAGATCCGATATTGACGATAGACGCGCCTTCTGCCCTCCGCAGCAACGAATATAGCCCGCGCGACAAATCGAATGCGCTCTCCACATTCGTGTTAAAGATGGTAGAAAGATCGTCCTGTGTGTAATCGAGAGTCGGCTTGCGGATATTTGTTCCGGCATTGTGTACCAGAATATCTAGTTGTTTGAAAAGCGCTTTTGCTTTTGCGACGACGCGCTCCCTTCCCGCAGACGTAGAAATATCTGCGACGATACCCGCCGATTTGTACCCAAGTCCGTTCCATTGCTCGATGCGTTGGTTGACGTCGGTCTCGCTTCGCGCCACGATAATCACTTTTGCTCCGAATGAGAGCAATTCTTCGGCAATCGCTCTGCCGATCCCTCTCGTTCCTCCCGTAACGAGTGCGTTTTTCCCTTCAAGTGTCCACTGTTGTTTCACTGAAAACCCTATGTTCGAATCTACATACTAGTGAAGTATTGTTGACGTAGTACATTCAGATGGTGCCGGACATGCCCTGCCATGATGAACGGTATCGCTCTGGCGCGGACATCGACGTTGTTCGCGTTGCCCAGGTAGTTCCATGCTTCCGCAGGTATACTCCGGATCAACGCCAGGCTGGATTCGCGCAAAACTGCGAACTCTGTGACGATGTCCCACAAAGTGCGCCTTTTTGCGCCCGCCGATCTTGCATATGCATCATGGTCGTATCCATGAAGAGGCGTTGCATCCCCCCGGCTGATACGGAGCAGACGATAGGCAAATACCCGTTCGCCGTCGATCACATGCTGAAGCACTTCTTTGATACTCCATTTCCCTTCGGCATAAGCAAAATCGCCCTGGGAATCCGAGAGCGGCGCCAGCATCGCCTCAAGTTCGGCGGTTTGGGATTGCAACATTTCGATCAACTCGCCTTCGCAAGCAAGGTCGATATAGTGCTGGTAGTACGGAGCAAAATCGCCGGATACCGGCCTGGGTATGGTCATCCCATTCATGAGCCACCTTTTCGTTACAATTCATGAAATATACGATATAATGCGCTTTGATGCTCAAATCCCGGGATGTTTCGGATTCCGTTCGGTTTCGTAAGAAATTCCTCCCTGATCCGACTCATCTGTGTGTCATAGTGATTGGAAGAAGCAATGAGATGGAATTTTCTTTCTGGACTCCAGTGTTATTCAGACTGGAAATCATCTGTCCCGGGTTCGTATTGGGTAGCGTTGGCAGTTTTTGCAGTCTGTTGTTTACCGATGTACGCCTGCCAGCGCCCAACAGAACATGGAACGGATTCAGTGAAATCAAAGACGCTTTCACAAGGAAAAGTGATGAAAACCGAACGCGAGTGGAAAGAGGAACTGACCGAAGAACAATACCGCATCACGCGGAAGAAAGGCACCGAACAGGCATTCACGGGCAAGTACTGGAACACAAAAACTTCCGGCACATATACCTGCGTCTGTTGCGGCACGCCGCTGTTCGATTCGGCGGCCAAATACGATTCCGGTTCAGGATGGCCCAGCTTCTTCCAGCCCGTTGCGAGCGGTGCAGTGCATGAATCGGAAGATAATTCCCTGTTCATGAGGAGAACCGAGGTGACCTGCAACAAATGCGGCGCGCATCTGGGGCATGTATTTGACGACGGCCCAAAACCGACCGGCTTGCGTTATTGCATCAATTCGGCATCCCTCAATCTGATTCCATCCTCGAAGGAGAACGAATAGACTATTTCCGGGAAAGCGGCTGCCGCAAATACTTATGGAAGCCGTACTTGAATTTCGACGGTACCGAGGCAAGCGAAAGCCAGTTGACCGGAAAGGCGAACGACGGTTCGAAATAGCAATTGATGGTGCATCCGCTGCAAAACGAGTGCCGTCCCTCGCGTTCGCGGTGCCAATCAACACGCTCCGAGCGGTGTGCGGAAATAAGGTCTCCATTGATGGGGACTTTCTCGTTATGCAGATGGTAGCAGGGCAGCAGAATTTCGTCTGCGGGCGAGATTACCACGACGCGGGAGACGGCTTTGCAAAGCGGATTCTGCGGATCGTTCCCTCCCATACGACGGAGTGCAACGAACGAAGGATTCAGATACACCATCGGTTTGCGCGCAAAATCTTCGATATACGAAAGCGCATCGAGCGAGAGTCCTTCTTCCCGGAAATAACTGAATATGGGATTGAGCAGCAGCAGCAACCCCTTCGACGATGCCATTTCACGCACAGCCGGCAACTGCAGGTAGTTTTCGTTCGTGACCGTAAAAAGAATGTCCGGATGAGCGCCGAGACCGAGCGCGATATCGATGGATGTCATGACGGCATCGAAGCACGCGACGCCTCGCATGCGGTCGTGTTCCTCCCTATCCGCGCTATCGAGGGAAAAGTGAAGCAGATCGACTTTGTCTTTCAGACGTTCTGCATATTTCGGATACAGCAATCCATTCGTGGTAATACTCGTCTTCATCCGCAGCCGTTTGGCTGTTTCAAGAAACAGGACAATGTCTTTATGGAGAAGCGGTTCTCCGCCGGTAAAATCGATGAACCTGACGCCTAGTTTACGTAAAGCAGGCAGGTTTCGGAGAACATCGGCGGTTTGCGCATTGCGGCTGTCGCGGAAGAGTTCATGATCGCCGAAATGGCAGAAACCGCAATAGGCGTTACATTTGTATGTGAGATAATAATTGCAGAGAATTGGCACGGAGGTAAGGGTCTTTCAGTATTGGTTGTATTTCTCTAAAGTACACACATTTCGCCAACGGTAAAACCCGAAACCATTCGGCCAATAGCCCGAAATCGAATCGACAATAAGCATGGTAGAAATATGAAACACTTTTATGCAACACTTTTTTTTCTGGCCGCTGTTGCCTGGACGAAGCCCGCAAACGCGCAGATTCCTGCGGAAGTCATGGACGCGGCAAGGGAACGAGTACAGGGAATGGACGGAACCAGTATGGTCATCGGTATCGTCAACGGCGACAAGGTCAGCTACGAATTTATCAACGGTTCGCCGAGGACAAGCGCGACGAAGGAGACGATTTTTGAGATCGGTTCAATCACAAAAGCATTTACCGGAATTCTTACCGCGATGGCAGCGCTGACGAAGGAAATCGATATTCGTAAACCGGTGGCGGACTATCTTCCCAAAGGAACCGTCATTCCGGAAAAGAACGGGCGGAAGATCACAGTGCAGGATCTGCTTACGCACCGGTCGGGACTCATCAGTTTTCCCGACGGTTACACTCCCCCGGATCCTCTTAATCCCTACGCACACTATACGCGCGAACAAGTGTTCCAATACCTCTCCACGTATTCGCTAACACGAGAACCGGGCGTACAATATGAATACTCGAACCTGGGAATGGGTCTTGTTGGATTGATGCTGGAGCACCTTAAAACGAAAACGTATAGCGAAATCGTCTCTGAACGCATCTGTGCCCCGCTCGGGATGAAATCCACGTTCATCGACGTGCCTGCCCCGATGCGTCCGCTCATTGCGACGCCCTACGCGGCAACCACGCAGGTATCCGGGTGGGATATCCCGGCGCTTGCGGCTGCAGGCGCTTTGAAATCGAGCGCCGCGGATATGACGTTGTTTCTGAAAGCCTGCCTCGGAGTTACCGATACACCGCTGAAGGCGGCTCTGGCCCGCGCGGAAGCGCCTCTCGAAAAAACCGACATGCAGTCTGTCTCCGTCGGATACGGATGGCATATCAGGCATTCGAAAAATGCGGATATCGTGTGGCATAATGGAGGCACGGGCGGATACAAAAGTTTTACCGGGTACATCAAACAGAAGAAGCTCGGCGTCGTCATTCTCGTCAACAATTCCACTGTGGAACCGACGGACCTGGGTGTCAAGATACTCGATGAAACCTCATCGGTAGCGCGCTTTCCAAAGACCATCGAGGTCACGAACGAATATCTGCAAGGATTGACCGGGACATTTACTCTGGTTCCGGGATTCGCGCTTACAATCACCGCGAACGGGACGCGTCTGTTCGCACAGGCAACAGGACAGGATAAATTCGAAATCTACCCCGAGAAGAAAGACGTGTTTTATTATAAGGTCGTCGAGGCTACTGTCGAGTTTACAAGGGACAAAGACGGAATCGTAGACAGGTTGAAATTGAAACAAAACGGACAAACGCTCGAAGGCAAAAAGAACTGATATTCCGTTTCATCCGCATATCGTTCCTTGCGTGCGACGGAACCGAACGAATCGGCGAAAAAGTCACATTTGAGACCCGCCAACCGAAGGCCGGACCTTGAAATACCAGCAGTTCCTCGACATAATCGAAGCGGGCGAAGGCCTGCAGATCGAGTTCAAACGGAAGGTATCCTCCCCGGAGAAAGTCGCAAGGGAAATGATTGCCCTGGCGAACACCAAAGGAGGGATCATTCTCTTCGGAGTCGACGACGATAAGACGATCGTCGGCGTGGAAAGCGAAAAAGGCGAACTGGAATTCATCATCCAGGCGGCGGAACTGCTCTGCGATCCGCCGGTTTCGTTCACTGTGGATATTTTTTCCACGCATGGACTGGATGTACTCTGCATCAATGTTGCGGAAAGTAGACGCAAACCTCACTTTCTGATCGAAGCAGGCGGCGAAGCGCCCAAGGCATATATCCGCGTCGGAGAGGCGAGCGTACAGGCGAGCCGCGAGATGGTGAAGGTACTGGAACATCAGAGCGGGAAAACCGGGCCGGTACGGCTCGTTGTAGGCGAGGCTGAACGGCGGCTATTCGCATATTTCGAGAACCACACGCGCATCACCGTCAAAGAGTACGCCAACCTCATCAATGTCTCTGACCGGCGCGCATCGCGCCTCCTCGTTCGGCTTGTCCGCGCGGGGATTATCGCTATCCATACCATGGAAAAAACAGATTATTTTACATTGATCCAACCGCCGGAGGCGGCGAAGACTTGATTTTCATCCTGAAATTGGCTATGTTAAAGGACATATTTTCGGGCCCATAGCTCAGTTGGGAGAGCGCTACAATGGCATTGTAGAGGTCGTCGGTTCGATCCCGTCTGGGTCCACTTCATAAAACATCCGGTCAGCCGTAGCTCACCGGATGTTTTTCGTTTACCGCCCCCTGTTCCCTATTTCAATTTTCCTTATTTTGAGCGCATTACGGCTGATTACAGGTTATGGAATCGACAGTTCACAGGCAGGGCAATACTCAGGGCGTCATCGAGGCGATTTGCGGAAGCATGTTCAGCGGCAAGACCGAGGAACTTATCCGCCGATTGCGCCGCGCACAAATCGCGCGGTTGTGTGTCGCCATTTTCAAGCCCGCGATCGACGACCGTTATAGCGATTCTCATATCGTCTCGCACAACGGTATTTCCCTCCCGTCCATCCGCGTTCAAACTGCGAGCGATATCCTCGCCCACTCGTCTGAAGTGGATGTCGTCGGAATCGACGAGGCGCAATTTTTCGACGCCAGCCTTGTCGGCGTTTGCGAAACCCTTGCCGGCATGGGCAAACGCGTCATCGTGGCGGGGTTGGATCAGGACTATCACGGCGCGCCGTTCGAGCCGATTCCGGCGCTTCTTGCCGTAGCAGAATACATCACGAAAACGCTCGCCATTTGCGTCGTTTGCGGACAGCCCGCTAACCGCACGCAACGCGTCGTCCTATCGGACGAACGCGTTCTTGTCGGCTCCGCCGAATCGTACGAAGCGCGGTGCCGAGCCTGTTTCGTTCCTGAACCTCAGCCTAAAACCCCCGGCAACCCATGATCGATCTTCTTCGCGGCGCATTCGGCATTCTCCTCCTGGTTGTCATTGCCTGGCTCTTTTCCGAGAACAGAAAAAACATTTCGTGGCGGCTCGCCGGAATCGGCTTATTATTGCAGGTCGTTTTCGGTGTGTTGATTCTGAAAGGCGGCTGGCTGCGCGCGCTCTGGACGCCGCTTGGATATCCAAAGGACGGCTTCGATTACATCAGCCAGGGGTTCGTCAAGCTGCTCGATTTCACCGGCGAAGGCGCGCGGTTTGTGTTCGGATCGCTCGCAATCCCGCCGGGGAATGAAGGCTCGCTCGGCTACTTTTTTGTCTTCCAGACCCTGATTACGATCGTGTTCTTCTCATCGCTTATAGCGGTGCTGTACCACCTCGGTGTCATGCAGTGGATCGTCCGAATCATTGCGTGGATCATGGCAAAAACGATGAGGATCAGCGGAGCGGAATCCCTCTCGGTCTCGGCGGATATCTTTGTCGGGATGGTGGAAGCACCGTTGTTCGTGCGCCCGTATCTCGAAAAAATGACGCGTTCGGAATTGTTCACGCTCATGGTCGGAGGTTTGGCGACCATTGCAGGAGGAGTGATGGCGGCCTATGTCCAAATGCTGGGGCTGGCGTACTCCGAAGTGCATGGAATAGCCGACGGCGCTGCGCGCGCCATGTTCGCGGCGCATTTACTCGGCGCCAGTGTCATGTCCGCGCCGGCGGCAATCGTGCTCAGTAAGATCATGCTACCTGAGACACTGGTTCCGGAAACATACGGCTCCGTCCGGGCGAAGATGGAGAGCAGCGCCTCGAACATCATCGATGCCGCCACGCAGGGCGCAGCCGACGGCGTGAAACTCGCGATCAACGTTGCAGCGATGCTCGTCGCGTTCATTTCCCTCGTCGCGCTTGTCAACTACCTTCTCGGCGCCGCAGGCGATGCAACAGGATTGAACAGGATGCTGGAACCTGTGTTTCATAAACCGCTAAGCTTGCAATTGCTCTTCGGACTGGTGTTTCAATATATCGCGGTTGGAATCGGAATACCCTGGCACGATGCGTTCCATGTCGGAAGCCTTATCGGCACGAAAATAACGCTGAATGAATTCGTCGCCTACCTCGACCTTGCCCGAATGATCCGGACCGGCGTGTTGACCTCTGAAAAAACGCTGATAATGGCATCGTTCGCACTCTGCGGCTTTGCCAACTTCGGCTCTGTTGCAATCCTGATCGGCGGTCTGGGTCCTCTCGCGCCGGGGCAACGGAACAATCTCACCGCGCTCAGTATGCGGGCGCTGCTCGCCGGGGTGTTGACAACATTGATGACCGCTACAATTGCAGGAGCTTTGGTATCGCTGTGAACTCGACTACAATACTCGACGCGCTTTCGTCCATCCATCCCGAACCAGTCGATATCGTCGTAACCCTCGGTTCCGGATTATCGGAATTCACCGGAACACTTTCCGGCTCAACCTCGATTCGCATTTCCGATTTGCTTGGAACGACGGTTCGTGCAGTCGAGGGACATCGGGCGGCGGTTGTGTTTGGAAGCATCGGCACGAAGCGCGTTCTGACGTTCAGCGGTAGATTCCACATGTACGAAGGCCATTCATTCGACGTTTCGTCGCTTCCGGCGGCGGCAAGCAGCCGTTTCAATGCCTCTCTTATGATTGCAACAAATGCAGCCGGAGGCGTAAATCCGCTTTTATCTCCCGGCGATTTCATGCTTATTAACGATTATCTGTTACTCCCTGTTGCAGTGCAGGAGTTCGGTTCGGCAGAAAATCGGCATGAGAAGGAACAACGCGACCGCGCAACCGCCATTTCGGCAGATGCCATGCGCATGATCGGCGAAACGGCGAGGAGATTATCGATGACGCTCCATACGGGAACATATGCATACGTCTCCGGTCCCAGCTACGAAACGAAAGCGGAAATCGCGATGCTCCGCCGGTCCGGGGTCGATGCGGTGGGTATGTCCACCGTTCCCGAATTGATAACGGCGACGCGGTTCGGAATTCCATGGCTCGGAATTTCATGCATCACCAATAAAGCGGCGGGAATGCATTCGCATATATCTCATCACGACGTTCTCCATACCGCCTCGCTGAACGGATCGAAACTCGCTTCCCTGCTCCGGGAATTCATCATGGAGTATCACAACTCAGGCGCCGATCGTTGTTCAGAATAGTCTTCACCATCGCAATGGTCCTCGCGCTCCTTCCGCGCGTATCGGCGCAGCAGGACACGACGGAATTGAATCTCTCCGGAATGGCCGCGTTCCGTCCCGGCGACGATCCCGTATGGCGCAGCAAGTACATCGACGAAGAAAACGGCTGGAATTTTGTTACCGTCCCCGGGGCGTGGGAAGACAACGGATACCCGGTGCTCGACGGTTTCGGTTGGTACCGTATCAGGTTCAGGTTGCCGGATTCCATGCGCACCGATAGTCTGGTGCTCCTCATACGGGGCATCGACGACGCTGATGAGACATTTCTAAACGGTATAATGGTAGGGAAAAGCGGCGACTTCCCACCAAACCAGCGCTCGGAGTTGTACTCTCTACGCGCCTATCCTCTCCCCAAAGCGCTTCTGGAAGAGTACAATCTTCTTGCCATCCGCGTGTGCGATTTCGGCGAGAAAGGCGGCATCGCCGGGGATATGATCCGGATTGTTCCCGTGGATCGTGTCGCGGAGATCCTGAATCAGACCGTGGAAGAACCCTTCCGCGCGCCGCTGCTGTTTACCTCGAACGGCGTCAGTGTTTCTGCGTATAATCCCGTAACGGCGACAATCGAATGGATGAAGCCGCATTTGTTTTCCGAGTTGCAGGCGAATCTCACAACCGAAACCGTTCTCAGCTCGGTAACCCTTTCCGTCGCGCTCGATGGTTACGTTCACCGGCTGAAGGAATACGAAATCGATTTTACCGAATACTTCGAAAACACGAACATTATCCGGACCCGGTTCACGGAAGGATTCGAGGTTCTCTGGTATCATCCCGAAAAAACCAACCAGCAAGTGCTTGTCGGGATGCTGAAGCATCCGAAAGACGTAAACATCGAAGACGTCGGGCTGTTATTTTCGGCGGACAAAAACTACTGGCAATACCGCGATTTCGTGCAGGATATCGGCGGCGAACGCCGGTACTACTTCGTCCTTGTATATCATTCCTGTTGCGACGACCTGGCGCTCAGGGATCTGCGCGCCGTCGTGGGAGAAGCCGGCCGGGAATCGATCAACGATATTTCGCTCGAACGCCAATTGCTGGAATGGAAACAGATCGTCAGCCGGATGTTCGTATTGCCGCCCCACCTCACGCCCGAGGAAAAAAACGTCTATATGCAATCGGTGGCATTGCTGCACATGGCGCAGGTACGCTCCGACGGAGCCGGAGACGGTCAGATCGTCTCCGCATTTTCTCCCGCATCGCGGGCATACACCGTGCCTCGCGAGCATCTTGTCTCCATTCAGGCGCTCGCCACCGCCGGATTACTTGAAGAAGCCGCGCGCGGATTTAAGTTTCTCGAGAACAGCGCCACCGGTAAGTTCATGTTCTTCGACGTCTACGGCGAAGAGTTCGGCGCCGGGTTGCCGTATTTTATCACCCCGTCGAAATATTACGGCTCCGGGATGGAATACACATGGAAAAAACCGGAAGAATCGGTGCTCAGTTATGACGGCATGGCGATATATATCGAAACAATTCAGAAGCTGCAGGACGCGAGCCGCAAATTATTCGAGCAGGAAGGAAGCCGGTTCAACGATAGTATCTTTGTTCACACATACTGGAACCAACTTTCGCGCTTCACCGCGGATGTACTGATGCACGTGAGGGATTCCAGCGGTTTCATCAAGCGGGACGGCGGTCCCTTCGGCAGCGGACTCGATCTGAATGCGGGCATTTATTCGTCGATTCACGCATCGGCGGCGCTGCATATCGCTTCGGGGTATGCGGAGTTGATGCACGACGAAACACGGCATACCGCATACGAGGAAGCGGCGCTCGATATTCGGCGCAGACTCGATAAAATCATAAAGAGCACAGCAGCAAGCATCGCCGAAAGTTCGTTGACAGTAATCGAACGAAATCTGTTTCATCCCCTGTTGATCGATGGATTGACTATGCAGGTCTTCCCTCCACGCGGACAGGTAGCCCGCTTCGCGCTCGAAATGATGGAGAAGGGATTCAGCATTGAGAAAGCGAAAAGTATGTATAGCGCGCAACCCGACGGCGATTGGTTCGCCCGGCAGGCGCGTCCGCTGCTGACCATCAGGCTGGCACGCGCATATGCAGCCGATAAACAACTCCCCCGGGCAAACGAGCTGTTTAAAACCGTTACCGATATTGCCTCGGAACACTACGGGATGATTCCGGAATTCATCGCCGTGGATAGCGGCAACTGGTACGGCGGCGTTCCGGCAATCGGCTACGGCGCCGCGGAATACGTCCTCGCCGCATGGGAACTCTCCCGGCTCCGTCAGGAAAAGAATCCTTAGCATCTCAATTTTCTATTTCACGAGCATTTCGTATCGGGGATGTCTTTTTGCCTTGACTTCCGGCGCGCATTGCGTTATTTTCTGTCAGCCTACCGAGAAACGCCCTTTGGGCGTGTCCATTATTATCTTGCCAGGAGTCTGTCATGTCCCGCGCTTCCGTTACTGGAATTGTTGCGCTGTGTTTATTCTGCGCACCCTATCTTGTTGCCCAACAGCAACCCGTCGCCATAACCGTGGTCTGTGGATCGAAGGCCGCAACACCGCAAGCACATACTCATATCGCTGGAGAGCCGATAACCGTTCATCTCACCGCCCGCGACGGGAACGGCGATGTGATCCGCGATTGGGATCAAACAGGATCGGCTGCTACAATCACGCTTTACAATTCGGATGCGAACACCGACACCAGTACCAGAAGCTGGAACGAAGATCCGGATGGCTACACCTGGGCCATGTTCTTCTATAACGGTCAACCGTTGCCCCACTCCTCGCCATACGGATGGACTCTCCCTCCGTCAGTCTTTACAGATGGAACAACCGAGTTGGAATTTGTGCATACAAAGACCGGCACAGGGATATCTTATGAAATTACTCCTCCTCAATCGCCGCTCAGTCAGAAATCCGATGAGATGACCTTCGTACCTGCACAGACGTCTAGTTTCCTCGTCCAGTTGACGAACGCAGTGCCGGGTAAGACCGCCGTATTTCACATGCGCAAATATGAGATAACCGTCGTGCCTCGCGATAGGTATATGAATGTCACCGACGAGGTGATCCTGACGAAATTCAGCGCGCGGTTTCCCGGCGAGTTCCTGAATTCGCAGCCCGGGTACTCGGGATTGTTCGGCGGAGCGGTGTATTTGCAGGGCGCGACGAATTACTTCCTTGCTTCCACCACAAAGCGCGAACTTGGCGCCGACCAACTTCAATGGATCATGGCATACTCCGAAGCCGATCCGGATATCAACGGGAAAAGCCCCGAATATGAAGTGCTTACCCATGCACCATTGTCTTTTCGGTTATTCAACCCGCCTGATAAATCATGGCTCCTTCTCCAAAGTCACACAACTCCGCAAGTATTTGATTGGGAACGAAGCGACGATGCTTACTCAGGGATCACAGTATCGAATACTACCGGCGAAATCGCATCCGATGTTGTTCGCTATACAATCCATTTCGTGGATAGTCTCAGCCTGACACGGGAAGTAACAATTGATTCCGACGATCTTGGTTCAAAGTATAAATGGACGACAACCCATGGACAGCTTGCCGGTATCGTGCAGACGCAGGGAGGGGACCCGTTTGAACATAACATGATCTGGTTTGTCGAGGCGACGGACGGTTTTTACATAACAAGAAATGTCGATCCGAACCCATCGGTACCTCAAATCGGATTTAGATTAAAGATATCGCCTGCGATTCCTCATCTTGTGGAATCGCTAAGAGGAGCAGCTTCCTCCTTCCTCCTCCACCAGAATTACCCGAACCCCTTCAACCCATCGACGACGATTCGGTTTGAGATTATCGAGCGCGGGCATGTAACTCTGCGCGTGTACAATCTGCTGGGAAACCAGGTGGCGGAACTAGCGAACGAGACACTCGATCCGGGTGTGTACAGCGCGGAATTCAATGCTTCGGGATTGGCGTCGGGGGTGTATACGTACACGCTGCACATCGGGGACAGGTTATTAAGCAAGCAAATGATTATTGAGAAGTAATATGCGAATTGCAACACTTCTATTCGCGGTTCTCTCAATACTCAGCGTTTCGTCATGTATTGGCAGAGAGTGTTATTCTTTCTCCGATATAGAATATTTCGCATCTCCTCCTGATTCGCTGGATGAACTGCAAATCGAAATCACTTCCGTCGATTCAATGCGGCTTGCGGTGTTTCATCAGCGAATATATGAGATTGTTGTTACGCCATACGACAGGTATATGAATATTATCGACGAGCCGGTTGAGGTAACACTCTCTGCACGTTTTCAGAATGAATTCAGATTCGACGAACCTGGGTGCACGGATATTTTTTCATTGCCGCAAACGCTTCATGGAGAAACAGCATTTTATGTTATATCGACGGTCGATCGACAGCTCGGAGAAAACGAGCCACAATTGCTTACTGTAAACTCCGTATTAAAGCCACATGTCATGGGTTTCTCGAATTATTACGAAGTAAGAAGACATCCGCCGTCAAGCTTTATGCTTCTGAATCCGGCCAACAATACATTATTACTTTTACAATCCGCTACCACATCACAATCGTTTGAATGGCAACCCAGCATCGATCCGGTGCGATACAGTAAAATCTCGAGATATTCGAATGCGTTCCTGTTCGATTCGATCAGATACACAATCTCATTTACCGATAGCGCATCGCTCGCGCATACTGTGCGCATGCCTTCGGATCAACGAGGCATATCGCCGAAGTTTTCAACCACGCACGGCGAACTTTCGGACATCCTCGATCATATATTCGGGCGAACCTGGCTTACCGCCACTACCATTTGGTTTATCGAGGCAACCGATGGTATAACCACCACCAGCAACACTGTTTCGGACACAATCCAACAATACCCCGGATTCTTCCTGCGATTCATACTTGGTGCTACCCCGCACGTGGAGCAATTGACGAGTCGAGTATCCTCCTTCCTCCTCCACCAGAATTACCCAAACCCCTTCAACCCATCGACGACGATTCGGTTTGAGATTATCGAGCGCGGGCATGTGACTCTGCGCGTGTACGATCTGCTCGGAAATCAGGTAGCAGAACTAGCGAACGAGACACTCGATCCGGGTGTGTATAGTACGGAGTTCAATGCTTCAGGATTAGCATCGGGGGTGTACACATATATACTGCAAACTGGGACATCAACTCTCACCAAACGCATGATTGTGGAGAAGTAAGATGAATACATTTATACATATCGCCTGCATAGCAATGCTGATTCCGTGCATGGCGTTAGCGCAAGTGTCGCAATACACCGCCGGAGACAGCGTTTCCATTGTACTTACCGCGAAGGACGGTTCGGGCAATATCATCACCGACTGGGATCAGACCGGTACAAACGCTATCCTCACGCTGCACAATTCCACCGCAAATACCGATACCAGCAATCGAAGCTGGAACGCTGATCCTATTGGCTATTCCTGGGCCATGGTGTATCATGATGGGCAGCCGTTGACGCAGATTTCCGATTACCAGTGGAATATGCCGCCTGCATTGTTTACGGATGGGACAGCAGAACTGACATTCGTTCACACAAAATCCACCGAAGAAGCAGCTTTTACGATGTCGATTGACGATACCAGCGCTTCATTCAAGATAGCACCAAACAGCATTAATTTTGTCGCCGGCCCTATAACGAATTTTCTTGTGCATCTCGTTTCGTCGATTCCTGACAGCGAGGCGGTGTACAATTTTCGTAAATATGAAATCTTTGTCTGTCCGCGAGATAGATATCTGAATGTAACGAATGAGCAGATCCGGACGAGGTTTACAGCTCGTATTCCCGGCGAGTTTGCAAATTCGTTGCCGAGTTTTTCCGATGTATTTAGCGGAGACGTATTTATTCGAGGTAGTACGAATTTTTTCCTCGCATCAACAAAAGAACGCATTAAAGGCGTGGATACTCTCCAGTGGCTCAGCGTAACCGCTGGCGATGACTCAACAGTCACAGGTCGAACCTCAGAATATGAAATACGCCCGCATGCACCATCTGACTTTAATCTTCTTCTCCCAGTCGATGGAACAATCCTCACGTACAATACATGGACGACCCCGTACGAGTTTTCATGGGAGGAGGCGCCCGATCCATATACGAATATTCTAATTTCGATAGTATGCGCCGAGCTAGGAAACGACGTCGTCGACTATACCATCCATATCTTGGATAGCGCCAGTCTCACGAAACGTACAATAAGACCGTCTGACAATAATAAGCGGTTGAATAAGTGGACAACCACCCATGGTGAGCTCCGGAGTATCGTGGAATCGCAGCCAGACACTGTTTCCTACCATGCGATGATCTGGTACGTCGAAGCTACCGACGGTCTATATGTTACCCAGAGCAATGATCCTCATCCCGGTATCCCGCAAATCGGGAATCGGCTATCAGTATATATTCCCAACCCTGATAATGTTGAGCGAATTGCCCAGGCAGCGACCTCCTTCCTCCTCCACCAGAACTACCCGAACCCCTTCAATCCATCGACGACGATTCGGTTTGAGATCGTCGAGCGCGGGCATGTGACCTTACGTGTGTACGATCTTCTCGGCAATCAGGTGGCTGAACTAGCGAACGAGACACTCGATCCGGGCGCGTATAGCACGGAATTCAATGCCGTGGGATTGGCGTCGGGGGTGTACACATATATACTGCAAACTAGGATATCAACTCTCACCAAACGCATGATTGTGGAGAAATAATATGAAAAAGATCGTAGCACCTTTTATGGCGTTTATTATGATACTTGGATATGCACATGTACAGTCGGGTATTTCGCAAGGTATTTTACACTCAACCGATCCTGTAATTGCGTCTGAACATACGCCTTACTCCGATACACTGGACTATATATCTTTCGAAGTTCGATCTGTGGATTCGACAAGTCTTGCTGTGTATGCCCAGCGGAAGTTCGAGATGATCGTTACGCCGCGTGACAAATATTGGAATATCATTACGCGACCGGTACATGTCACATTTTCCGCACGTTTCCCCGATGAATTCAGATTTGATGAGCCGCGATGCACGAATATCTTTCAGGGCGTACAAACTCTAAACGGTGAGACGGCATTCTATCTTGTTCCAACGAAAGACCGCCAACTGGGAGAAGCAGTGCAGCAGCTAATGTGGGTAACATCGGTCGACCAGCCGGAATTAGTAACGTATTCCGATTATATCGAAGTGCGCCGCCATGCACCGAAGCCGTTTAAGCTGCTGACGCCTACAGATGGAGTATTGATAGTCCTGCAATCGTATAGTACACCGACAATATTTACATGGGAAGAGTCGCATGATCCTGTCGAGTACATAAAAACATCCAGGTACACCAATGATTTCCACTATGATTCGGTTAGATATACGGTATCTTTTCTTGATAGCGCAACATTGACTCACAAAGTAAGTATGTTGTCTGATGCGTTGGGCAGAAAACCAAAGTTGTCTTCTTCACATGGATCGGTTCATACAGCAATGGGAGAGATCTCTGCCTGCAACAATCCGTGGTGTTCATCCTTCTGGTTTGTCGAGGCGACCGACGGTCTATATATTACTCACAGCAATGCACCTTATCCCGGTATCCCGCAAATCGGGAATCGGCTTTCGACGTATTACCCATACGTAAACGTTGAAAAACTTGCTCTATCATCCTCCTCCTTCCTCCTCCACCAGAACTACCCGAACCCCTTCAACCCATCGACGACGATACGGTTCGAGATTGTCGAGCGAGGGCATGTAACTCTGCGCGTGTACAATCTGCTGGGAAACCAGGTGGCGGAACTAGCGAACGAGACACTCGATCCGGGTGTGTACAGCGCGGAATTCAATGCTTCGGGATTGGCGTCGGGGGTGTATACATATATACTGCAAACTGGATATGCTATCCAATCTAAGCAAATGATTTATAACAAATAGCCTAATCAATGAAAACGTATTCATCTGTAATCATACTACTACTCATCATTCTTGTCGCTCTAACGCAGGCACAACAACGGACCGTTCTTCACGCCGGCGACAGATACGCATTCGAACTCGTCGCTAAAACATCGACGGGCGATACGATCAAGGACTGGAACGCAGTGGGTTATCCCGTACGGCTTTTCACCTTGCCATACGATGCCAATATCGATACCAGCATGCGAAGCTGGAGCGCCGATGCCGACGCATATACCTGGGCGCGGGTTTACCACAACTCGCAGCCTATTGATATATGGGGAGTTACTAATTGGACTATCGAGCCTTCAAAGTTTGAAAACAGTGTATGCCGTCTCGAGTTTGCCTGCTCGAAAGCCCTTTCCAATCTCGTTATCCATATTGCCGATACCAGTGCAAGAGTCAACTGCATCGCAGACACGCTCACCTTCCTTCCCGGTCCGGTGTCCCAACTGTCGCTGGAATTAACAAGTCATGTACCGGGAAGCAATGCTGTGTATGTAGAACGACCGTGCGAACTCATCCTCACTCCCATGGACCGGTATTCGAATGAAACAAGCGATAGCATCAGTGTGCAATTTAGCGCCGCCATTCCCGATATATTCTCCGGTCAAACCCGGTATCACAATTTTAATAGCGGTTATCCAGTCGTGATCGATAAGCGCACCGCATTGTATACATCGTTTCTCGCCGTCCACGAAGCTGCGTCGAACGATACATTGCAAAAGATCACGGCAACCGGCATCGCGAATCCCGGTATTTCCGCGACCACAGGCGATTTCGAAATCCTGAGCCACCCGCCCACCGCATTCCGCCTGTTGACGCCCGTTAACCACGAACGCATTAGGTTGATCTCCTATTCAACACCGTTCTGGTTTACATGGGAAGAATCATCCGATCCTGTCCGCAATATTGCCGTAGGTCGATATACCGGTGAACAATGCACCGATGCGGTAAAATACAAGGTCGTGTTTCTCGACAGCGCTACGTTGACAAAAACCGTAAAATTGGATTCCGATGAATTCGGCATCTTGCCGCGTCTAAGTTTGACCCATGGAACGCTCAATGGAATAACGGAACAAATAACCGGCGGCATAGCCCTGTACACAAATCTGTTTTGGTATGTTCTTGCTACCGACGGTATTTTCCCGGTAACAAACTCACTTGATTCGCAGTACACATATCGTGGCAGATACCTCATGGTAGACAAGGCTTATATTCCCATTCATCCCACTCCGCCACCTCCCAAATCAATCCTTTTGGAAACATGCTACCCCAATCCTGTGTATGGTACATCGGCTTACCAATTCGAACTGCCTGAAGACGGAAATGTCACGATAAAAGTGTACGATAGCCACGGCGCTTGCGTACGTACGCTTGCAAATGACTATCTGCTAAAAGGATATTATCAATACGAATTGTTTTCGAGGGAATTAGGAGCCGGTGCATACATCATGGTGCTTCGTCTCAACGGCAATACAGTGCAACGCCGATTCATTGTCGCGAGATAATCTTGTACAACAATAAAGCACAGCAATTGCTGTGCCTTTTGCGTTACAACAAGTAATTCTATAATCCGCCGAGCAACGGCTGTACGTATATATCTTCCACCATCACGTCGCCCGGCGCTTCGATTGCATAGCGAATGGTGTTGGCAATATTTACCGGCGACATCATTTTGTCGGCATGTTTCTCCAATATCTGTTCGGGCCAGATGTTGGTATGCGTCGGTCCGGGAAAGATGGAGATGAGGCGGATACCTTTCTTGCGCAATTCCAGCCGCATACAGTCGGTCATCGCTTTCAGTCCAGCTTTCGTGGCTGCGTATATCGAACTGTCGCGGTATGCGGTTTCGGCTGCGATTGAATTCACCATCACGATGGTGCCGCGCTGCCGTTCTATCATGAGCGGCAGAACCGCCTGCGCGCAAAGAAACGCGCCGCGCAGGTTCACGCCGTACAACCGGTCCAGCTCCGCGACGGGGGTATCCATGAACTGCCTGAAAATCGTCGTGCCGGCATTGTTCACCAATACGTCGACGGGACCGAATTCGCTTTGTATAAACTCCGCCGCCGTGCCGACCTGCTGCTCGTCCGTGACGTCGCACGGCAATGCATAAATATTGCTTTCATATTCCCCCGCTTCGCTTTTCAGATCCCTGAGGGTTTGCTCTCTGCGCGCGCTCGCAATCACGGCGTAGCCGTGACGGGCAAGCGTAAGGACCGTTTCTTTACCGATGCCCGATCCCGCGCCAGTGATCCAGGCAATGTTTCCAGCTTCTGACATGTGGGTTATCCGTGTATCGTTTCAGTTATCGAGTATAGTTCGTGTTGATAAGACGCAGGAATTCGTCGCGCGTTTTTTCGCTCGTGCTGAACGCGCCGAGCATCGCGCTTGTGGTTGTAATCGAATTCTGCTTTTGCACACCGCGCATCATCATGCACATGTGATGCCCTTCAACAACGACAGCCACGCCGAGCGGTTTGAGCACCTTCATCAGCGACTCGCCGATTTGCTGCGTCATGCGTTCCTGAACCTGCAGGCGGCGTGCATACATATCCACGATGCGCGGCAACTTGCTCAGTCCGATAATTCTTCCGTTCGGGATATAGGCGACATGCGCGCGTCCGAAGAACGGCAGCATATGGTGTTCGCACAACGAGTAGAAATCGATATCCTTGACGATGACCATCTCGTTATAGTCCTCTTCGAACACCGCGCCGTTGATGATTTCTTCGAGATTCTGCGTGTAGCCGTCGGTGAGAAATTCGTAAGCTTTCGCGACGCGCAACGGGGTTTTTTGCAGACCCTGACGCGCCGGGTCCTCGCCGATCTCTACGAGAAGGTCGTGTACAAGCCGTTCAACCTTCGAAGGCGTTCCGTTTCCGTTCACCTTGTTCAGCACTTCCAGATCGTCCATCGTTCTTTTCATGGGTTATCCTCTATATTCAACTATATTTTTTTCCGTTTCATATAATCTGATCGAATGCAGTCTTCCCGAGGGTATATGATCAATGAGCTGATTCCAGATTCCAATGGCGATGTTCTCCGCGGTGGGAATTATTCCCCGGAGGAAATCGACATCCTCGTTCAGGTATTTGTGATCGACTTTGAGTAGTACATGCGTGTAGATGATCGATTTCAACTCTTTCAGATCGACGACATATCCTGTTTCCGGATCGACCTCTCCGGCAACCGTCACTTCGACATAATAGTTATGTCCGTGACCGGCTTTATTGTTACATTTGCCGAACACCCGTTCGTTTTCCTCATCGCTCCAGGCGGGATTATACAACCGGTGCGCGGCGCTGAAATGTTCTTTTCTCGTGACGTAAACCATACGATCCTACTTTGCCGATACAGCAACCTGTAATGTACAAAAAAACCCGTCGTCAGACGAGCTTTTTCGCTTCTTCCATCACCTCGGCTGCGTGCCCGGCAACCTTGACCTTGTCCCAAACCTTTACGACGATGCCGTTTTTATCGATAAGGAAGGTAGTCCGTACGATGCCGAGGAAGGTCTTCCCGTAGAGTTTTTTCTGTTGCCAGACGCCGTAACGCTCCAGCGTTTCTTTGCTCTCGTCGCTGAGCAGCGGGAACGGCAGCCCATGCTTTGCGCTGAATTTCCCATGCGATGCGATGCTGTCGGCGCTCACTCCCAACACCTTCACGCCGATTTTTTCGAATTCCGGATGCCAGTCGCGGAAATCGCACGCTTCGGTCGTGCATCCCGGCGTGCTATCTTTCGGATAAAAGTAGAGTACGACCGGATTGCCTTTCAGCGATGAAAGCGTAACCTCGGTCCCGTCGGTCGAAGGCAGGCTGAATTCGGGCGCCTGCGAACCTGGTGTAATCATCAAACGAAATCCTTTTGTGATAGCCAAGAATTGATGGTCGCGAGATGCAGACCTTCGTTCAGAATGTTGGTGTGCGCGATCACGCCCTGGCAAGCGGCGGTTTGTCAGTAGGTCGGGATTCCAGGATCGACAGTGCGCGACCAGGCATCGATACCTCCCGTGAGATTGATAACGGTCCGAAAGCCTTCCTTTTCGAGAAGCCGGCACGCAAAAAAGCTGCGGCTACCGTGATGGCAAACCACCAGGGTAACCGCATTCTTTACGAGTTCGTTGAACTTCAGCGGAAGAATGGAGAGCGGTATGTTCACCGAGCCTTCAATCTTCCCGATTTGAAATTCCCAGGTTTCCCGGACGTCGACAATCTGCACATTATCCGCGGCAAGCAATTCCTTTGCCTCGGCGGGCGTGTATGATAAATATCCTTCCCTGAGTTCCTGGTTCATATGATCGTGCGCCGGGTTTGCGGTTAGAATTTCTTCAGTTCTTCCTTGATCGCAGCATAATCGGGTTCGACGCCGGGATTATCGCTGATCCACTGGTAACGTACCGTGTTATCTGCGTCGAGAACGAACACCGAACGCTTGGCGGCGGTGTAGCCGGGCATGCCGGCGAAATCGTTCATTGCAATACCGTATGCATTGACTGTTTCGCGCTGATAATCAGACAGGACGGGAAATTCGAGACCGTTGCGTTGCGCGAAAGCGGCGTTCGAGAACGGCGCATCGACGCTGATCGCAATGACGTTGGCGTCGAGTTGGTTGAGTTCAGCCATGCTGTCGCGGAAGGCGCACATTTCTTTTTCGCACACGCCGGTAAACGCCGCGGGGAAAAACGCCACGACTTTCTTGCCGGCAAAATCGTTCAATGATTGTTGCTTGCGCTCGGTATCGAGCAACGAAAATGCAGGAGCCTTGCTACCTACTTCCATGTTCTTCTCCTAAAGATAAAATGATCTGAACGGATCCATTGCTATGCAGCGACGACACCGCACTTCACGGTGACCTGAAATTCGAGTTCATTGTTTTCGGCGATTCTTCCTCGCGTTGCCGTTACTTCGAACCAGGATACTTTTCCCGATTTCGCGGCGACATTGATTGCGGTCTTCACCGCTTCTTCCACGCTTGCAGTCGAAACGCCGACGACTTCAATGTACTGATATGCTGCTGCCATGAAATTCCTCCTTATGAAACAATGATGATAACACTGCCCGTTCGTACTGCGTTCCTGCCGGAACGCGGTTTATTGCATTTTATAGTACTTTTCGACGTATTCCGATACCATCCTGTCGGTGTTGAATACCGGGATAAGGGTAACCATCGACCGGCGGAGCATCTGAATCCACTTTCTGGGAATGTCGTATTCGTCCCGGTCGTAGAATGCCGGGATGACCGATTCGGTCAACAATTTGTACAGGTTTTCCGTATCCAGATGGTCCTGCGCCTCCTGGTCTTCCAGATTGGAATCGTCGCCGATAGCCCAGCCGTTCTCGCCGTTGTACCCTTCGCGCCACCATCCATCGAGGATGCTTAGATTCAGACCGCCGTGAATGAGGATTTTCATACCGCTTGTCCCGCTCGCCTCCATCGGACGCCGGGGGTTGTTCAGCCACACGTCCACGCCCGATATCATGTGCCTGGCGACGTTGATGTCGTAGTTTTCGAGGAACACTACCTTGCCGAACAATGCGGGATTCTTCGTATAGCCGACGATTTCCTGAATGAACCGCTTGCCGCTGTCGTCGCGCGGATGCGCTTTCCCTGAAAAGACAAGCTGGACAGGCCGTTTCGAATCGTTTATGAGTTCAGCGATTCTTTGGAAATCCTTGAATATGAGCGGGGCGCGTTTGTACGTCGCGAAGCGCCTCGCGAATCCAATCGTTAATACATCGGGACTGAGGATATTATCCTGCACTTCCTTGTACTCATTTCCGTAGCGCTGGTATTGTTCGCGCTGTTTGCGGCGGGTGTATTCCACAAGGTCGCGGCGGCAACCGTACCGCAGCGCCCAGATATCTTCGTCGGGAACCAGCTCCGGATCGGCAACCTGCGCCCAGATCGCCTTATTCTTCAGATAATACACCCATTTCACGCCGAGATGCTTGTGCCAGAATTCGCGGCTGCGGTTGGCCATCCAGCCGAGAAGGTGGACGCCGTTGGTAATATGTCCGATCGGCACCTCGTCCGCGCTCGAGACACTGTAGATATGCTGCCACATCTCGCGGCTCACTTTGCCGTGCAGTTCGCTGACGCCGTTCGCCGCGCGCGACATCCGCAGCGCCAACACAGTCATCGTAAACAGATCATCCAGTTTGGCTGGATCCTCCTTGCCGAATTCGATCACTTCATCCACTGTCATTTTCATGGATTTGATGAACTGTCCCAATTCGTACTCAATCAAATCGCGACTAAACCGGTCGTGACCGGCGGGCACAGGAGTATGCGTGGTAAAGACGCAGTGTTTCTTCACCCATTCCTGCGCATCCGCCTTTGGCGCGCCTGCAGCGAGTTGTTCCCGCAATAATTCCAGTGTCAAAAATGCGCTGTGTCCTTCATTCATGTGGTACACCGATGGATCGATGCCCATCTTCCTGAGGAAACGCACTCCGCCAACCCCGAGCACAATTTCCTGCATGATGCGCGTCGTGCTGTCGCCGCCGTATACGCGGTTGGTAATCTCCCGGTGATGCAGTTCGTTCTCCGGGTGATTGGTATCGAGCAGAAAAATGGTCGCTCTTCCTACATTCACTCGGTAGGCGCGAAACTTCACGATGTTGTGCGAAATCTCGACCTCGGCTTCCACCGGCTTCCCCTCTGCGTCGGTGACGAGCGATACGGGAAGCAGATCGGGATTCATATTCGGATAGCTTTCGTGCTGCCATCCGTCGGCTGCAATGGTCTGTTGGAAATAGCCGTTCCGGTAGAAGAGGCTGATCCCGTAAAAGTTCAATCCGAGGTCGCTTGCGGATTTCGTATGATCGCCGGAAAGCACGCCAAGACCGCCGGAATAGATGGGCAGGCTTTCGTGCAGTCCGAATTCAGCGCTGAAATATGCTACCGGTCCGAGATCGGCGGCGTACATAGCCGCCCAGGTATCGGGTTTTGCAAGATATGAATGGAAATCGTTCAGCACGTCTTCCACCTTATCGCGGAAATCCTTGTCCCACAGCCTGGCGCGGAGTTCCTGCCGCGAAACCGACTTCATCACCGCAACGGCGCTATGGTTCGATCCGCGCCATTTTCGTTCGGAGAGCAGTTGGTAGATATCCTGCGCTTTGGGATTCCAGGTCCACCAAAGATTGTATGTGAGTTCGTGTAATCCGTCGATGAGGCGGTCGACATGGGCGAGATTGCTGGGATTCATGATCGCGAGCCTTTTTGTGCGTTTGAATGAAAAAGTACAACCGTCCGACAGGACGAAATCGAATAATGTGTGGATTGACTACACAGGCATATAATCTACAAAAACAGAACGGGAAATGACACAAATGGATTCCCGGACGAGTGTTTCGCAATGGAGGACATTGTCCGGCGCGGTGCGGTTGTCCGGCGCGGTGCGGTTGTCCGGCGCGGTGCGGTTGTCCGGCGCGGTGCGGT
>CAYPBB010000003.1:110813-145225 GCA_964408855.1 uncultured Ectothiorhodospiraceae bacterium
TGTCCGGCGCGGTGTAGAAGTACACCGATACCGCGCTCGAAAAAAAAGACAAACACATCCTTGACTTTTGTCTTTCGTTGCTTTAATTTAGACTTAGTATAAATTATGTTTGCGGTTGCAATCGGAACGAATCTTCGAAACGTACATCTACAAATCCTATGAAATATGCCATTCAACACCCACAACATCGAAACATCGTGTATGCTTCGATATTCCTCTATTTTCTTTCGGTGGCCCTTCATGCACAGTCCATCCGGGGGACGGTTGCAGACGAACACGGACATCCCCTCCCAAGCGCCAACGTGAGACTGCTTGGAACAACAATCGGCTGCGCCAGCGATTCAAAAGGCTCATACGACCTCTCACAGCTTCCATCTGGCACGCACGATATTCTTTTTTCAATGATGGGATATGAATCGGCGAAACACACGGTAACGGTATCCACCAGTTCGGTACTGGAGCTGGACGTTCGTCTGAAAGAAACCACGGTACACCTCTCGGAGATCGTCGTCACGGGCGGCAGACGCGAGGAATACTACCGCGAATCGCCCGTGAAAATCAATATCATCAACCAGCAACTGTACGACGCGGTGCAATCGGTCACTCTCATCGAAGGATTGAGCTATCAACCCGGCCTTCGCGTGGAAAACAATTGCCAAAACTGCGGGTTCACCCAGGTCCGCATCAACGGATTGGAAGGACCATACGCGCAGGTGCTGGTCGATAACCGCCCGTTATACTCCAGTCTGATGGGCGTGTACGGGCTCGAATTCATACCAACCATGATGATCGACAGGGTGGAAGTACTCCGCGGAGGCGGCTCATCGCTCTACGGTGCGAATGCCGTCGCCGGAACCATCAACGTCATCACAAAAGAGCCCGCGCTCAACTCGCTGGAGTTCTCCGCACATACAGCATCAATCGGCGGCAAGGTCGCCGACAACAACGTACAGATCGGTACGTCCATCGTGAACGATCCTTCCAACCTAGGCGTGTATCTTTTCGGCGTGTACCGCAACCGCGGCGCGTACGATCACGACGGCGACGGGTATTCCGATATCACGATGCAAAAAAACACCTCGCTCGGTATGCGCGGATTCTATAAGTTTTCGTCGCACGATAAGCTTACACTCGATTTCCGCAATTTGAACGAGAACCGCCGGGGCGGAAACAAACTCAGCCTGCCTCCCCATGAATCGGATGTTACCGAATCAGCCGAACATCACGTCATCATGGGCGGCATCACGTATGAGTATTTTTCGCCGGGAGGCAACGATATCCTCGTCGTCTATTCTTCGTTCAATATCGTCGACCGCGATTCATATTACGGCGCCGGGCAAGACCCCAATGCCTACGGCTACTCGGAAAACGAAGTATTTGTCGGCGGCGCACAGTATTCGCATTCATTCGGCGGTTTTCTCGGAGGAAGAGCCATCCTCACAGGCGGCGGCGAATGGGGCGCGGATAATCTCAAGGACGACGCCCCCGGCTACAACCGCTTCGTCAATCAGAAAGTCACCCACTTCGGCATGTACATCCAGCACGATACGAAATGGACCGATGTCGCATCCGTCGTTATTGGCGGTCGGCTCGACCGGCATTCTCTGCTCGATGAGCTGATATTCAATCCGCGCATCAACCTCCTGTACCAAATCGTCGAACCGCTCTCGCTCCGAGTCTCCTATTCCACCGGATTCCGGCCTCCGCAAACCTTCGACGAGGATTTGCATATCCTCGCCGTCGGAGGCAGCGTCCAGATCATCAAAAATGCAACCGATCTCAAACCGGAGCATTCGAAAAGCTTCAGCGCAGCCGCCGATTATGATTTCGAGATTGGATTCGCATCCGGCTGTCTCACGCTCGATGCGTTTCACACGAAACTGAACGATGTGTTCGTTCTCGAACAACTTCCCGCTCCCGAAGGCGAGGAATATATGCTGCTCGAACGCCGGAACAGCAGCGGCGCAACCGTTTCGGGCGCCGATCTCGAACTGCGCCTTTCCTTCTCGCGCGACTTTCAGATTCAGGGCGGCTTTACCATCCAAAGCAATAAACTTGCCGAGGTGTCCGAATGGGCGACCGGTCAGTATACCGACGAAATGCTGCGCACACCGGATCAATACGCATACTTGAGCGCCACCTGGAATCCTACCGAACTGATATCGCTTTCTCTATCGGGTATATACACCGGATCGATGAAACTCCCCCATTATGCCGGATATATTGCTGAAGACAGAATTGAAACGTCGAATGCTTTTTTCGATGCGACCTGCAAAGCTTCGTACCGGTTCGGCGCGGCTCCTTCCGTTGAACTCTATGCCGGCGCGTACAATTTGTTCAATAGTTACCAGAACGATTTCGACCAGGGACCGGACAGAGATGCCGGGTATACCTACGGTCCGATGCGCCCGCGTTCCTTCTTCGGAGGCATAACAATTGGCATGTAACAAGTTGCCCCTTTCTACCTCCGCTACAGCAACACAAACAAAATACCCCTCGCATGAGGGGTATTTTGTAGCGGGAGACGGACTCGAACCGCCGACCTGTGGATTATGATTCCATCGCTCTACCGACTGAGCTATCCCGCCGTAAGAGTCTACAAATATAGGGCATATTCAGGGCATTTGCAAGATTCGCGAGGATGCAACTTCCGCAACCGCTATATTGTTTGGTCAGTAACGAACGCGTTCCCCAATTATTCGAAGGATAGATTATGAAGAAAGCATTACTGCTTGCCGCAGCGCTTGTAGTGCTGCCCTCGCTCACTCTTTTTGCTCAGGACGGCAGCCAAATGTCGATGGAGCAAGTGATGGAACTTGGTAAACCCGGTCCCGAACACCAGATTCTGAAAAAAATGGCCGGAGACGCAAAAATCTCCTATTCGATGAAAATGGCTCCCGATCAGCCGGCAATGCACTCTGCGGGCACATCCACCTCAAAGATGATTCTCGGGAACAGGTTCCTCCAGATGGAAGTCACCACAGTCGCATCGGACGGACCGTTGAAGGACATTTCCTGGACGGGAATACACATCTTCGGATTCGACCGGCGATTCAAGAAATACACGCTGATCTCGTTGGACGAAATGGGGACGTACTACGTAACGGCGGAAGGCGATTACGACGAGGCAAGCAGGGAACTCCGCTTCACCGGAACAGATGAATGGCCCGGCATGGGTAAGATGACCTTCAAAATGGTCTACGATCTGAGCAAGGACAACCAGACGATATTCAAACTGTACTATCCCGGTCCCGACGGTCAGATGTTTTTGATGATGGAAGGAGTCGCGGTCAAGAAGTAAATCCCGCTACATTGATATTCAGCCGCTTCTAAGGTCCAAATCCGTGGAAGCGGTTATTTATTTACTGTTTTTTTCGGGAGGTTATCACCGTATCCCTGTGTCCATACGCCGGGTCCGGATCGGGATAGTCGGTGGTGAAGTGCAGACCGCGGCTTTCCTTGCGAAGCACCGCGCACTGAATGATGATATCCGCCACCTGGGCAATATCGCGCAGTTCGATCAAATCTTCCGATACCTTCGTGCGTTTGTAGAATTCCTCTATCTCCTCCCGCAGCAGGTCGATCCGCCGCTTCGCGCGCTGCAACCGCAGATCGGAACGAACGATTCCAACATAATCCCACATGGTGCTCTTCACTTCGTTCCGGTTATGCGAGATAAGCACCCATTCCTCCGCGTTGTAGGTATCCGTCTCATCCCAGTCGAGCAAATCCCTCGCCGGCGGCGGCGGAAACGACGACTTGAGCGAATACTGCGCTGCCCTGTTCGCGAAGACCAGCGCTTCGAGCAGCGAATTGCTCGCAAGCCGGTTCGCGCCATGCACGCCTGTCGACGCCACTTCCCCGCTCACGAGAAGATTTTCGATGGTCGTCCGTCCGTACAGATCGCTCACCACTCCGCCGCACGAATAATGCGCCGAAGGCACGACGGGGATCGTTTCCTTCGCGATATCCAGCCCGACTTCGCGGCATTTATTGTACACCGTCGGGAATTCGCCTTGTAGTAATTCCTCTCCGAGATGGCGGGTATCGAGATACACGCATTCATCGCCGAGCCGTTTGAGTTCGGCGTCGATGGCGCGCGCGACGATATCGCGAGGAGCGAGTTCCTTGCGTTCGTCGTAGCGTTCCATGAACCGTTCGTCTTCGCTGTTCAGTAAAAACGCCCCCGCGCCGCGGATCGCTTCCGTAATCAAAAACGACGGCGCTTTGGGATGGTACATGGTGGTGGGATGGAACTGGATGAATTCCATATTCGCAATCGAGGCTCCGGCGCGGTATGCCATGGCGATGCCTCCACCGATTGCGATTGCCGGATTCGTGGTATGGGCGTACACCTGTCCCGCGCCGCCCGTTGCGAGCATGGTAATCGACGCAAGGAAACGGTGTACCATACCGGTCGTTTTTTCCAGCACGTATGCGCCCCAGCAATGCACGTTTCCTTCGCCGTTGCTGGGCGCCATTGCACGGTCGCGCAGGTTATGCTCGGTGATCAGATCGATGGCGACGTGGTTTTCGAGAACGGTGACGTTCGGATGGTTGCAGACGGTTTCGACGAGGGCGCGCTCTATCTCCTGCCCCGTCAGGTCGCGGGCATGAACGATTCTGTGCCGCGAGTGTCCCCCTTCCTTGCCTAAATCGAGGCGGGTATTCTTGCGCGTAAACTCGACGCCAACCTGCATCAGCTCTTCGATCAATCCGGGACCTTCGCGAACCATCGCCTCGACGGCGTCCCGGTGGGAAAGCCCCCACCCTGCGCTCATCGTGTCCTGGATATGCAGTTCGAAATCGTCGTCCGGATCGAACACCGAGGCAATACCGCCCTGCGCGTAGTTGGTGTTCGATTCCACCGTCTCTTTCTTGGTGACGAGAATCACCTTATAACGGTCTGCTACCTTGAGAGTGTAAAACAGTCCGGCAATACCGCTGCCTATTACAAGAATATCCGATTGAATTGTCATGATGTGCGCATCGAGCGAATACCGAAAACTATAGCGACGATAACATAGCGAAAACTTCGTCAAATACATCGCAGGCGAACGACGCCTGGTCGTCGCCGAGAACAAGCGGCGGAAGCAGCCGGATCACCTTTTCCTGCGTGATATTGACCAGCACTCCCCGCTGCATGAACTGCTCCCGCAATCCGGGAATGGGAGATGCCAGTTCGATCCCGATCATCAACCCTCTTCCTCTGATCTCGCGTATCAACTCCGGATACCGGCGTTGCGCTGCGTCCAATCGTTGCACGAAGACGCCGTTCAATTCTACGACTCTCTGCATGAGGTGTTCGTCGACGATTGTATCCAGAACCGCGTTTCCGGCGGCGCATGCGACCGGGTTGCCGCCAAACGTCGACCCGTGCCTGCCGGCGCCGTACACACCGCACAGTTCGCTTTTCATCACAATCGCCCCGAGAGGTAGTCCGCCGCCGACCGCCTTGGCGATGCAGACAACGTCGGGGACGCACTGCGTCCACTCGAAGCTGTACATCTTGCCGGTGCGCCCAATTCCGGATTGAATTTCATCGGCGATGATCAGGAAGCCGTACCGTTCACGAAGCCGAAGCAGCTCGGCGACAAACTCGCCGGATGCCGGGACGATACCGCCTTCTCCCTGAAGGAATTCGAGAAACACCGCGCATGTACGTTCGTCGATGGACTCCGCAAGCGCTTCCGGCGAGTTGTACGGAAGATGCAGATATCCTTCGGGAAAGGGACCGAAGCCTTCGCGGTACTTTTGCGTGGACATCAGCGCAAGTGCGCCCGTCGTCCGTCCGTGGAAGCCTTTCGAGAATCCCACCAGCGTCGATTTGCCCTTCCGCGTCCCCCACTTCCGCGCAAGCTTTATCGCGCCTTCGATTGCTTCCGCGCCGCTGTTGCAGAAGAACACGCCGCCGAATCCCGGACTCAGGTCAAGCAATCGTCCGGCGAGCCGCACCTGCGGTTCCTGAACAAACGAATTGGAGAGATGCATGTAGCGCCGCATTTGCGCATCGACGGCGCCGAGAATGCGGGGGTGAGCATAGCCGAGCGCATTCACGCCGATGCCTGCGATGAGATCGAGATACTGCCTGCCATCGTTCCCATACAGGAAACAGCCGTTGCCGCGCGTAATTTCAAGGGGGGAGCGGTCGTACGTTGGTACGATAAACTGCCGGTCAAGTTCGTGAAGATCCATGGAGTTTTGCCATCGATTCAATGATTCTGACAATGAGGAGAGTGCTGCGTTCGAGTTCGTCCAGCGAACCGTTATTCCGGATGACAAAATCCGCCCTCCCGGCTTTTTCGTCCTGCGGAAGCTGGTTTGCCATCCTGCGCTCCACATCCTCCCTGTTGAATCCGCCTCTCTGCGTCAACCGCTGGAAGATCGTTTCTTCGTCCGCAACCACCGCGATAATGGCATTGTAGTGCCGGTCCACCTTTGCTTCGTACAGCAACGCCGATTCCACGAATACAATGCCGGCTCCGTTGCGGGCAAGCTCTTCCGCCTGCTTCAGCATTCTCTTTATCGTCCGGGGATGGATAATAGAATTGAGGACTTCCAACTTTTGCGGATCGGAGAATACGACCGAGGCGAGCCATTCGCGGTTCGGTTTGCCGCCGGCAAGGTACGCCTCCGCGCCGAATGCATGCACGATATCGGCACGGACGCCGGGATCTGTTTCAAGGAGATCCTTGGCAATGCGGTCGCTGGAGAGGACGGGGTGACGCGCGGCGATGATTGCGCCGACCGCGCTTTTTCCTGCGCCTATCCCGCCGGTAATCCCGGCGAGATATGGCAGTTTTTGGGGGATTCTCTTATGCGGGGATTTCGCCATTATTCGCCTTACTTGGCGTAGGCGATAGCCCGTTTTTCGCGGATGACGGTCACTTTGATCTGACCGGGATATTCCATTTCCTGCTGAATCTTCTCGGCGATATCGTTGGCAAGCTGATCGGCGAGCGCATCGTCGATGCGGTCGTGCTCGACCATGACACGGACTTCGCGTCCGGCTTGAATGGCGTAGGTTTTCGCAACGCCTTCGAAGCCTTTCGCGACCGATTCAAGCTTTTCGAGACGCTTGACGTAGCCTTCGAGCGATTCGCGCCGTGCGCCGGGACGGGCGCCGCTGATGGCATCGGCCGCTTGAACCAACGGTGCATAAGCCGATTCCATCTCGATATCTTCGTGGTGCGAACCGACGGCGTTGATAACGACCGGGTGCTCCTTATACTTCTTGACAAGCTCCATACCCAGTAACGCGTGCGGACCTTCGATGTTCTTGTCGAGGCATTTGCCGATATCATGGAAGAGGCCGGCGCGCACCGCCAGCTTGGGATCGAGGTCCAGTTCCGCAGCCATGATACCGCAAATCCATGCGACTTCGATGGAGTGCTGCAAGAGATTCTGCCCGTAGCTCGAACGGAATTTCATCTTGCCGACGAGCCGTTTGAGCTCGCTGTGTGCATTATGAATACCAAGATCGAGCATGGTGTTTTCGCCAACGCGGAAGATTTCCTCTTCCAGATCCTTGCGCACCTTCTCGACAACTTCCTCGATACGCGCAGGGTGGATGCGCCCGTCGACCATGAGGGTTTCGAGCGCGATGCGCGCCACTTCGCGACGGAAGGGATCGAATCCGGACAGAATAACCGCTTCGGGCGTGTCGTCGACAATGACGTCAATACCGGTCGCCGCTTCAAATGCGCGGATGTTGCGTCCTTCGCGGCCGATGATGCGGCCCTTCATTTCGTCGTTCTGTAAATTGAGAACGCTGACCGTCGTTTCGACCGAGTGATCGGAAGCGGTGCGCTGGATTGCTTGCAGAATCACCCGGCGGGCTTCCTTCTTCGCCGTGCCCTTCATCTCATCGCGAATTTCTTTCAGTTTCTGGGCGGCTTCAAGCTTCGCGTCGTTGACCATATTCGCCATCAACGTCGCCTTCGCGTCTTCGCGCGACATACCGCTGATTTTCTCCAGGCGCACATTCTGCTCGTCGAGTATGTGTTGGTATTCATCGACCCGGTTCTTCAGTTCGAGCTCTTTTTCGGCAAGCTTGTCTTCCTGCTTTTTGAGATTGCTTTCCTTCTGCTTGACGAGATCGAGTTTTCCGTTGAGGTTTTCTTCGCGCTGCTGAAGCTGCCGCTCCTGATTCTGCAGTTTATTCCGCGTTTTGTTGGATTCGCGTTCAAACTCCTGCTTCTTCTTATACCATTCGTCTTTTACTTCCAGGAGCTTTTCTTTTTTCAGGTTCGCCGTATCCTTTTCCGCGTCCTCGAGGATTTGTTTTGCGCGTTCCTCGGCGGAAAGGATTTTATTCTTGCCGACGCGCGCGTTGAGCATCCATCCGGTGTAGACAGAAAGAGCGCAAAGTGCGAGAATAAGCGGCAAAAGCCAGGTTAGTTCATCAACCATGGGTGTATTCTCCAATAAAATACCGCACCATCCAGTTACGCAGGGGTTTAGAAAGAACCCTCTCCAGCACAGTGGGCAACTGCCTTTTCATTTCCCGCTTCCACTGAGGGTACAAATACCCTCCCCTTTCGGGGCGAGGCCTGCGGTACGTGAGAAGAGTCAGAATCCCAGGATAAAAAAGTGTTGGTTCTTTTTTAACGCGGGCGTAACTGGATTCAAGTGCGGTACACTTTTATCCGTAATATCGTTTACTTCAAAGCTCTACATGATCGTCAATGAAACGCGTAATTGAGCGAATTTCGTGTTCCACTTTGTTCAGGATATCGATACTGGTATTTTCAGAATGGTACAATGATTCAGAGATCGTAAGCGCCGAGAGCACGGCCAACGTAAGAGGCGGCTGCTCGGGAAGTTGCGAATGAAGCGAGTGCATCATCTGATCAACCTTGCCCGATACCTTGGCGGTGACTTCTTCGTCGTCTACTTTCAGCGGGTATTGTGACCCATAGACCGTTACTCTGACACTCTTTGATTCCATTTTGAATGCTTTCGGGATGTAGTCGTGTTACCGCATTGAATATATGTAAAATGAGCAACTCATGAGTTTAAATGAGAATCGATCTTGCGTAACAGCTCGTCGATTCGTTTTTCGAGTTGCTCACGTTCTTCGTTGGAAAGATAAAAAACTCTTTCCCCACCGTCAATACCGGAATTGTTCTTTACAGCGGATTCCAGTTCTTCGATCCGTCTGCTTTTCTTTTCCACCCGGTCCTGAAGTTCGGTCAGAAGCTCTTCGAGGTATTCGTTCCGCTCCTTAAGCGTATCGTTATCGGTCTTCAGCTGTCCGATCTTCTCGACGGCTTTTTTCATTTTTTCCCAGAGCTCATACAGAGCGTCGTCGAGCGAATTCATTGCTCGCTTCTGATCGGCAAAATGGCTTTCATATTCAGGCATTGTGCGCGCTCCTCCGGGTTCCATCCGTCTTACAGCGCACGCAGCGTGGCGTGCAAACTGCTTTCGACGATTCTCGTAATTGCTTGTAATTCTTGCTCTATCTCTTTTTCAGTTAGAGTCTTTTCCGGCGACTGAAAAGTCATCGTCACCGCCATGCTTTTCTTCTCGGCGCCCAGCGTATCGCTTGTATAGACGTCGATAATTCGCGCGTCGAGCATGTACCCGGACTTCGCGCCGGCAATTGTATCTACCAAGTCATTCGCCGAAACGGTTTTCGGGACAACAAATGCCAAATCGCGGTAGACGACCGGGTACTTTGGAATGGGTTTGAACCGGGCGACAGGTACTGCCGCATTACGAAGGGCTTCGAGCTTCAGCTCTGCGATGAAGACAGGTTGTTCAAGATCAAACGCTTTCAGCATTTGCTTGGAGATTTCAACGAGTTCGCCTGCGCCTTCGCCGTTTATACGTAATTCTAACCCGTTTCCACTTAAAGTACTACTTTTATCGGAAGAAAGAAAGCTATAATTGCCGATGTGCAATTTTCTCAGCAATGCTTCTACTCTTCCTTTCAAATCGAAAAGATCGAATTTGCGTTCCCTGGTATTCCATCCGCGTCCGTCTGCGTTGCCGGTAAGCGCAAAGCCGATTGTATCGGTCTCGTTGTACCTTTCGACAATGGTTTGCTCGCCCTGTTCCGCCAGACGGAAAACCGCCCCCATCTCGAAAATCGCCAAATCGCGCACGCCGTTGTTGATGTTAAGAGCGATGGTTTCGAGCAGGCACGGGATAATGCTGGTGCGCATCGCCTGTCGCTCTGCGTTTACAGGATTTTTAACCGTCACTACCTTGCCGGGAGCGAACGGGTCGGCGTGCTCATTCCGGATAATGCTGGCGGTAAGGATCTCATCGAATCCCAGTCCTAACGCATACGTGCGGAGGTTATCCATGAATTCATCGGCGGCATTGCGGTTCCCGACATGGATAGTGATGCTTTCCGGCGTCGGAATTTTGTCGTACCCGTAAATACGCGCAATTTCTTCGATGATGTCGATTTCGCGATCCATTTCCGTTCTGCAGGAATGCGAGACGCATATAGCTGACTCGCCTTTGTCTTCAACCGAGAACTCCAGCGCTTCGAGGATACGTAATACATCCGCTTTCGGGACATCGATACCCAGTATTTGCGAAATCCGCTGATACCGCAGCGTTACCGGCGGCATAATGTACGGTTTCGGATAGGCATCAGCGGCGCCTTTATATTCTCCTCCGGCGAGCTCCAGGATAAGATCCACTGCGCGGTTCAGAGCGCGAACGGTTCCGTTCGGATCCACGTGGCGTTCGAACCGGTAGCTCGATTCGGAATTGATTCCAAGACGCTTGGCTGTTTTCCGGATTGCAGAAGGATTGAAATATGCGCTTTCCAGCAGAATATTCACTGTTTCGTCGGTGATTTCCGAATTCGCGCCGCCCATCACGCCGCCAAGCGCAACCGGTTTTTCTGCGTCGCAAATCAGAATCGATCCCGCTTCGAGCTTGTGTTGCTTGTCGTCAAGCGTTGTGAAGGGCTCGCCTTGTTCGGATGCGCGGACGACGATTCTTCCGCCGGCGAGCTTATCCGCGTCGAATGCATGCATCGGCTGTCCGAATTCCATCATCACATAGTTCGTGACGTCGACAATGCAATTGATGGGCCGCACTCCCACTGCTTCAAGAGCGCGCTGCATCCATTCCGGCGACGGTTTCACGGTAATGCCTTCGATAACGGCGCCTGAATACCGGGGACATAATTCGGGTGTTTCGATGTGAATCGCGATGGGCGCGTCGCCTGCTTCCCGCATGGCGATCTCCGGATATACGAGATTCTTTCCGGTCAGTGCCGCAATGTCTCGCGCTACGCCGATATGCGAAAGCGCATCGCCGCGGTTGGGGGTAATTCCGATCTGGAAAATGATATCGTCGAGCTTCAGATACTCCTGAAGAGATGTTCCAACCGGCGCGTCCGCCGGATACACGATGATGCCGTCGTGTCCGCCTGGAAGTCCCAACTCATCGGGTGCGCAGATCATGCCTTCCGACACTTCGCCGCGGATCTTTCGCTTTTCGATGGTGAATCCCGCCTCCGAGAGGTATGCGCCCGGGCGGGCGAAAGCCACTTTCTGTCCCGCCGCTACATTCGGAGCGCCGCAAACAACCGGAAATACTTCCGCGCCGTCGGACACCGTGCATTTCGAAAGCTTGTCTGCATTGGGGTGCTTTTCGCAGGTCAGGACTTCTCCAACGACCACGTTCGTGAATTTGCCGCCGGGATTTTCTACAGCTTCGATTTCCAGACCGCTTTCGGTGAGCAGTTGTTTGAGATGATCGGTCGAAGCGGGCAGCTCGACGTACTTCTTGAGCCAGTTACAGGATACATTCATGGCGGTATCAATAAAACTGAGAGTTAATGCGCAGATCGTTATCCAACAGGTGCCGGATGTCGTCCAGCCCGTGAAGCAGCATGGCGGTGCGTTCCACGCCCATGCCGAATGCAAATCCGGAATACACTTCCGGATCGATGCCGGAACCGGAGAGCACGTTTGGGTCCACCATACCGCAGCCGAGGATTTCCAGCCAACCGGTGTGTTTACACACGCGGCAGCCTTTTCCTCCGCAAAGATAGCAGGTGATGTCGAGCTCTGCGGACGGTTCGGTGAACGGGAAATAGCTGGCGCGGAAAATGTATTTCAAAGACGAACCGTAATACTGTTTCGCGAAGGACACAAGCGTGCCTTTCAGGTCGGCGAACGTGACGCCTTTATCGATATACAGCCCTTCCACCTGATGGAATTGCATATGGCTGCGCGCGCTGACCACTTCGTTGCGGTACACCTTGCCTGGAATCACGACTCGGATCGGCAGTTTGTGCTGCTCCATCACCCTCGTTTGCACGGGCGATGTGTGCGTACGAAGGAGGATATCCTTATCGATGAAGAACGTATCCTGCATGTCGCGTGCGGGATGGTCGTCGGCAAAATTCAGCGAGCCAAAATTATAATAGTCCGTTTCGAGCTCGGGACCGGTGGCAACGCTGAAACCCATTCCCTTGAAGATGGTTTTGATATCGTCGATGGTTTTTGTGACGATATGCTGATGCCCGATAAACGACGGGCGTCCTGGCAGAGTGTAGTCGGTCAGTTGAGTACTCGCTTCGCGCGCAGCATTGAATGCGGCGTTGGCGTCGTTGAACAGCGTTTCAGCTTGGACGCGTAACGCGTTGAGCAGCTTGCCGGCAAGCGGTTTTTCGTCGTTCGGAAGCGACTTCATCGCATCGAACAGCGCGGCTACCTTCCCCTTCCGGGCAAGGTAGGTATTGCGGAACAGCTCGAGCGAGTCTCGCGTCGATAATGCGGAAGCCTGCGAACGAATCTCTTCGAGAAGCGAATCGATGACGTCTTTCACTTGAATTACCTCGGATGCGGTAGGGAATATCGTTATGGGAGTGGTTCGCGGTGCGCTGCCGGAAAGCATCCCTTTCCGGCAGCCCGGTGCGAAAATAATACGCGACGCGTTATCGTTCCGGAATCACGCTTGCGAATCCGGCAAACGACGGGGCGTTACGATGGGCGCGCAAACTTCACGATTTCGGCAAAAGCGCCGGCGTCGTTCACGGCAAGATCGGCGAGGATTTTACGGTTAATGTCGATGTTGTGCTTGTTCAAGCCGTCGATGAGTTGCGAATACGTAACGCCGTGCATACGGGAAGCGGCATTGATACGGGCAATCCACAACTGGCGGAATGTCCGTTTTTTCGCTTTACGGTCGCGGTAGGCATATTGAAGCGACTTATCAACGCGGTGTTTCGCTACGGTCAACAACTTGCTGCTTGCGCCGTAGAAACCTTTGGCTTTCGCGAGTAATTTTTTCCGTCTCCTGTGCGACGCGACTTTATTCTTTGAACGTGGCATGGATTAATTCAACCTTCTCTATTACGAAATTATCAGCTTTATTCTTCTTTCATCCGCTTTATCGACAAGCGTGCCCTGACGAAGATTGCGTTTCCTCTTCGTCGACTTCTTGGTAAGGATATGGCTGTGGTACGCCTTTTCCCTCTTGAGTCTTCCAGTGCCTGTGAGCATGAACCGTTTCTTTGCTCCAGACTTTCCTTTCATTTTCGGCATGAATTGAATCCTTATGTAATGAATGTCTTCCGCGTTCGTCAAATACTTTACAGATTAGTAAAATACGAAGAAAACGGAATTCAAATCAATCGTTCTGCACCTGTTCTCAGGCTTTTTTGATTTTCTTTTTATCGGGCGCGAGAATGGCGATCATCGAACGGCCTTCCATACCCGGCTCCTTTTCGATGATGGCAATATCCGCGAGTTCGGTCATCAACCGTTGCAGCAATTCGAGTCCGAACTCCTGGTGCGCCATCTGACGCCCGCGGAACACGACGGAGGCTTTGACCTTGTTACCGTCGAGGAGAAATTGCCTGGCGTGACGGGCTTTAAACTCGTAGTCGTGCGTATCCGTGTTCGGATGGAAGCGCACTTCCTTGACGAGAATCACCTGTTGTTTCTTCTTGAGCTCTTTTTCTTTTTTCTGCTGCTCGTAGCGGTACTTCCCGAAATCCATGATCTTCACCACGGGGGGCGCCGCCTGCGGCGCGATCTCGACGAGGTCGAGTTCCAGTTCAACGGCGCGGCGCAAGGCTTCGCGGGGGTGCATCAATCCCAGCTGTTCGCCGTCCTTGCCGATTACACGGACTTCTCTGCCGGTAATCTCTTCGTTAATTCGGGTTTTCGTATCCTTTGGCGTAATAAGAGTTGTCCCTCCTGGACTATTGCTTCTCTGTAATTTCTCTTGTCACATCGGCGATAAATGCCGCTACTTCTTTCGAACCCTGATCGCCTTCCTTGTGGCGTCTGACCGAGACCGCTCCGGCCTGCTGCTCCTTCTCGCCGACAACAAGCATATACGGGATCTTGTGCATTTCCCAGTCGCGGATTTTATAGCCGATCTTCTCGTTGCGAAAATCGAGTTCGGCGCGCAATCCGGCTTCGCGAAGCTGCCGGTACACCGATTGCGCATAATCGAAATGGTGCTCGCTGATCGGAAGCACTGCAACCTGCACAGGCGCCAGCCAGACGGGGAACGCTCCGGCGAAATGTTCGATCAGAACGGCGATGAAGCGTTCCATCGAACCCATGATGGCGCGGTGAATCATTACCGGACGTTTGCGTTCGTTGTTCTCGTCGATGTATTCGAGATCGAACCGTTCCGGCAAATTGAAATCGAGCTGAATGGTCGCGAGCTGCCACGATCTGTTCAACGCATCGCGGATGCTGATATCGATCTTCGGTCCGTAGAAAGCGCCGTCGCCGGCGTTGAGCTTGAACGGAATATCGTTTGCCTTAAGCGCGTTTTCAAGACCTTCTTCCGCTTTCGTCCATAAGTCCTCATCGCCCATCGCCCCTTCAGGCCGCGTCGACAACGCGTACGAAGGTTCGAATTTGAAGATCCGGTAGAATTTATCGACCAGACGCAGAAGCGAAGTAATTTCTCCGAGAATCTGGTCGGGACGGACGAACAAATGGGCGTCGTCCATGTGGAACTGGCGCACGCGGAACATGCCGTTCAATGCGCCCGAAAGCTCGTTGCGGTGGTTTCTGCCGATCTCTGAATACCTGATCGGGAGATCGCGGTAGCTCCGCACCTTGGTGCGGTACATGATGGTTGCCTCGGGGCAGTTCATCGGCTTCAGGCTGAAGGTTTCTTCCTCCGCCTCGATGATGAACATGTTCTCGCGGTAATGCGCCCAGTGTCCCGACTGTTCCCAGACTTCCTTCTTCACCATGATAGGCGTAAGGATTTCTTCGTAATCGGCTTCGTCGAGCAGTTTGCGGATCAGCGCTTCGAGCTGACGGAACATTTGCATGCCGCGCGGGTGCCAGAACGGCGCGCCCGGAGCGACGTCATGGAAACTGAAGAGATCCAGTTCCTTACCCAGCTTCCGATGATCGCGTTTTTTGGCTTCCTCGATCCGGATAATGTATTCTTCGAGGTCTTTCTTTTTCGGGAACGAGATGCCATAGATACGCTGAAGCTGCTTGTTCTTCGCATCGCCCTTCCAATACGAGCCCGATACATGAAGCAGCTTGAAATACTTGAGCCGGCCGGCGGAAGGCACATGCGGACCCCGGCAGAGGTCGGTAAAGGCTCCTTCCTCGTAAATGCTGATCACCTCATTCGGGTCTTCCATACCGGCAAGAAGTTCGAGTTTGTACTGATCGCCCTTTTCCGAGAACCGGGCGAGGGCATCGGTTTTGCTCAATTCGCAGCGGACAAACGGCTTGTCTTCCTTCGCCAACTCGTACATACGCTGCTCGATCTTTTCGAGGTGTTCGGGCGTCAGCGTGGTCTCGATATCGATATCGTAATAGAATCCTTCATCGATCGCCGGACCGACGCCGAATTTCGCCTCGGGAAAAATGCTCTCGACAGCGTGCGCCATGAGATGGCTTGTGCTATGCCAGTATACTTCCTTCCCTTCGTCGTCGTTGAACGTCAGAATGCGAACGGTAGCGCCGGTAGTTATCACAGTAGCGAGGTCGACGGTTTTCCCATCGACAATCGCTGCAAGAGCGTCGGAAGCAAGCCGCGGACTGATCCGTTCCGCAACCTGAAGCGCAGAGACCGCTTCCGGGAACTGAAGTATGTCCCCATTCGGAAGTGTGATATTGATGTTATCCGGCATAGTCGTTCTATATGATCATGTACAAATGAAAAAATCGGAAGACTTCCGATTTCTTTCAAAAAGGAGTGGGTTCTGCAGGAGTCGAACCTGTGACCTCTACCATGTCAAGGTAGCGCTCTAACCAACTGAGCTAAGAACCCATAAGTCTTACAAAGATAGAAGAAAAGATGCTTATACGCAACAATTGACGAAAAAAAACAGACCGATTCGTAGTGCGAAGCAGGACTCCTGAATGCTTCATTGCTTGTATTCAGGCGCTCTCCGTGTCTCCCGGTACACTGACCGCCGCGGCGCCGGGAAAGACACCCCACATCCAGATAACGCCAAACCAGAGCGTCACGGGCAGTACGGGCGAGAGGAATCTCTCCGATCCGAAAAACAGTACAATTACAAACAGGAAATAGCCGTATACCGCGTACAAGTATTTATAATCGCTGTCTGCGCGGGTAAAGCGGCGCATGTATAACAGCATGACGAGCAGACCCAGGACGGAGAGATAATGCTGAAGATTCGCACAATAAAACACAACAGCATAGAGCCATGGCGGCAGCGGCGTGGTAGTGGTTTTCATGCTCCATGTCACAGATGCATCGCCCCGCCAGTACGAGTAGAACAATTTCTTCGGAAGCCGGACAACGGCATCGATCGGGTCGGCGCCGATGTATGTCAATCCCATCGCCAAAGCGCGCGACGAGCGCTCGGCTTCGTTCAGATTCGAGGATACCATGATGAGGGTATTTTCATACTTCCCTGTTGCATCCGGATTGTTACCGATATAGAAATTGTACCCTCCGTTCGTTGAAACCGGAACCACTGTTCCGAACACCTGGTAGTTGCGAACGATCCAGGGAGTCAGTACCGCAACGAACACTGAGATTGCGATAATTATCCTTGTCCAGTGCTGTTTGGCATATCTGTCGAGCACCAACATGGCTGCAACCACGAACACCAAGCCGATCGCCATAGGTTTGATAAATGCCGCCGAGGCGAACAGAGCCCCCGCCGCTACGCTGCCGATCCGTACCCATTTTTTTTTGAGGAACAAGTATAGTCCCGCCCATAGCGCCAGAGTGAAAACGAATTCAGTCAGCAACGCATTGACGCTGAACAACCCGTTGAAATGCAATGCATAGAGCACCGAAAACAATGCAACCGGAGCCTTTCGTTCAGTCAACCTTCCGAACAACGCATAGCACACGATTACGATACAGAGATACACAGCCATCTGAAAGAATCTGATCGCCAGATCGGCGTCCCCGAATAGCGTGCGGACCAACGCGAGAACAGCCGGGTAGCCGATCGGCCAGAATGCCGTCGGCTCGCCTGCCGCAGCCGCGTAGCTGCCGGTCGCCGCCAAACGGTTCGCCAGATCGAGATAGAATGCGCTGTCAGAATGCGGTACCGTTGGGACCGCTAACGCAATAATGCTTTGCACAATAGCGGTAACCGCCAACAAGGCGGCTAGCCAATAACGGTTTCCGGTAAACCGTTCGATAGCGGAGACGATGGCGGGCGCATAGACGGACGCGGCGGCGGATACCACAGCGACGATGAAGATCGGCAGTTCGAGGTATTGAAATATCCTGGAATAGTAGAGCGTGTCGATGATATCGTTCCGTTGCATCGCCCAGATCAGAGCCGCCTGTTTGAACCACGCGCCGTACATCGCAAGAAGCGCCGCGTGAAACAGCGCGGAGACCGAGGCAACAAGCCGCATCCGGCGCGCCGGAATGCTCAGTACACACCCTACCGGAAGAGGTTGCCGGGATTTCCCGGTACGTGGAGGTTCGCTTCTCGGCATTTAGCGAACGATTGAAATAAGGTCTTCGACGGCTTTCTGTAAACCGGTAAATACTGCGCGCGCGATTACCGAATGTCCGACACTGATTTCGTTGATTTCGGGTATGTGTTTGATATATCTAAGATTGAGATAATCGAGACCATGACCGGCATGTACGCCGAGATCGAGCGCCGCCGCCTGAACAGCCGCCGCCCGGATACGGTCGAGTTGCATGTACAATTCTTCCTCGCTCCTCGCGTTCGCAAACTCGCCGGTATGGATTTCGATGATATCCGCGCCGACCGCCGCCGCCGCGTCGATTTGTTCTTCCTCCGGGTCGATAAAAAGACTCACCTCAATGTCGCGGGAATGCAGCAGATCGACCGCGCGTTTCACCTTGCTTTTTTCTTTGACTACATCGAGTCCGCCTTCGGTCGTCAACTCCTGGCGCTTTTCGGGTACAAAGGTCGCGAGGTCGGGCAAGGTTTCCATGCAGATGCCCATAATTTCATCGGTAATCGCCATTTCGAGATCGAGCTTTGTTTTCACCGTTTCACGTAACAGTCGCAGATCTCTGTCGTTGATATGCCTTCGATCCTCCCGAAGATGACAGACGATGCCGTCCGCGCCGGCAAGTTCGCACAGATGCGCCGCCGTCACCGGATCGGGTTCAAGACCGCCGCGGGCTTCGCGCAGCGTCGCTATATGATCGATATTGATACAAACTCGCATAAATCATCCATGTTGTGTCTACGAATATAGTATTAGGCAAATAGAAAGGCGAAGAGCTTCCCGACCGCCTCCAGTCCCCACCCTTCTATCGCGCCCCGGTAGCGCCATGTCGAAAAAAGATCGATCGATATCATCACGCTCCAGTGAACAACCACGCAATACCAGAACGAACGCGCGCGAACCGCAAGCGCTCCGAGGGCGATCGCAGCGGCGATCGATCCAAATGTTTCCGGCATCGGCTTGCCGAAGTGAAGGATCACAAACGGGATCATCTGAACAAGAATCGCAACGGATACACCGGTGTAGGACTTCAAGCCAAAAATAACGAAGCCGCGCCAGATGAATTCCCATCCGATAAAGTATACCAGCATCCCCGCTTCATAAATAAGAAATAGCGTCCACTGATCTTTCACCAGTTGGGCATGAGGGTATACAGTTTGAAATTCTGCCGAAGCACTTGCAATCCATAATACCGGCAACATAACAAGGACGAATATGCCCGATATTTTGAGACCGAACCGCCAATCGCCGATTCCCAGCCCAAAATCCGGAAGCCGTTTTCTCAGCAGCATCAGGACGAGAATGACCGGTACAATGAAAAACCAAAGAAACTCGCTGCCAAACCAGTACAGGTATTCGTAGAGCAGGTAATTCGGATCGCCGCCGAGTTGCTCGTAATACAAATCTCTGAAATACAACCTGCTTCCGAAGTATCTCGAGACGACACCGAGAACTGCAACGGAAATGAATACAGCCGTCACCTGCAACGGCGTCGATCGTGCCTCGCGGTAAAACGAAGCCAGCGCATCGCGCAATGAGCTGCTGCTGCTCTCTTTCCCATCCGGGGATTGCATGCCGTGCCCTGTCATTTCGCAGCAGGCTCCACATCATGGGCGAGCTTATCGAGCTGATCGCTGTAGCCGATACAGATGAGCGTTCCGCCTTGGTCGATCCGTTGATCCGATGAGGGATTGTACACAACCTCCCCTTCCTGATTTTTAATTGCGAGAACGATAATGTTTCGCGCCGTCCGGAAATCCGTTTCGCGTAGCGTCTTCCCGGCGAACGACGATCCTTTCGGGATATGGATTTCTTCGATCTCAAGGCTGGCGCTCTTTGTGGTCGCCGTCTCAGATACAATCTCCATGAAATCGATAACGCTGGGACGAAGCACCGCGGAGGCGATGTAATGCGCGCCGATTTCGTACGGTGAAATAACTTTGTTCGCGCCCGCCTGTACCAATTTGTCGTACGTCACCATTTGACCCGCCCTGGCAACGATATGTAAATCTTTATTGAGGTTACGCGCCGAGAGTACAACATATACGTTGTCGGCGTCGCTGCTGAGCGTGGCAACAATTGCACGGGCGCTGGTAATCCCTGCCTTCTGAAGTACAGAGTCGTCGCGGGCATCGCCGTGGATGTATCTGTACCCAGCCTTTTCGAGCGCGTCGAAATGTTCTTCATTCTGTTCGATGACGACAAACTCGAGTTTTCTGTCGCGTAGCCGCTCTGCCACCTTCTTGCCGATGCGCCCATACCCACAGATAATGACATGATTGCTCATTTTTTGTATTGCCGCCTCCCGCCTTTGTTGTAAAAAGAGTTTTCCTTCAATCAGTAATTCCGCGATCTGCGATATGCCATACGCCAGCGTTCCTACGCCGCAGAAAATTAATATCGTGGTGAACATTCTTCCAATAGGCGACAACGTTTGCACCTCGCCATAGCCTACCGAAGAGAGCGTGATGACAGTCATGTAGAGCGCATCGAGAAAAGAATACCCCTCGAGAACGATGTAACCTGCGGTTCCGCTGAACAATAACAGCGCGATTATGGCGCTTGCCCACCACAACCGCTGCATCGGATCGCTTCGAGTATGACCCATCATACGATTATCCGTTATCAGATTGCAAATAAAACACTGAAAAATAGCCAATTATCGAACATTCCGCCATTCGGCGATTTTTTTTTCACGAACGCTGTAACTTTTTTTTGTCTCGCGTGTTGATACTCTGAATTCATTAGACGCGTTGGACTTCGGCATCGAAGCACGCCGGAATCCATCTTAAAATACTTTAAATACCTTTTTTTTAGCAGCCGGAAATTGACAACAGCTCCTTGCTCCTAACAAGATGTTCGTCCGGCTGCTTTTTTATTTCTATTCCCTCATATTCCCTTCTTTCGTACATTTACAGTCGTCCGGGTATCGTACCCCGGGCATTTTTGTATCAGTATCTGTATCACACAATGTCCCCTTCTCCGTACCGAAAGAGCCTCCGAACGCCGGAAATGCTTACCGATGCCCGCCGTAACCGGCTGATGGATGTCCTTGAAAAGAGGCAGACTGATTTTACCATCGTTATCGAAAACATCTGGGATCCGCACAATGTGAGCGCTATACTCCGTTCTGCCGACGCGGTGGGAATCCGCGATATCCACCTCCTGTATTACATCGAGAAGGCGCCGGATTTCTCAAAGGTCGGGAAACTGAGCTCGGCCAGCGCTCGGAAGTGGCTGGAGATCCACAATCACGATACGGTGGAATCCTGTTTCGCATCACTACGACGCGAAGGATTCAGCGTTTATGCGTCGCATTTAACCGAGTACTCCCTCTCACTCCATGAACTTGACGGTCAAAACAAAATAGCGCTTGTCTTTGGAAACGAATCGCGCGGGGTATCGGAAGAGGCTTGCCGCCTCTCTGATGCGGTGTTTGCGATTCCGATGCTCGGTATGGTCGAAAGCCTCAACGCTTCGGTTGCCGCGGCTGTTTCGATGTATGAGATTGCCAGGCAGCGCCTGATTGCGGGCAGGTACGATCGTCCAACAATGAGCGCCGCCGAACTTGAAGCGGCGTTTCAAAAGTGGTCTATTAAGTAATTGCTATAAAACGATTTAGGTGATTATTCAACCAGCAGTTTCTGGGTATGATAATCATGCCCATCGGAAAGAACCATGAGATAGAGTCCCGAAGGCAATTCGCCGAGATCGATCAATTCAAGATACTCCCCATTCGTCTTATACTCGTTGAATACCTCGAGAACAGGCTTCCCGTCAGCCTGGTAAATCGCTATCCTTGCCATGCCGTCGTTGGCGAGACGGAAATGCAGAAGCGCGCACCGGTTTTGAACCGCGGTAACCGGATTCGGGATGCTTGGATAGAGGTACAGACCCCTCTTCCGGACAATTTTTTCGCATAACCCATTAAGCAGTACGGACGCCTGTGCCTGCTCTACAAACGGAGTGCAGGTTTGTGCAAATTGATCCATCTGCATATCGAAGAAGACCTCGCAGCTCTCTTTCCGCGGAACACCGGTAAAACTCAACCGGAGCAAATCGCCGCTTCTACCCGAAGGATAGCCCCCTGTGCATGAGATATCGACAATCCCGGGAGTGGATTCATCGACAGTAACGAACGCCGACGACGAGAGCGTCCCTTCGGTGTGGAACGATGTATACCGGATGTACGAAGTATCATAGATGATCGTGAACGAATACCGCATTTCCTGAGCTGTGTCTATTTCGGAGTATATCCTCAAAGGGAGTTCCACGTCTCTGCCGATATAAACGATTACTGTACTATCCAGCCCTATCCGAACTATCGATGGACAGCCGGTAATGGATACGTCGGTTCGGCGGTTCGATGTTACAGCCGGACAATCCTGCCCGACTCTTACATTCGAGACATCAAAATGCGTATTGAGGATTTTACTTTGGTAGGCAGCAAAAAAACGGAGCGACAGGAGCGTCTTCAATGCTCCGCGAGGGATGCTTTCTGATAGCTGCACCGTATCGCCGGTAATACGTAACATATTCGCGCCGATTTGAACGACGCTGATTCCCGAAATATCGGCGATACCGTTCGCCTCCAAACCGGCATACTGTAATAGCTGCGGATTGTATTCGATATCGGCGGAAAACGACAGCCTCTGTTGTTCGTTCAGGTAACCGCCCGCTGACAGAGGGATGGAATGCACTGTTTCATCCTCGTATTCAGCGCCGTCGCGGCCCATGATGATGGGTATATACTCGAGGTCGAAAGGCAATTGATAAGACGTCTGCACCGTCGAAACGGAAGAATCAATCGTAGCAGTAACAACGACCGTCCTGACCCTCCCGTCTTTACATGTATCGTCTGAATCGTAGGCAAGAATGCAATTGCTGTTGAGGATACTTTGGGAGATGGTACGCATTGCATGCTGAAGCTCCGCCGCTGAAGGCGCGTAATAATACGCGCCGCCCGTTTCGTATCCGATGCGCTGAAGCACGACTTCATCGATCGGCAGCACGTCGAGACCTATTACAAATACCGGTACGGCAAAACTTTTCGCCAAACTAATCGCTTCGTCGTCGGTATACGTGGATACCTGATCCGACCCATCGGTCAGGAGGATCATCACAACGCGTCCGCCGATACTTCTCGTATCCAGTAAAACGTTGATGATTGCATCGTAGATGGCGGTACCTGCCCTGAAATCAAGGGCGTCTATTGCATCCTTCAACGATTGCGTGTCAGTCGTCAGCTCCTATTCCTTATATGTTATTGCCGAGAGCGAGTATAAAACGCCTGCATCGCCGGGACGCATGGCGTCGACCGCCGATTTGAAGGCGGCTTTCGCAGCTTTCCATTTTTTCTGTTCCAAGTCCCAAATCTGTGTCCCAAACTCGAACCGCATACTGTTGCTGACGTCCATCACGAAGAGAAACGTGATTGGATCGGCGGCTGAGTCTGTATTGCAGTCGAGATACAGCGGAGTGCGGTTTACGCCGTTTTCAGTGATGGTGAACGACGAAACCTGGAGTTGGTTGATGCGGGAAACGGTGTCGCGGACTTGTATCGGGAGTTTTACGCGCGGGTATTCATCCAGCACAGGACGGGAAATGAATAAACGGAATTGCGCCTCTACGCCCGTCGACACGACGAGCGCAGCAAACGCGAAAGACATTGTATGTTTAAGCAGGGTATGGAGCCATACCCAAACATTCCTGCCAGTCATATTCGGCAGCCTTTATCATGAAGTCTTATTCCTTCTGAGGAACCGAAGGAATGACAACGATTTCAACCCGGCGGTTACGCGTGCGTTCTTCTTCCGACATATCTGGATGAGGCGGGACCTCCCCGTCGGCATTGACGACGATTGCGTCGACGGGAGTGCCTAAATCCTTGAACGCCCGGCTCACAGCCGCTCCTCTCCTTCTAGAAAGTCCGATATTGTATTGTTCGGTTCCCAGATCGCATGTATAGGCATTCAGCACGACTTCGAATTGCTGCCCCTTGTCGAGCAACGGCTTGATCTGCTGAACAAACACCTCGTTGATTTTACCCGCTTCCATGCTGACAATATCGGACTTGTCGAATGTGAAATAAACAACAACGCCCCGGCGTTCAAGCGCTTTTGCAGAATCTCTCTCTACTGGTGAGGTCGGGATAGCCGCCAATCCGATATTCTTACGATACTCGTTGTAATACAACGTCGAAGGCACAGTGAAGGTCACGGTCTGCGTGGTATAATCCTTTGCGCTTCCCGTCATCGTGTAGGTCGAATTCAGCTTTGTGCGGAACCGGTATTTGCCGTTCTCGAGTTGCAGGGTGAACGGCTTGCCGTTCTGCGGTTCAATTTTGACTGTTGCGTTTCTGATCGGGTATTGGGTGGTGGTATCGAATACCATACCGCTCACGTAAAAGGTATACCGCGATGTATCCTTATACGGGTTCGGCGCCAACGCCCAGATGTCGAGTTCTCCGTTGCCTCCAGAGCGGTCGGAGGAGATGAAGATGGTATCTTCCATTGCCGAAAGCCGGAAGAACTGGTCATTCTTCCTTGTATTGATTGGCGTGCCCGCATTGACAGGTTTCGACCATTTATTTTTTTTCTGTTCCTTTTTCGATACGAAAATGTCATATCCACCCAATCCGGGGTGTCCGGTCGAAGCAAAAAACAATGTCTCGTTATCAGGAGCAACCATCGGACTGCTTTCGTCGCCAGAGGAATTCACTTCCGGTCCCAGATTCTTTGCCGCGCCCCAGCGACCGCTTCTCGTTCGTTTTGCAACATACAGATCGGTGCCGCCGTAGCCTCCCGGACGGTCGCTGGCGAAGTACAATTCTTCGCCGTCGGGCGAAAGATATGGGTGCGAGTCCCAATACGAGGTATTGATTCCTTCCCCGAGGTTCCGCACCTTTTGCCATTTTCCGTTGTAATCGAGTTCTGCTTGATAAATATCCTCATCGCCAAAACCGTCTTCGCTGTTCCGGATGACGAAGAAAATTTCATCGCCGCCGGAAACGACATTCGGCGAACCTTCGTCGCGCTGCGTGTTGATGCTGGCGCCAAGGTTGAGCGCCCGGGTCCATGATTTTCCCTGGCGGTCGGTGAACCAGAAGTCTTCGCCCTGAATGTATCCTTCGACCGTCGGACGATTGCTGGTAAAGATGAGGCGGTCGTTGTGCAAATCGCCGCAATAATCGCCGTACGATGTGTTCACATCGTCGCCGAGATTGTACTCCTGAACGCCTTCGAAATTCTTGACATCGGTCAGGGAAAGCGTTCCGCAGGATGTCAGTGCTGCCGCAATTCCGGCAAAGATAACCGCAGTAAGGATTCGCATGATAGGTAACGGTTTAATAATGGTTACAGGTGAATTTTGAGTACCGCGACTGCGGAAAATGCATGGGCGATCCAATTATCGTCGCTCGATACGTTGGTCAATGCGTGAATATAACCGACCTCCGGAGCGATGGTGACTCGTCTGCCCAGACGGAGGTTGTATCCGATGCCTGCGCGTAAATCGATTCGGATACTTTCCGGATCGGGGATATCTGCCCATTCTTCAGGATAAATGTTCGAAACGGTGTTCGTTCCGGTTTCGACAAAATAATATTCGTCAGGGATCGTGATCATACAATTGCATTGCGCGTTCAGGTTGAAACCGATCCCCGCGCCTGCCATGATGTACAGGTTCTTGACCGGGAAAAACTGAATCATTGGATTCAGAACGAGGTACGATAATCTAGCCTCGGAACTGAATGTATTCAGTAACGGAATAGTATCGGTGCCGTTGTTGCGGTCGTCGATTATCGTCGGATAATTATCGACAGACGTTTCGCCCTTCGCGGTGAAATCGTTATACAGCAGTTTGAGCGCGACGTGGAATTCATCCGAAAGCCGGTGCTCGAGTTGGATACCGGCGTGAATTCCGGTCCCCTCCGGTGAAGAAACGCTGCGATCGCACAGCGGAGTAACGAAATCGCCGTTGTGCCGGTTGATATTAACGCCGCCGATCAATCCCAGATACCAGTACGTCGGTTCGGGATACAGCACCGCCGGGGGCGGTTCAGCAGGCGCCGTTTCCTCCGGAAAGGATTGATGAAAACGATACTGCGCTGATACCGCACAGCTTAGCGCGGCAAAGACGAGGATGAAGTACGACAATCTGAGAGTTGATGGTATCATAGAATTATTCTCATCGAGGATGTGAACTGTCGATTAAATACACTCCAGGAGAACTCCGTAATTAACGAAATATTTGCGCCTTTTGCGAATGCCTGTTTATGCTGTTTCCCGTTCCATCGATAGCCGCCGCCGCAGCCAGACCAGCGCATCCGATCGGGATTGGATTTCACCATCGAGTTGAAGGTTGAAGCTCTCCTTGATTATTACTCCAATTGCCGGCCCCGGCGGGATGCCGGAATCGATCAGGTCCTTCCCTCTCAAGAAGGGACGCGGCGCCTGATCGGCGACGTCGAGAAGGGCGGCTTGTTGCAGCAACCATTCTCCGGCAGGAAACGAGCGTTCCAGCGCATCGGGTGCGGTGCGACCGAAATGATCCGCCGTTGCAAGCCGGACGATTTTCCGGATGTCCATTTCAAGCGCCAGACGCCGTATCGCGCCCTGGGATACAGTCGACCGCTGCTTGTACAGCAGCATCGGACGAAGATGCGTGCGAACGTACGCAATCGTTTCTTCGATGATCGCCGAATCGTTGGTAATCCTTCCAAGAAACGTTCTTGCCGGAAGCTCGCCGGCCGCTTCGTGCCCGGGGCTTCTCCAGCGCCCGTCGATGAATGCCGTCGTGCCGGGCTTCCCGAAGTCGTGGCAGAGTGCACCGAACATGAACGCGAGTTGTTCCTTCTCGTCCGGAAGTTCGTTGCGCAGCATCGCCGCTTCATCGATCGCCATATTGTTGTGCGTCCAGACATCGCCTTCCGGGTGCCATTCGGGGTCCTGTCTGACGCCGATCAGCGCGTCGAGTTCCGGGAAGTATCTCAGAAGCTTCAGTCGGCGCATCCAATCGAGACCGATGGAAGGCCGCCTGGACTTCAGCAACAGCTTTTTCATTTCGCCGAAAATCCGTTCAGCGCTGAGTTCTTCGAGTGGCAGCGTCGTGCAGAGGCGCTGCGTCTCCGGCGCGATATCCATTTCGAAGCGTGCGGCGAACTGAACCGCGCGCAGTACGCGCAGCGGATCTTCCGCGAATGCGCCGGATACATGCCGTAAAAGCCGCCGTTCGAGGTCGTTCCGTCCCCCATGATAATCGACAATCTCGAAATCGGGGAGCTTCATTCCCATTGCATTGATCGTGAAATCGCGGCGTGCCGATGCGGCATCGAAAGTAAGCGCCGGGTCCGGCGTCACCATGAAGCCTCGGTGCCCCTTCCCGGTTTTATTCTCCGTTCTCGGAAACGCAAAATCGAACTGCTGCTCTCCGCGATGAAGCGTGACAATTCCGAACGATTTCCCAACCTGGCTCGGCTTCCCGTATTCAGATAGGATGGAGAGAAGCTGTTGAACGTCGAGTCCGTATACTTCGATATCAAAATCTGCTGACGGAATGCCGAGCAGACAATCGCGTACCCACCCTCCGACGATGTAGGCGGTCCCGCCCTGCCGTTCAACGCGCTCGGCGATTTCAAGAATAAAACCGGGTATATCGAAATCTGTCGTCATACGGGCAACATACGATAAATCCTTGTCGGTGGCTCAGTTATGATTGCGGAGAAAAAAGTTCTTCGCCATAAACTCCAGATACTCAGGCTGAAGCCGTTCAATGGGATGCAGAGTATCGGGCAATACCGCAAGCTCGGCGTTCGGCAGCGCACGGTACGCACCGGCTGTCTCGGAAATCGTCACCATCGAATCCTTGTCGCCGACCATCAGCCGTACTTTTGATAAGACACCTGAAAGGACCTGATGGTTAATGTCCGGCTGGTTTCCCAAACCGATCATCATCTGCTGTGTTTGCTGGGCGACATGTTTCCATCCGGCTCCGGTGTGCGTTTTTTCCAGTTGCGCGGCATATTTCGGCGCTTTCTCCGCAAGCGTTTCCGGCTGAAGGAACGACGCTTCGCGGGCCGCCGACTCGGGAGTCCAGTCGAATTTCGTCCCGAGCGTAAGGATTCGGTTCACCCATTCCGGGTGACGCGAAGCGAGTAGGAGCGCAACATACCCGCCCATGCTGAAGCCGAAAATGTTGGCGCCCGTAAGCCCTTCGGTGCTCAAGTAATCGAGAACGTTTTCCTTGAAGTGTTCGATCGTAAACGGACGTCCGGAATCCCGGCGTTCTCCGTGGCCTTCAAAATTGAGAATATGCGTCTCGAAATGCGGTTCCAATACCGGGCGGACCCGCTCGAATGAATGCGCGCTTCCCATCGCGCCGTGTAGTAATAGCAATGGCGTCTTTCTGGTCATGGATCAACGTACTCCTTCATCGTGGATAGACGGTACAGCGAAAATATCGATAATCACGCGGAAACGGCAAGAAAAACGGTCCCGCTGCGTAGCAACATACGGGACCGCTGTAAATGTTCGGTTGACCGGATGTGAATCGATGTTTTCGATTACCTGCGAATCAGAATTTTTTGCGTTTTGACGCTTTGGCCTGTGCGCAGAACAACGATGTACGTCCCGGCTGCCAGACTGCCGACAGGGAAACTTCTGGAAACAACGCCTGATAGTGCAGTCTCATGTTCCAGAATTCGCACCAACCTCCCGCTTAAATCATGGAGACTGAGCATGTATTGCCCGACCTCGGGTAATTCGAACCTCACGGCGATTTCTCTGCCGGTTACCGGATTGGGATAGACGGGATATAAAACCGCCGTCTGTGGAAGCGATGGGATTTCGTCCGTAGATACGAGCGACGTCACATCGAATTTGTAGACAACAATATCGCTTGGAGAGGCGGCGTCGCCGCCGGTCCCTAGTACGATAACCGCAGCTCCGTCTGTACGGCACGCAACCGCGGTTAACGGCGCTGAAGGCGATACCGACTTCATTTTTCGGCCTCGCTCGCTGCCGTCCGGATTGTATCCGACGACCGCAACTTGCATTGCGCCCTGCGCGTTCTTTACGCTCCCGGCCACGAGAATTGTACCGTCGTCAGCAACCGCAAGCGACGCCGGAACGGCCGCCCCCGACTGGGCTGCTGCGCTGCCGACATAGACGGCGGCGGCAAGTATGATCACGATGTATTTCATTTCAATCCTCTCTGTGTATTCGTTGAACAACAATTCATCATCCGGCGTCAGGGATCCTCGAACGTGATTTCAATCGAGTAATCGGACATCGTGAACTCGCCGAGAGCGCTAATGTAAAAGTGGTCGAATCGTTTATCCGGGCTGTTCGCCGCATCGAGGAATATCATGAACGGCGCCCCCGTAGGATCGCTCCCGGAACCGGACGCAACCTGGATGGCATTTCGTCCACCACGGAATGTGAGTTGCGCGGTCGGACTATTGTTCGCCTGCGTTGCAGTGATCTGCGCATCGATTGGGTACCATGTAGGCCAGGCGACCGGAGGATTACCGCCCGTAAGCGATGTAGCTTCTATATAGATTTCCGCTCCCGGACCGAGGAACAGAAAACTCCCTTCGCTCTGTACCATTCCGTTGACCGTAATACTGATATTCCCGAACAAATCCTGCGGATCGCCGGTTTTTGCCCGGTACAGCGGCACGGTATACGGACCTGGATTAACCGGTCCGATTGGGAAACTGAAGTGCAGATACACTTTCGATGTAATGGTGCACGGATTACCCGGCGCTCCCGGCTTGCCGTCGGTCTTGGTGCCGTTCACAGTGCCTGTGGCTGTGCCGCCGTCTCCGCCGCCGCCCGGCCCTTTGCCGTCGCCGCCGTTGCCGCCATCTCCGCCGGTAGACGTGTATGTCGCTTCTGCCTGAGCGGTAGCATCCGAGCCGCCTCCGGTTGCGCCTTTCATTCCAGGCGAAGGAGGTGTGCAGCAGGGACCTGAATTGCCGCCCTTTCCGCCTTTCGAAACCGCATCGCCGGGAACCGCAGGCATATCGTTCACCGCGCCGCCCTTTTGCGGCTTCGGCTTATGTTCTCCCTTCTCACCGCCAACGGTCGTGGCCTTCCCACCTTCTCCTCCGGGACAGCACTCGGTTGCATTGCTGCCGTTTCCGCCGGTTGCAGTAGCGGTTCCGCCGTTGGCGCCGCTCAGCGTATTGGAACCCGGCTGCCCGTCATTGCTGGCGCCGTTCACTTTGCTCGTTCCATATTCGCCGTTCTTCGCTGTCAGTGTTCCGCCTTTGCCGCCTTTTGCGTGAGTATCGACTCCTTTGATCTCGCAGCCGTTGGGCTGCTGTGCAGGATTCGGGTTGGCGGTTCCGATTCCGCCGTTGCCCCCGCTGACCGTGGCATTTCCTCCGTCCCCGCCTTTGAAACTGCCCGGCGCGACGTTCATCGCCCTTGCGCGCGCCGACGCAGTATAACCAGTCTTCCCGCCGTTCCCGCCGACAGCCAATGCGTTTCCGCCGTTTCCTCCGGTCGCGTTGTTATCGCAGACGGCATCGCCGCCCTTACCGGCCGTCGCCGTTGCATCGCCGCCTTTTCCGCCGTCGCCTCCAGAAATCGTGATGTTTGTCAATCCGGTCGGATTGCCCAAAACGATTCCGCTTTTCGGCGATCCGTTTCCGCGTCCTCCATAGGCATACGCGCTACCGCCTTTTTCGCCGGCAGGACACATATTTTTTCCGCCGCACGCGACTGCCGTCGCGCTACCGCCATCGCCGCCCTTGCCGAGAATAATCGAAACATTCCCCTGGAAACTGCACGATTTGCTGCCGAGAATCGACAGCGTGCTGCCCGGAGGCCCTCCGGCTGCTCCTCTGGCATGCGCATCCTTTCCGGCATTGCATATGGCCGTCGCGCTGCCGCCATCACCGCCGTTACCGGTACTGAACGTCCCTCCGACAATATTCGTATTTACGGCTCTGATGCGGAGGCTGCCCCCCTTTCCTCCTGGCGCGCCGGCAGACGAGTTTCGTCCCGCTCTTCCGTCGCCGCCATTGCCTCCATTTCCGGCGCGGATATTCGGATTGCCGCCGAATGGATTCCGAATATCCAGATCGCCTTCAACATAGATATCGGTATTTCCGCCTCTCCGTCCGGAGAGACCGTTCCGTCCGGCTTTACCATCCTTCGCCTCGACCCAACCGGGAATCCACGTATTCTGTCCCGACCAGCCGCGGAAATGCTGCGCGCGCGCGCGCGCCCACCAGATCACCGGCGGATTCCATCCCGGAGGAGCCGGTAGCGCAGCCTTGGAGAGACCGGTTCCGCGCACTCCGCTGATAGTCTGTGTTTCGAAAACGTAGATGCTTGTCGTTGCCGTCGCCGTGTGTCCGCTATCGTCGGTGGCGGTAAGAGAGATATCGTACCTGCCCGACGCGGCATAGACATGTACCGGGGACGGGTCGCCAGAAAGCGTTCCATCGCCGAGATCCCATTGATATGTGGCGATATCGGATGCAGGATCGAGTCCAGTTTCCGCGAAAAACCGGACCGTATCCTCATGCTGATTGAGAAGTTGGGTTGCCGCGATGGAGAGCCCAAGCGCCTTGGGCGCGCCAACTGAATCGTTGCGCACGACAAGTCTCAGGCTCGATTGCGAAGAAGCGCTTTCGTCGTCGCGAACCGTTACTATGACCTGGTACGCGCCGGGTGTAGAGAATGTATGTTCGAGAACAGTGCTGATCCCGTCCTCAGGCACGACGTTCGACTGCGTTTCGCCGTCGCCAAAATCGACATCGAACGTCACTGCTCCGCCATCCGGATCGGCACCTTCGATTGCGAACTGTACAGTCAGCGGTTCTTCCGAATTCAAGGATTCGTTCAGTGCGCCTGCTGAAACCGCGCACACCGGTGGCAGCTTCGCAGGCGACCGGAGCAGAGGCGGCACGATGAAATCCGACGGCGTTACGTCCTGTTTATCTGTCAGAAGCAAGACGCCGTCGGTTTCGATGAGCGATTGATCGGGCGCTTTGGTCGTATCGCCGAGCAGCATCCCCGATGAGGCAAAAATGGTAAGATTGCCCGGCGACACTGCGTCTGTATCGGAACAGGAATTATCGAGCGATCCGGCGACCATCACCAGCGGCGATGCAAGGGTAAGATGATGGCAATCCGACTGGATGGCCCCGCTTACGGAAATACTGTCGGCGGCGTTCAACACCGCGTCCGCTGTAACCGTCAGCACCGCACCAGCGCCGACAATAATCCTGCGGAAATTCAATGTACCGCCGCCGATGGTCGTGTCGCGGAGAACGATCAGCGAGGGCATGTTGTCGGTGACGTCAATTGTCAGCGCCTTTTCGGCGAACCCTGATTGCGAATCATCGACGCGAACGGTGAACTGGAAGCTCCCGGCGGCATTCGGTGTTCCGGCAAATGTGCCACCGCCGTCGAGCGTAACACCCGGCGGCAGCGCTCCCGATATCAGCGACCACGCATACGGCGGCATGCCTTTTTGCGCCTGTAGCTGCGCCGAATATGCAACCCCGACCACGCCGCCGGGCAGGCTCGCCGTCGCTATCTCGACGGGTTCGGCGGCTGTCGTCACCGAAAGCTCCCGGGTATTCGTCTCCCTGTTGTTCGACGGATCGTTTGCACGGACAACAAAATAATACGTCTTCCCTGCCGCAAGGGCTGGAGTCCTGAAGTACGTCCGTCCGGATACCATCCCTGCCGGAGAATTGAAATCCTGCCCGCCGGATGTATCGCTCATATACACTGAGTATACGATTTCATCGTGCATCGACTGATCGTCCGTTGCAGGGTACCAAAACAATCTTGCGGATGAACCGTCGAGCTCCGCTGCGGACAGACCTTTGAACATCGGCGGTTCCGTGTCTGCGCCGTTGCCTTCGCCGGCAATTTCAGCGCTCCACTCGAAATCGCCATCGGAAGTGTACTTTGCCGCCAGCATTCGATAGCCGTCGTTTTTCCGTTCGCGGACAAGAATAACCGGATCGCCATTGCTATCGAGCTTCAACTGAATCGCTCTGCTGCCCGGATTGCCTGTCGAGGGGATATTCTTGGAATAGACGAGAAAACCGCTCGGATCGACCTTGAGAAAACCCGGCGAATGCATTCCAAAGCGGTCGTCCCAGTACCCTGCAATAAACAGATTACCAGAAGCATCGTTCACGGCATCCATCGGATATTCATCGTCGCCGTTGTCGTACGGTTGCGAAGCGAGCTCGTTGCCGTTCAGGTCATAGATAGTCATGAAACCGTCGACGGTATTGCCCGCGCGATGCCCTAGGATACCGATGGTGTTCCCGATGGAAAACAATTTATCGCCCCAGGCGTCGCTGCCGTACACATACCCTCGAATCCATTTCTGCTGTGTCCCCTCATACATCAGAAGAAACACCTTATGTCTGTCTGTCGAATCCACCCCATTCACAAGCACTGCAAAAGAAGAGGCACCGATAGACCGGACATCGACAAGCCGCGCGAACAGCCGCCCCGATTCCAGGGCGAATCCGCCGCTGACAAGATTGGATCCATCCAGATTCATGCGGTGAAATACGCCTCCGCTTGCGGCGCCTCCTCCTTCACCATGACCGGCGACGACAATTCCTGCGGTGTTTGCGAGGATTCGAACCGCTTTTTGATCGCCGGGTAAGACGATCTTGTTTTCCCATTGTTTCGAGCCGTCCGATGCGATCGCACATACGGCGATATCCCATCCGGTGGCTGCGCTGAACGATGAACCGGCAATATATGTATTCCCGTTAACGATGACGGCATCGGCGGCTTCGTCGATTGCTGACGATCCGCCGTCGTATCGGTATGTCCATTCCTGTGCGTGTGCCGTGGCGAATGCCGCGGCAATTAACAGGAAAACGAGCGGTAATGAACGATGCATGGCAATACTCCATTTATACCAACAACGTCGATACCCGGGATCACAACCCGGGTTTGACTTTTATATACAGGTACTGAATGTTATTTGTGCGCTGCAGTGAAAGGTACTGCCTTCTCCGCATGATGTCAAGATAAATCTTGCGTTTAACAGGTGGACCGCGAAGCAGTTGACATCTGTGCGTCATTAGATCCCGCCTTGCCGGAATTCCGTATATTATGACGATTGAACCGGAAAAGGACTGAAGATGGACGGAAAAACAAGGATTGAGAGCGATTTTCTCGGCGAGCGGGAGATTCCGGAATCTGTTCTATACGGAATTCAAACCCTTCGCGCGCTGGAAAATTTCCCCCTTTCCGATCGAACGATGCGTCTGGAGATAATCCGGGCGTTGGCGCAGGTCAAACTTGCCTGCGCAGAGGCGAACAGGGAGTGCGGATATCTCGAGCCAGACATCGCAGATGCGATCATCGACGCCGCGGAAGAAGTGATCCGGGGCGAACACGACCGTCATTTCCCTCTGCAGGCGCTTCAAGGCGGAGCCGGAACCTCGGCAAACCTGAACGTCAACGAGGTCATTGCCCGGTTAGCGACGAAGCGCAGCGGAACGCCGGTTTCTCC
>CAYPBB010000004.1:0-50028 GCA_964408855.1 uncultured Ectothiorhodospiraceae bacterium
ATATTCGTCGTGCCCGAGGCGCCATAGACGAGCGCGATGCCGTAGAGGAAGAATCCCGACGCGAACGCGCCCAGAAGGAAATACTTCAGCGAGGCTTCGTTTGCGCGATGGTTGCTGCGGGTCACTCCAACCAAAATGTAGAGACTGATGGAAAGCAACTCGAGACCGATGAAGGTCACGACAAGATCGGTTGCGGTGGCAAATGCGACCATTCCCATCAACGCGAAGAGAATGGTGACATAATACTCGCCGAAACCGGCTCCGATTCTACGCGCGTACGACCGCGATAACCCAAGGGTCATGATTGCGGATACGGTAAAGAGAATCGTCACGAAACCTGAAAACCCGCCATACGCGATCATCTGATTGAATGCAGTGCCGCGCTGATTGTACGTGGCGAACGCCAGTCCAAGTACGGCAAACAGTCCGGTCAGCGACGCCCAGTATTCTACAGGCTCGGATTCTTTCACGAACGCGTTGATCAACACGACGATGAGCGAAAGCGCGCCTAATCCGGCGAGTGGGGCGATGTGTAACGTATCTTGCAGGAGTTGTTCCATAGTACCGTTCGGTTGAATCGAATATCAGTGTTTCCGGCTTAGTTAAAGAACAGCAGCCACACGAGCGCGAATATCGGAATCAGTATCGGAATCGAATACTTGAACATATATCCGAAAAAGCTCGGGCATTCGACGCCGCTCTGTTCCGCGATGGATTTCACCATGAAGTTCGGCGCGTTGCCGATGTAGGTATTCGCTCCGAAGAACACGGCGGCAATGCTGATGGCTTTCAAGTAAATTGCATTGTTCGCGATGATATGCGCTACGTTGATGTGATCGGTGGTGACGTTCTTCGCCGCGAGTTCTGCGGCATGATGGCTCTGGAGATAGGCAATGACATTCTGCACTTCGGCCGAGTATTGTCCGACCAACGCAGGCGAGACGCCCTGCGCGATAATGGTATGCACGTCGGTGACCAGCGCTTTCGAAACAAGCAAACCGATTTCGGCGCTGAGGAAGTTCAGATACGTAGGCGCGTTATCGAGGAAGCTGGAGAGAATTCCTGCGCCCCAGTAAAACTGACCTGCTGTGGAAACGCCGAGTTCGCTTGCGTTGAGCTCCAGCCAGTCCAGCGCCGGGACCATTGTCGCGAACAAGCCGAGGAAGAGGAAGCCGACCTCTTTGATCGGGAAAAAATTGAAATCGTTTGCTTCGTGGATTTCCTTCTTGGTGGTGTAATACGATCCGACGGAAGCAGCGATCATGATAATCTCGCGTACAAACGGGGGATTCTGGATGAACACCGATACTAGAATAACAAGCAGGAATCCGAGGTTATGTATACCCCGGAACTCGGTCGTATCGGCGACGCTGTTTTCATTGTCGCGGATGGACTTATCGAGCTTGCGGTAATTCAGCGTATCGAACACAATGAAAATGCCGAGAACCAGGGCAATGGCGATGAGCCAGATGTGCCACACGTTTTGGACAACCCAAAAGAACGGGACGCCCTTCAGGTAGCCGAGGAACAGCGGCGGATCGCCGATCGGGGTCAATGCGCCGCCGATATTGCTGACGATGAAGATGAAGAATACGATGTGATACGGCTTGATATGATTCTTGTTATTCCGCAGGTACGGGCGGATGAGAATCATCGATGCTCCGGTGGTACCGACAAGGTTTGAAAGCACCGCGCCGATCAGCAGAATGATCGAGTTCTTGACCGGAGATGCGTATCCTTTGAGATTGATATGGATACCGCCGGATACGACAAACAGCGAACCAACAAGACAGATAAAGCTAATGAATTCAATGCCGGAATGTACCATCCTGATGGGATTGTGCAGGAAGAACACATAGTACACGACGGCGATCAGTCCGAGACCGATTGAAATGTGCGGAAAATAATGATGCCAGAACTTCCCGTTGATGAAGGGCATTAATGCAATCGCCAACAGGAGGAGAGCAAAAGGCGCAATCATGATGGGATTTGGTTCGACCAGATGCGAACCGCCTTCCTCGCTTGCATACGCGACGCCGTTCATGAGCATGAGCATGAAGGTTGCGCTTAGCAAGTACTTCAATGAGGTAATGAGAGGTTTCAATGTGCTACTCGTGCGTAACTAGTTTGACAGTTGTGTATCCGCCCTTCAAGGCAACGCTGTCCTGTGCCGCTTTCACGGTAGTGACGACGCGCTGGATGGAGCGTTCTGATTTAGAGAGGAACGTCGAAGGATAGACACCGATCCAGAAAATGAACAGGAGAATGGGCAGAAGAAGCCCGAATTCGCGTATCGAAAGGTCGGGAATGGAGGTGTTTTCATCGTTGCGCGAAACGCCAAAGACTACGCGCTGGTACATCCACAGCATGTAGACGGCGGCAAAAACCACGCCCGAAGCGGCTAATACTACGTACCACGTCGATCCGAGTACCGCAGACTGGAACGAGCCGAGTAGAATTAGGAACTCGCCGGTGAATCCGTTCAAACCGGGCAGACCGATGGACGAGAGTGTGACGATCATGAAGACCGTCGAGAATACCGGAATCGATTTGGCGAGACCGCCGAAATCGGCGATTTCCCTTGTATGCCGGCGGTCGTAAATCATTCCAACGATAAGGAACAACGCGCCGGTGGAAAGTCCGTGATTGATCATCTGAATCAGTCCGCCCTGCAGGCTCTCCACGGTCATACCGAAGATGCCCAGGACGATGAAACCCATATGACTGACAGAAGAATATGCCACCAGCTTCTTGATGTCCGTCTGAACCATCGATACAAGCGCGCCGTAAATGATGCCGGCAACGCCGATGGCTGCAAACAGCCATGCGTATTCGATCGATACGGCAGGGAACATCTGCAGATTGAAGCGGATCAGACCGTAGGTTCCAAGCTTCAGCAGAACGCCGGCAAGAATGACGGAACCGCCGGTCGGCGCCTGAACGTGCGCATCGGGCAGCCAGGTATGCAGCGGAAATGCGGGTACTTTAATCAGGAAGCTCAATGCGAATGCGGCGAACAGCCACACCTGGACATGGAAGGGTATCGACGGCGCAATATCGTAAAGTCGAGGGATATCGGTGGTAAACGATCCGCCGGGCAGAGTCGAAGCGTAGTAGCCCAGCCAGATAATGGCAATCAGCATCAGTAGCGACCCCACCATTGTGTAGATGAAGAACTTGACCGATGCATAGATGCGGTCTTTTCCGCCCCAGATGCCGATGATGAAATACATCGGAATCAGAATGATTTCCCAGAACACATAAAATAAAAAGGTATCCAGCGAAACGAACACCCCGATCATACCCGATTCGAGAAGAAGCATCAGGAATACATACATCGGGACCTGTTTCTTCACCGACTCCCACGATGCGATCAGAACGATCGGAGTGAGGAGCGTGGTCAGCACGACCAGCAGCAGCGAAATACCGTCGATGCCGATGTAGTAGTGAACGTTCAGCGCGGGAATCCACAACACCCGTTCGACGAACTGCATGTCTCCGGTATACGAATGGTAGTGAAACCACAGGATCAGCGAGAGGACGAATACGACCGCGGATACTACGATACCACCGAGCTTGACGAACGTTTCATTCCTTCGTCCAAGCAGAAGGATCAAGCCGCCGATTGCCGGTAGAAACAGGAGATATGACAGGAGGTGTTCGATCATGGGTGTCTTTATGTTATAATCCGAGAAGAACCAAACCAAGAACGATGACGACGCCGAGCACCAGCATCGACGCATAGTTTTGAACGACGCCCGTTTGCACGAGCCGCATGCCCGATCCGATGTTGCCGGTAAGCCGGGCGACGCCGTTGACGACTCCGTCGATCATGCGTTGATCCACCGTGCGGGCAAGAAAACGTTCGGACATGCGCACAAGGGGATTCACGATTGTATTCATGTAGAGTTCGTCGATGAGATATTTCTTCGAGAGCAGGTTGTAGACGCCGCCGAGTTTGGATTTCAGCGATGCGTCCGCGCCCGGATTGCGCAGGTATGTCGTTCTTCCGAGCCAGAAACCGGCGACGGCGATTGCGACGGATGCAGCCATCAGGATGTATTCCATGGTGTGGCTTGCTTCGTGATGCGCCGGGAGCGCCGCTTCGGCGCGTTCGAATATCGGATGCAGCCATTGGTGGATGGCATTGCCGCCGCCGAGCGCTTCGGGGACGCCCAGGAATCCGCCTGCGATTGCCAGAAACGCCAATACGATGAGCGGTATCGTCATGGTAGCGGGCGATTCGTGCGGGTGGACGCCTTCATGCCAACGCGGCTTGCCATAGAACGTCAGCGTAACCATACGGAACATATAAAACGCCGTCATGAACGCCGCCGATGCTCCGAGTATCCAGAATACGGCTGAACCGTTCGCGAACGCTTTCCAAAGGATTTCATCCTTGCTGAAGAATCCGGATAGCGGAGGGAAGCCCGCAATCGCGAAACTCGATATCAGGAAGGTCATTGCCGTTTTAGGCATTTTCTCTTTGAGACCGCCCATATGCTGAATGTTCTGCTCCTCATGCATCGCGTGGATCACCGAACCGCTTCCCAGGAAGAGGCACGCCTTGAAGAAGGCATGCGTCATGACGTGGAAAATGCCGGCAGTGAATGCGCCGACGCCGAGCGCAAGGAACATATACCCGAGCTGGCTGACGGTCGAATAGGCGAGCACTTTCTTGATATCGTTTTGCGCGATACCGATCGAAGCGGCGATAACCGCCGTGGCAACGCCGACGATGGCGACAATCGTCATTGTGTCCGGAGCGAGCGCATACAGAAGCGAATTTCTGGCAACCATGTACACGCCTGCCGTGACCATCGTGGCGGCATGAATCAGTGCGCTGACAGGAGTCGGACCCGCCATTGCGTCCGGAAGCCAGATGAACAGAGGAATCTGAGCCGATTTACCGGTCGCGCCGATGAACATCAGGAGCGTAATCCAGAAAATGGTCGAATTTCCGGGCGAGTACACAACCGCCTGATCCATGACCGTGGCGAACGCGAGCGAACCGAATTCCTTGAAGATCAGGAACATGGCGATCAGGAAGGCAAAATCGCCGATTCTGTTTACCCAGAACGCCTTGTTTCCAGCATCGCCTGTCCAGACAATCGACGTGCCTTCGAATTTCCGGTCGTACCAGAATCCGATCAGCAGGTATGAGCACAACCCGACGCCTTCCCACCCGAGGAACATCAGCAGGTAGTTATCGGCGAGGACGAGATTCAGCATCGCGAAAATGAAGAGATTCAGATAGGTAAAGAACCTCCAGTAGCCTCGGTCGCCGTGCATGTAGCCGATGGAATAGATGTGAATCAGCGTGCCGACGCCGGTGACGACGAGGGTCATCAGAATGGAAAGCTGGTCGATCTGGTATGCCGCCGATACATTGAATTGTCCTGCGGCGATCCATGTGAACAGCGTCACGATATGGGAACGCTGTTCTGGCGGCGCTCCGAGCTGTTCGATGAAGATCAACGCAGCGAGAATGAATGAAAGTCCAACGGCTGCGCTGCCGATGAAACCGACGATGGCTTCGTTTTTGATTTTTCGTCCGATAAGTCCGTTCAGAAGAAGACCTACGAGCGGAAAAAGGACGATCAGACCCGCGTATTGATACATTGGTTCAGGCTGACTCTCTATTTACAAATGCACAATTCCAATTAAACATCCTGCCGGAATGCCCTTCGATGGGCTGCCGCTACCATTTAAGTATGTTGACATCGTTGATGTTGACCGTTTCCTTGTTACGGAAGAGGGCAATCACGATCGCCAGCCCGACGGCGGCTTCGGCGGCGGCTACCGCCATGACGAAAAACACGACAATCTGACCGGCGTTATTGCCGAGGTAACTCGAAAAGGCTACAAATGTCAAATTGACGGAGTTCAGCATCAGCTCGATGCACATGAAAATGATAATCGCATTCCTGCGTGTGAGCACACCGGCAACGCCGATGATAAACATGATTGCGCTCAGAAGCAGATAATATTGTATTGGCAGCATGACGGATTGCGGTTAAGGTTACGGGAATCGTTTTTTTGCCAGGACGATTGCCCCGATCATCGCGACGAGGAGCAGCATTGCGGTTAGCTCGAACGGGAGTGCGAAACCGCTGAACAACACCTTGCCGATAGACTCGACCGTGCCCTGCTCGACGGAATTTGCGGCGGGACCGGGGAAGCGAGCATCGAACGATGTCCACATTGGCGCGACGATGGAAATGAGCAGAATTACACCCAAACCGACGCCGGTCAATGCTCTGAATATCGACGTATCCTTGAGGTGCTTCTCGTTCTGCAGGTTGAGCAGCATGATGACGAACAACACAAGCACCATGATTGCACCCGCGTAGACGACGATCTGCATGATCGCGACAAATTGTGCGTGCAGCGTGAGGTAGATCCCCGCAAGAGCAATAAAATTGACGATAAGGAACAGGGCGCTATTTACCGGATTCGCTCTCGTTATCATCAGGATTGCCGAAACAATTCCAACGGCCGCAAGAACGAAAAACATAATCGACTCTAAAGCCACTCGTACTCCATATTTCCGCGATAGATTTACAAAGCCCTCAAATATAGGTTCTCGCCTGTCGCGAAACAAACCGGAACGGGTCCGGGAGAACCGGGTGTGAAGGTCCGCAATTTCAACAATCATTAAGGGTTAGTAGTTGCATCTTCTTCCGGGAATATGACATCCCGACCCGGCGCGGCGTTCAAACGGGTATACCGAAAGAACGGGTTTTCCAGCGCCGGGGTAATTGCGTATCTTACCGTTCATGTTTATCCGGCATCGGACACGCGGTTGGTCGTTGCCTGCGTTCCAGAGGAACATCCGTACCATTATAATCGACTTACCGAATGAAAGATTTCATATTTCACAATCCTACCAAAATTGTATTTGGCAGAAATGCGCACGAGAAACTCGGAAAAGAAGCCGCGCGCCACGGAACCACCGCCCTTGTCCTGATAGGGAAGGGAAGCGTCAGGAAAACCGGACTGCTGGACCGCGTGTTGGAGTCGCTTCACAAAGAGCAGATATCGACGGTGCTGGTTGAAGGAGTGAAGCCGAATCCCGTGATATCGAAAGTGCGGGAGGCGATTGCCGTCGCTCGCGAGCGCCGGGTTGATATGATCGTTGCCGTGGGCGGAGGAAGCGTCATCGACAGTGCAAAGGCTATAGCCGCCGGAATACCGTACGACGGCGACCCGTGGGATTTCTTCATCGACAAGGCGCGCCCCGCATCGGCATTGCCGCTATTCGCCGTCCTGACGTTGGCGGCAACCGCTTCCGAGATGAACCGGGCAGCGGTAGTAACGAATGAGGAAACGCAGGAGAAATTCAGTTTCGGTTCTCCGTATACGTTTCCGGTTGCATCGTTCCTCGATCCTGCAGTAACCTCTACCGTCCCACCCGACCAAAGCGCCAACGGCGGCGTCGACGCAATTACGCATCTTCTGGAACCGTATTTCAACAATGAAAATCCGAATTCAGCGGTGCAGGACGGCATTACAGAAGGATTGATCCGAACTATTATAGAGGCGACCGAGCGCATCCTCGAAAAACCGGACGATTACGACGCGCGGGCGACAATGATGTGGTCGGCTTCGCTTGCATTGAACGGATTGACGCAGGCGGGCATGGGCGCGACGCCCTTCCCGGTGCATATGATCGAACATTCGCTCTCGGCGTTGTACGATATCGCTCATGCAGCAGGGCTGGCTATCGTACTGCCCGGTTGGCTGAACTCGGTCATCGAATCCAGGACAGCAAGGATCGCCAAGTTGGGCAGAAATGTCTTTGGTGTCGATGCAACCGGCGATCTTGAAGCCGCCCGTATAACGGTGGAACGAATGAAAGCGTGGTTTGAAGGTATCGGCCGGCCTGTGCGCCTTGCCGATGCCGGGATACCCGCCGCGGATATTCCCGTCATCGCGGAAAACGCCTCGCGTCTTGCCCGCGTCTGGCGCATGCCGGACTATTCGCAGGCCGAAATCGAGCGTATCCTGCAGCGCTGCGTATAATAGAGCAACGGCGTGCCCGGATTATGTTTTCATAACGTCGATTTTTCCTATCCGGGGCGTGCGGTTTGTAGAAACGTCGAATGGCGAATTCCGGATGCAGGCATCACCGGCATTATCGGTCCCAACGGCGCAGGGAAAACCACGCTGCTAAAACTGGCGGCCGGATTGTTGAAGCCGGATGCCGGCCGAATTGAACTCGACGGAACCGATGCTGCGGCAATGGACGCGAAAGCGCGCGCCCGAGTGGTCGCCTTTGTGCCGCAGACCGAGCAAATGGTGTTTCCGTACACCGTCGAACAGATGGTTATGCTCGGAAGATATGCCCATCTGCACGGTCCGGGGTATGAATCGGATGCCGACAGAGAAGCCGTTTCTCGCGCGATAGAGCGATGCGGAATCGAGCATCTTCGCAAGCGGAATGTAACGGAGCTTTCGGGCGGCGAGTTGCACCGCGTGTTGTTCGCCAGAGCGTTGGCGCAGGAAACGCCGCTGCTCCTGCTCGATGAACCGACGGCATTCATGGATATCGCCTATCAGGTTGCGATGTTCGATCTTTTACTGCATATGCGCGGCGAACACAAGAAAACCATCGTCTGCGTGACGCACGACCTGAATATTGCGCTGTCGTATTTCGACGAGGTCGGAATACTTGCGGACGGTACAATCCAGGCGCACGGCGCACCGGAATCGGTGTTGACTCCGGAAGCGATTGCGAATTTCTTCGGTGTGCCCGTATCGGTGCAAAAACCCGGCGGATCGCAAGCGCCGTTCATTCAAATTCACTCGCCGTACCGTATATCGGAGACGCGGGATTCATAGATAGGATCAACAAAAAGAGCATATTCAGAGCATTATGGCTATTAAACTCTCCCGGCGCGATGTGCGCGAAAAGGCGATGCAGGTATTGTACGCGTACGAAATATCGAAGGAACCGGTTGAACTTCTTTTCGAAAGCGTGATTGCCGACACTCTCAGCGAAAGCAAGGAATACAGGGACTTTGCGCAATCACTGGTCTACAAAACCCTGCGCCATATCGACGAAGCGGATGCAATCATCAAAGCACATTCGGAACACTGGGATTTCGACCGTATCGCTGTTATCGATAAGGTTCTTCTCCGTATGGGAGTCGTCGAATTTCTATATTTCGACGATATTCCTCCCAAAGTGACGATAAACGAATGCGTGGAGATCGGGAAGCGGTTCAGTACCGGGCACAGCGCTTCTTTCCTGAATGGAATGCTTGATTCGATTTATAGTTCTCTCACGAAAGACGAACGCGTTAATAAATCGGGGAGGGGGCTGGTCCAGTAATATGAAACCTGCGACGCCCCGGGCGTTATTGAAAGGATGACATAAATGAAGTTGCCTCTACAGACTTTCAAACCGGACAAGAAGATGCTCAGCGGATGGTACATGTACGACTGGGCGAATTCTGCATTTGCCGTAACTGTGCTTGCAGCTCTGTTCGGTCCCTACCTGAATCAGGCGGTTGTCCCCTCTGGCGGAATCAATATTCCCATACTGGGAATCCATGGAATAACCGCGACATCGCTCTACGGGTATACGCTCGGTATATCCGCATTTTTCGTATTACTCACCTCGCCCGTGCTCGGCGCCATCGCCGATGTGACTTCGGCGAAAAAGAAATACATGATGGGATTCTGCTATGCCGGCAGCGCCGCGACGCTGATGATGGTGAGCGTGGGTCCCGGCGATGTATGGGTAGCGCTGATCCTGTTCTTTGCGGCAAACGTTGCCTTTGTATCCGCCAACGTCTTCTACGATGCCTTTCTTCCTCATATCGCGCCGCCTGAGTTGCAGGACGAAATCTCCGGGAAAGGATACGCATACGGATACGCCGGCGGGGGAATCCTCTTCATCTTCCATTTGCTGCTGGTGCAATTCCACGAATCGCTCGGTATTCCCGACGCGGGAATGGCGGTTCGTCTGGCGCTCGGTAGCGTCGGATTATGGTGGGGCGGTTTTTCTCTGTTGACCTTTGCGCGATTGCGAGAACCACAGGTAGCACCGGTGAAGAAATCCGCGCGCGAGATTATCGCGCTTGGATTCGAACGAATTTCCGTGGTTGTTCGAAAAGTCAGCACAACGAAGCATCTCCTGCTCTTTTTACTGGCCTTCATGGTTTACAACGACGGTATTCAAACGGTGATCGCGATGGCGACTATTTACGGCAGCGAGGAACTGAAGTTTGACACCCTTACGCTGATGGGGTGTTTGCTGATGGTACAGATAGTTGGCATTCTCGGAGCGCGTCTTTTTTCGGCGATCGCGCGGAAATGGGAGACGAAAACCGCGCTCCAGATATCGTTGTTCGTTTGGGCGGGTATTGTTATCTACGCATTTTTCATGACACGGCCGCTCGAATTCTGGGTGCTCGGAGGCGTTGTCGGGCTTGTTCTTGGGGGCAGCCAGGCGCTCAGCAGGTCGTATTACAGCAAGATGGTCCCCCCTGCTGCGTCGGCGGAGTTTTTTGGATTTTTTTCGGTTTTTGAGAAATTCAGTGCCATCGGCGGACCGTTTGTGTTCGCGCTGATACGTCAGACGACCGGCAGCGCACGATTTTCGATCCTGTCGCTGATTGCGTTTTTTGTGATCGGTATCGTTCTGTTGGCGATGGTCAACACACGTGAAGCGCAGAAAGAGAAGGCGATTCTCGAAGAATGCGTGGAATTTGCGACATAAAGGCCGAATTTTCGGTATATGAAGAGATACACCACTTACATCGAACATGAGGTAGCGTTTTGATCGGCACAGTCATCGGTTTCGTCATGATGCTGAATCCGTTTGCATTGTTTTTGTACCTGAATCCTGTCATGGATCAGCTGGAAGGGAAGCTCTTCGTCAAGGTGCTTTTCAAGGCATCGTTGATCTCTTTCCTGATCTACGTGCTGTTTTTGTTTCTTGGGGACATCCTTTTCACGTACGTATTCAGAATCCATTTCGAATCGTTCAGGATCTTCGGCGGCATCGTCATTTTTTCGTACGCCTATTATTACCTCGTTCAAGGACGCAAAGCTATCATTACACTGAAAGAAGATCTGAACGACCTGGCATCGGAAATCGCGCTTCCTTTCATGGTCGGGGCGGGGACCATTTCTCTCACCATCCTCATGCGGCACGATTACTCCTTCCTTATTTCCGTCCTCCTTCTTACTTCCATCATGACCATTAGTTTTTTCATCATTCTACTGCTCAAAATGCTGAAGGGTCTGTTCACCAAACGCGGTTTAAGTGTCGCCTTCAACAAGAACATCGGAATCGTTCTCCGGCTGAACAGCTTCTTCATCGGGGCGATCGGTATCGATATGATTATTAAGGGGATAACAAATCTTCTCGCCAATAAGTGAAAATTCTTCACCCATGTTTGTAAATGTCGAGTCTATGACAGATATTTGACGTGATATTTGGTATTATTGAGTGTGTGATGAAGTAGTTCGTGTGTGTTTTCTACTTCTATCTCAAATACCGGCGGTGTTAGTCCTGTGTCGATTTCTGCAATTATGTCATTGTATTTTATTGACATACGTTGATCCGATGTTTATGTTGAACAACTAGATTGTTCGATGAATATCAGGAAAAGCGAACAGAAATCTGCCGGTAACTAAACCGGAGTTCGCCCGTTTCAGAGCCCCACACCCTGAGACAGAAAGTGCGATTCGTTTAAAATACAACGGTTTTATCCAAAAGGAGAGTTTTTTTATGAAGAGGTTCCTACCATTGCTTTCGGCGCTCGTAGTGCTCGTTTCTTTGACGTCATCTATGAATGCTCAAGGTATCGTAACCATTGGCAACAACTCTGCGGCTTACGATTATCCGGAGTACTTCCCGTTCAACTATTACTGGTGGAGTACGATTTCTGAAGCCGTCTATACCGAATCCGACATTCTCGGCGGCGGTTGGACAGGCGGTCCCGGTAAAATCGAAAGTCTCGCATGGAATGTGACAGTCGCAAATCCATGGAGCAACGGTATTGTCACCATCATGATGATGAATACGACCGCTACCTCGCATCCCGGCGGTCCGCATACCCCCGATAACCTATTCACGGTTGTCTGGCAGGGTCCCGCTCCGCTGTTCACGACGCTCGGCTGGAACGAGTTCACGCTTACCAATCCGTTCAATTACACCGGCGGCGGCGTCCATATCAAGATCATCAAGGATGGAACGGCGTATTCCTATCCGTATACGACATTCGCAAAGTCGTATACCACGAATTATACATTCGCGGCGGACTATTCCGACGTACCCGCAGCAACCCTCGTCGGCTGGAACTATCTCAGTCAATACAGCTTCCGCCCCGACTTGCAGATGCGCATCTGCAACGGTCCGAAGTCGGAAATCTCGATGGATATTCCGGCATTCGTCAACATCCCTGGCAGCATCCCTGTGAATTACGCAGGCGGGCGTCCGGAAGGCGATTTCACCATTACGGTTACTGTGCGTTTGATGGACCTTCAGAACAACGTTGTCGTGGAAATGCCGGCTGAATATATCCCAATCAGCGGCGAAGGTCAGACCTACGGCAGCGGTATTGTCAACATTCCGACCGGCGCCGTTCCCCCGGGATACTACATCGTTTCAGTGATCTTCAACACGATGGATCAGTGCAACGGCATGGGCGACGAAGAACTTACGAGCAGCCTGCTTGTTCTTCCCGCCGGTGCACAGCCGTGTGTTGTCTATCCGGGCGACGTTACCAACGACGGTCTTTGCAACTATGGCGATATCAAAGGTTTGAACAACTACATCCACGATGCCAACCTCCAGTCTTCGTGGCTGAGAGGACCTGCGCGTTACCGCGCCGATGCAGCAACCAACCCGCTGACCTACATCGAGTGGACACCGCAAGCGGCAGTGCCCTGGCAGACTCCGAACGGCTGCTACATGGATACCGATGGTAACGGCACAGTCAACAACTTCGACTATATCGCAATCAAGATGAACTGGATGCGCGACAAGAACGCCGACGTCAAGAAAGACAACGGATCGTTCAGCGTTTCGAGCTTCGAACTCGGTCAGAATTTCCCGAATCCGTTCAATCCTGAAACCAGCATCAACTACACGCTTCCGGAGAATTCTTCCGTGAAACTGCGCGTGTACAACTCCGCAGGCGAACTTGTCCGCGAACTCGTCAACGAAAGCAGCCAGGCCGCAGGTATTCATTCCGTGAAATTCGGCGGCAACGACCTCGCGACCGGCACCTACATCGCAGTCGTTGAAATGACCGGCAAGTCCGGCGCGACGTATTCGAAGTCGATCAAGATGTCGCTGACGAAATAAAATTTCGTTTTACCGGCGGAACATACCGCCGTCAATTACGTCCCCGCTTGCGAGCGGGGACGTTTTTTTATGGGAGGAAAAGAAGAGTGTCAACGGCACGGCAGAAAAATCCGATAAATCTACCTACATCCCGTGATGCTTTTCACGTTCCGGTTTTGTACTTTGACATATAATATCGATTATCAGAGCCCCTTACTATCGACATGTAGCGTGTTCCCCAAAACGGCGGGGGAATGCCTTCCGCTGCACGCCTTTCAGACTGAATTCACAGAGACAACATCATACACGGAGGTTTCTATGAAGTTTCGTTCCGATTGCGCGTTCCTTGCATTTGCACTGTTGATTTGTTCCACATCCATCGTCGGTGCTCAGACCCTACCGCGGTTTACGCAGATCCCCCAGGCGTCAATCTATACCGGAGGAGTGCTGTATCCCATTGAAGGCGCTCATTCCCAATGGACGAGCGCCGCTGGGATTCCGACGCCAAAAATGTATCATGCCACTGCGGGGATGGACGGTTTCGTCTATGTTTTTGCCGGATACAGCACATCCGGAGGACAGAATGCTCCCGACGGTTCCTGCTTCAAGTATCATGCTGCCACCGATACCTGGACCTCGATCATGGGTATCCCGATCGCAGAGCTGGCGCACGCCTCTGCGGTTCCGGTCGATGGAAAGGTTTATCTGGTCGGAGGGTGTAGATACAGTTCGGGAAAGAATGATTGGGAAGGGGTCAAAACGGTATTTGCCTACGATCCGGCGACAGATACTTACGAATCGAAGACTGATATGCCGAAAATTCAGTTCGGCTGCGCCGTCGGAGTGATCGACAAAAAAATCTATCTGATCGGCGGCAGAAACAATTCATCGCTTCAGTATAATTCGTCGTATCTCGATCTCATTCAAGTCTACGATACCGAGACAGATTCCTGGTCTACTTCGACGGTCAAATACCCGGCAAGAGTGACGGATATCGGATCTGTTACCATCGACAATAAAATCATCACTGCCGGAGGATTCAACAGTACGTTGGCCTCGCCGTATCAGTCTTCAACATATATCGGCGCCATCGAAGGAGGGACGTTGACCTGGACCAGCGCCGCCGATTATCCGTTCGGCGGAATCCGCTATCCGTCAGCCGCAGCTCTAGGCTCGACGGCTTACTTTACCGGAGGCGATACCGAAAAATCCGGCAATGCTATCGAATGGACGTACGGATTTGACGTGACCGCGAAAACCTGGACGACGTACGAAAAGAAAATAACAGGAATCCGAAACAGCCGAATCGCTTCCGCCGGGACAGTGATTGTAGCGCCCGGCGGCGAATCCGCTGCAGGGATTACTTCAATGGTGGAGCGTTTCGATCCCTCGGCTCCGATGGTGAAGGGAGTTGCCGTTGGTAAGGACTCAGTCGTATGTCTCGCAGGCAGGAGCGATACAGAGCCGCGGATGTTCAAAATTGGCATCGAAAATATTGGTCTCACCCCGCAAGCATGGTCTGTTGCCGTAGAAGGCGACTGCCCATGGATTGCATTCTCGGGTGCAACTAGTGGAACCCTGCAAGGGTATGAGAAGGCAATGCTGACGATGCTCATCGATGCGTCCAAACTCACCGATGGCAGAAATACCGGCGCTATCAAGCTGACCACAGACATCCCGTCGGAAGCAACGACGCCAGTTATTGCCTACCTGGTCGATGTAGTGCCGACTGCAGAAAAGATTGTGCTCGTAGAAGAATTCACTGGAACGTGGTGCGGTTGGTGCCCCTATGGAGCCGATTCATTGCGTGCTATCGAGGCGGAACTCGGCGATCGCGTCGCAATTCTTGCCTACCATTCCGGCGACGCCATGGAAGTGCCGCTTGGCGGTAAAATGATGGATTATATCGGAGTATCGGCTTTTCCGACAGGCGCTGTCGACCGTAGAGTGTATGACGGCGAAACAGGAATCCCGATCAGCAGGGACGTATGGGGCGCCAATATTCGGTCGATACTCCAGAACGAAGAGAGCATTGTCAGTATTGCTATTACCGGCAAAGCCTACAACGAACAAAGCAAATCGCTCAGTTTCACGGCAGAGGTGACATTCCTTTCTGCGGCGCAGGGGCAGTACCGTCTGGTGTTTATCCAGACAACAAACCAGCGGAAATTTGGACAATCGAGGTATAATCCCTCTGAATGGCTGCCCGATTACGAACACAATCATGTTGTGACCGCAGTTCATCCGGATGAATACGGTTATACAATCGGAGATGGATCGGTAATCCCTGCGAATACAAAGTATTCGCAGGATATTTCAGTTACTTCGGTAGACTCGCTTCCTTCGTTGTCCGACCTGGTATTGTTTGTGTATGAATACAACACCCCGACGCCGGGTAAAGTGATGCAGGCGTACCATGAGCCTCTTCTCGAAGGCATCACCGAAACTGAAATACCGCAGACACCGGTCAGATTCGAGGTTGCTCAGAATTATCCGAACCCATTCAATCCTTCTACGATGGTCAGGTATTCAATTCCGGAGCCTTCATTCGTTCGATTCTCCGTGTATAATGCGAATGGGATGTTGGTTTCTGTTCCCTCAGGATCGAGGCTGTTACAGCCCGGCGAGTATTTCCAGGCGGTCGATGGCTCCGGATTGCCAAGCGGATCGTACTTCTGTAAGTGTACAGTTACCAGCGAGGCTACAGGGAAAACCGAATCAAAAGTCGTCAAGATGACACTAATGAAGTAAAACGGCTTGATTACTCCAGCGGAAACCGGCAAAAGCCGGTTTCCGCACCCTTGCAACAAATGGGTATGCTGTGTGTTATTGAAAAAAACGCGAAATAACATAGAAATCTTCCGCTTTTGAGACTTTTGCAAAAAGCATTTTTAGAATATTTCGCGATACTTGAATCTGTTAACAGGAGTATGTAGATTAAATCGACTTACTAAATAGATCGGCGATATTCATTTTGCATCGGGCGGCTTTCGGCATGGATTACCTTGTGGAATGCTGTCGCGTTGTTTCCCGTTCGCAAGATTTATCGGAATTCCTATCGACACGAGAAATAAATGTTCCCACATACATGATTTTCCAAAAGGAGAGTGTTATATGAAGAAGCTGCTACGTTCGTTATTCGTCCTTGTTGCGTTCTTCGCGTTTGGGGCGGCTGGTATGGCCCAAGGTATCGTGACGATAGGTAACAATAGTGCCGCTTATGACTACCCTGAGTATTTCCCATTCAATTACTACTGGTGGAGTACGATATCCGAGTCGCTCTACCCTGAGTCGGAAATCCTTGGAGGCGGATGGACCGGTGGTCCGGGAAAGATCGAGAGCCTTTCCTGGTATGTCGACTACGCGTATGCCTGGTCGAATGGTATCATTACCATCATGATGATGAATACCAGCGATACATACGTCATGGACGGATCGCATACCCCCGACAACATGTTTACGGTTGTCTGGCAGGGGCCGGCGCCGGTGTTTACGACGACCGGCTGGAATGAGTTTACGTTGACGAATCCCTTCAACTATACGGGCGAAGGTATTCTGATCAAGATTATCAAAGACGGCACTGCCTATACATATCCCTACACGACCAACTACTGTTTCCGCGCCGATTATATGGACGTGCCTGCTTCGACGCTCGTAGGATGGGACTATCTCTATACGTATTCCTTCCGTCCTGATCTGCAGATGCGTATCTGCAACGGACCGAAATCGGAAATCGACATGTCGATTCCTCCGTTTGTCAACATTCCAGGTGCCATTCCGGTGAGCTACACCGGCGGACGTCCGGAAGGCGATTTTACAATCACAGTAACTGTGCGGCTGTACGACCTGCAACATAATCTGATCGTGGAAATGCCTGCCGAGTACATACCGATCAGCGGCGAAGGACAGACATCGGGCAGCGGGGTGGTCAATATCCCGACCGGTGCGGTGCCTCCCGGCTACTACATCGTATCGGTTACGTTCAACACCATGGACCAGTGTAATGCCATGGGAGACGAAGAGTTGACCGAAGCGTTGCTGGTATTGCCGTCCGGAGCGCAACCGTGTATTGTGTATCCCGGAGATGTCACAAACGACGGGCTGTGCAACTACGGCGATATCAAAGGCTTGAACAATTACATCCACAATGCGAATCTTCAGACATCCTGGCTAAGGGGTCCCGGACGGTACCGCGCCGACGCAGCGACGAACCCGCTGTCTTACATTGAATGGACGCCACAGGCAGCGGTGCCCTGGCAGACGCCGGAAGGCTGCTATATGGACACCGACGGTAACGGAACCGTGAACAACTTCGACTACATCGCAATCAAATTGAATTGGATGAGGGACATGAATGACGCCGTAAAGAACGGACAAAACCAATTCACGGTGCAGAATTTCGAAATGTATCAGAATTTCCCGAATCCGTTCAATCCTCAAACAACGATCGATTACATGTTATCCGAGAAATCATCGGTTCGGATCCGCGTTTTCAACGCGACCGGTGAAATGGTGCGGGAATTGGTAAACGGAACGCAGGATGCCGGACTTCATACCGCCACGTTCATCGCCAATGATCTGGCGAGCGGTACGTACATCGCAATAATGGATGCGGTCGGAAGCGAAACCGGCACAAAATACGACAAGACAATGAAAATGACGCTCGCGAAATAAGCGCTCAGTCATCCGGACATCAAAGGCTGCCTCAAAAGGGCAGCCTTTAGTATTAGCGTCTATTCTCATTTTATGGCAATAGAAAAGCCTCTTCGGTTAACGCATATTTCTGCATGAGACATCGGTGCGCGTAGTTCGATAGCATCAACCGAAGATTATCAAGCCTCGAAACAATTGAATACTAATTTAAAACCGCAGAATATGAAAGGTGGATGTTAGTAATTTGAGGTCTGTCATCGCCAAAGCGATATGCAAAACGTAGTGATATTGTGCATCGCTTTAATATATTGAGAAATAGTAGTTTGGAAATATCAAGTATTCTTTGTTTTATTTGCGTGTATGATTCATTGTTGCAGAAAGGAGGTGCGGTGCTTTCTGTTATGCAACAGCATTATTTAAGGAGAGACCATGAAAAGAGCGTTATCCACACTATTGCTCGTCGGAGCGGCATTGTTATGGGTTTCAGCCGCGAACGCACAGGTTGTCGTAACAATCCAGGATCCTTTAAACCAGGGTTATCAGATTAACTTTCCCTTCAACTACACGTGGTGGAGTTCGATAACCGAAGCCGTCGTTACCCAGGGTGAAATGCAAACAGGCGGCTGGCTGGGCGGACCTGGAAAAATTCAATCGATTGCATGGAATTGCGTTGCAACGCAGACTTACACCAACGGTATCTTTTATATCTATATGGCGAACTCGTCCGAGACGAGTCTGGTAAGCGGCGCGCAGAAACCAGACGTCGATTTTACGCTTGTCTGGTCGGGACCGGCGCCGCAGTTCCTTGCCACCGGATGGTATCAGATACCATTGCCGGTTCCGTTCGATTATACCGGCGATGGTCTCTACATTAAAACGGTGAAAGACGGCACTGCATGGTCCGGTTCGCCGTACTTCTCGAACTCAGTCGTATCACCGTACCGGTTCCGCTACGTATACAACGACGTTCCCGCGGCGAATCTCGGAACGCTCGACGTCTCGTCGTCGCGTCCTGATATGCAATTCGAAATTTGTAACGGTCCCGCAACCGAGACCGCTGTCAATACACCGGAATTCGTCAACATCCCTTCGGATATCGATGTCGCATTCTTCCTTGCCAGGCCTGAAGGCGAGTTTGTTGCGACAACAACGGTACGTCTCTTTGATCTCGAAGGCAATCTTGTCCTCGAGATGCCTGCTGTAATGAACCCGATTGGCGAGGGTGGAACGTATGCAGACGGAATCGTCTCAATTCCGACCGGGGCGGTTCCGCCGGGATTTTATCTTATCAAAGTAACCATCAACTCGATGGATCAATGCGGAAACATGTCCGATATCGTGACTGAAAAGAGTATCCTGGTCCTTGGCGCCGGTACTCAACCGTGCATCGTGTATCCTGGAGACGTCACGAACGACGGTGTTTGCAATTATGCAGATATCAAGGGATTGACCCAGTATATCCACAATGCGAATACGCAGACAGCATGGTTGCTCGGACCTGCACGGTATCGTGCTAACGGCGACAAAGACCCATTGACGTACATTCAGTGGGAAGCCCAAGCCGGAGCGCCGTGGACTACTCCGAACGGATGTTATATGGATACCGATGGTAATGGCACGGTGAATAATTTCGACTTCCTTGCCATTAAGATGAACTGGATGAGAACAAAGGGCGGCGACAAGAAAGTACAGAGTCAAGATGCGGCGATGGGCTTCACTCTCGACCAGAACTTCCCGAATCCGTTCAATCCTGAAACGAAGATCCGGTTTACAGCGCCCGAGAATGCTGCAGTCCGGCTGCGCATCTACAACAGCGCCGGCGAATTGGTGCGAACCCTTGTGAACAACGGCAATACTCCAGCCGGAACGCACACGGTGTCGTTCAGCGGCGAACAATTGTCCAGCGGCGTGTACGTTGCAGTCATTTCCATGATTGGGAATGAATCAGGCTTGTCGTACAGCAAGTCGATGAAAATGACGTTGGCGAAATAGGTTGTTCTGGAAATGTGCCTCCCCGGCGGATTCCGGGGAGGTTTTTTTATCGCCGCGATATACGTATATTATTTGTCCCTTCCGGGGAGTAGCGTAGCCCGGTATCGCGCCTGCTTTGGGAGCAGGAGGTCGTCGGTTCAAATCCGGCCTCCCCGACGAAAAAAACCCGATTTCGATCGGGTTTTTTTTGTTTGCTGGAGCAAATGCAACCAGGATATATGCTTCATCTCATACTTCGATAAACCAGGGGAATCAGAATGCGGAACGCCGCACCGCGCGCCGTTGTCTGTTACGCACGACAAACCAATCGACAATTCCGGTTACGACAAGAAGGCAACTGAGCAAGGAACCAAGCGGTACGAGAAGGATGTACCAGTCGTGGATGAAATCCTGGAACAATCTTCCGTTATGCAATTCGAACAAATAATTCCATAAAGGCATCGATTGGTCCGCTAACTTCTCGCACGGCATTGGAAACGGACCATACGTAGTTCTGCCGGATACATGGAGAAGTCCGCTATCGTGCGTGGTAATAAAATGCGCATGGTCGGGCGTCTGGAAATACCCTGTGATCATGTATTCCCCTGGACGCATCGATGAAACGTATTCCGCTTCTGCCCCGTTGCTGACATCGATTGCGCGGCGTTGTTCAAGATCGACGAGGTACAATCCGTTGAACGAACCCAGCAATAATGTGCCGTCGGCATCGAAGTTCATGACGGTCGCTCCCATCACAAAGACATCGACCGGCATCGTTTGTTTATGAAACGGCTCGCCACTCTCGAACGAACCAGCGTACATTCCGTCCCGGCAATCGATGAGCACATCGCCGGTGGAAGGGTTATACGCTGCATTGCGAATCTTCTGATACCAGGGATTGTCCGGGAGCATTCCTGGGTAGTACTTCGCCGGCATGGACTTCTCCGCAATCGCGGCGATAAATGGTGGGCGCATGAACAATCCCGTTGCTCCGATGATCAACAACAACAGGGCAGACCAGATCCCGAGGTGCAGGTGGTAGCGAAGTAAAAACAGAAACACCTTCGGGCGTTTGGCGCGGTTACGCATCCTGAAGCGAAGCCGGAGTTTTAGTTTCTTCGGATAATACCAGGTGTAAAAGGCCGTAATACAAAGGATGACTAGTACAAGGCCGGCGGCATCGTAAATCAGCTTGCCCGGCATACCGAAATTCGCTCCGCTATGAAGATCGAAGAACAGCTTGATTAAAGTAACGTTCGATTCTCCCGCCCGCGCCGGCGTGATTTTGCGGAAATTGAAGGGCGGAGCATGATCGCTTGTAGCATAGATATTGTCTTCAGTGAAGAGCAAGAGCCGTCCAGACGCCTGAAGCGCTCTGATCGGCCTCTCGTCATCAGTTGAAAAGTCGATTCTTCGCCACGGTCCATATGACAGATTGCGGTAATACAAGCCTCCGTACGTGCATGCAAGTACAAGGGGATTTGGCCCCGCTTCCAGGAGTAAAATGGAGCTTGTTTTGCGATCGTAGCTACCTTCCGGATATCCGTTGCCCATAAAGGAATTGAACGACCGGCCTCTATCGTAACTAATCCATATTCCTTCTTTGCCGCTCGCGATAGCGATTTGTGGATTGGCCGCCGGAAATACCGTTTCGGAAAGGGCGCCGCGTTCCCAGTTCTCGATATGGTACTGCGGCGGGACAAATATCGCCGGTACGCTGATACCGCTTATCATTTCCGGGTGATTCAGCAGAATACCGGAGACGCTCATCCAGACCAGAAAGAGAATCAGAAGTAAACCGAGATACTTATGAATCCATTTCGAAATTTTCTTGAACCGCATATAAAAGCGCTTTCCTTGGAATATCATGATGAAATGTACCATCACGAATAGGAAAGCGCCTTGATGAAAGTCAAGTATGGCCGGACTTACGCGGCAGAGGCGTCGTGTTGAAGCTTTTTACGTATATGTTGCTCGATGAGAATCGGCAGATTGACGACGTCCAACGGTTTCGTGAGAAATTCGTTGCAGCCCGCCTCGAAACTCAACTGCCGGGTATCGGCATGTGCGTGCGCCGTTGTTACGATGACGGGGATGGTGCAGAACGTCGGATCGTGCCTGATATGCCGCGTCAATTCTATTCCATCGATATCGCCGCTGAGCGAAAGATCCATGAGAATCAGCTGCACCGGTTGCGACCTCAGGACCCTGAGGGCTTCGTCGGCTGACTCGGCGAACACGGTGCAAAACTTTTGCGAAAGAAGCAGCCGCAGAAATTCCTGCGTCGTTTCGTCGTCCTCGACGACGAGAACGCAGTGATCCTTTTTCGAAAGCGCGCTCTCGTACTCCGGCTGGGGTAATTCAATCACGGGTTCGCCGCTGACGGCAGCAGGGAAGTTCAGTGTAACGGTTGTTCCCGTGCCCTTGTTACTCCAGATGTCGAGTTTTCCTTTGTTCATTTCGAGGTAGTGTTTCGTAAGAATCATTCCGAGTCCGAGACCTTCATAGCTTCGGTCGATACCGGTGGTTTCCTGCGAAAACGGTTCGAACAGCCTGGGCAGGTAATCCATCCCGATTCCAATGCCGGTATCGTGAATCTGCACCGCACCGAAACCGTTTGCCGTCTTGATTTCGATCCTGATTGCGCCGCGCCGGGTGAATTTGACGGCGTTATCGATGACGTTCATCAATGCCTGTTCGACGCAGTACTTATCGACATGGATGTAGACCGGCTCGGGAGGCCGTTCGACCTTGAACTCGATTCCTTTTTTGATCGCCTTATCGCGGAACCGGTTCGCGACCATCCGCACGAATTCGGATAACTCCAGATCCACCTGATGCAGCGGGAAGGCGCCTGCCTGGATACTGGAAATGTTCATGATGTGTTCGATGGTTCGAACCAGCCGCGCGCCTGCCGAGGCGATATTCTCGAATACTCGCCCGTGGTCTTTTCCGGTTGCGTTCGCAATTTCCGCCTTCAGAAGCTCCGTATACCCGATGATGATATTCAACGGAGTGCGGATTTCATGCGACATGTTTCCGATGAACGCATCCTTCAAATGCTCGGAAAGTTCTGCCATTTCTTTCGCTTCGCGCAACTGCTGTTCCGCCTTCACGCGGTACGTAATGTCTTCGAACAGGAACATCCGTCCGAAATACTGATCGGAATCGTCGCGGATCTGGCTTGAAATGCGCCGGAGCCATCTCCCGTCGCGGAGCTCGAGGATGTCGTCGGTCGTGGTCCGGTTGGCCAGTTCGCGCAATAAACTCCGGTTCTCCTTGTATGAATGCGTGTCTTTTACCATCGAGACGAGATGCGGCAGTACGTTGACATCCTTCAACGATCCGGACAGGATACCCGAGGTCAGATGTCCGAGCCGCCAGAGATCGATGAACCGCTGATTGGCAAAGAGAATTTTATCGGATCTAAAATCCACGACATACATCCCAAGGGGATTATCGCTGGCCATAGCTCCGAGGAGGGCTTCGTTGTAGCGCAGCGCCGTATCGGCCGCTTTCAACGCTGTAAGGTCCCTGATTGTACCGAGCGAGCTTCGTCGGCCTTTATAGGTAATCGCCGTTGCATTCATTCGAACGGGGATGCCCGTTTTACCGTCTTTATGCAACATGGTCGTTTCGTATTCTTCAGGCGCCTGTTCGCCCTTCACACGCCGGCGGTGAATTTCGCGGGTTATTTCAAGGCTTTCTGCGGCGATTGTTTCGGAAATCGGTTTTCCGATTAGTTCTTCAGGCGAATTGTAGCCGAGGATTTCAGCGAATACATTGTTCGCATAGATCAGGTGTTCATCCTGCACGACGAACAACCCATCCATCGATTTCGAAAGAAGCGTCTTGAACAGCGCCTCCGATTCCCGAAGTTCATCGATGGCGCGAGCACTCTCGGCCACGGCGCGGGCTTTCACGACGGTATACTCGGGCAACAGCGGATGCGGCGCCTGCCGTTGAATTTCTATCGTACGGTTTGTCTTGAGATCCGGGAGGGTTTGCTGAACAAGAATCGCTTCTCCGGGTTGTACGCTATACATGAACTCGGTATCGGTCAGAACTTCGGCGGTAGTGCCAAGCAGCAAGGCTGCGTTTGAGTTGCAATAGCGAATAATGTGAGAGGAATCAAGAATCAGCACACCATCATTTACGTCTTCAGCCACCGCAATAAAATTGCGAAAAGCCATTTCGGTTTCCGGAGGTCGGTTCAAAGGTTCTACCTTACGGTTCATGTGCGTACCTCACGACTGAGCTTTGAACAGATGCCGAATTATCATCATGGCTGTCCTGGATCACCAGGAGCACTGAAACTGGATGAACATCAGAGCGATTGACGGTTTCCGACCGGTATAGAGGATATAACGAGACAGGAATACCAGGTGTTCGTTTCGAGGAGCCGATGAGCCAGGATGTTAATGATAGGTGGAAGATAATGCCAAAAATATCCGAAGTCAAAGGCTATCCACCCATCCATGCGTTTTTTTGCAGAAACCGGCGTTGATGCATGCCGGATGTGCGTCAGCCATATACTCAAAGCAGGCCGCGGAACAGTCCTCCATCGACGGGGATGGTTGTGCCGGTGATGTACCCGGCAGCGTCCGATGCCAGGAATGCCGCCAGCGAGGCGAGTTCGGACGGGTTCCCGATTCTTCCTGCAGGTATCATGGCGATCTGATCGCGTTTCACTTCGTCGATTGTTCGGTTGCTCTGCGATGCGCGATCCTTGAGCAGATCGGAATACCGCTGCGTTTCGATATACCCGGGTGCGATGTTGTTCACCGTGATACCGAACTGCGCGACCTCGTCGGCAAGTGTTTTTGCCATTCCAGTCACGGCCGCGCGGTAGGAATTTGAAAGCAACAGCCTCGCGACGGGTTGCTTCACTGCAATAGAGGTGACGTTGACGATTCTACCCCAGCCGCGTTCCTTCATGCCGGGGAGGAATCCGCGGATCAGCCGCACCGCGCTCATCAGCGTTCTGTTCCAGCCGCGCTCCCAGTGCTCTTCGCCAAGCGTCTCGAAGCTGCCCGGAGGGGGACCGCCGTTGTTGGTGACGAGAATGTCGATCGATCCGCAGTGCTCGTTCGCATATGCGATAACCTGATCGATCGATGCCTTCTCATCGAGATCAACGGGGTGGGTGTGAACGGTCACGCCGAACCTGTCAGAGAGATCCCTGCCCAGCTCGGTCAACACCTGCTCGCGCCGGGCGCAAAGCATGAGATTGCAGCCTTCCGCGGCAAGCGCTGTTGCAATTGCCTGACCGATGCCGCCGCTCGAGCCGGCGATAAACGCGCATTTATTCTCTATCCGGTAATCCATGGATGCCTTCCGGTGTTCGGTGGAATAGTTTCATGTATCGATGAGTTTTGTATTTTAATAAATACCACATTTTGTGGAATCATACAACTCGTTTTGGATTGACAGTCATGATTGATGTACGGTGATATATGGCAATTCTTCCGATTTACACATATGATTCGCCGATTCTCAGAGAGAAGACCCTTGAGGTGGCGAAGCCTGCCGAAGAGATTCTCAAGCTGGTGATGGATATGATGGAAACGATGGAAATCGCCAACGGTGTCGGCTTGGCGGCGAACCAGGTCGGAGCCGGACATTCCATCTTCATCGTCGATGTGACGGATATCGAAGGCGAAACGCAGGAAAAACCATTGATCGCGATCAATCCAATCATCACCGACCTGTGGGGCGACGAGGTGCCGCATGAAGAAGGGTGCCTGAGTATCCCCAACATTCATGAAGAAATCATTCGTCCGGAGAAAATCCATTTGAAATACCGCGATCTGAATTTCGAAGAACAGACGCTTGAAGCCGATGGATTTCTTGCGCGGGTGATTCAACATGAGTACGATCATCTGCAGGGGATCTTTTTTACCGACCATCTCAAAGGATTGAAAAAACGTCTCATCATGCCGGCATTGAAGAAGATTATGCGCGGCGATGTCGAAGCGAATTATAAACTCGCTCCCGGCGTCCTCGAAAAGACCAACACGGAACTCATTAAATCGTAGATAACGCAGGACCCGGAATGAACCTCGTTTTCATGGGGACGCCCGATTTCGCCGTGCCGTCCCTCCAAGCGCTCCTCGATTCGCATCACAAGGTTCTCGCCGTGGTAACCGCCCCGGATAAGCCGCGGGGAAGGGGACAGTCGGTTTCGTTCACGCCCGTCAAGGCATTGGCGGTCGAGCGTTCCATCCCGGTTCTGCAGCCCGACAAACTCTCCGACCCCGGATTTGCAGCCGAACTTACGGCATACGGCGCCGATTGCTTCGTTGTCGTTGCGTTTCGCATCCTGCCGAAAGCAGTGTTTACCATTCCGCCCAAAGGAAGTTTCAATCTGCATGCGTCTCTTCTACCGAAATACCGTGGAGCCGCCCCGATCAATTGGGCGCTGATGAACGGCGAACATGAAAGCGGCGTGACCACGTTTTTTCTTCAGGAAAGAGTAGATACCGGGACTATTTTGTTCCAGGATCGGGTGCCGTTGACCGAGGAAATGACGGCGGGCGAACTGCACGACATACTATCCGCACGCGGCGCAGGTCTGGTGCTGCGTACGGTCGACGCCATCGAAAACGGTACAGCCGAATCGAAATCCCAGGACGATTCGCTCGCTACGCCGGCGCCGAAAATTTTCCGGGATACCTGCCGGATCCGGTGGGCGGCGTCTCCGCAGGAGGTGCATAATCATATCCGTGGTTTGAGTCCCCATCCCTCCGCTTGGACGACGCATAACGGCGTTGAACTGAAATTGTACCGCACTGCTGTTGCCGGTATTGAAACGCCATCGAACCCTGGCGAAGTGCTGGAAAGCGGTCAGCGACTGATCGTTGCATGCAATGGCGGCGCGGTTGAAATTCTTGAATTAAAGCAGGAAGGAAGGAGAGCGATGGACGCAGCGGCGTTCCTGCGCGGCTACCGTATCCAAACGGGCGATATTCTGGAATGAAGGAACTGTGCATTCCGGAGGCGGTCGCGCACAGAGGGTATTCGTCGATCGCACCGGAAAATACATTTGCGGCATTTCAGGCCGCGGTCGATGCAGGCGCAATGTGGATCGAATGCGATGTGAGGCGAACCCGCGACGGCATTTTCGTGATTCTGCACGACGCCTCCCTGGGAAGAACAACCTCAGGTACGGGCTACCTTCGAAAGGCCTCGTGGGAATACGTTTCAACGCTCGATGCAGGTTCCTGGTTTTCGAGTTCGTTCAGCGGCGAACGCATACCCACCCTTGAACAACTGTTCGAGCAAATACCATCGGCTGTATCCATTAATCTGGAAATAAAGCCCTCCTCGCTGCGCGCGTCGGTCCGGGAGGAGTTCGTACGCTCCATGCTGGATGTTCTTTCCCGCTGGAATCGCCGGGATAATGTACTCATCAGCTCGTTTTCAATCGATGTACTGCGCACGATTCGTTCCCTCGATTCGACAATTCAAACCGGCTTCCTTACGCATGGGAATATCCGCCTGAAGCAGGCGCTTACAGTGATGAGCGAGACCGGCGTTTCCTGGTTTATCCACAATATCCGGACGTTGCGGATATCTGTAGCTCAGGCAGTAAAGAATGAAGGGCACACGCTCGCTGTATTCACGGTGAACAGCGAAAAACAAGCCGACACCGCCGTCCGGTGCGCCGCGGATTTTGTGATAACGAATTATCCTTCCGAAATGCAGAGGTATTTACCTGGTGCAGTTCAACGCTTCAGGAGCGATTCAACGATTTCCGCCACGCGTTGAGATGTTCCTGTATTACCCATCTGTTCCCGGATGCGTTTGAGTTCGGCGGTCACTCCGGCATAATGATCATCATCGTTGAAACAGGGACGGATTGCCCCGGCGAGCGTTTCCGGCGTGACGTCGTGCTGGATGAATTCGGGGACGATACATTTTCCGGCAAGGATATTCACCATCGCGATATGTTCAATGTTGACCAGCCGTTTGCCGATTTCATAATTGAAAAACGAGGTTTTGTACGCGACAACCATCGGCGTTTCGTAGAACGCCGTTTCCACAGTCGCTGTGCCCGAGGTGACGATCGCCGCATGTGCGTGCTGCATCAACTGGTGCGTCGCGCCGCGAAGCAATGCGATATCGCGGTATCCGTCCATGTGCCTGCGGTAGGCTGCATCGGGAAGTCCGGCGGCGCCAATCGCCGCGACGATGTCGAATTCCCGTTCAAGGATCCGCGCTGCTTCGAGCATGGGGGGCAGCATCCGCTCGATTTCCTGTTTTCGCGATCCGGGTAGCAGCGCCAGGATGCGCTTGTCGGGCAGGTTCTGCGACGAGAGGAATTCATGCCGGCCGGAGTGCTCGAGAATTTCCAGCAACGGGTGACCCACAAAGGTAGTCGGGATTCCGAGCTTTTTGAATATCGGCTCCTCGAACGGGAATACCACCGCCAGATGATCGACGAGCGGTTTCATTTTCGAGGCGCGGTTTTTCCCCCAGGCCCACACCTGAGGACAGATGTAATAAATAACCGGAATACCGGCTTCTTTCACTTTTTTCGCAAAACGGAGGTTGAAACCGGGGTAGTCGATGAGAACGACCGCCATCGGACGCCGCGTGCGCAGCGCTTCGGTGCAGTCGGCGAACATCCGGCGAATGAGACTCAGATTGGCGATCACCTCCCCGAATCCCATTATCGACGTTTGATCGTTTGTGAAGAGCAGCTCGGCGCCGCGGGCTTGCATTTGCGTTCCCCCGATACCGAAAAACCGTAATCCCGGATCCCGCTGCTGCAGCGCTTCGATGAGCTTGCCTGCATACTGATCGCCGGAGGGTTCCCCGGCAATGATCATGACCGAATTCGACGGGGTCAGCGGATCAGCCATATCGCCAAAAGAACGACCGTTACCAGCGCGAACGCCTGCAGAGTGCGCATTTCCGATTTCCATCCCGACTTCCAGTCGATGGTAACCGGTTTAGGGCTTTTCCAGGGTGTGAAACGTGGAATGAATCGCTTTACATTGTTGGTGTATTCGGTATACTCGGCGCCGAATTCGCCTCTAAGAAATCGCTCTTCCTCGTTCACGATAAGAGTGTATTGAAAGATGAAGTACACAAGCGCCGCAAGCTGAAGCCACGGAAACAACGCGTACGACATGATGCCGATACCGATGTAAAGCGTGATATTTCCTACATAGAGCGGATTCCGGACATAGCCGAACGGTCCCGATGTGACCAGTTTCGACGCCCCGACACTGCCGGTTGTGCGCGTCTCGGAGCCTGCGTAGAACACGCCCCAGGCGCGCAACAGTTCGCCCGCGGCAGCGAGAATGAATCCGCCCGCCATGCTCCACGGCGACGGGGCAGCGAATACAATCATCAGGATGACGAATGGAATCGGCGTATAGCTTCGGTTTTTAAAGAGTATTTGGGATAGTGTCATGATCTTCAGTAAATAATCAACGAACTTAAAACTTAGCCGAATTTGGCAGGAAAAACAAGGGATGCCGCAGCTCGGGGAGAGCCCTCCTCACGTATATATCTAGTATGGAATGCTGGTTATCTGTTGATTTTTGACTATATTCTGCTTTCATTTCATCTCTTGAAAAAGCCAGAATTTTCAACAGTGGGCAGGCAGCAGACATTGGATTCAAAATCAGAGACGAAACCGAAGCGCACCAGGCTGATGTACGAGGGGCGTTCCAAACGAGTGTACGAAACGTCTGATCCGGGGATCGTGCATATCGAGTTCAAGACCGAATTCAGCCAACAGGACGATACCGTCAAGATGCAGCCGAAACCGGCGTGCGCATCGAAAATCGCGGATTATATCTTCAAGTATCTGCACAGCTTCCGGATTCCGAATCACTTTATCGAACGCCTCCCGGGCAATGAGCTGGCTGTACACAAGATGGAGATGATACCCGTCGCAGTTGTCGTCAGGAACTATGCCTCCGGCTCGTTTTGCGAGCGGTTCGGGCTGGTCGACGGATCGGAGCTCGAGTTTCCTGTGGTCGAACTTGTCTACAAGAATTACCAGATCGGGTATCCGCTTGTCAACGAAACGCATATCCTTGCCTTCGGCGTATCGACATCGAACGAAATGAGAACCATGCAGCGTATCGCAACAAAAGTCAACGCGGTGATGCGCTCGTTCATGGAACGCCGGGGATTCCGGTTGCTCGATATGTGGCTGGAGTTCGGCAGATACGAGGGCGAAGTTTACATCGGCGACGCGTTATATCCCGATACCTTCCGCGTTCAGGACATGAAGACCGGCGCGATGTTCGACGGGTCGCTTTACCGGTTGGGAATCGGCGACTACCGTCTTCCCTACAAGACATTGTACGATCGACTCACAGCGTAACCAATCCCACCGTAGACATGATAACGAAATATGGAACAGACGTCGCCGTCCCGATAATCATCGGCTCGGTTTTAATTATTGCCCTCGGTTTTTTCATCGCCAATCTACCGTTGAAAATAGCGTTCATCGTGCTCGGCGCGGGAGTATTGGCATTTACGTTGAACTTTTTCCGCGACCCCGAGCGGACAACGCCGGATGTCGAAGGAGGGATCATCTCGCCTGCGGATGGGAAGGTCGTCAGGATCGACGAAATTGAAGAACACGAATACTTCAACGGCAGGGTCAAGATCGTGTGCATTTTCATGTCGCCGCTGAACGTCCACGTCAACCGCTTTCCGGTCACCGGTACAATCGAATTTTTTCGGTATATTCCGGGCGAGTTTCTCGTTGCGTTCGAAGATAAGTCGTCCGACAGAAATGAACGGACCCTCATCGGAATCAACACAGGAACGCATAAGGTGCTATTCAAGCAAATTGCCGGCTTCGTTGCGCGCAGAATTGTATGCCCGGTGAAGGTCGGCGATCAGGCGAAAGTCGGCGAGCGGTTCGGCATGATCAAATTCGGTTCGCGCGTCGATGTCATGATGCCCGCCGATGCCGATATCAAAGTAGCCTTGAATCAGAATGTGACCGCCGGCGAAACAATACTCGCCGTTGTCGGCAAATAACCGCATTTCCACACAGGACGCACATTTTGAGAATACACGTCAGCAGATCCTTTATTCCCAATCTGTTCACAGTACTCAATATCTTTTTTGGGTTCGTGTGCGTCACCCATGCGTTTCGAGGCGAATTCGTACTTGCGTCCGTCTATGTTCTGCTATCGGCGCTGTGCGATGCGCTCGACGGCTTCATGGCGCGTCTGACGCACTCAGCCAGCGAATTTGGCGTCGAACTCGACTCGCTCGCCGATGTGGTCAGCTTCGGTATGGCGCCCGCGGTGTTCGTTTACTTCCTCTTTCTGCACGATCTCGGCGGCGCGGGGATGTTTCTCGCGGCGTTGCCGCTGATTTTCGGCGCGCTGCGTCTGGCGCGGTTCAACGTGCAGCTCGTCGGGTTTTCCAAAGAATATTTCAGCGGTATGCCGATTCCGCTTTCCGCGCTGATTCTCACCTCGTTCGCGTACACAATCGGACCGGATGAGATTATAAAAAGCGAAATGTACCGCAATCTGTATACCGGACTCGTGATAATGTGCTCTATCCTGATGATCAGCACCATCCGGTATCCGGTATTTCCCAAGTTTTCGAAAAGGGAATTCAAGTCGAAGCCGGTACAGATGACGCTCTATATCATCGCCGGTATTGTAATTGCCGTCACTCAGGGGAAAGGGCTGTTTCCGGTGCTGTTTATTATCGGTATTTCCGGACCGATTGCCGCGGCGATCAGGTTGATGAAAAAGAAGCCTCCGCGCAGGCAGATCAGACGGAAACCCCGGCGCCAGGCTCAACAGGAATTCATTGAATCGGAACCGGCAGGCGGTCATGCCTCGCTGGATTCCAATTGATAGATCAGGTTAGAGGTTATGTTCAAAGCAACAGTTATCGTAAAGCTCCGTCAGTCCATCCTCGATCCGGAGGGCAAGGCCATCGAACACGCGCTTCAGACGACGCTATCCAAACAAATCTCCAGCGTCCGCACCGGCAAGGAAATCGAACTGATGGTCGACGCGCAGGATAAGCAGGAAGCCGAAACGCTTGTTGAACAGGCATGCAGAAAGCTGCTCGCCAATCCGGTGATGGAAGACTTTTCGTTTGTCGTTGAACAGGCATAGCGGCGGAACGGCAATGAAAAAAACGAAATTCGGCGTCATTGTATTTCCCGGCTCGAACTGCGACCACGACGCCTACCATGTCGCCCGCCATCTTCTCGGCAGGGAAGTTGATTTTCTGTGGCATAAAGAACCGGATTTAAAAAATGCCGATGTCGTGATCGTTCCCGGCGGCTTTTCGTATGGCGATTATCTGCGCAGCGGCGCCATTGCCCGGTATTCCCCGATCATGAACGAAGTGGTGCGTTTCGCCGGCAACGGCGGATTCGTGCTCGGCGTTTGCAACGGATTCCAGATTCTGACAGAGGCGGGGCTGCTGCCCGGCGCTTTGTTGAGAAATGCCGGAAGGAAGTTTATCTGCCAACAGGTGACTCTTCGCACTGAAACAACTGCCACGCCGTTCACAAGCGCGCTCGAACAGGGCGGCATTCTGAAGATCGATATTGCGCACGGCGAAGGCAATTACTATACCGACCCGGACACGCTTCGGATGCTTGAAGAAAGCGGAAGGGTGGTGTTCCGCTATTGCAACGACGAGGGCGAAATAACGCCCGAAAGCAACCCAAATGGATCGATGAATAATATTGCCGGAATTATTAACGAGCATGGGAATGTTTTAGGTATGATGCCTCATCCCGAACGATGCTCCGAACGTATTCTCGGCTCCGCAGACGGCTTTGGCATATTTGAATCACTGCTGCTCGCTGTCGAGCAGGAACAACGATTTATGACTGTAAGCTAGGAGTACCTCATGTTTGGCAATATCGGCACCGGCGAGATTCTCATCATTCTGCTCATCGTTCTCATTTTCTTCGGCGCGAAGAAAATTCCCGATCTGGCGCAGGGGTTGGGAAAAGGTATCCGCGAATTCAGAAAAGCTGCAAAGGATATCCAGGAGGATGTCAGTATCGACGACAAGAAACTGAAGGAAACAAAGGGCGACTCGGCAAGCAACGGCTGATATTGCCGCGCTCCGCAACACGAATGTTTCCACTCAGAGCAGGAATATCGCCGTATAGGGAATTCAGATCGCAATTGTTGCGGAACGAAGCGACATGCTCCGTGAATGTTCAGCTTTCCATGCAGCGCGAGGAGGAATTCCGTGCGCTTGGCGCATTCAGCGAAGTGTTTACTCAGGAGGCTCGAGATACAGCGCTCCGGCTCGATAGCTTACCGGACAAAGAGCGCCTGCCGTTACACGGTATGACCGTTGCCGCAGGCGGACGAATTTCTCTCGAAGGCCGGAAATTGCCCGCATTCGGCGATGCATCCGAAACAGTGATACCGGCAAGGAATGCTGATACAGTTGTATTGTTACGGAATGCCGGAGCGATACTTTTTGGGAGAACCAATGACTCCGTGCAACGAGGGACGAACGCATCCTCGCTTGTCAAGCATCCATTCAAACCCGAGTTATCCGCCGGCGCCGGCGCCGCTGTTGCCGTTGCCACCGGCGTGACGCACGCAGGTATTGCCAGCGATCATGACGGCAAACTCCGGCTCGCGGCGTCGTATTGCGGAATTGTCGGATTCAGACCGACTGTTGGCGCCGTTTCAAGCGAAGGTCTCTTTTCGCTTTCACCGGTGTGCGATCAGACAGGAATTCTGGCGGGTTCCGTTGAGGATGTCGCGGAAGTGTTCGCTTCGCTAATACCTCCCGAATCGGCTGCCGCGCTTACTCTTCCTGAACGCTGGGATAATCTCGATGCGGCGTCGTTGCGGGGACTGAGATTTGGATTACCCGAAGAAGGCATCCCGGACGGAATCGCGGACGCGGTGCGCGATGCATTGGTTCGTGCGGTCGCATTTCTTCTCAGCGAAGAAATCGACATCGGAGGAACGCATATTCCGCATGCGCCGGATGCGGCATCCGCCAACGCGATTCTCTCTGAACTCGATGCTGCCGATGCCTTTCTCCGGTATTCAGAAATTGAAACAGGGGATCAGTCATCCATTGAGGCAATGCTGAAGGGCATCGCACGCGAATCCGGTCCTGCGATGCGTGCGCGAATTGAATCGGGCATCGAGATAATCAACACGGGGTCGGCCAAAGCTGCCAGAGATGCGGCCATGACCGTCCGCGAACAACTCTGCACCGGGATCGACAGGGTGTTCAGGGAGTTCGATATAATACTATTGCCGGCATCTATCGGAAGCGCACGCGCTGACGAGCGTTACGATGCGGCAACCTTGTATCCTGTTGCGCCGGCGACGCTTGGCGGTATCCCTTCCATTGTCATTCCGGTTGGAACCGACGAGAACGGACTGCCTATTGGTCTGCAGTTGATTGCGAATGCCTTCAATGAATCAACACTGTTTCGAGCGGCGTACTTCCTCCACCGGGGATTGAATTCCTGGATTTAATGCATCCCTCAAACGGAATTATTCGTATCTATTGCGATTTCGACGGAACTGTTATAACGACTGACGCCGGAAACGCTTTTTTCGAACGTTTTTCGGGACCGTCGATGTGGGAGGATAACGCGCTGTACAGGAACGGCTCTATTTCGGCGCAGGAGTTATACCGCCGTAACGCGGCAAAAATCAGCGGTCTGACGAGCGCGAAGATCGATTCCTTTTGCAGGGAGCGTATCGTCGATCCATCGTTTCCGCCGTTCCACCGCTGGCTCCTCGATCGCGGATATCCCTGCTTGATCGTCAGCGACGGATTCGATGTCTATATCGAGCGAATTCTTACATCCGCACAACTCGATATCCCTTACCGCGCGAATACAATGGTCGTCCGCGAAGACGGCACGTGCAGCGTCGATTTCCCGTACAGCTTTCCCGATTGCACATGTTCGGCGAACTGCAAACGGAACCACCTGCTTCTGAACTCGGGCGATGCGGATTATATTGTGTATATCGGCGACGGCATATCGGACTTTTGTCCGGCGCAATATGCCGACATTGTCTTTGCCAAAGGCGCGCTCGAGACGTTCTGCCAGCAACAGAATATTACGTTCAAGCGATATACCGGTTTCGACGATGTACGCCGCGCGCTGGAAGAAATGAGCGCCAAAAGAAAATTGAAACAACCGCTCCGTGCCCGCCTTCTCCGTAATGCGGTGTGGATGAGCGGGTAACCTGCAGGGTTCCGGCACACGCCGGGCAACGAAATGAACGATTCTACCGATCAAATACCGTACTCCGGCGAACAGAAGCGCGACGAACTGCTATCACCGGGAGCGCTCGCGAAACACGCTGCTTTGTTCCTTGTAACGTTTGCCACATGCACCATCGCCGGGCTCGTATGGCAGAACGACATGGACCTGGCGAACATTGCGAAGGGCATACCGTACAGTCTTTCGCTTTTGTTCATTCTATCGTGCCACGAATTCGGGCATTATTTTGCCGCCCGGTATCACAAGGTCAGGGTAACGCTGCCATTTTACATTCCGCTGCCGCCCTTACCGGGCTTTTTCAGCTTCGGGACGCTTGGTGCGGTGATACGGACCAAACAGCCGATTCCTTCGCGGAAAGCGCTGTTCGATATCGGCATCGCCGGTCCCATCGCCGGCTTCGTCGCGAGCATCGCGGTGCTCATCTTTGGTTTTTCCACGTTGCCGGGGCACGAATTTCTCCTCGCGATCCACCCAGGCTACGATTTTGCATCCGGAACTTCGGCGCACACCGGCGGACTGACACTGACCTTCGGATCCACGATGTTATATCAGATTATCGGCGCCGTGGTTACGCCAGCAGGGGATTACCTGCCTCCGATGACGGAAATGTATCACTATCCTTTCCTTATTACCGGATGGTTTGGATTGCTGGTGACAGCGTTGAACCTTCTTCCGGCGGGACAGCTTGACGGCGGGCATATCTCATACGCAATGTTCGGGAGTAAACACCGCATCCTCGCCAGAATAACGGTTGTTTTGCTGTTTGTCCTCGGTATAACCGGCATTCTACCAGGCATCCTCGAATACCTCGGTTTTTCCGAGGTCGTCGCTGCGGTACTTGCACAAACACCGGCGTTCGGCAGCCTGTTCTGGCCGGGATGGCTGTTCTGGGCGTTGCTTATTCTGATCGTCGTCAAAGTGGAACACCCGCCGGTCGACGATCCGGAACCGCTTGATCCTCGAAGAAAGTTGCTGGGATGGTTTGCCTGGGTGATGTTTATTCTGAGCTTTTCGCCCGCGCCGATCTACTTTCAATAGCCGAAAGGGTAAAAAGCCGTCCCTATGCGCCGATTGGATTGATTTTCGATAGAGTGTATGGTAGTTTAGGTGTGCCTCCAAGATTATCGTTAACGTAACCGGGGCGCACATTCCGGAGCGGCGCTCCGGTTTCTTCTTGTTCAGGATAGAGGAACATCCGTTATGGATAGAAAAATATTACTTCTGGTACTGATGTTCGGACTTGCCTCGTGCTCCGAAGACGATGGCGTGATCGATACATCTGTCCCTTCAAACCGTTCGTCGTTTACCGGTCTGCTGTTGCAGAATTACGAATTCGATACCGATACCCTGAATATTCCGCAGACCGGCGATAAACGCGAAACGGATCAGGTGACCATACCGGTGCGATATTCATTCCGTTCCGTACCGGCGCAGGGAACGACGCTCGATGCCGCACGTATTACGGTGCGGCAGGAAAACAGCGAAACCAACCTGATCGATACGACGGTTACGGCGGCTTCCGGGACGGAGTTTTCCGGGACTATACTCCTGCGCATTGCTCGGAATGATGTGGGCGAGTACATCGTCGGCATCGGTGGAAAGGATGGAAAGGAAGTCGAAGCAAATCCTGTTCTGTCGAAGATTTCCGTGATGTACGGGAAATATCCTCCCGAGCTGTACAACCTTACCGCGCCCGACAGTGTGAAACGTCCTGCGACCGATACAACATTCATCATCAGCGTCGCGGTGAGGGATAAAAGCGGACAGAAGGATATCAAAACGGTATTCTTCTCATCGTTCAAGCCGGACGGCAGTCCTACTGCCACCCAGAAATTTGTGATGTATGACGACGGTTCGAACGGCGATTCAACTCCCGGCGACGGGATCTACTCCCGCGGCGTGACGCTTTCATCGACCAACGAACTTGGTTCGTACCGGTTCGAGATTCAGGCGTTCGACAGATCGAACCTACCAGCCACACCGATTGTGCATTATATTAATATCTACCAATGAAGAATAGAATCCGTCTTATATCGTACGCCGCCTGCGCGCTCTTCATCGCCGCATCAACCGGTCCGGCTGTATACGCGCAGCATTCAGCCCTGATGAAGTTTGAAAAGGACTCCCGGATCGCGGCTGCATCATCTCCAAGACCGTACAGCAACGCCGGCGTTGAACTGCTCTCGAAATCCGACAGCATGTGGTTCGGAGGAGGCAAAGGACTCGAACTTACCACCGACGGCGGCTCCCGTTGGGAACACTTCGGCGACGCCGCGCCGTTTAACGTCCCGCCACTGTTTCAGGATAATATTGCCGCGCTCGCATCGAACGGTTCTGTGATTTGGGCATCGCTTGCGGGTACGTTCGAAGCCGAACCTCAGAACCTGCCGAAGGGCATGGGGCTTGCTGTCTCGACCGATAACGGCGCCACATGGAAACACATTTCGCAGCCGATGGAAGCCTCCGACGCGACGACATACAAGATTGCTTACGGCAATAACCAACTCGACGCGCTTGCGGTAACAACCGAGGTCCAGAACATCACCTACGATCTGGCGGTAACGAAGGACGCAGTGTGGACGGCGAATTTCGCCGGCGGTCTGCGGAAGTCGACCGACGGCGGCGCGACGTGGCAGGTTGTGGTGCTTCCTCCGGATTTCCTCGATGCGATCCACCCAGACAGCACGCTCGACTTCGATGTTTCGCCGGTGAACCGGACCTTCACCGTCAACGGTAATACGATCAATCTGCGTGAAAACTATAATCACCGGGTCTTTTCGGTAATGGCAACCGACGATAACACGATATGGGTCGGCACCGCCGGCGGCGTCAACAAATCGACCGACGGCGGCGTCTCCTGGAGGAAGTTTTCTTACGATAATCAGTCCCGGCCAATTACCGGAAATTTCGTCGTGGCTCTCGACCGCAGTTTTTATCAGGGAAAGGAATACATCTGGGCGTCGACCATCAATGCGATCAACCCGGCAGAATACCGCGCCGTCAGCTACACATCCGACGGCGGTGAAAACTGGTCGACGGCGCTTCGCGGCGAGTTCACCAACAATTTCGGCGTGAAGGATTCCATTGTGTATGCCGCTACGAAATCAGGCATTTACCGCTCTGCCGATGCCGGAAGATCGTGGACGCAGTTTACCACGATGATCGATTCGAAGAACGGCAGCCAGATTTTCAATCCGCAATGCTACGATATCGAAGCGCAGGGCGATGTTGTGTGGATTTCGACAGCAGACGGTATCGTGAAGACTCGAGATTCGGAGGCGGAATTTTTCGGGACGCAGTGGGAAATCCTTCGCGCATTCACGGAAGTCGGTTCATCGAGCGAGGCATATGCTTACCCGAACCCGTTCTCGCCCGATGATGAGATATGCCGCATTCACTATAAATCGGATGCAAAAGGCACCGTTACGATTAAAATCTACGATTACGCGATGTTCCCAGTCCGCACAGTCGTGCAAAACGCGCCGCGCACCCCGATGATGGAGCAGGACGAGATCTGGGACGGAAAGACCGATTCGGGAAAGCGCGCTGCAAACGGCGTTTATTACATCAAGGTTGAAGCCGGCGATGCGGAAGCTGCGTGGGCAAAGGTCATTGTATTGCAATAATCCGGACAAAATGATGAAGCGACTACAGAATTACATACTTGCGATTGCAATGCTTGGCGTTATTACCGCGGCCGCATGGGCACAACCCGGAGGAACCGCCGGGGCGTTCACGAGGCTCGGCTTCGGCGCGCGAGGACAGGGAATGGGCAACGCATTGAGCGCGATCCCCACAGGAACGATTTCATCCTACTACAATCCAGCCCTCAGTCCCTTCCAGCGCGGGCATGTTCTGCACGGCTCATATTCGTTCCTGGCTCTCGACCGTCAGTTGAATCAGGTGAGCTATACGCAACGATTAACCTTGACGCGCAAGGGCGCCAACAAGTTCAGGGAAGATCCCGACGTGCAGTCGTATGCCGGTATTTCCGCGGGATGGACGAACGCCGGCGACGCGAATATCCAGGGATACGATAACGACGGATTCAAAACCGGAACGCTCAGCGTATTCGAAAACCAGTTCTATTTCAACATCGCGAACCGGTTTTCCGAGCGCTTTTCGGCCGGTTTCAATTTCAAGTTCTACTATTCCGGCTTGTATAAGGATGTGACGTCATCCGGGTTCGGCGTGGATGTCGGCGTTTTGTATTCGGTATCCGACGCCCTCCATATCGGAGTGGTTGCGCAGGAACTCGTGACGAAGTACAAGTGGGATACCAGCTCGATTTACGATCAGGAATACGCCAACAATACCGCCGATCCATTCGCGCGCATTTTCAGGCTCGGCGCGGGATATCTCCTCCCCGGGCAGATGGGAACGGTTGAGGCGGATGTCGAAATGTACGATTCGGAAACGTATCTGATGCGTCTGGGCGGCGAGTACAATGCGACGAAGTACTTCACGTTGCGCGCGGGCGTTGAACGCCTCGACCTTTCGGGCAACAACATCGAACCACGCCCGACCGCGGGCTTCACGATCATGCACCCTGTCGGATCCCTGATGCCGGTTATTCATTACGCGTTTATCCTTGAACCGGTCGCGCCGGTTTCGACGCATGTGTTGTCAGTAGCAGTTCAATTTTAGAGACTATTCCTATGCGCTATCTGATTATAGCAATATCAGCTTTCTGTACGTTTGTTCATGTCGCATCTGCACAGGACGGCGAAACCGGTCTCGCAGTCCTGAAAATCGGAATCGGCGGCAGAACCGTCGGCATGGGCGATGCAGGCGTGGTTTCGTCCATCGGCGCTCCGTCGATGCATTACAACCCGGCGATCATCGCGCATGAAATGCGTCCGGATATCACTGTGATGCACAATAGCTGGATCGAGGATGTCAATACGGAGTATCTCGGAGCCTATTCGCGGATGTCCGGATACAGTCTCGGTTTTCACGTCGCGTATACCGGAATCGGCGGCATCGAAGTGCGCCAGGTCCCCGGTCCGGCGCAGGATGAAGCCGAAGCGCAGTACATCTCGACGGGCGTCACGGTGGCAGTACCGCTCGGCGAACAACTTGAAGCCGGAGCGACGGTGAAAATGCTTTTCGAGAAGATCTATACCGAAGACGCATTCGGATATGCGTTCGATTTCGGAGCGCGGTACCGCCCGTTCGAGTCGCCGGAATTGCAGGACTTTTCGCTAGGGTTGTCGCTTTCGAATATCGGCGAGATGGGCGAGCTTCATACGCGTAAAACCAGCCTTCCGAAACTGCTCCGGTACGGCGCCGCATATGAGATGCGCATCGAATCGGCGACGAATACACTCCAACTCGAGTTGGGTGCAGCTACGAATCTCGTATCCTCGACGACGCACGCTACCGTCGGCGTCGAAGCCGGGTACGACGGCATCGCATTTCTCCGCGCCGGGTATCAAGGCGGATATGAAATTAAAGGCTTTTCAGCCGGCGCCGGCGTCCGTTTCGATGTGCTGTCGTTCGATTACGCGTACACACCGTTCAAGAATTCCTTCGGGAGCGCCAACACGATATCACTGTCGATCGCGCTCTAGAGCCGGGTATGAGCGCGCGCGAAACAGTGTGCCTCACATTCGCCGGGAATCCGGCCGTGGATTCCCGATGCCTGAAGATGGCGGTCACGCTGTCGGAAGACTATTCCGTACACATTATTGCACTGATGCAGGAACCGGCGCCCGTCATTGAAGGCGTCGTCGTACACCGGTTCGAGCGCCGCCCCGGCGAGCCGCTCCGGAAGGCGCTGTTCCGGTTCTGGAAATCCGCGATGAACGTTGTGCGCGGTACTGGCGCATCGCTGTACTTCGCATGCGATTTGTATTCGCTCCCGCTTGCCGCGCGGGCTGCCGCTGCAGAGGGAAGACCGTACTGCTACGACAGCCGCGAGTTGTATTCCTCGCTTGCGTCTCTGCAGCAAAGAAAGCTGATGCAGCGGTTCTGGAATATCGTTGAACGCAGATATGCGCCTGCCGCCTCGGCGATCTATACCGTCAATCATGAAATCCTGGAAATTCTATTGCGCCATTACCCGCAATCGAACGTCGAGGTTATCCATAACTTTCCCGGCAGACCGGCGGGGAAGAGCGGGGGCATTCGCCCGCTGCGCCGTGAACTTGGAATTCGCGGAGGCGCTCCGGTACTCATTTCAAACGGAGGACTTCAGCAGGGAAGGGGCTTGTTCAGGATGATCGATCTCCTGCCTCATCTGCCTGAATGCACGCTCGTTTTCCTCGGCGATGGACCGCTCCGGAGCGAGCTTGAGGTATATGCGCATGGTATGGAAGTCGAAGAGAGAGTGCTTTTCATCGCTGTCCCGGCTGCCGAGGTTGTCGAATGGACGGCTGAAGCCGATATCGGACTCTGCTTTGTCGAGAACCTCGGCGTGAGTTACTATCTTTCGCTGCCCAATAAACTGTTCGAGTACCTGCACGCCGGAATTCCCTGCGTCTGCACCGATCTGCCGGTGATAAAGCGGGTAATGGAAGACACGAAGGCGGGATTGCTGATTCGTCACACCGGAATCGAAGAAGCGGTTACCGCGATCCGGTATTTGCTTGGAGACAAGGTGCTGTACAACGCATGCCGCAATAATGCGTTACGTGCGGCGCCGGAGTATTCGTGGGATTCGGAAGGTCTTCGTTTACAACGGAGCGTTGCCGGTATCATTGCGAGCAACCGCCGTTAAAGCGCATCGCCGCCTTCTTCCGACGACCGGATGCGGATGATACGCTCAACCGGACTGACGATGATCTTGCCGTCTCCGACCTGACCTGTCTTCGCCACTGCGAGGATGGTTTCGATAACAGTATCCGTCATTTCATCGGAAACCAGGATTTCAATCTTGAATTTCGGTAGCGTTTCTGCCCGCACTTCCGCGCCCCGGAACATTTCCGCGCGGGCTTTCTGATGCCCGAAGCCCTTTACCTCGGTAATCGTGAGTCCGGTAATTCCGATTCGCTGCAATTCTTCGCGCACTTCGTCGAGTTTGAATGGTCGGATAATAGCTTCGATTTTTTTCATATCGCTGTTCTGAAAACGATGGAACACGGTTCGCGGCGCATAGGCGCGGGTGTCGTAAATATACTGTTTCTAGCCGGTTATGGCGAACCGGAAATGCCGCGTATTTTTTCGTTCCGGAGACGAGAGTCTGAAATATTTGGAGATGGAATTATTCCTGTGCTATCTTGTTCTCGATTTTAAGACAATTCGAATCCGTTTTCACTCTTAGCCGTTTTGCACTCTCAATTCGACAGTCATCCGGAATTTGATTTTCCAATTAAAACGGCATAATTTCAACCAATCATTTACACCGGCTACATCCATTCGATCTCAAACGGAACGCAAGGATCATGATGCTCACTGAGTTCGGTAATATTTTCGTGTTTTTTCTGCTCGGGATTGTTTTCGTTGCAGGTGGATTGCTGGTCGCGAAACTGCTCCGCCCGCACAATCCAACGCCGGAAAAAATGCTCCCCTATGAATGCGGCGAAGATCCGATCGGATTGCCGTGGGTGAAGTTCAACATCCGGTTTTATGTTGTCGCGCTGATATTCATTTTGTTCGATGTTGAACTCGTCGTGCTGTTCCCCTGGGCGGTCGTGTTCAAAACGCTCGGATTCGGAGCGTACTTCGCAGGCGCGCTCTTTATTCTTATTCTCTTTCTCGCAGACTTTTATCTGTGGAGCAAAGGCGACCTGGAATGGGTGCGCCCGGCGCCGCTGATGGCGAAACTGGAAGACATCGTGGACAGACTTCCGGTGCGCGACATCGTTGAAACGCCTACCGGCACGGCGACCGCCGAACCGCAGGCAACTATCAAGCAACCGTAATTCGAAGGCTGTGAAGGATTGAATACATGGGCTTGTTAAGTCAGCAGTTTGAAGACAGCAATATCGTGATCTCGTCGGTGGAAGGCGTTCTGAACTGGGCGCGCCTTTGCTCGCTGTGGCAGATGTCGTTCGGTTTGGCGTGTTGCGCAATCGAGATGATGGCGGCATCGGCGTCGCATAACGACATTATGCGGTTCGGCGTTCTCCCGCGTCCCAGCCCCCGGCAGTGCGATGTGATGATCGTTGCCGGGACGGTGACGTTAAAGATGGCGACCCGCGTCAAGCGTTTGTACGAACAAATGGCCGAACCCCGATATGTCGTATCGATGGGCAGTTGCTCGAATTGCGGCGGTCCGTATTGGGAACATGGGTACCATGTTCTTAAAGGCGTCGACCGCGTGGTTCCCGTCGATGTTTATATTCCCGGATGCCCGCCGCGTCCCGAAGCGCTCCTCGAAGGATGGATGCGGCTTCAGGAAAAGGTGCGAGGCTTCACGCTGTCGAAAAAGAACGAAATCGCCCAAAACGCATAAAGTATTACGCTATTGCATCACGTTATCGAGGATCCCAATTACAATGGCACTTGACCCTCACACTCTATATCGCCAGCTCGCCGGGACGTTCGAAGAATATCCGCTGGTTTTCGACGAAACGGTGCCGTGCATCATCGTTCCTGCGGAGGGCGTTCGCGATATTTGTCTGCAACTGCGGGACGCCGAGCCGTACAAATTCGATACCCTCATGTGCCTAAGCGGTGTCGACTATGCCAATGGCACTCTCGGCGTTGTCTATCACCTCGATTCGATCGCGTTGAAGCATAAGCTGACGTTGAAGGTGATTGTCCCCGTTGAGAATCCTCACGTCGTCAGTGTGGAGCGCGTCTGGCGCACCGCCGATTGGCACGAACGAGAAGCGTACGATCTGCTTGGGATTGTGTTCGATCATCACCACGACTTGCGCAGAATACTGATGCCCTACGACTGGGAGGGATACCCGCTTCGGAAGGATTACAAGGTGCCAGAGTACTATAACGGAATGAAGGTTCCCTACTGATGCCATGATGACAAACGAGTTGATCGATATTGCCGCAAATCTTCCGGACAGCATCGAATCCGGCAGGCTCCGCACCGACGAACTGATCCTCAACATGGGTCCGCAGCATCCTTCGACGCACGGGGTTCTCCGTCTGGAACTGGTGCTCGACGGTGAAATCGTGGTGAAGGTCATCCCGCACCTGGGGTACCTGCACCGGTGCTTCGAAAAACATGCCGAAGCGATGACCTACCCGCAGGTGATTCCGTACACCGATAGAATGGATTACCTTGCGTCGATGAACAATAATCACGGGTACGTCCTTGCGATGGAACGCCTGATGGGCATCGAGCTGCCCGAACGCGTCGAGTATATCCGCGTGATCATGGCGGAACTACAACGCATCGCCTCGCACCTCGTCGCCGTCGGAACGTTCGGTATGGACATCGGCGCCTTTACCCCGTTTCTGTATTGCTTCCGCGACCGGGAGTATATCCTCGACATCTTCGAACGCACATGCGGCGCTCGGTTGCTGTATAACTACATGTGGATCGGCGGGCTTTCGCATGACGTATATCCGGATTTTGTGAAAGACGTCGCCGATTTCGTGAAACGCTTTCGTCCGACGCTGACCGAAGTCAACAATCTGTTGAACTACAACAAAATCTTTATTGAACGGTGCGCGAACGTCGGCGTCTTGCCTCCCGATGTCGCCATCAACTATGGATGCAGCGGTCCGATGCTCCGGGGTTCCGGGGTGGACTTCGATCTCCGCCGCGACGATCCGTACTCGATCTACGACAGATTCGAGTGGGACGTGATCGTCGGAAAAGGCGATGTCGGCACGGTCGGCGATAGCTGGGACCGTCACATGGTGCGTATGCGGGAAATGGAACAGAGTTGCATCATCATCGAACAGGCGCTCGAAACGTTCCCCGAGGGCGATGTGACGGCGGCACTGCCGAAACGCATCCGCCCCCCAAAAGGCGAGGTCTATGCCCGCGTGGAAAACCCGCGCGGCGAACTCGGATACTATGTCGTCAGCGACGGAACCGGGAACCCCTTCCGCGTGAAGGTTCGCGCCCCGGGCTTTGTCAATTTAAGCGTCATCGATGCGATTTCCCGCGGACATCTGATTGCCGATCTGGTAGCAATACTCGGCAGCATCGATATCGTCCTCGGCGAAGTCGACAGATAACTCACGCACTGGATTAACGAACGTGTGCTATGGAATCGTTACTGCATAATCTCCTCGGCGAAAATATCCTGACGCTGATCATCTACTGCGCATTGCCACTGGGATTCATCCTTGTCTATGCGCTGCTCGCAATTCTCGGCGAAGTGAAAATCTCCGCCTGGATGCAAGACCGCCTCGGACCCATGCGGACCGGCCCGTGGGGGATCATTCAGCCCATCGCCGATGTTTTGAAGCTGCTTCAGAAAGAAGACACGACTCCCGGCCAGGCGGATAAGAAGCTGTACAATCTCGCGGCGTTTCTCCCGTTCATGGCGTCGTATGCGTCGTTTGCGGTACTGCCGTTCAGCAGCCAGTATGTCGGAGCCAATATCAATGCAGGCGCATTTTTCCTGATCGCCGTGAGTTCCATCGGCGTGATCGGCATTATCATGGCCGGATGGGCGTCGAACAACAAATACACGCTGTATGGTTCGGTACGCGCGGTTGCGCAAATCGTCAGCTACGAAGTTCCCGCAGCAATGGCGATCCTGATCGTCGTCATGCTGGTAGGTTCGTTGAACATGAACGACATCATCACCGCCCAGTCCGGTCCGGTCTGGAATTGGTACATTTTCGGCGGACCGAAAGCAGACGTTCAGCTTGTCGGCGGCATAACGCTCGGCGCGTCATGGGCGAACCTTGTGTTCTTGCCTATCATGGTCGCGGCATTCCTGATTTACTATGTATCGAGTCTTGCGGAAACCAACCGCACCCCGTTTGATATTCCTGAAGCCGAATCGGAGCTTGTTTCCGGATACCATACCGAGTACAGCGGGATGAAATTCGCGATGTTCTTCATGGCTGAATACGCGAACATGTTTGTCGTATCGGCTGCGGTATCCATCTTTTTCTTCGGCGGTTGGCAGAGTCCCTTTGGAACGACCATCGGTGAGCTGGTCGGGATTCCGTGGCTCGGCGCCATCGAGCAGTTCGGCTGGTTCGCATTGAAAGGCTTGTTCTTTGTGTTTGTGATCATCTGGCTGCGATGGACGCTCCCGCGCCTCCGCGTCGATCAGCTGATGTATATGTGCTGGAAGGTGCTGATTCCGATCAGTTTCGGATTGGCGCTGGTAGTCGGGTTTTTGGTGCTGATAATCTGAGAAACGTGAAACCGGAGTAGTGATTGCCTATGGCAGGCTATGTAAACGATATAATACAAGCAATCGGAACCACGCTCGTCGGTATGCGCATCACGTGGTCGCATATGTTTCAGAAAAAGGTGACCATTCAATATCCCGACGTCAAGCGCGAGCTTCCCGAGCGCACCCGGAACAGGCTCTATGTCAATATGGACGATTGTATCGGTTGCGACCAGTGCGCGAAAGCATGTCCGGTGAACTGCATCACGATCGAAACGGTGAAAGCGTTGCCGACCGACGATCTCGGCTCGACATCGACGGGAAACAAGAAACGGTTGCATGTCACGCAATTCGATATCGATATCGCAAAGTGCTGTTATTGCGGTTTATGCGTCTTCCCGTGTCCGACGGAATGTATCGAAATGACCGATGTCTTCGAATTTTCCGAGTACAACCGCAACGATTTGTTGTACCGCTTCAGCGTCATGTCTGCCGATGAAGTGGAGCAGGTAAAGCGGCAAGCCGACGAATACGCCGCCGACCAGGAACGGAAAAAGGCGGAAGCAGCCGAAGCGAAGAAAAAAGCCGACGCGTTGAAAGCAGCCGACGCGCTGAAAGCTGCCGACGCGCTGAAAGCTGCCGACGCGCTGAAAGCTGCCGACGCGCTGAAAGCTGCCGACGCGCAAAAAGCTGCCGACGCGCTGAAAGCTGCCGACGCGCCTCAATCCGCAGAGACGCCGGATGAACCCGGCAAGACACCAACCGATTCTTAATCCGCGAGTACGAGTATGGATTACTTCGAACTTCTCTTTTATTTCTTTGCCTTGCTTGCCGTCGGTTCGTCGGTGGTTGTGGTGTTTTCGAAGAACGTCATTTATTCTGCATTTTCATTGATGTTTACGTTCCTCGGTGTCGCAGGGTTGTATATCCTCCTCCTCGCCGATTTTGTGGCGATCGCCCAGGTCATGGTGTACGTCGGGGGAATTCTGGTGTTGTTGATCTTCGGCGTCATGTTGACCCGGAACATTGTCAATGTAGATATCGGCGCCAAAGCCATGCGCGGATTACCCGCTTCGATCTTGATCGGCGTTTTTCTCGGCACGATGATTCTGCTTGTTACCCGGACGTCCTGGAACCAGGTAGCCGGAGAAGGTATCCCAGATGGAACGACCCAGGCAATCGGCGAAGAGCTGTTGACAACCTATTTGCTTCCGTTCGAGGTTGCGGGCATTCTGCTGTTAGTGGCGGTGATGGGCGCCGCGATGATCGCCAGGCGGAACGAAGCGAACGGGAGGAACGCACAATGAGTATAACACTGGAACACTTTCTCGTCGTTGGCGCAATCCTGTTTGCGTTCGGATTGCTGGCAGTCACTACACGCAGGAATGCAGTAATGATGCTGATGGGCATCGAACTGATACTGAATTCCGCGAATGTCAACTTTATCGCATTTGCGCGTTTTGGCGGAGGGAATATCGATGGGCATGTCGCCGCTGTGTTTGTGATCATCCTCGCCGCTGCCGAAGCCGCAGTCGCGCTTGCAATTGTGTTGCATATCTATAAGATCTACAACACGGTCAATGCAGATGAAATCGACCGTTTGAAAGAATGATCGGGAAATAACCATACAGAGGAGCAGTATATGAAAAAACTGTTATTGTTGTTCACCGTGGCGGCATTCCTCGCCCCGGGAAGCAGCTACGCTCAAAAAATTAAATACGTCTGGGATCCGTCCCAAAAACTCGTCATCGGTATCGATGGCGGTGTGACCAAGTACTTCGGCGAGTTTACCGACCAGCATTGGGGAGCCGCCTATCAGGGACGTTTGAAGTTCTTCATCGTTCCGGAACTCGCGCTCCAGGTAAACGGCGGATTCGGCGAATATGTCTACAACCGCCGCTGGAAGGACAAGTGGAAGAGCACCTATGTGACTCAGTTCTATAAGGATCCAAGATTCGGCGGACCGCGCACCCCGCAGCAATTGCAGGGTCTGAATCCCAACGATCCCATTTTCAAGAAGGAAATCCTCGAAGTCGACGACCTGAGTTTCGCGGAAGCGAATATCGTCCTGAACTTCTATCCGCGGACATTCTTCAATCCGTATATCCACGGCGGATTCGGCTTCATGAAGTATACGAACTCGAACGCCGAACGCACCGTCGAGGTTGCAGGTATTGCCGACAGACAGCCGTTGCTTAATGTGATGTTCGGCGAGCATAATACCTTCTACTTTGTCGAAGGCGGACAACTGATGTCGGGCGAATCGAGCCTCGCCGAAAACGACGACGTGAAGATGATCCTTCCTGTCGGATTCGGTTTCGATATTCTCTTTTCTGAACTTTTCGCGCTCAATATCGATGTGACGTACCGTTTTCTTCTCGGCGAAGGCCGCGATATGATGGACGGTTTCGGCCGCGAAGTGCTGCAGAATTTCATCGATGCCGGGTTAAACGACAAGGTCCATGAGGACGAAGGCTCGGACTCGTGGGGAACGATCATGATGGGCGCGCAGGTGTACCTGTTCGGTCATAACGATAAGGACGGCGACGGATTGACCGATTCCGAAGAACAGGAAATCGGTACCGATCCGCTGAACCCTGATACCGACGGCGACGGATTGACCGATTATGAAGAAGTCGAGCAGTTCCGCACCGATCCGCTGAAAGTCGATACCGATAACGACCGCCTTACCGACGCCGAGGAAGTTGCGAAGAAGACCAATCCGCTGAAGCCCGACACCGACGAAGACGGATTGATCGACGGCGACGAAGTACAGCGCGGCACCGATCCATTCAGCAAGGATACCGATACCGACGGCTTGATGGACGGCGAGGAAGTCCATACATATTCCTCCGATCCATTGAAGATCGACACGGACGGCGACGAACTGACCGACTACGTCGAAGTTATGACGCACAAGACCGATCCGAACAAGGCCGATACCGACGGCGACGGATTGAACGATAACGACGAACTCGGACGCAAGACCGATCCGCTGAAAGCCGATACCGACGAAGACGGATTGACCGACGGCGACGAAGCGCTGAAACACAAGACCAATCCGTTGAACCGCGACACCGATGCCGACGGTTTGACCGACGGCGTTGAAGTGAATCAATACGGCACGAATCCGACGAAGATCGATACCGACGGCGACGGCGTGAACGACGGTCAGGACAAGTGCCCGCTGAAACCCGAAAACCAGAACGGCTACCAGGACGAAGACGGCTGCCCGGATGAAAAACCGGAAGTGAAAAAGCCGATCAAGAAGGGTACCGTCATGGTTCTCGAAAACGTCGAGTTTGAATTCAACTCGGCCAACCTGCGTCCCGGCGTCGTTCCGTCTCTGGAAATGGCGTACCAGACCATGGTCGATAATCCGAATATGGTCGTCGAAATCAGCGGTCATACGGATAATGTCGGAAGCCGCAAATATAACGCGAACCTCTCCGCTCAACGCGCGGAATCCGTGAAGCAGTATCTCGTCCAGAAAGGCGTCGACCCGGCGCGCATTCAGACGAAGGGCTACGGATTCGATCGCCCGATCGCTTCCAATAAAACGGAAGAGGGCAGAGCGAAGAACCGTAGAATCGAGTTCAAGGTTCTGCGGAACGACCAGTAGTCAAATTCCATCCGGAGGG
>CAYPBB010000004.1:50038-116803 GCA_964408855.1 uncultured Ectothiorhodospiraceae bacterium
CCTCCGGGATATTGTTCATTATTCACCTCTTTGAGTCGGACGTCGCATGTCGCCAGATTCATTATTATTGCTCTCGATCGTCATTCTGTTTCTTCCGCTTGCCTCGTTTTTAACGCTGTTGGCATTCGGCAGGAAATTGCCCCGGCAGGGCGATACCGTCGCGACGGGTATTCTGTTCGTCAATCTGGCGCTCTCTTTCGTGGTGCTGATTGGCGCATTGGGAAGAACGGCGGCTCCCATTCCCGGATTCATCGCCGCGCCCGTACAGGCGGTGTTCACCTGGGTCGATCTTCACGATGTTGTCACAGTGTTTGGCACTACCATTCCCCTGAAGATCGAACTGGGAATAATGGTCGACCATATCACCGCATTGATGCTGGTTGTCGTCAATATCATCAGTGCGCTGGTGCATTTGTTCTCCATCTCCTATATGCACGGAGATGCGAAATACTCCCGGTACTTCGCCTACCTCGGTCTCTTCACCTTCTCGATGCTCGGCATCGTCGTCACGAACAACATCCTGATGATGTACGTGTTTTGGGAACTGGTGGGATTGAGCTCATACCTGCTTATCGGATTCTGGTATGAAAAACCCGGTCCCGCATACGCCTCGAAAAAGGCGTTCCTCGTCAACCGCATCGGCGATGTCGGGATGTGGATCGGGATCATGATTGTTTTTACCGCATACGGGACATTCCGTTTCGACGAAGTGTTCGCGCATGTGGCAAGCGGCCATTTCCCGATGAACTCGAGCGTCTGGCTGACCGCGGCAGGGATTTTGCTCTTCTGCGGCGCCGTTGGAAAATCGGCGCAGTTCCCGCTGCATACATGGTTACCCGACGCGATGGAAGGTCCCACTCCGGTTAGCGCCCTGATCCATGCCGCGACCATGGTTGCCGCCGGCGTGTTCATGGTGGTGCGTATTTTCCCGATGCTTACCGGCGAGGCGTTGACCGTCATCGCCGTCGTCGGAGCCATTACCGCATTCGTCGCTGCGACGATTGCGCTGGTGCAAAACGATATCAAGAAAGTGCTGGCATATTCGACGGTTAGCCAGCTGGGATATATGATTCTCGCTCTCGGCGTGGGCGCGTATACGGCGGGATTTTTCCATCTCGTTACGCACGCGATGTTCAAGGCCTGCCTGTTTCTCGGCAGCGGCTCGGTGATTCATGCGATGCATCATGCGATGCACCAGGTACACGACCACGATGCCGATGCGCAGGATATCCGGAATATGGGCGGTCTGAAGAAGAAAATGCCCGTTACGTACTGGACGTTCCTTGTCGCGACGCTCGCGATTTCAGGCGTGCCGTTGTTTTCCGGATTCTTAAGTAAAGACGAAATTCTCGCCGGAACGTGGGCATACGGCAGTTTACACGGCGGATTGGCGATCCTATTCCCGGTCATCGGTTTCGGCGTTGCCGCCATGACCGCGTTCTATATGTTCAGGCTGGTAATCCTGACGTTCCACGGCGAAGCCCGGCGCGCCGATCTGCAGCCGCATCTGCATGAATCGCCGCTGCCGATCAAAATTCCGATCGTCGTTCTCGCTGCGTTATCCATCTGGTTCTTTTATTCGCTGAATCCCTTCGGCGGAGCGGGCGGCTGGTTCATGCAGTCCGTGAAAACGCCCGTCACGGTGACGGCGGAGCTCTGGTATCAGTACAGCGGTCAGCATGCGGAACATGCGCCGGCGGGAGAAGCACCCGCGCCCGAACATGCGGCGCCACCCGGAACTGCTGCCCCGAATCCGTCGCAAACCGCTTTCGAACATGCCGTTCATGACGCGCATCTGTATGCGATGTTTGCCTCGCTTGCTGTCGCGCTGGCAGGTATTCTTCTTGCCTTCGGCATCTACACCAGGAAATTGATCGATATCGACGCGTTAACGCAAAAGCTCCAGCCGGCGCATACCTTCTTATCGAAAAAGTGGTTTTTCGATGAAGTGTACGAACAATGGATTGTCGTACCTATTGTCTTGATACTGAGCCGCGCCATGGCATGGTTCGATAACAACATTGTCGACGGTGCGGTGAACGGGCTTGCCCGGCTGACCGAATTGAAATCGCGCGGCGCCGGGTTGTTCGACAAGTACGTGGTCGACGGCGGAGTCAACGCCGCCGGGTTTACCGTCGGGTTCTTCGGACTGGTGTTCCGGAAAACACAGTCGGGAAAGGTGCAAACCTACATCGCCCTGGCCCTTGTCGGCATCGTCGTTCTGATGTATGCATTCCGCTGATCTGATTTTGTGAATGAATAATTATTGTATGATAGCTTCCGATACGGAGGATTGATGAACTTTCCTGTACTTACCCTGATCACATTCCTGCCTGTGCTTGGGATGATCGCCGTCCTGCTGCTGCCGAAGGACAAGGAAAACTTGATACGGTACACGAGCGTAGCGGTGACCGCGCTTCAGTTAATACTGGCAATCGTCATCTGGGCTGGATTCGATATAACAAAAACCGGGGTCAACGATCAATCGACAATGCAGTTTGTCGAGCGCATCCCGTGGATTGTTATACCGGGCACGTCGTGGTTCGGCGAAATCCGCATCGATTATTTTCTCGGCATCGACGGAATTTCCATGCCGATGGTTCTTCTCACCGCGCTGATCAGCCTTATCGCGAGCGTTTCGTCGTTCTCGATCTCGAAGTCGGTGAAAGGGTACTTTGCGATGTTCCTGCTGCTCGATACCGGTATGATGGGCGTTTTCTGCGCGCTGGATATGTTCCTCTTCTACGTATTCTGGGAACTGATGCTTCTGCCGATGTACTTCCTTATCGGTATATGGGGCGGACCCCGGCGAGAGTATGCGGCGATCAAGTTCTTTATTTATACGCTCGCAGGGTCGGTTCTTCTTCTCGTGGTAATGATCGGATTGTATTTGACGACCATCGATCCGGCGACGAAGGCGCATACATTCAATATGCTCGCCATGATGGATCCGGCGAATATGACTTCAGGTATTTTTGCGACGGTCGGAAGCACTGCCCGTATGCTGGCGTTTATCGGTCTGTTCATCGGTTTCGCTATCAAGGTGCCGATTTTCCCGTTCCATACATGGTTGCCCGATGCGCACGTCGAAGCGCCGACGGCGATTTCCGTCATTCTGGCAGGCGTCCTGCTGAAGATGGGAACCTATGGTTTGCTCCGTATCAGTTTCCCGATTTTTCCTGAAATGGCGAGGTACTTCCAGGAAGGAATGATTATTCTCGGCGTCGTGAACATCGTCTATGGCGCGTTATGCGCAATGGCGCAGACGGACTTCAAGAAGCTCATCGCTTACTCATCCGTTTCGCACATGGGCTACGTGCTTCTCGGAATGGCGGCGTTCAATTCGCAGGGAATGCAGGGCGCGGTGCTCCAAATGTTCAATCACGGCACGATCACCGCCATGCTCTTCCTTTTGGTCGGCGTGATCTACGACCGGGCGCACACCCGCGGACTCAACGAGTTCGGCGGTCTATATAACAAGATGCCCGTGTATTCGTTCTTTACCGTTATCGCTTTCTTCGCGGCAATCGGCTTGCCGACGCTGAGCGGTTTCGTTTCCGAAGCCTTCGTATTTCTCGGCGCGTTCCGGGCGTCGATTGGGTGGACAATCGTCGGTACACTCGGTATTGTGCTGGGAGCGGGCTATATGTTGTGGACATTCCAGCGCGTCTTCATGGGCAAGCTTCCCGAAAAATGGGAAAACGTCATGCCCGACGCCGACAAACGCGAAATATTCATGTTGGCTCCGTTGACCATCGTTATTCTGTGGATCGGGCTTTTCCCCTCCACCGCGTTGAACTGGATGGCGGCTTCGGCCGGTCACCTGGCGCAGATCATTACTCACACTGCGAACACCGCTTCCATGAGCGGATTCTAACGACGTGCGCATCTATCACAATGATTGAGAACTCCTGAACTATGGAAGTCACCTACCAGAGCCTCCCGTTCATCGTACCCGAAATCATCCTGGCGTGTACCTTCGTTCTTGCGATGATAGCCGAGTTCGCGTTCAAACGGAACAAGTACGCAACGCCCGCGCTTGTGCTGATAGGATTTGCCGCGTCGGGTATCGCATTGACGGCGATGGACGCAACGCCGCGCGCGTTGTTTTATGGGATGTACGCAGTCGATCCGTTCAGCGCGTTTTTCAAGTATTTCATTATCGGCACGGCAATCGTCATCGTTCTATTTTCGCTCCAATCGGGCGAATTGAAACGCGAACAAACGCACAGCGGAGAGTACTATTGCTTCATCGCGGCAGTCGCATTCGGGATGGTGCTGATGTCGGGCGCGAACAATCTGTTGATGATGTACCTGGCAATCGAAGTATCGAGTATCAGTTCTTACATTCTTGCCGGATTCAGCAAATCGAATCCCCGGTCGGGCGAAGCCGCACTGAAATATGTGATCTTCGGCGGCGTCTCCAGCGGCGTGATGATCTACGGTATTTCGTTGTTGTACGGGTTGACGGGGACGCTCGATATTCAAGGTGTGCGTCTGGCGCTCGCGTCGGGAACGGCGATATCGAACGCGTGGGGGTTCGTGGTGCTCATCGGTTCCATGGTGTTGATCCTCGCAGGTCTCGGCTATAAAATCAGCGCCGTTCCATTTCATTTCTGGACTCCTGATGTATACGAGGGCGCACCCATTACCGTGACAGCTCTTCTCGCCGTCGCCAGCAAAGCTGCGGGATTCGCGCTGCTAATCCGGTTCTTCACCGCGACCTTTTTCGACACCTTCACCGCCGAGGGCGTGTGGAAATCGTTCGGCGGCATCAACTGGCATCTCTTGCTCGCCGTTCTATCGCTCCTGACCATGACGATAGGAAACGTGGTCGCCATATGGCAGAACAATCTCAAACGTATGCTTGCGTACTCGAGTATTGCCCATGCGGGGTACATGCTCATGGGAGTCGTGGTGTTGAGCAATACCGGACTTTCCTCGGTGATGGTGTATTTCATGACGTATTTCTTCATGAATCTCGGCGCATTCTATGTCGTGATGGTGATCGCCGACAAGACCGGTTCCGAAGATATCGATGCGTACCGCGGACTTGCGGCTCGTTCGCCGGTGCTTGCCGCCGGATTGACGGTATTTCTTATATCGCTCACCGGTCTGCCGCCGACGGCAGGGTTTATCGGAAAGATGTTCCTCTTCCTTGCCGCCGTCGAAACGCCGTATCTGTGGCTTGTCATAGCCGCCGCAGTCAATACGGTCTTTTCGCTTTACTACTATGCCCGCGTCATGCGCAATATGTATCTGCGTGAGCCGTTGGACGGCGATCTCAGCCCGTTGAAATTCAGTCCGCTTGTACTGACGGTCGTTGTTGCGTTCATCATTCCGACAATTCTTTTCGGCGTGTTCTGGCAGCCGCTTGTCGAATTCGCTCAACGATCCGTGCATATGTTTCTGATGTAGCCGGCAGGGAGAGTCCCGTATGAAATACAAGCTATTTGGGCGGTGCGGACTTCGCGTATCCGAGCTGGCCCTCGGAACAATGACGTTCGGCGAAGAGTGGGGATGGGGCGCTTCGAAACAGGAAAGCAAACGTGTGTTCGATTTGTACGCGGAAGCGGGCGGCAATTTTATCGATACCGCCAACCGCTACACGAACGGTACCAGCGAATCGTATGTCGGCGAATTCATTGCTTCCGACAGGGAGCACTTCGTCGTCGCGACTAAATATTCCCTATATACACGCCACGGCGATCCGAACTTCTGCGGAAATCACAGGAAGAATCTCGTCCAGGCGCTCGATGCGAGTCTGCGGCGGCTGAACACTGAGTACATCGACTTGTATTGGGTGCATGCCTGGGATTTTACCACCGCGGTAGACGAGGTACTCCGAGCGCTCGACGATGCGGTACGCTCGGGGAAGGTGCTTCATATCGGCGTATCGGATACACCGGCATGGATCGTTTCTCAAGCGAATACTATTGCCGAACTCCGGGGGTGGACACGTTTCGCCGGGTTGCAAATCCGGTACAGTCTTCTCGACCGTACCGCCGAACGGGATCTGCTTCCGATGGCGCGCTCCTTCGAACTGGCTGTTACGCCCTGGAGCGTTCTCGGCGCAGGCGTGCTGACGGGAAAATACAACAGCGACCCTGCCGCGAAAGGCCGCGCTGCGCTTTCGAAACCGGTGGACGATGAAAAATTGCGTATCGCCGCAGTGGTCGGCGAAATTGCGAATGAAAACGGATGCACCCCAGCCGAAGTCGCCATCAATTGGGTGCGTCAACAGCCTGGAATAATAATCCCGCTCATCGGCGCTCGTTCTGCCGAGCAGCTTCAATCGAGTCTCGACGCTGTGAACACAAGCCTTACCCCCGGCCAGATCGTCAGGCTCAGCGAAGCGACCGCCTTCCCGCCGGGGTTTCCGCACGACTTCCTGGAATCGGATGGAATCCGGGATATTGTGTACGCTGGGACTTATTCCGATATTATCAATCACAGGATGGCAACATAGCATCTACCGAATGAGTGGATAAGCACGAGAGCTCGATGAATCTTGGATCGATTCCATACGAAGAGTTTTTAAGCGAAGTCAAACTTCGCGTTTGTTCGCTTTGCTCCAAAACCGGAGCCGACGGACAATGCACCATTACAGGAACGAAATCCTGTACGGTTGAACGTCATCTGCCGAAGATCATCCAGGTTGCGAACATGATCAACAGCAACAACGTCGACGACTACGTGTCTGCGTTCAGGGAACATGTCTGCCGCGACTGCCGAAAGGATGGGGACACGCACTGCACCGTCAGGGAATCGGATGCATGCGGCCTCGATAAGTACTTCCCGATCGTCGTCGAGGCGATCGAGGCGGTTCAGCGGCGGTACGCTCGGTAACACCGGGCGGCTGCTGAGATCCGCCCGTGGAATAATCGGAAAAAAGTGCAACGCTACCGGAACCTCCGGTAATCCTCGCTGGTACAATTCACAGAACGATTGATGATTGCTTGAACAACGGAACCCCTGCGTTCCCGCGCCAACCCGTCTGATGAATTTCTGTACAATTTACTAATGAGGATTTCCGATGAATACGATTGAACGCCGTATCAAGGCATCGCTGTCTTTTGTCCTGATTGCAGGATTACTGGTTGGGTGCGGGACGTCGGGGGACAACGGACCGATAACCGAACGTCCGACCGAAGAAGAGGTACAACAGCCGGCGACGACGGTTCCGGCCGCTCCGTTGCGCGACAAGGAAGGGAAACTTGAATCGCGCTTGATGATGAAATCGCTCTCCACCAATGAAATGAGCGTCGCAGGTGGAGTAGCCAGGCAAAACGATGCGATGGATCAGGACTGGAACACCGAATCGTACGACGTCATTAACGAAAACCAATTTCTCGCGCCGGCGCACAATCCGCTTTCGACGTTTTCCATCGATGTGGATGCCGCCAGCTATTCGAATGTCAGAAGGTTTGTCACGGCAAGTCAGAAACCCCCGAAGGATGCCGTGCGTATCGAGGAGCTTGTCAACTATTTTACGTACGATTATCCACAGCCTTCGGGCGAACGCCCGTTCAGCATTACAACTGAAATCAGCGAATGTCCCTGGAATCCGAAACATAAGCTGGCACTGATAGGGCTGCAGGGAAAAAAGATCGAAAAGAAGAGTCTTCCCCCCAGCAATATTGTCTTTCTCATCGATGTGTCGGGGTCAATGGAATCGCCGCAAAAGCTCCCGCTACTCAAGCAATCGTTCCGTCTGCTGGTCAACGAATTGCGGTCTGAGGACAGAGTGGCGATCGTCGTTTATGCCGGAGCTGCGGGACTGGTGCTGCCATCAACGGCTGGAGACGAGAAAACGCGCATTCTTGGAGCGATCGACCAGCTCAATGCCGGCGGATCGACCGCTGGCGGAGAAGGGATCAAACTGGCGTACAAGGTTGCGAAAGAAAACTTCATGCGGAACGGCAACAATCGCGTTATTCTGGCGACAGACGGCGATTTCAATATCGGACCATCGAGCGATGCCGAAATGGTGCGCCTCATCGAAGAAAAACGCGAGGATGGGATATTCCTCACCGTGCTCGGTTTCGGGATGGGGAATTATAAGGATTCCAAGATGGAAAAGCTGGCGGATAAGGGGAACGGCAACTACGCGTATATCGATGATATTCTCGAGGCGAAGAAGACGCTTGTCAGCGAGTTTGGCGCGACACTGTTTACGATTGCCAAGGATGTAAAAATCCAGGTTGAATTCAATCCTTCCAAAGTAGCCGCCTACAGGCTCATCGGTTACGAAAACCGGCTGCTGAACAAGGAAGACTTCAACGACGACAAGAAAGACGCCGGCGAACTCGGCGCCGGGCACACGGTTACCGCCATGTACGAAATTATCCCTGCAGGCGTGGAATCGCCGTACATCAAATCAGTCGACGATCTGAAGTACCAGAAAACCGCCCCCGACGCCAATAAATCGAATTCAGATGAAATGATGACGGTGAAGCTGCGATACAAGGAACCCTCCGGTTCCGTCAGCAAGCTGATCGAGGTTCCTGTAAAGGATAAGCACATAAAACTGTCAAACGCCTCCGAGAACCTCCGGTTCGCTTCGGCAGTGGCGGCATTCGGAATGCTGTTAAGGAGTTCCGAGTTCATCGGATCGTTCGGCTTCGAGGATGCTATCAAGCAGGCGAAGAGCTCGAAAGGCGGCGACGAAAGCGGGTACCGGCACGACTTTGTCAAAATGGCTGAACGTTGCCAATTACTATTTGCCGGCAGCTAGCCGTAAACGGTGGTAACTACAAACGGCTGACCTTTGTGGTCAGCCGTTTGTACGTTTACGCTGAATTGCGGATTACAAGCCGCAGGCCCGGTACACTTCCGCGCGCGGCGGGTCGGCTTGTTCGAGCTGCTGCATGACAAGTTTCCGGTCCGGATATCCATCCAGGTTCGGGCAGAACTGTCCGGCGTTGCCTTCGAGCCACTGCGTCAGCAGAATCGACTGCGAGGTGCTTTCGGTCATCGTCTTGGTAACGAACTGCAGCGCCTTTACGATGCTTTGTTTTGCGGGTTCGGGTTCCGTCGTAATGAAATCGAGCCCTTCATAATAATACCAATACAGTGCCAGACGGTACGATTCCATCTTTGCGTTCAGAATCTCCGAAATGAGATTCATCCGGCTGTATTGGTTGATCGAACCGCGCCATTCATTTGCGCGGGAAGAATTCTGCGAGCGTTGTGCGGCAATCAGGGCTTTCTGGTAATACGGCGTTCCCTGCAGCGGTTCCATGCTGTCGAAATCCAGTCCGACAATAAAGTACATATAAAAATCGAGCAGACTGCCGACCTCGCTGAACTGGTATTCGTTATGCGTGAGCGGGATATCCTTGTTGTAGAGGAACGACCAGTTCGGATCCATGATCTTGAAAATCAGCGTGCTGTTGTCCGTTTTCCGTCCGTCCACATATAGACGGCGGGAGGAGAACACTGCGATTTGAGCCGTGAATTCGCCCGATTCGGTGCCGGACGTGAAGTTGATCTGAATGCTCACAGGGATCAGGTCCTGGTGGAATTCGATGCTTGTCCACCTGAATTCCTCGATGTATTTACGAATGTGGCCATCGAATTCGATGAGCCTGTCCCGTACAGACGGCGAAAGCGCGTCTTTTGTGACAGTGAGGTCGAGTTGGATTTCCTGTGCAGAGGCGCGGTGACCCGCGGATATTGCCGCGATGAACAGGAGAAGGAAGAGCGTGTATTGTTTCATATACTTCAAGGTTGATGCTTTGTTCTTTTAATATACTAAAAAACGAAAACGGTCTTCAAGGTAGAAACGCATAACCCGTACCGGGGTTGGCGCGGCGCGAGAACATTTTGTAGTTTACCCGACTGGAATTCGGCACAATCATCATATACCGACAGACGGAGACAGAAGCATGGAAATGAAGAATATTGTTACGCAGGACGAAGGACGTGTTCGCATTCTCACGATCAACAGACCCGAAGCGATGAATGCACTGAATAAAGAGACGTTGACGGAGTTGCGCAGAGCCATGCTCGATACCTACAACGCCGCGTCCATCGATGCGGTTGTCATCACCGGGGCGGGCGAGAAAGCCTTCGTCGCCGGAGCCGATATTGCAGAACTCTCGAATGAAAATTCCGGCTCAGGCCGGCAATTCGCCCTCTTCGGACAGGAAGTGTTTCTCTCGGTCGAACGCAGTCCGAAGCCCGTTATCGCCGCGGTCAACGGATTCGCGCTGGGCGGCGGATGCGAACTCGCGCTTGCATGCCATATCCGCATCGCGGCGGAGAACGCAAAATTCGGTCAGCCGGAAGTGAATCTTGGCATCATTCCCGGTTACGGCGGCACGCAGCGGCTTCCGCGTATCATCGGACAGGGGAGGGCGAACGAATTGATCCTGACCGGCGCCATCATCGACGCGCAGGAAGCGTACCGGATCGGTCTGGCGAACCTGGTTGTTCCCAGAGGCGAAACGCTTGCCAAAGCAACAGAAATGGCGGCGCTTATCGGTTCGAAGGGACAGGTGGCGGTCCGCCATGCGCTTATGGCGCTTTGCGCCGTTCAGGAGTCCAGCTTGCAGGAAGGATTGCGCCAGGAAGCAGCGCTTTTTGGACTGTGCTGCGGATCGGACGATTTCAAGGAAGGCACAGCCGCATTTCTCGAAAAACGCAAACCTGATTTTCAGGGGAAATGAGCGAATCAGATGTAGATCTTGTACGCCCGAAGACGGCAACGCTTAGGAACAGGCTTGAACGCGGATTTCGAATCCGGTTATGGATTGCGGGAATCCTTGCGGTTATTGCGTTGCTGCTGTATGCGGCGAATCAGTTTTATGCCGTCGTCATGCCCGATCTTTCCGCATTGAGCGAGCGCGAGGATCAGACCGCCCTACAGCGTATCGAAACGGAAGTGGTCGAGGCATTCAGGGGATTCGGGATTAAATCGACATGGATCGAAAGGAAGGATTTTTCGCTTCCGGCCTATGGGAAAATCAGGACCGTCTGGAAGGTCTACGCACCGCTGGACGTTCCGCTTGCATCGCTGAACCAGGAACTCACGACTATCGCCGCAAAATATAACTCGGTCGCCGGCGCAAGCGAAAATTTGAAAACCGGCGAGGTTACCGTCCATATCAAACATGGTAACATGGTTGTATTCAGCGTGGATCTTATTCCCGATCCATCGAAACGAAGGAATGGAGGGAAGATCGCGATCCTGTTCGATGGTCTGGAAGGAGCCTCGGAATCTGAAATCGACAGGCTGGCGCTCTCCACCGAACCTATCGCCTGCGTTTTCGAACCGACGCTGGATGTATATGCCCTGTACAACAAACTGAAAAGCGAAAAGAAGGAAATGGTGTTCCATTTCCACATCAACCCGGAGAAGAAAACGGAAGGGCGGTTCGAATTCCACGAGGATATGCCGCCCGGCGCAATCAAGCGGCGCATCCGGTTCCTGCTCCAGAACTACCCGGATGTCGGCGCATACTACATCACCACCGAGCTGGTGCCAGGCTCGGCGGCAGAGAGTATGGAGGAAGAGCTACGCGCACATGGACTTTCCCGCGTGGAGATAGACGACATGGTGTACCTCGACCGGTCGTTAAGCGAAGACCAGCTTTCCGCCCGGATGAACGACCTGGCTGCGATTTCAGCCAGACGAGGCATGGTTATCGGAGTGGTGCGCCTGGATGACGGTATGGTGGATTTTATATCCGACGAGATGATCAGGCTGAGAAAGAAGGGCTTCGATTGCTACCGGCTTGGACCGCTTCTTCGCGAAAAGGGCCGGCTTTCGGTGAACTGATGGGGATGGATTTTTACATTGGAGGGGATTGCTTCATTTGATACTTTTGTGTACCTAAAAAATAATATCCCGAGATCATGAAATACAGCATCGCACTCATCCTGTTTTTTCTTTCCGTTAGCACTCTGTTTGCCCAGAGCGCGGCAAACAAGCCGCAGGAATTGCGCTTCCATGAACGCATGTCCGAATCCATCAGCCACATGTCGGCAGAAGCGCCGCGGATACCGGCATTACCTGCCGATGAAAAGCTGCCCGGGCAAAAAAGCAGGTTTCTCGGGACGGTGTATTCATTACTGCTTCCGGGCATGGGTGAATTATATGCCGGGAAGTTCGAACGGGGACGGCTGAATCTCATCATCGAAGGGATTCTGTGGCTGGGATTTACGGGACTCTCGTCCTACGGCGGGTGGGTCGACGATCAGGCTAGAACCTTCGCGGCGGTGCATTCAGGCGCGAATTTTGACGGGAAAGATGACGGATACCGGACAGATATCGAAAACTTCGACGACATTTATGCATACAACAACGCTCGTCTGAACGATAACAATCTTCAAGCCCTGTATCCGGACGATCCTTCGGCGGGGTATTACTGGAAGTGGGACAACTCCGCAAACAGGGATAAATACGAGACGATGCGCATCAAATCCGATGAGATGTACAACGGCGCCAACTTCGTCGTTATCGGGATGATTGCGAATCGTATCTGGAGCGCTATCAAGGCATCGCTTGCCGTTAGGGATCACAATAGCGAATTGAAACAAAACCTCGGCTATCTGCCCGATATGCAACCGAGAGTAACAACGTGCAATGGAACCGTCGATGGTATAGAATTCCAGTTTTCGACGCGTTTTTAGGGATTTTCGCATTTCCTCAGATTAATATTTGCTAAATATTTCACGATATCGTAACAATTACGTTGCGAGTGCGTATATTGGAACTGTTGGTTATATCCTGACTGTTCTTTGAAAAAGTGACTGATGAGTGTAACAAATGTACTTGCCGGTACGTCTTATACCTGTACCAGGTATTTGTCATTGACAGACACAATAAAAAGACCAATGATACGTCTATGCATACGAATGAGCCTATCGAGAAACTATTGACACGGAAAGAACGCGAGCGTTTGCTTCGCAGAAGCGAAATCCTTGCGGCCGCACGCGAAGTATTCGCGCTGAAAGGATTCGCCGAAGCCACGCTCGACGAGATTGCCGAAAAAGCGGAATTCGGGAAAGGAACGCTGTATAACTACTTCGCAAGCAAGGAAGAACTGTTCGCCGCCGTTATCACGGAAGGGTACAACCATGTTGTCGAAGTGCTGGAAACCATCAGCAAGGAAGAAAGCGACAATTTTGTCGAAACATACCTCGAAATTTCTCGTATTCTCCTGACGCATCTGATGAAAGATGTGGGACTGTTTATCCTTCTTCTCCGCGATAGTCAACCGGTAGCTCACAGCAAGCTGATGGAATATTTTCCTCTGCTTGTCGATCTGACCGAACGCCCTCTTAAACGGGCGATAGCAAATGGAACGGCAAAACCATGCCCAACCTCCGAGGTTGCATCGATTTTCATCAGCACCATTTTTTCCATGTTCAAGCATCACTATTTCATGGAAACGGCAAGCTGCCACGAAATGAGGTTCGATTCTATCCCAACATACTCGCAAGAGGAGATCGAAAAACAGATAGTCAAAACCGAAGAGATATTAATGATGACCTTTTTTGAGGGAATCCTGTCGAAACGAGACGAATGATATGTGTGGCGCCGGATGAACGGCCCGGCGCCGGTTTCTATCCGAAATCATAACGATATAACAGGAACACTGAATGATTTACAAACTCTCTTTGTCCATCGTCTTCGCTCTTTGCGTCTCAGCCCAAATGGCTGTTGCACAGCAGGTGATTACGCTGGACGATGCAATTCGGATTGCGTTGGAGAACAACCGCGATTTGAAAATCGCCGATCTCGAGACGCAGAAAGCCGACGCGCAGGTACGCCAGGCGTACGGTTTGGCGATGCCGAGTGTGACAGCTTCCGGGGATTATGCGCGCGCATTGAAGAAACAAGTGTTTTTCCTTCCGGCAAAGTTCATGGATCCCGATGCGCCGGATGGAAAAACCGTACCGATAGAAGTAGGCTCCGATCACTCGCTGACGATGGGATTTACGGCATCGCAGGTGCTGTTCAATTCCGCCGTTTTCACCGGCGTCGGAACCGCCAAAATTTACCAGCAGGCATCGCGCGAACTTCGGACTGCGACGCATCAGTCGACCATCGCAAAAACCAGGCGCTCGTTCTATCAGGTGCTGTTTATCCGCGATGTGCTCGAACTGACCCGCGCCAGTTTCAAGAATGCGGAAGACAATCTGAATAACGTCCGCATTCTGAATAGGCAGGGTATCGTATCGGATTACGATCTCATCCGCGCGGAAGTACAGACCGAGAACATTCGTCCAATGGTAACCCAGGCCGAGAGCAATGTTGTGCTTGCCGAAAACGGACTGAAGATGACGCTCGGACTTTCGCCTGACAAGGATATCCAGATCGATGGAGATCTGGAATTCATCCCTGTCGACGCCGCCGTTCTTCAACGTGCCGACGAACTGCTGCTCGAGAACAATGCGAGTCTCAAGGCGCTTAGCCTGCAATCGGAAGTGAACGACGAACTTGTCGCGATCAATCGTTCCGAATATCTGCCGACGCTCGCAGCGTATGGTACGTACCAATGGCTCGGACAGAACAACGAGTTTTCGAAACTGACCGACGATCTGATATCCACCTCGCAGGTAGGGCTGAACATCAGTTTGAATCTGTTCAACGGATGGCAGACCACCGCGAAAGTCGATGCCGCGAAAATCGCCTACTATCAGAGCCAGGAGCAACTCATGGCGGCAAAAGACGCGATGAAAACGCAATTGCGGAATATCCGTTTCAAGCTTGAAGAAGCCCGCAAGCGGATCGAAGCTCAGGGCAAGACAGTGGAACAAGCCGAGAAAGGCTACAAAATTGCGACGACGAGGTATTCCTCCGGATCGGGTACCCAGCTTGAAGTGAACGACGCCGACGTTGCATTGATGCAGGCGCGAGTCAACAAGGCGCAGGCAGTCTACGATTACAATGTCGCCAAAGCCGACCTGATGGAAATTCTCAACATCGAAGAATAGAAAGTAATACAATACATATGAAATCCGGATTTACTATGAACTCACGCATCAAACACACGCTATGGAAATATCTGGCTGCGCCGCTCGCGCTTGCCGGAATCGCGCTTTCCCTTTCTTCCTGCGGTAATTCCAACGCCGAATCGGCGGCGGATGAAACCAAACGCCCCGACGACGTTGTCAATGTCTCGGTCGAAACAGTGCAGAAAACGGACTTCTACGAACGCCTGAAACTTTCCGGCGCCATTAAATCCTTCGAAGACGTCAAACTCTCCTCCGAAGAAGGCGGCAAGCTGGTGAAATGGGTGGCCGGCAAGGGTTCGCGCGTTTCGGCGGGAACCATCATTGCCCGTCTCGACAGCAGTCTGCTGAAGCCGCAGTACGAAGCCGCATTGGCGCAGTACAAGCTGGCTCAGGTGACCTACGAAAAGCAAAAGAAGGTGTATGAAGAAAACGCCATCTCGGAATTGCAATTGAAGACCTTTGAATACCAGCGCGATGCGGCGAAGGCGCAATCGGATCTGATGAAATCGAGATTCGAAAAGACGATCATCCGCAGCCCGATCGCGGGCTTCCTGAACGACCGCTTCTATGAGGAAGGCGAACTGGTTCCGCCCGGCATGCCGTTGGCGCATATCGTCAGCGACTCCCGGTTGAAGATTGCCGCAGGCGTCCCCGAGCGATATGCCGGCAGACTCAACGTCGGCGATGCGGTTCAGTTCACGACCGACGCGTTCCCCGGAGAGGTATTCAATGGGAAGCTCACGTTCATCGCTTCCGCGGTGAATTCGGATAACCGCACTATTCCGGTTGAAGTCACCATTTCAGGCTCCGGTAAATTGAAACCGGACATGATCGCAACCATCAACCTGACGTTGAAGGCGGTGAAGAACGCGGTGGTAATTCCAAGCGACTATATCCAGCAGGTTGATATGAACAGGTTTGTTGTATATGTCGACAACAACGGAACCGCCGAAGAGCGCACCGTTACCATCGAATCAACGAGCCAGGGAAAAGCGCACATCTCGAAAGGAATCGGCGCAGGAGAACGGCTCATTACCCTTGGGTTCCAGAACGTTTCCCAGGGACAAAAAATCAACGTGAAGTAACTCATCCGCGAAGCGGAATAATCTGAAGGAATACAATATGCGTATCTGGAACGTAGCGATTGATAATAGAGTCGCCGTTTACATACTGATAATGATTATCGTTATCATCGGAGCGCAAGCATACATGTCGATGCCCCGCGAGGCGGCGCCGGATATCACGATTCCGTACGTCATCGTATCGGTTCCGTATGTCGGCGTCAGCCCTACCGACATGGAAGGTCTTGTCACAAAACCGCTCGAACGGGAATTGAAAACGCTGAAAGACGTGAAGCAAATCACTTCGTCGTCGAGCGAAGGCGTTGCGTCCATTTCTGTGGAATTCAATTCGGGCGTGGATATCGACGAGGCGTTGCGCCGCGTCCGTGATAAAGTAAATACAGCCCGTCCCGATTTACCGGACGATATTCTTGAACCGATCATCATGGAAATCAACTTCTCCGAGTTCCCGATCATGTACGTGAACGTCGGTGGAAAGGTCGGTCTGGCGAAACTGAAAAGCATCGCCGAAAACTATCAGGACGATTTTGAAGCCATTCCGGGCGTGATCAGCGCGGAAATCACCGGCGGCTTGACCCGCGAAGTGCAGATCAATTGCGACGTCAACCGGTTGAAAGGCTACGAAGTGAGTTTTGGCGATATCTCGAACGCGATATCTGCCGAAAATCTCACGATCCCCGGAGGATCGATCAACAACGGGAGAACGGAGTTTTCTGTCCGCGTGCCCGGCGAATATAAAAACCCGAAACCGATCGAAGATATCGTCGTGAAAACCCGGAACGGGCAGCCGATATATATCCGCGACGTAGCGACGGTGGATTATTCGTTCGAAGACCGCAGCACCATCAGCCGGTTGAACAAGGAACCGGTAGTGACCATGACAATCAAGAAACGCGCGGGCGAAAATCTTATCCGTATCGCCGATCAGGTAAAGGAAGTGATCGAAAAACGCGCAGCGACCCTCCCGAATGGCGTGGATATTTCCGTCTCGAACGACCAGTCCATCGAAATCAAGCGGTCGGTGTTTGAATTGGAAAACAGCGTTTTGACGGGTATGTTCCTCGTCGTTATCTGTCTTTTTGCGTTCTTCGGCCTGAAAAACGCGCTGCTTATCAGCACTTCGATTCCGTTATCGATGCTGATCGGTGTCGGCGTACTTTCGGTCATGGGTATCACGCTCAACTTCGTGGTGCTTTTCGCTCTGGTACTTGTGCTCGGTATTGTGGTGGACGACGCCATCGTCGTCATCGAAAATATTTACCGGCATCAGCAGGAGTTCGGCAAGTCACTGATTCAGGCCGCGAAGGATGCAACGAAAGAAGTGGCAATACCGGTTGTGACCGCAACCGTCACCACGATCTCTGCTTTCATGCCGCTGCTGTTCTGGCCGGGCATTGTCGGCGACTTCATGAGCTACCTGCCGATCACGGTCATTTCAACGATGCTTGCGTCGCTGCTTGTTGCGCTTGTCATCAGTCCGGTGCAAGGCTCGGTGTTCATCAACTACAAGAAAGAGATTGCCAAAGCGAAGGAATCGCTCGATCATCCGACATTCTGGAAGCGCTACAATCCGTTCACCATCATTTACCACTGGGTCGATCATAGGTTCTTTCCGGGAGCGCAGCGCCGGTACGTGGGTACCCTACGGTGGACGATGGCTCATAAGGGATTAACGCTGCTTCTGTCGTTCGGCGGTCTGGTATTCGTACTGGTTCTCTTTGCCATGTTCAATACCGGCGTGGAATTCTTCCCGTCGACCCAGCCGAACAGCGTCACGGTCGGTATCGAAATGCCTTCCGGCACCCCACTCGAGGTCACCGACCGCGCAGCGCGGATGGTGGAAGAGCGACTTAAGAATATCCGCGGCAAGGAAGATATCGAATTCGTGGTGACCAACATCGGTCAATCAAGCGACGCATTTGATTTTTCTGGATCGAAACCGGCGAACAAAGCATCGATCGCCTTGCAGTTATACAAAAAGGCGGACCGCAAATACAATTCGTTCGAAACGCTGGAGGAAATCCGTAAAGCGGCAGTCGGTATTCCCGGCGCCGAGGTCAAGGTGGATAAAGAGCAACATGGACCGCCGGTCGGCGCGGCCGTCAGTATCGAAGTATCCGGCGACGATTTTGCGACTTTGCGCTCGCTTTCTCAGCGTGTGCAGAACACTATCAAGTCGGTCCCCGGTCTTGTCGACTTGAAAGACGACTATAATCAGGGCAAGCCCGAGGTTGAAGTCATCATCGACCGCGAAAAAGCGGCGCTCTACCAGATGTCCACCGGTCAGATTGCAGGCGTTGTCCGCAGCGCCATCAACGGCTTCGAAGCCTCGCAATACCGTGTCGGCGAAGACGAGTACAAGATCATGGTACGGTTGCAGGAAGATCAGCGCACATCGATCGACGATCTGGAAAATCTGAACATTACGTTCATGAACAACCAGGGGAAATTGAAGTCCATCCCGCTCGTGTCGGTGGCGCAGATTGTCCGCAGCAGCGGTATCACCAATATCAAGCATAAGGACCAGAAGCGCGTGATCACCATAACAGGCGACGCGCAGGGAAGGCTTGCGAACGATGTTCTCGCCGATGTTCAGAAACGGCTTGCGAGCTTCGCGTTGCCGCAGAACTACGAAATCAAGTTCTCCGGCGAACAGGAAGAGCAGGACAAGGCAGCGGCATTTCTGTTCCAGGCGTTGATCATCACCCTGCTTCTCGTCTTCCTGGTTTTAGTCACCGAATTCAACTCGGTGAAGGTGCCGATCGTGATCATGATCTCGGTCTTCCTTTCGCTGATCGGCGTATTCATCGGTATTCTTATTACCCGAACGCCGTTCAGTATCATCATGACAGGCGTCGGCGTCGTGTCGCTTGCCGGTATCGTGGTGAAGAACGCCATCGTGTTGCTCGACTTCGCCAAACAGAAGCGCGACGAAGGAATGGGTATGGAAGAAGCCTTGCTCGAAGCAGGCCGCACACGCCTCCGCCCGGTACTTCTAACCGCGGCGACAACCGTACTCGGCGTTCTGCCGCTCGCCACCGGCGCCGATATCGATTGGCGCAATCTGAAACCTGTCATCGGGGCGGAAAGCGGCGACTTCTGGCGTTCGCTTGGTATCGCCATCATCTTCGGTTTGTCGTTCTCTACATTCCTTACGCTGGTGATCATCCCGACGATCTACGCATGGCTCGAATTGAAGCTCGACGCTATCGGCGCGCGCATCAAACGGCTCCTCGGACGCAAGGAACCGCTGGTCGAAGCAGTGGAAAACTAGAAACTACCCCGATCCCCTTACAACGAACGCGCTCCGCTTCTGCGGGGCGCGTTTTTGCGTTTGATGCCGTACGGACATTTTCATTATTGAACGATGAACGCTTTTCGCTGAGTGCCCGACGAAGATGTAAATTCCATTATATACAACCCTTTCGGGATGGAATGTAGTGGAATGAACAGCGGTTTCGATTCACCCTGAATATTCTCGGCATCCACCGAAATAATCTTTGTTCCGAGCGAATTATAGATCGAAATAGTATTCCTGCCAGTATAATTCGATTTATTGACCAGATGAATACCATCAGCGCTCGCTGTCACCGGATTCGGGTAAATGTCGAATTCGTCTGTTGTGTGCATAGCGCCGGGATTCTCCACACCCGTCGGTGTATTGGAGAGGTGGATGCGCATCTCAGCTCTTCCGCCGGCGGAAGTGACGACGAGACGATTACCATTCATCGACCATTTAAAACCTTGACCCGTAATTGTGTCAGGTTCAAAGCCGAGATAGATTGAAAACACAACGTCAGCCACGCTCCGCAGCGTCAGATCAATAGACTTGGCGGCGATGTGGGTAAAGAGCGTCGCAGGTGCGTTCGATGCGAACACAGGTTTGCCGTTTAACGAACATGCCTTCGCCTTTTCCAGAAAGAGGGTAACTTCGGTAGTTTGGTCTGCGCCGATGATACCGAACTGTGCGTCCGATTCGATTGCTCCGAGAGCAGTCTTGACGCTGAATGGGGCGTTACTCTGCGCAACTGCGGAGACGAATATATCCGAACCGACGACGCAGCTCACCGCATGCGCATTGAACGCGGAATCGACCTCCTGAAACACTGCCGACGCCGGAACCGGAGCTGGAACGAGCATCGTCTGAAATGTCGCAGCGGTTCCATTTGCGCTCGAATACAGCGCAGTGTGGTCTTCGAACTTCATGTACGAGGGAGCGTGTTTACGAACCGGCGTTTCGTAGGAAAGCGCCTGCGCGGTAGCTGTGACGTTGGCAAACAGTCGCTCGTTACCGCTCTGCCAGACGCATGTACCGGGAGCGGTCATCGAGAATGTACCTGCGGATTCCAAACCGTTTCCATGAATCTGATGGGTGAACCGATGCGGCGCGTTGGAGGTAACGATATCTTTTAGTATCACAAACTTGTTGTTGAAGAAGACGGATGTCCGTGATATCGTCGCATCCTGATATGTTGTCGATGCTGTTGAAACGCTGCCCCATTGCGAGGAAAGGGTATCCTCGATGTACGTATCCGCGCCGATGAGGAAATTTAATATCGAGGTCTGATCAGGACCCTTCCCATCGACAAGAATGATGTTGTGGTTTTTTCCGTAAATCAGGCTATCGCGGTAACTGTATTGGTAGTACCCGGGTTCGATGGCGAGGAGTTCGCCCCCGGAAGCCATGATGAATCCCGTTTCATTCGCGTGCTTGTGTCCCGAACCGAATGTCGAACCTCCTGTGCGGGCGACGCCGTATTTTCCGATCAGTGCGAAGTATGTCGCGTCCGGCGACCATGACGAGCGGTAGACCACATATCCTGCTTCCGGCATGAAGGAAACACGCGGCGTCGATGGGGGAGTATCAAGCTCTTTGGCTCCGGCGCAGAGATATTCGATGCGCGAATCGTACGTCTCCGAAAGTGCGGCGAACAAGGCGTCGTCGGTAAGCGATGCCGTGCCGGAATAATTCCTCCACGCAGCTAGCGTATCGCGGAGACCCAGTTGGGCGATTGTTGCAAATTCCGGGAATCGCGTATCCATATACGTATCTTCGAATGCCGGAAGCCTTCCGTCCGGCAAACGGAGCGAGGCAATCCACCTGGTAAGATTGCCTATGCCGGGAGTATAGAGCATATTCCCCAGCAAACTTCCATTCACCGCAATGGCGTAATCGTCGAATCCAATCGCGTTATTGCACGCCTGGAAGAATGGAAGAAGCGACATCATTGCGTACCGGAAATAGTACGGTCCTTCGCTGTAACCGTTCAACGCAAAAGTCCCCTGGTACTTGTTCAGAACGTCATGAATAAACCTATGGGTATATAAAAACCAGTCTTCGGTCTTCCTTCGAACGTCGGGAAGCTCGGAGCCTTTCAACGTGAGCGAAGCCATTCCGAGCGCTGCGGCAAGTTTAAGGGTCAGGTTGTTATGAAGTACGATTGGCGATCGAAGCTCGCGTTGCATCCCTTCGGCGAACGTGGCGAGCGTTCGCTCGACCGTGGTATCGGCAGACATCTCGTAGCCCCGGTAGAAGTCGTACGCTTCGCAGAACTGCATCAGCTCGACCGACCGCCATTGGTACTCTGAACTATTCGCCTGAACTGTCGGATCGATTTCGTGGAAATAGGTATGGAGCATTCCGGTAAGAGACTGGATCTCAGCGAGATCGAGCGCCGTGCCGTCTTCTTTCAAACCGACGGCCAGAACAAATGCGCCAGACTTGGCGATCCGCGAGCGTGTGATTTGTACATCCGACCGGTTGCGGGATTGGTTCAGTATCTGAAGATAGAGATTGCGGGTTCGAGTGTCTGAAGCAATTCTCTGTCGTAATTCAGGCAGTTTATCGGCCGAATACATCAGGAATGGGTGTTTGACAGTGAGCGTATCCCACTCGATGTACTGTGCGACGGCGGATTGAATAAAGAGAATGAAGAGAACACTCCCCAGGTAAAGCTTTGAAAACATATGCTGCATCGCCGAAAAATTCCTTTCACAAAACTACCTTTACAATGTCGTAATTCTCCGGGAATAATGCTGCCAATTCTTTCAAACGTCATGTTTAAATTGCATTCGAAAACTGGAAAATGGCGGCGGTTCCCACTCGGGGTATCGTTTCCCGGAGGCATTCATCTGGTTCTGGCGTGGAAGAGAATCTGTAAGTTGTTTTATTTCAATGAAAAATAGTCTATATTTGTTGACTATGGCTGATCAGAACAACAAGTCACCGTTTATCATTGCCATCGACGGACCTGCGGGGTCCGGGAAGACCACGACTGCAAAGGCGTTAGCACAGCAGTTGGGGTTTGTCTACGTGGATACTGGCGCCATGTACCGCGCGGTTGCGTACGCAGCCCGGCAGCGCTCAATCGATATGACGGATGAAGCGCAGGTTTGCGCCTTCATTCAGAGCGTGGAAATCGCCATTCAGCGGGTCGATGGGTCGCAGGTGACGTTGCTTCACGGCGAGAATGTGGAGCCGTACATCCGCACGCCTGAAATGAGTATGCTGGCAAGCAAGATCAGCGCCGTACCGTGCGTGCGCGATACCATGGTGAAAATGCAGCGCGAAGTCGGCTACTCGTCCAACGGAGCGGTCCTTGAAGGCAGAGATATCGGGACGGTGGTATTCCCGGATTCGCCGTGCAAGATATTTCTTATCGCAAGCCCGGAAACGCGGGCAATCCGCCGTCAGAAACAGCTCGCGGAATCGGGCACAAACGTTGAACTGGAAACGTTGATAAAGGAAATTGCCGAACGCGACGCCAACGACGCCAACCGCAAACATTCGCCGCTTCGCAAGGCGCCCGACGCAATCGAAGTGGAAACGACGAATACGACGATCGACGAGCAGGTATCGATGATTCTGACGCTCGTAAAGAAAAGGATGAATAAATTGGAAAGCGGAGTTGAATGAACGTAACCATCGATAAAAACGCAGGCTTTTGCTGGGGCGTCGTTCGTACCGTCGAAGTAGCGGAACGCGAACTGCAAACCGGCGCAGCGCTTGTATCGCTTGGTGATATCATCCATAATCCCAAAGAAATTGAACGCCTCGACGAAAAAGGACTGACCACCATCTCGACGGATGAACTGGTGCGTCTTCCCCACGGAACGAAAGTCCTGATCCGGGCGCATGGCGAACCGCCCGAAACATACCGTAAGGCAAGCGATCTCGGGATCGAGCTTATCGACGCAACCTGTCCGGTGGTGACGAAACTGCAGGAGAGAATCCGCAAGTTTTACGACGACGGCTACCAGGTCGTCATTTTCGGCAAAAAGGACCACGCGGAGGTAATTGGATTGCGCGGCGTGTGCAACGACGATTGCATCGTGATCAAATCGCTTGCCGAAGCGGAAGCCCAGATTGATCTGAGCAGGAAAACAGTATTGTTTTCCCAGACGACGATGGACAAGCAGACGTTCTATGCGATCAAGGATTACCTTACCGTGAAGGTGGAAACCCTGATCGTCGATTCGATGGAACAGATTGCTGCGGAATTCCACGCGAAGGATACCATCTGCGGGCAGGTCTCCGGACGCGAACAAAAGCTGCGCGAATATGCCGCAGAGAACGACGTCATGGTGTTCGTCGCGGGCAAAAAAAGCAGCAACGGAAAAGTGTTATACGAAGTATGCCACGAGGCAAATCCCCGGACGTACTTCATCGAAGACATCGATGAGATCGATCCTGCCTGGATCGAAGGCGCGGAGAGCGTCGGGATTTCAGGCGCTACGAGCACGCCGCAATGGTTGATGCAGCAGGTGAAGGAATATCTCGAACGAATACATGAACAATGAGAATAATTGCCGCCGTACAATAACCGTATGTTTCACACTTAATCTTGATAATTGGTCTTTCCATTCTGCGAGTCGTCACCGGCGGCGGCGGCGGACAAAATGCGAAAGTATTTCATGAACCAAGGAGACTGAATGTCTGAAGAACAAACAATTGTTACCGAATCTGCTGTTCTATCGGTGCAACCCGGCGCGAACATTGTAGCCAGCGTCGGAAAAGTCGTGCTTGACAGCGACTACAGCAAGGACGATTTCGCCAAATTTAAATCGATGTACGAGAACACCCTGACCACCCTTCGTCCTGGGGAAATCATTCAGGGTAAAATCGTCAATATGACCAAAGACTACGTTACGATTGACATCGGCTTGAAATCCGAAGGTCTCGTTCCGATCGATGAGTTTTCGAACGCGTCGGAACTCGAACGCGGTCAGGTGGTGGAAGTGTATCTCGAACAACTCGAAGACAAAGACGGCAATGTGCAGCTTTCCCGTAAGCGCGCCGACTTTGTCCGCATTTGGGAACGCATCCAGGATGCTTACGACAATCTTGAAATTTTACAGGGACGCTGCATCCGCCGTATCAAGGGCGGTATCGTCGTCGATCTCATGGGCATCGACGCATTCCTTCCGGGTTCGCAGATCGATATCCGCCCGGTGCGCGATTTCGACGCCTACCTCGGCAAATCCCTCGACGTACGCGTCGTGAAGATCAACCAGCCCGCCGAAAACATTGTCGTCAGCCGTAAGGCGATTATCGAAGAGCAGATTACCGGTCAGCGCAAAGCGATCCTCGACAGCCTCGAAAAGGGTCAGATCCTCGAAGGTATCGTGAAAGCCATTGCCGACTTCGGCGTGTTCATCGATCTCGGCGGCGTGGACGGTCTCGTCCATATCACCGACCTCTCGTGGGGCAGAGTGAACCATCCGACCGAAATCGTGAAGCTGGACCAGACGGTGAACGTTGTTGTTCTCGATTTCGACACCGAAAAGAAACGCATCTCTCTGGGCATGAAGCAGCTTCAGCCGCACCCGTGGGAAAACATCGGCGAGAAATACCCCGTCACCACGAAGGTGCGCGGAAAGGTTGTTTCGCTTGCCGATTACGGCGCATTCATCGAAATCGAAAAGGGTATCGAAGGCTTGATCCACATTTCCGAAATGAGCTGGACACAGCACATCAAGCATCCGTCGCAGGTCGTTTCCATGGGACAGATGGTGGACGCTGTGATCCTCAATCTCGATGTGGAAGAGAAGAAAATCTCCCTCGGTATGAAACAGCTCGAACCCGATCCGTGGGCGAACCTCATCGCGAAATACCCGGTCGATTCGCAGCACAACGGTATCGTGCGCAACCTCACCAACTTCGGCGTGTTCGTTGAACTCGAACCCGGCGTCGACGGTCTGGTGCATATTTCCGACCTCTCATGGACGAAGAAAATCCGCCACCCGGGAGAAATCGTGAAGAAGGGCGACAATATCGAAGTCGTCATTCTCGGCATCGACCAGGATCAGCGCCGCATTTCGCTCGGTCACAAGCAGGTGCAGGACAATCCGTGGGATGTGTTCGAAACGCAGTACGCGGTCGGCATCGAATGCGAAGGCAAGGTAGTCCGCCTGATTGAAAAGGGCGTGATTGTCGAGCTTCCCGCCGGCGTGGACGGTTTTGTTCCGGCATCGCAGCTTGCCAGCAAGCAGGTGAAGAACATTCCGGAAGCGTTCAAGGAAGGCGACAAGCTGCCGTTGAAGGTGATAGAATTCGACAAGGAGAACAAGAAGATTGTTCTTTCGGTCACCGAATACCTCAAGGGTAAGGACGCCGAGACCGTGGATGCATACCATGCAGCGCACGGCCTCGTCAACGCGCCGGACAAGGAAACCAACGAAGTTTCCCCCGACGATTTGAACTTCGACCTGTAAGCCGGTTTCACTCGTGAATTGTATGGGCGCAGCATGCTGCGCCCTTTTTTATTGTGGGCTGGTAAATGTGTGCAGGCGAAATTCTTCATACCCCTTTGGACAAAGGGGTCGATTGCCGCTCAAAATTCTTGCGGCAATCGGGGGAATGTGTTCTTCGCGAAAATCCTATATACCACAGGCGCTCGCATTCAATGGTGAATACGCCTACCACGCTTTGTCATCCTGGGCGCGCAGCGCCCGGGATCTCGTAGGATAGCAGCCTCCAGTTGGGCAAGCAGAAACCTGGTGTTTCCCGTGCATTACCGGCATCGCAATCCCCCCGCCTCGCCGGACTGACAGCCTACATTTCCGCTCCGCCTTCCCCGCGACGAGCCGACCCCCAAGTCGTCTACGTCCGGCTACTGCCGCGGGGTACTAAGACGTGCCGCGCAGACTCTTACCGTGCCGGACAGCCTTAGACGGATAGGACTCAAGCGTGGGGGAAGGAGAGATACTGTTCGGGACACTGGGGCAATGTGCACAGTGCTTGTCTTGTATAGCCCTAAACGATGTTTAGCGGGTGTCATTTGTTAGGCAGAGTTGCATTTAGTAGAAAAAGTTACGAGATTGAGTGTGGTGTACAAATATTCTTGGCAACGGATATATTGTGGGTGCGTGGCATAACTGTTCTCATTAATTTCGAATAGCCAAACCATAGACGATGCCAGCCAAGCAATTGTTTGAGTTAACTTAGCGGACTAAGATAATGAAATCTATTTTTGTTTATCATAGCCATTGAATAATTGAAAAATGATTTGAGTCGAAGCAAGGTGGTTGAGTAAAAGTTGGAATAGTAATGGAGGCATAAGTATGGCCAATGACAATACGCTAATAAGTCTAGCAATGTTGAAGTCCTCAATTGACGCTAAGAAGGATTACCTTGAAAGGCTGCGTCCGTTTATTATGGATGCGCTATTTAAACAACGTCCGGAGGTTGTGAGTGATTATATAGTATCTACATATCTAAAGGATATGTATGGACTTGTCATCCCACAGCAAGTAACGCAGATATTATTGCAAAGAATTGCTAGGGATGGGTGTTTGGTAAGAGAACACGGGGTATACCGTATTGTTAATCTCGATGAATCTGTCCAACTTGATACTGTTAAGGCAACAGAGCATATTGGGAATGTTATTAATGGTCTAATCAGGTATTCATCCACCACAGTGTCCCCAATTGAAAGCAAGGATGAAGCGATTAATCAACTTATCGCATTTCTATCTGAATTTTCCATTCCGTGTGTAAAGTATTATCTGCGAAATACTGCACTGCCGGATATTGCTAATACCCAAGGATCTGAGAATGTACTGGTAGCAAATTATGTAATATATATATCTGAAAATGAACATGAACTGTATTCTAGTTTCCTTGTAATGCTGCAGGGACATATGCTCGCGAACTCACTCGTTTGCCCGTCTTTATCTGAGGCGCCGAAGTCGTATAAAAACGTAACATTTTTCTTTGATACTCGGCTAATCCTTGCTCTCGCTGGCTTAGATGGAAATATAAAAAAACATGCAACTTTGTCACTTTGTGAACTGATTCGCAAATTGCATGGTACGATGTCTGTGTTTTCGCATACGATGGAAGAAGTGCAACGTGTAATTACTGTTGCATCAGATTTTATCGATTCAACGGAGGGTAGGGGGTCTATCGTTCGAGAAGCTAGAATGGCTAAAAGAACGAAATCAGATCTGTTGCTGATTGCAGCGGATCTTGAGATCGAGTTAGCGAATATTAATATAAAGGTTCAGCCGACGCCGAGGTATCATCGGGAGTATCAAATAGATGAAACAATGTTCGAAAACATACTAACTGATGAGATTGACTATTATAATCAAAAGGCGATTGAGTATGACGTCAATACTGTTCGCAGTATTTATGCATTAAGAGAGAGGCTTTCGCCGAATACAATCGAACGCTGTCGAGCTGTGGCCGTAACCTCCAACACAGCTTTTGCAAATGCTGCATATCAATATGGACAAAAATATTTAGAGACAAGTTCAGTGTCAAGTGTGATTACGGATTTTAGTCTGGCAAATATGGCTTGGTTAAAGACGCCGATGGAATCGCCCCAAATACCACAGAATGAATTAATTGCCTTTGCATATACTGCCCATCAGCCAACTAGGAGATTTATCGAGGCATTGGAACGTGAGCTTGATAAATTGGAACATGAGGGACGGATGACCGAGCGTCATCTTCAGTTATTGCGTAGCAGGACAGAAAGCCCGGAGTTGATGAGATACACTTTAGGTAGAGAGGAGTCCTTAAATTATAAGACCATGACCGAGATAGCTGAAAATATTGAGAAGGAGATTAAAGAGGAGGAGAAAAGATTACGCGAGTTACGGGAGAGTGAGCTAAACAAAATAATCGAAGAGAAAAGCCACATTCTCGATATGCTGACAAGTAATCAAAGGGAGACGTATGATGGGGTGAAAAAAGATGCAGACAAAATATCAAGCAGATATTCACTGATCGCCTCGATTTTTATCGCTATCATATCTCTTGGTGTTGTATTGTTTGTTACATTCTATCCCAATTATGAATGGTATTTTATGCTTCCAATATGGATAGCATATGTTGTGATAGCATATACACCTATGATAAACGGTGTAAATATTTGTGTATTACACAAAAAAATTAAAGAATCGATTTATAAACGTTATATAAAGAAAATGGAAAGAAGATTAAGAGTGAAGTTGTTGCCATAAAGATATCAATGGTGATACGAAAATGCGGATGCGTCCATAAATCCCTGCATGTATGTCAGTGCGAGACTGAGCATGTTGAATACATTGGCCCCCCCGGTGGTGCTTTCGTCAGGTCCGAGCATGACGGACTGTACTCAGGACAAAAGGGGGCAGCAATTGCATTGCGAAATCCGCACTGAGTATCGGGGGTTCTGGAAGGCGGCGCGGTTGACGAATCTGTCTCTGCGAGAACAGGCAGCCTACTATCCCCCCGCTCCGTATTTCTTCGCGCTGCAGCGAAGCCTTGCGCTCAGAAACGGATCGTGCCCTCCGGCAATGGCCGGATGAAGACACCTTGCTCACTCCTCTCAGTCCGCCTGAGGCGGACTGATCGTCGTGAAAGGGGCATAAAGAGTTTGCGAAATCCGCACTGAGAATCGGGGGTTCTGGAAGTCGGAATCGTTTACCCCGTCCCGGTCCGTCCTTGAGAGTCCCTGCGCGTCTAATAGATGGCCCCCCGCCTCGTCACGGCTTCGCCCTGACGAGTCGACCCCCACGTCGTGGAGGTTTGAAGAAAACACCCAAGCCGTGTGGGTTTGAAGAAAATACCCGCGCCGCGGGGGTATGAAAACACGCCGCCCAATATCCATGCGGGTGCGGGAGGCGGGTTGTGGTTTCGTGGGAATTATTCGCTACATTTGTATCGGATCTGTATGCCTGAAGAAGGCGCAATTGTGCCGGTCAGACTACAGAATCAACGAATCTGACGATTTTACTCACATTTTGACACAGGAGAAGAGTTTCATGGCAACGCGCTCGCATAACTTTTTTGCCGGACCGGCAGTGCTTCCGTTATCTGTTGTGGAAGCCGCCCGCGACGCCGCATGGGATTTTGCGGGAATGGGCATGTCGATCATGGAAATCAGCCACCGCTCGAAGGAATTCGATAAGGTGATGCTTGAAGCCCAGGAAGACGCTCTCACGATCATGGGGCTTTCGAAGGACGAATATTCGGTTGTGTACGTGGGCGGAGGCGCAAGCACCCAGTTCGCGATGGTGCCGATGAACTTCCTCCATACCAAAGCAGATTATGTCAATACCGGCGAGTGGGCAACCAAAGCGATCAAAGAGGCGAAACTGTTCGGTACGCCCAATGTCGTTGCCACCTCGGAACCCGATAATTTCAACTATATCCCGAAAGACCTTCCCTGGTCTGCCGATGCGGACTATGCGCATATCACTACCAACAATACCATCTACGGAACCCGCTGGAACGAAATGCCCAACGTCGGCAATGTACCATTGGTCGCCGATATGTCGTCGGACATGCTCAGCCGCGAACTGGACTACAGTAAATTCAGCCTGATCTATGCAGGCGCGCAGAAGAACCTGGGACCCGCAGGCGTGGTGCTGGTCGTCATCAAGAAATCGTGGCTCGAAAAAGCCCGCACCGACATCCCCACCATGCTGAAATACAAAATCCACGTTGATAAGGATTCGATGTACAACACGCCGCCGGTGTTCCCGGTGTACGTTGTCGGACAGACGCTGAAGTGGATTCTGAAGGAAGGCGGACTCGGCGCTATCGAGGAACGCAACATTCGCAAGGCGAAGCTGATCTACGATATGATCGATGCGTATCCCGAGTTCTACAAAGGCGCCGTGAAGGCAAAGGAAGACCGCTCGCTCATGAACATCACCTGGAACCTCCCGACGCCGGAACTCGAAGACAAGTTCGTGGCGGAAGCCAAAGCGCAGAAAATGCTGGGGCTCAAAGGACACCGTTCCGTCGGCGGCATCCGCGCCAGCACATACAATGCCTGCCCGGTGGAATCGGTCGAGCTTCTCGCGAAGTTCATGGAAGAGTTCTACAAAGCGAACAAGTAATTTTTGCGACATATACGTCGAAACAGGACGGCCATCCCTCTCGGATGGCTGTTTTTTATTGTACCGACATTCAGGTATGTCGCGGAGGAGACACATCCGATTTGTTGGCGTGATAATAAAAAGAAGATAGTGTCTAAAATAGCGTAAAACAGTTTTCTCATCTTATTGCAAGCGGAGGCTTTATGTTATTTCGTTTTCTTCTGTTTCTCGGGGTGATTGTCTTGTTCAACGCCCCTACATCCTTTGGTCAGATTCTCTATACCGATATCGTGCCCGATACGGTACTCTGTACGCCGCCGGGACCGGGCGGTCACACCAATTATTATATCGATATGAACCATGACGGTATTTTCGATTTTCAGATGACCCATTTTTACGCCAAGGTTGACTGGGTATCGGCGGAAGCGTACAGTTATAGCGACGGTATTCACGCAAATTACCCGTGTAAAATTCTGACCAATGTATACAACCACGGGATGGCTTTCAGCGTCGGCGACACAATCGGTCCGAATACGCAGGGCACGTGGTATAACGGTCTGGAGTTCGGCGGAATGACATCGGTGTATCTCAGCAATTATAATGAAACGTATTACCCCTGGCACGATGCCGCGGATAAATACCTTGCGGTGACGATGGAGGATGCGCAGCACACCTATTATGGATGGGTCTGCATGGACGTGGGACCAAACTCGGCATGGCTGAAAGTGAAGGCGTTTGCGATGAATTTCGCGCCGGATTCATATATCACAGCCGGGCAATGGACGACGACGGGTATCGACATGGCCGCCGCTGTTGCCGGGAGTATCTCGGTATATCAGGCTCCGGGTTTTATCATGGTCAGAATGGATGATACGCCTGGCCAGGAACAAACAATTGCCGTTTATTCTGTTCTGGGAGAGCGCGTTGCATCGGTAACGCAGACAGGCGCGGTGACTGCTATCCCATCGCGCGGCCTGCCGAAAGGCATGTATCTGGTGACTGCAACCACGGGCGAAACAATACGTTACGGGAAGGTGTTATTACGGTAAGGAAGGTGTAAGCAATAAATACGCACGCAATGTTGAACCGCTGGCACAGTTGCTCATTGCGTGCATACTAATCAGAATTATATGCGTCTTTAATGCGTTTGGGTCCCCCGGAAAATGGGATTTAACAACCGGTTAATACGTAATACGAAAAATGGGAATGTCATCAATCTGATATATTGACACCGCAGGTAATCGGGAGGTTACACTTCCCGTTTCTTTTTTAATCGAAAGCCAGAGTAGTCTCGATAGGGTGCATGAGGTGTCTTGGTTTTCGAATGCAGAATCGTGTCCGGCTGTTTCTATCAGACTACTGCGTACAGTTTATCGCCAAAAATCCGTATCTTTCTTGTCCGAATTGAATGGAACACATGGAAGACAAGAATACCAGACCTCGAACAATTGCGCTGCACACGCTGGGATGCAAACTCAACTATGCTGAGACATCGACACTTGGAAAGGCGTTCACCGGTAAGGGTTTCGAAATCGTGGATTTCAAGGAAAGCAGCGATGTTGTCCTCATTAACACCTGTTCCGTAACCGAAAACGCCGACAGGGAATGCAGGCAGATCGTCCGGAAGGCGCTGCGGCATTCGCCGGATGCGTATGTTATCGTTACCGGTTGTTACGCACAGCTTCGACCGGAAGAAATCGCTTCCATCGAAGGGGTCGATCTCGTTCTCGGCGCGGAAGAAAAATTCCGCATCTTCGACTATTTGAACGGATACTCGAAAGAAGGGTATCCGCGGATACACGTCGGCGATATTGCCGACGCCACAAGCTACAGTCCCGCGTTTACATCCGAAGTGAGCAGCCGTACGAGAGCATTTCTCAAGGTTCAGGACGGATGCGATTACAACTGCGCGTTCTGTACGATTCCGATGGCCCGCGGGGCCAGCAGGAGCGTGGGAATCGAAGCAACGCTTGCGAACGCGCGCCAGGTACTTGATGCCGGGTATCGGGAAATTGTTCTTTCCGGAGTGAATGTAGGCGATTATGGGCGGAAGACCGGGACTTCGTTCACCGAGCTTGTACAGCGGCTTGTGGAATTACCAGGAGAATTCCGGATGCGGATCAGCTCCATCGAACCAAATCTGCTGACGGACGAGATCATCGGCATCGCGGCATCGAACGCGAAACTGTGCAGGCATTTCCATATCCCGCTGCAATCGGGCAGCGCGGACGTGCTTCGCGGGATGCGGCGGCGCTACACCGTCGATCACTACCGCGAGCGTATCGAACGGATTCTACGCGATATCCCCGATTGCGCCATCGGCGCGGATGTTATCGTCGGATTTCCCGGAGAGACAGAACGCTGCTTCGAAGAAACCTCTATGTTTCTTTCCGAGCTTCCGGTCTCTTATCTGCATGTCTTTTCATATTCCGAGCGTCCAGAAACCCATGCGCTCAGCATTTCCGGTATCGTGCCTCATCAGGAACGAGCCAGGCGAAGCAAAATGCTTCGTACCCTCTCCGATACAAAGCGGCGGCATTTTTACGAGTCGCATACCGGCAGGAACGCTGTTGTTTTGCTTGAAGGGAAGATCGAAAACGGGGTGCAATTCGGATTCACGAGCCAGTATGTCAAGGTAGGTGTTCCGCCCGCTCCGGACCGCGAAAACACGTTCACGGAGGTTATCCTCACTGAAGTGTGCGATGGTTATGTCTCGGGAATGCTTTCCTGATGCGTCTTGTGCTACATATTGTGAATGTTGCCGGCTCGCAATATTCTTCTCCGCATTTCTTACATTAACACACCGTTATTGTCGCATCGTCACTTTTTACGGATAGCGCGTTGCTGAAACGTCTTCGTATCAAGACAAAACTGCAGTTGGCATTTCTGGTATTCGGGTTGTTTATCGTTGTTGCAACCGGATGGCAGGCATATACCAGCGGCCGAAGTGCGTTGGAGGAATTAAGCTTCCACCGGCTGACCTCGTTGCGGGAATCGAAGAAAAGCCAGATCGAGTTTTATTTCGACCAGTTGCACGACCAGGCGGCGACAATTTCCGAAAATCTGACGGTTCAACGAATCTATCCGGCGCTCAGGCGCGATTTCTTTGCGTTAAAACAGAAGTACGCATCATCGGGAAGCATCGGCGACGTTCCGATTTTGCGGCAATATTATAAACAGACCGATTTTGGATCTTTGTTATCGAACGGCAACGCAACCTGGAAAATGCTCGCGTCCGACCCCTCCATCGCAGCATTGCAGCGCAGGCGGTTTATCCCGGCGGCCGGTACGGAATTCGAAGAACAGGGCGTAACTTCGCTACGCGTCCCTCCGATCCAGACCGAGGCGTACGAAGCGGCTGATGCACTAATGGACGAATATGCGCAGAGGTTCGGGTACTCGAACATCATGCTCGTCGATACGGAGACAGGGTTCATCATCTACACGCTCCATCCCAATCCTGTGTTCGCAGCGTCGTTGTTATCGCCGCCGTTTTCGTCCACGCGGCTGGCGGCCGCATTTACCTATGCGCGCGATTCGCTCCATGCACCGTATTCAGGATTGACGGATTTTTCCTATAGTATCATGTCCCCTAAACGGCCCGTGGCATATATTGCCTCGCCGCTGAGCGGCAACGGAAACGCCGGTGTTTTGATACTGGAGATCGGAACGGGTGAAGCGGATAAAATCATGACCGGCAGCCTCGATTGGGAACGGCAGGGATTGGGGAAGTCCGGCGAATCGTACATTGTCGGCAGCGACTTGCTCATGCGGTCCGATTCGCGGTTTCTACTCGCGAATCCAAAACTGTACCGGAATTACCTCAAAGAGACGGGCGTTTCCGCCGATACCATTCGACTGATCGATTCGCTGAAAACGACGATCCTTTTACAGCCGGTACAAACATCCGCCGCGACGCGGGCGCTCGGAGGGCAGACAAACACAACCATTCTTGACGATTACCGGGGCGAAAAGGTGCTCAGCTCATACTCTCCGCTGCATATCCGGGGAGTCGATTGGGTGATCATCGCTGAAATCGATACAAAAGAAGCATTCGCTTCGGTGTATGCTCTTCAGGAAAACCTCATACTTTTCGCCTTCATCATTCTGCTGATCGCGGCAGTCGCTGGATATGTAATCTCGAAAACAATCTCGAATCCCATCTCGTTGCTGGCGTCGGCAACCGAGCATATCGGGAAGGGCAATCTTGCCTGGCGCGTGCAAACGGAGTCGTACGACGAAATAGGCGATCTTGCCCGCACCTTCAACGTCATGGCTGATAATCTGAAGCGGATGACCGATGCCCTCCAGAACGAGGTTGCCGAACGCATGAAGGCAGAATCGAACCTGCAGGAAAGCCATGAACGGCTGCGGAGCCTTTCAGCCCATCTGCAGACGATAACCGAGGAGGAGCGCAAGGCGCTTGCGCGGGAAATCCACGACGAGCTTGGTCAGGCATTGACGGCCCTGAAGATGGAAACCGGTATGCTCGAAAAGCGTCTGGGCGATTCCGGCGCAGGGATGAAGGAACGGCTGGCGCAAATGAACGGACTCATCGGCGATACGATACAGACGGTGAAACGGCTCACCGCCGAGTTGCGGCCCGGTATACTCGACGATCTCGGCCTTTCCGCGGCAGTCGAATGGCAGGCCGAGGAATTTATGAAACATACAGGCATTCAATGTACTGTCGTGTGCTCGCCGCAGGAGATCATCGTCGCACAGGATGTCTCGATTGTCGCCTTCAGGTTGTTTCAGGAGACGTTGACGAACGTGGCGCGTCATGCTGAGGCGCAATCGGTGCATGCCTCGCTCGAAGAAGAGGAAGGACTGCTGCAGCTCATCGTTGCCGACGACGGGATCGGTATCTCATCTGAAAGTATCGAACAGCCGGCGTCGTTCGGAATACTCGGTATGCGCGAACGCGTGCTGGCTATTGGAGGGACGCTGGAGATATCCGGCGAAACGGGAAAGGGGACGACAGTGAAAGCAATTTTGCCAATCAATGCAAGGATTACCGAATCATGATCCGGATACTTATTGTCGATGATCATGCCGTTGTCAGACGGGGTCTCTCGCAGATCATCGAAGAGACGGTCGACATGCGCGTGGCCGATGAGGCGGTCGACTACTCGTCGGCGATCGAGAAGATTCAGAACAACGAATACGACATCGTCCTGCTCGATATCTCGATGCCCGGCAGGAATGGATTCGACGTCCTGTCGCAGGTAAAGCAATTGAAAACCAGGCTCCCGATACTCGTTCTCAGCATGCATCCGGAGGAACAGTACGGGATCAGGGCAATGAAAGCAGGCGCGTCGGGGTACATCACGAAGGAAAGCGCCCCGGACGAGCTGATTGCCGCGATCCGGAAAGTCGCCGCCGGTGGCAAGTACATCAGTCCCACGCTCACGGAAAAGGTGCTCAGCGATATTGCGTTGATGGACGAGCGTCCGCCGCATGAACGACTTTCGAACCGCGAGATGCAGGTGCTCTGTATGATTGCAGCGGGAAAACGGGTAAAACAGATTGCCGAGGACCTCAGTCTCAGCGAGAAAACCGTGAGCACATACCGAACGCGCATTCTTGAGAAAATGAATATCGCATCGAATTCGGAACTGACGCGCTACGCTATCGATAACCATCTCATCGAGTAACATCTCGACGAGGATGTAGGGATAATACGGACACAGAGATCGGACAAGTGCGAATTACTCAGGATCGGATGAGTTAGTATGTTTCGTGCGCTAACCGCCCGGCGCGGTTGCTTACGTTCTATCCATGCACTTTGTATCCGGAGATGCACATGTTCGATACTGGCAATACTGCTTTTATGTTGCTGGCGACAAGCCTGGTAATGTTGATGACGCCCGGACTGGCGTTTTTCTATGGCGGTCTGGTGGGCAGAAAAAATGTTCTGACTATCATGATCCAGAGTTTTGTTTCGATGGGAATTACCACGGTCATATGGTATGCCGTCGGCTACTCGCTTTGTTTCAGCGGCGACGTAGGCGGCATTATAGGGAATCTCGATAACGCATTCATGAACGGCATCAATCCGACCGACGCATTCATCGGCGTGGAGACGTTGCCGTTATATGTTTTCGTCGCGTACCAGATGATGTTCGCGATTATCACTCCGGCTCTCATTACCGGCGCATTCACGAACCGCGTGAAGTTTCCGGCGTATCTGCTCTTCCTCATCGTGTGGCTTTTGTTCGTGTATTTCCCGATGGTGCATATGGTGTGGGGCGGCGGTATTCTGCAGCAATGGGGCGTCATGGATTTCGCGGGCGGTATCGTTGTTCATGCAATAGCCGGTATGGCGGCGCTGGCGTCGGTGTTCTATGTCGGCAAGCGCCGCACGAAGGATTCGGGACCCCATAGTATTCCGCTGGTTGCGCTCGGCACGGGGTTGCTTTGGTTCGGATGGTACGGATTCAATGCCGGATCGGAACTGCAGGTCGATAGCGTGACCGCGCTGGCATTTCTCAACACGGACGTAGCTGCTTCGTTCGCGGCCATGGCCTGGCTGGTTCTGGAATGGTCGATCGCAAAAAAACCGAAATTCGTCGGTTTGTTGACGGGGGCGGTTGCCGGTCTGGCTACCATTACGCCCGCAGCAGGTTTCGTCACCACCTCGAGCGCGGCGATCATTGGTATTGCCGCCGGCATCATTTGCTATTTCGCGGTATCCCTGAAAAATAAACTGCAATGGGACGATGCGCTGGACGTCTGGGGCGTTCACGGCGTCGGCGGTACGATCGGCGTGATTTTCCTGGGTATTTTTGCCAATACCGCCGTCAATCCCAAAGGCGTGGATGGATTACTGCTCGGAAATTCGAATTTCTTCTTTATCGAGCTTATTGCCGTTATCGCAGCGAGCATATATGCATTCGTGTTCACCTATTTCATGTTGATCCTGATCAATAAAATAACGCCCGTCCGGGTTACCGATACCGAGGAAACAAGCGGTCTCGATCAATCGCTCCACGGAGAAGAAGCGTATCTTGAAGCATAACACAAGAGGCACTATGCAACGTACAATACTCGTCACTGCACTTATCATCGTTTCCGTTTTCTGCGCACAAGCGCAGGAAAAGCACTGGACCGATAGTTTTATCCTGAAGGGGTTCGCATCCTCTTCATACGGATACAATTTCAATAATCCCGGCGACGGTCAGATTCCGTTCCGCGTGTTCGACAAAAAAAGCAATACATTCATGATCGATGTGTTCGAACTCAGTCTGATCAAGGACGCGGCAGAAAAGGGAACAGCCGGTATGAGAATTGACTTCGTCGCCGGCGGATCGATCCCCGGAGCCATTCATTCTGCAGGAATGTTCGCAGGGCAGGATGTGGATTTAAAGCAGGCGTACGTTTCCTACGTCCTCCCCCTGGGTAGCGGCCTGAAAGTGGATTTCGGGAAATTCGTCACGCATCTCGGATATGAATTGATCGACGGCAACGATGGATACAACGACAATGCAACCCGATCGTTTACTTTCGGATATACAATTCCGTTCACCCATACCGGGCTGCGCGCATCGTACCGGTTCAGCGGCCGCGTTTCTGCAATGCTGATGGCGGTCAACGGCTGGGATAACGTCGTCGATAATAATAAATCGAAATCCATCGGCGCACAGGTGGCAGTCACACCGGTAGATCCGCTTTCGCTCTATGCAAACATGATCTACGGACCGGAAGCTTCGGGGAACAACAGCGATAACACAATGGTGATGAATTTCCTGGGCGCTTATACGATCGGGAAAGCGAAAATCGGAGCCGATTTTGTTTACGGATCGCTTGACAACGGCGCCGTCAATGCTGAAACCAACGAAGCGGAAGCGGCCGCCTGGATGGGTATTGCTGGATATCTGCGCTATTCGGTCGCCGACTGGTTTGCGATTTCATTCCGCGGCGAACAACTCAGCGACGACGACGGCATAAGAACAGCGTACGGAAAAGAACTCAAGCTGACCAGTCTGACGCTCACTCCGGAATTCCGCGCAGCGGACAACTTCGTTTTCCGGATGGATTTCCGGATGGATTCGGCGAACGAGAAAGTATTCGCTCAAGAACATGACGCCGAGGAAGACGCGTTCACCGATTCACAGACATCGGTCACCTTGAATGCCTTGTATATTCTGCCCTAGAATCGACGGAGCGGCAACTCTCGTACCCCGTCCGCTTACGGCAACGCATCGCAACCCTGCGCAAGTTCAGGCGGGGTTGCGATGTTCTTGTTTCGGGGCTCGCGAACGATACACGATCAACGAGTATCGCCGGAATCCCATCCGTAGACATAAAGGTCTACAACACCCTTGTCGTTGAACCGTATGCCCTCCGCTTCGAGCAACATCCGTTGCGTTGCGTCGCCGGTTCCCTTGTTTCGCATACTGATGCGTCCCTTGCTGTTGATAACCCGGTGCCAGGGTATTGGGGCGCTTACCGGAAGCGCCGAAAGCGCGTATCCCGCCTGCCGAGCGGTGCACCCGGCGAGCGCCGCCACGGTTCCGTACGTAGCGACTTTCCCTTCGGGGATCTGTTCGACAATTACATAGATATCGTCATAGGAGAACATAGTTCAGAGCATTATTTACGAATGTCCGGTGCGATACTCCGGTATTGCAGTAATACCGGTAATATCGTAATTTTACCAGACGTGTGTAAACCTCAATTCTTGGATTGGGGCTTAATAGTTTTTCCTACTACTTCCTATTTCATTGACATGATCATCGGAAAAAAACTTGAAATTTTCCTCGCCGTTGTCGACGCAGGAAGTTTTAGCGCTGCAACCAAACGTCTCGCCATCAGCCAGTCGGTCGTGAGTTTTCACATCGAAGCGCTGGAAAATGAAATGGGACTGAAGTTTATAGAACGCAAAGGCAGGACAATCGAGCTGACTCCCGAAGGAGAGTTGCTCTATCAGAAAGGGAAACGTCTTCAACGGGAAGCGCATAAGCTTGAGGGACTTCTGGCGGAACAATCCGATCTCATCGCGCACCGGATCAGTTTCGCCGGCGATGCATTGACATGCGCATACACGCTGCCATGGAATGTCGCGGCGTTTCGCGAAGAGAATCCCTCGGTAGTCATCAGCTACGAGCACCTGCCGACCGACGAAGTATTGCAGAAACTCCTCAACGAGGAGATCGATCTTGCTCTGATGGGACATTCGGTCCGGCATAAAAAGCTGGAGATGAAGCGCTGTTACAGCGACGATATTATTCTCGTCGGTTGCGTCCGGAAAGCGCCGGACCAGATCAAGGTTTCCGATCTCCCGAATCTCCCTCTGTTATGGATCAACAGCGACAGGGGGCTCTCCATGCAGATATCGCATGAACTTGCCAATGCGGGAATGCCCATAAAGAATCTGAAGATTATCATGGAAGTGGAGAACTTCCCTATCATGAAGTCGTTCATTCGCGCCGGCGTTGCTTGCGCATTGCTGCCGAAGGTGGCGGTGGAAGACGAGCTACGATTCAACTTGTTGAAGAAGGTGGAGATCGTGGATCTCTCGTTGACACGGACCACCTATCTCGTTCATCGGAAGTCGAAAAACCAGAGGGAAATCGTAAGCCGGTTTCTGGAATTCTATCAGCACAACAGTTGGATGGATAGCAAGCGGCGTCTCGACTGCGCCAACCCCGAACAGCAGGTCGCGATAAAACTGTCGCCTGCTTCGTAGCCGGAAAATCGAATCTGCTTGGCGTGCGAACGCGGATTTCGTGCGCGCATTCCGAACGATGCCGGCTTCGCATATAAAAACACTCTCCGGCGGGACGCCGGATAACTTCTCCACCACCAATTAATAGCATCATCGGATATTGATGAGCTGAAACGGACTGAACAAATGAATCGTCTCATCTATGTGATTATTCCTGTCGCGATCGCACTGACGGCGATTGCCTGCACCAAACAAGTGAAAGAAAACAACGAGGCTTCTGTGAAATCGACGCTCCCAATGCTTGAGGAACGAATCGAAGCGTTTGCCCCTGTTTCAATCAAGCCCGATCTATCCAGCCTGACGGGCAAGGAACGGCAGCTTGTGGACAAGCTGGTTGAAGCGGGCAAACTCGCGGATGAAATCTTTTGGATTCAGACTGCACCCGATGCGATACCGATACGCGATTCCCTCCAAAAAGCGCAAGGCGACGAGGCGAAAAACCTTCTCCGCTATGTGAACATCATGTACGGTCCATACGACAGGGTGTTAGACGGCGAGCGCTTTGTGGGAACCGGTCCGGCGAAACAACCGCCGACCGCGAATTTTTATCCTCAGGATATGACGAAAGAGGAATTCGAAGCGTACATCGCGGCGCATCCCGATCAAAAAGCGTCACTCGAGGGACAGTACAGCATCGTCGTTCGAAACGGCGCGGAATTAACCGCAGTGCCGTATCATAAAGCGTATCCGCAGGTGGAAAAAATTGCCGACCTGCTCGATGAGGCTTCGGCATTGGCGGAGAATGCATCGTTGAAAAAATATCTGAAACTCCGCGCAAAGGCCCTTCGCACGGACGACTATTTCGAAAGCGATATTGCGTGGATGGAACTGAAGAACAATAATGTCGATATTGTGATTGGTCCTATCGAAAACTATGAAGACGGATTATTCAATTACCGGACTGCCTATGAGTGCGCGGTGATGGTAAAAGACCTCGATGGTACCGCCGAATTGCAGAAATACCTGAGCCACATCGACGCGTTCGAACACGGACTTCCGCAGGCGCAAAAGTATATCAGAAAGTCGGCGGGGAAAGCCAACGTCCTCGAGGTTGTGAATATTGTGTATTTCGGCGGCGATTTTCAGGCGGGCGTGAAGACCATCGCAGCGTCGTTGCCGAACGATCCCCGCGTGCATGAATTGAAAGGCGGCAAAAAGCAGATGTACAAGAATCTGATGGAAGCGAAGTTCGAGAAGATCGTGAAACCGATAGCCAGGGAAATTCTCGATCCACAACTGCTTCCGTATGTCGACAAAAAGGCGTTTACGAATTTTGTGACGCTTCATGAAGTGTCGCACACTCTTGGACGGAGCTTTGTCTATGGCAAGGACGACTTGCCGGTGCGGAAAGCATTAAAAGAGCGATACTCGGCAATCGAAGAATGCAAGGCGGATGTTCTTGGATTATACAATAACGTGCATCTTCTGAAAGAAGGCGTGATCGATCAGGAGTATATGAAGAAGGCGATAACCACCTATGTTGTCGGATTATACAGGTCGTTGCGGTTCGGCGCCGAGGAGGCGCACGGAAAAGCGAACCTGATTCAATTGAATTGGCTTCGTTCGTTGGGCGCCATCACGATAAAGGACGGGAAAATCCATATCCGGGAGACTGATGCGTTTATGTCGTTCCTTCAACCTCTCGCCACCGAAATCCTTACGCTTCAATCGGAAGGCGATTACAAACGCGCCGGTACGATCATGGAACAGTATGGTGTGATGAACGACGAAATACAGAGCATTGTATCGCGGTTATCCGGAATTCCGCGCGACCTCGATACATCGTATCCTCTATAGCCTCTCTGCTCCATAGCAGGAAAACGAAAACGCCGTCCCAGGGGACGGCGTTATATATGTATCAAGGTTCGATTCTAGTATTCTCGCTGATTGTTCCTGAAATTACGTTTCGGTTTTTCTTCACGCGGACGCGCTTCGCGGACGACGATGGCGCGTCCGTTGAAATCATGTCCATTGAGTGCGTCGATTGCGTTTTGGGCATTTGAATTATTCGGCATATCGACGAATGCAAATCCGCGGGATTTTCCAGTGAATTTGTCCGTGATCACGGAGGCAGATGAAACATCCCCGTACTGCTCAAACAGGGCGCGAATTTCTGAATCGCCTGAGGAATAAGGCAGATTCCCGACGTAAATATTCATACAACAGACCTCATGGATTGGAGCAATGAAACGGAATGTTTTCGTTCACTCAACTATACAGTGAAAACATGTCCGGTGGCGCAGGCTCCAGGGTATGTGCAACACCCTGCTAAAATAATGGAAGTTTCCAAAGTTCCAACAGATGTTGAAACCATTCTTAGGAGTACTTATTCTATTTTGTCGAGAAATTCCTGCCGAGTATGTAGTCCGCCGCCGCATGCCCGCTTCTGACCGCTCCTTCGAGCGTCGCGGGGAGCGACGTACCGGTCCAGTCGCCTGCAATCGCGATTGCGCCATTCGCTATTGCGCCATTCGCGATTGCGCCATTCGCTATTGCGCCATTCGCTATTGCGCCATTCGCTATTGCGCCATTCGCTATTGCGCCATTCGCGATGGGGAACCGGGAGCGTACAGCATTGAGCCCCGGCGCGGGGATGAAGGTCGCAAACCGCTCGCGGACCGTTTTCATGCGATAGAGTTCGCCCTGAGCGAGTGAAGGATATGCAGCATACAATTCCCGTGCAATCGTTCGTTCAAGTTCTTCGATCGGCTGATTGCTGACGGAGTCCGCCGCGGATATCACGCCGCTGTAGCGCCACCCTCCGTCCGCTGCCGAGCCTTTTGAGAACAGCCATTGGAGAGAGGTACCGAGGAATGCCGTCATTAGTTCATTTGTGAATTGCCGCTTCGACCATATATGCACCGAAGCGATTTCAGAAGGTACAAAAACGCCCGGAGGCGGAACCGGTATCGCCGCTTCGGGCGACGCAGCGGCAAGACGTTCATGCTGACGGTGCGATAATGCCAGTACAATAGCGGAGATGCTGTATGCATCCTTGTTCGTATTGATAGTGAAGCCGCTGCCGGCAGGAATGATCGATTCCACCATGGTATGGATCTGTATGCTGCCGCCGTTGCGAAGGATAGAGGAAAGCGCATCGTCGACATACAGCGCGCTCAAATCGGTAGACGGGAGAAGAAATGTCGATGCTGCTTTGCCGCCCAGAAACGCTTCCCTCAATACGGTCGCAAAAAGCATTGCGGAGGCATCGCGCGGGCGGGCGTTCATCGTCGCGAGGACGATCGGTTCCCATAGCCGGGCGAGGGCGGCGGGTCCCTGACGCAGATGCGTCAACCACTCAAGCACGGAGCGAGTGTCCAGCGCCTGGAGCCTTTTACGCGAGAGCATCGCCGCGGCGCGGACGACATTCAGGAGCGCGAGCCGCTCGGCGAACGATAACATGTCGAATCCAAGAAATGCCGACAATGCATCGAGAGGCCACGGGAGCCGCTTTGCTACAAGCGTCGCTCTATCCCCGTTGGCTGAGATAAACGGTACGCGGAGATTTCGGATAGGTACAAGTTTCGTATCGGCGCCGATGGTGCGGAGAAACGCGAGCATCTCCGTATAGCATCCCATCATGATATGCTGACCATTGTCGAGACGTTCGCCCGATATGCTGTCGGTGAAAGCGAACGCCCTTCCTCCGCAATGGGATTTTGCTTCGAACAGCGTAACGCGTATACCGCGCGAAGCCAGCCGGACCGCGGCTGCCAGCCCGGAAATCCCTCCCCCGATAACGGCGCAACCGGTCATACAGTGGTTGCGTAGGCGACAGGGGAAGCGCTGTAGTATTCTTTCAGTGCGATAAACAGCTTGGTGGCAGGGGAGATGGAGATCTTTCCATCGAATACTTTGTAGTGCTTTTTCTCGATCTTGGTAAGAATGCGGTAGTAAATCTGGTCCATGATACGAGCGGCGAAGAACGCTTTGTGGTCTTCATGTGCGAGAGAGAGCCGCGCCTTGTTATAGTAATCGCGCGCTCGTTGCACCTCGAACCGCATCAGGTCGATGAATGCCTGATTGTATTTGCTTGCCAGTAATTCTTCTTCGCTGTACCCAAACCGGATAAAATCCTCATGGGGTAAGTAAATGCGGCCAATTTCCGCGTCGCTGCGTACGTCGCGGACAATATTGGTCAACTGCAGGGCGATTCCGAGATTGACTGCGTATTCCTTGGTTATTTCGTGCTTGTATCCGAAGATTTCGCTGCACATCAATCCGACGGTCGATGCTACCTTGTAGCAGTATTCATATAATTCCTCGAATGAAGTGTACCTGTTCTTCACCAGGTCCATTTCCATTCCATGGATGAGATCGTAGAAATGGACGACAGGGATATTGAATTTCCTGGCAATCACGCTAAGCTTATTTAAAAGCGCGTGTTCGCTTTCGCCGCGGAGACCGCGCTCCAATTCCATCGCCCAAAGACTCAGACGCGCGCTTTTTACGGCTTTATCGCCTTCTTCATCCACAATGTCGTCGGTGCAACGGCAAAACGCGTACACAGTGTTAATTGCCTCGCGTTTGTGTTCCGGCAGCATCTGAAACGAAATCAGGAAATTCGTCTTGCTTTGTTTAGTGATGATTTCTTCTACACGGCTATCCTGCATGATCCTCTCCGGGATTCGTTGCGCGCACGGGAAATACCGATCCGGTCAGAATGAGGAAATACTGCCTCATCGACAGAGCGGGACGCCGGGCGAGCACATCATAATCCTGTTGTTCAATCGCATCCAGAATCGATACGCCTCCCCGCCAAATTGCTTTCAGTTCAAGACGCAATCGCAGCGGGACTTGGGCAAACAGACTCGTTGCACTCCAAAAATACTGTCTGGTGCGGTCAACCTCAAACTTCATCAGCCGTTTAAATGCAGCATTTGCATGGCTGGTACGGAGGTCGCTCTCGCCGATGCCGAACCGCGACAGATCTTCGGCAGGAATATAGATCCGCGGTTTCCGGATATCCACCGAAACGTCCTGCCAGAAATTTGCCAGTTGGAGACCGGTACACAACGCGTCCGCAGGCGGGAACGTCGCGCCCGAGGCGCATCCAAACAACGCCAGGATAATTCTTCCTACGGGATCCGCCGAACGCGTGCAATAGTCCAGAACTTCCTCGAACGATTCATACCGTTCCTTCACAATATCCTGTTTGAACGCATCGAGAAGGCGGTGGAACGGTTCGAGCGATAACCCATACCGTTTGACCGTATCGCCGAGAGCGATGAATTCGGGCAGAGAAGGAGCGTCGAGGCACGCGTTCAACGCGCGGCGCCACTCGTCGAGACGCGCCAACCGCTGGTCAACGGAATCGTCGCCCTCGTCGGCGATGTCGTCGCCGTGCCGCGCAAACGCATACACGGCGGCCACGGCCGGGCGATGCCGTTTCGGTATGAGCATCGATCCGACCGGGAAATTCTCGTAGTGCGCCCGTGCGATGTTCGAGCAATGTTCATAGGAAGAAGCGAGAACACGGTCGTCTATTTCCTGATGCGGTTTCATGCCGCAAGATAGGAAATCCTTCGTTCGAAACTACATGAAACGCGAGCCGGCCGGGAAATGAACCGGGCTGTTCGATGAGGCCGTATGCGATGTTGATGCCGCACTGCGGCGTTGCCTTCCTTGCTTCCTCCGTGAACCAATTCAACAACGTCTGGCGTTAGGAATATAAGCTGAATTAAAGGAGTACGGTACGATGAAACGAACAGTCGCGATGAGTCTGATAGTGGGAATCGTGGTATCTTCGCTTATTTTTCTTGAAGCCGCCGCATGGAACGGCAGCGGATCGATGCCTCGGCAGGAAGAAAAAAAGTACGAGATGAAAACCTATTATCTGGTTCTTTTAAAGAAAGGTCCCAACCGGAATCATTCGAAGGAGGAAGCGGCAGTCATCCAAAAAGGACATATGGATAATATTAACCGGTTGGCGGAGGAAGGCATGCTCGTGATGGCGGGACCGATTGCCGACACGACAGATTTACGGGGAATCTTTGTCTTCAATGTTGAGTCCATGGAAAAGGCAAAAGAGTTGTGCGATAGCGATCCGGCGATACAATCCGGACGGCTGACGGCTGAAATACACCCGTGGTGGGCGGCAAAAGGGTCGACACTTCCATAGCGGAAACTTGTTCTCGATCGCAGCGGTTACAATAAATGAGTGTATGATTAAGACAACGATAATATCGGCGGCGTTACCTGCGCTAATAACGGCATGGATCGCCGTTCATCCCGGGTTGTTATTTCAACATGGAGCGGATATGGCAGACGACATTGATACCACGAACGGACTTGCTGAGGCGATGTTTGGCGCCGGTTGTTTTTGGGGCGTTCAGGCGGAATTCGACAAAACACCCGGCGTTCGGTCGACCCGGGTTGGGTACAGCGGAGGGCTGTGGGATAACCCAACGTACAAGGATGTCTGTTCGGATATGACGGGTCACGCGGAAGTCGTGCATGTCTATTTTGATCCTGTCGAGATTGCGTACGATTCGCTTCTGACGCTTTTTTTTCAGCTTCACGATCCGACGCAACTGAACCGGCAGGGACCGGATGTCGGCACGCAATACAGGTCGGTGATTTTTTATTATAATGAAGAGCAAAAGAGAGCCGCAGAAGAAATACTCCGGCAGCTCGACATGTCGGGGAGATATTCTCGTCCAGTCGTTACACAGATCAAACCTGCCGAAGTGTTCTGGGACGGCGAGGAGTACCACCAGAAGTACCTCGAAAAACGCGGTTTGACCTCGTGCCATACGCAGTGATAGAACAGCGTAGCAACTAGCAACGTAGGGATTGCACAAGTTGAAGAATTCGTACTACCGTTTATTCGTCGTAGGGATACAGTGATCGCGCCGGTTGTGGGATAAACCTGACGACAAGCTATCTGTAATCAGGTATTCTCGTCTTTTACTGTAGCTTTTGTTGATATCGATTGTTCTTATTCATAGATTCATGACCAATAGTGTTTTTGTGGATATTTGAGTTCTACAATGAGTAAGGGTGCTATGGGAGGTTATCCTTCTTTTGTTTTCATATCGCCTCCAGCGATGATTCTCGCGTTTACTCAATGCAGCGACGATGAGCCAACCAAGCCGCCGGTTATTACTGAGCCGGATACCACAAGCAACGACTTTGTCTGGGATATTACCCAGATCGGTGTTCGCCACACGGCATTATATGACGTGGAAGCAATCTCCGATACCGATGTCTGGATTTGCGGAGAGATACATTTCCCCGATACGTGCCAAAACGATTCATCGGGTAATATTATTCGCCCTTTCAATATTGCACATTGGGATGGGAAACAGGGGACGTTCAGCCGCTTACATTGGAATAAGGATAACCCAAACGAATTCAACCCAGTGTATGGCATTAAGGCCTTTACTTCAAAAGAAGTATGGTTTTCTGCGGGAGGTGAGATTGTATGCCTGTTACAAGGAGAATTCATCTATCGGACAATTCCAACTAGTCTTTTTGAATACACTGGGACCAATCATCTCGATGGCACAAAAAAATAATCTATATCTGGCCGGTTTGAAGGGCGTAATACTTCATTTTGATGGGAAGAACACTTTCACTCCTATCAACTCTGGCACGGATAAGGAGATTCAGGACATGTGGATGGCAGACGGTGCTATCATGTGCGTGGTATCCAACGGAATAAGGGTCCTGCATATGAAACGGAAATCCTGAAGATAAACGATAAAACCGTCACTCGCTGGCGCGATACATTGATGTATACCGGCATGTCCGGTATATGGTTTACCGATACAAGCCACATCTTCCTCGCCGGTCCTGGATTCCGTTTGTATGAAAACGGCATATGGAAAACACAAACACTTCCTCATAACGGCTTCTCGCAATGTCTTAGAGGAGTGGCCCTGAACGATCTCTTTGTAGCAGGTCATGCCGGCGCTATCCAGCACTTCAATGGAAAAGCATGGAAGCACTATCCGGATGCCGTTCCATCAGGACTCGAAATCACGTATTTCTATATGTCGTAAATACGTAACAATGTCTATTTAACTGGGTATGATATGGGCGGTAAGCCATACATTGTTCATGGAAGAAGGAGGGAATAAACAGACTTGTAGCTTTGCGTGTCATCATGGCATCTCCGGGCTTGCGGGATCGATTTCGGTGTCGTAACTAAAATCTTACATTTCCCGGAGACTTTATTTTGGACAGGTGTGCAGGTATATAAGCCCAATTGGATAATGAAAACAATTGGATAGTATGAGGCTGACACCCAGGGAGATCTGGGGATGTTAAAATCAAGGCAATTCGACGTTCCCATTACTATCCGTACCGTTTACACGGAATAAAAATGGGCGCCCCGGAGGACGCCCACATATTGGATCGACGATGAGATGACGATTACTTCGTCAGCACCATCTTCTTGGTCGCGCGGTAGTTGCCTGCTTCGATGCGGTAGAAGTACACGCCCGAAGGTGCAACATGCGTATCAGTGTTGGTGGTTCCGTTCCAGGCGACGCGGTATGTGCCGGCCTGGTAGAATCCGTCGACAAGAACGTTCACGCGTTTACCGTTTGCGTCGTACACGGCGAGCTTCACGTTCGCTCCTTTCGGGACGGAGAACATGATTTCGGTGCTCGGGTTGAACGGATTCGGGAAGTTCTGTGCGAGGTTGTAGTTGTTCGGAACCGCGCCGCCGACAGGTTCAACGTTCACTTTCTTCATCTCGTCGATGGAGGCCTTCAATAATGCTTCCGCATATTTGAAGTTGTGGACGCCGAAGCTGTTGTCGTTGTTCACAAAGTAGTAATTCCAATGAACGTCGATTTCAAGCTGCGTCTTCAGCGCAGTATCGGACGGGAATCGCGGTCTGCCGTCCGGACGGAGCTTCAGATAGCCCTTCAACTCGTCGAGAAGCGCCTTGATTTCGGTCTGCGTTTCTTCCATTTCCGTCAGCGTGACGCCGCTCGTGTGGCAGGTCTTGCAACCGGTGTTGTTCAGGACATCGTCGGTAGCATCGTTCGGAGTGTCGTTGTCATAGAGAACACGGAAGGTGTGACCGCCGAGTTTATTGTTATACTGCGCATCCTCTGGTTCCGCCATGTGGCATTCGGCGCATGCGTCGGCAATGTTGGTGTGAACCGAATTCGGGTAGCTGTAACCCGGGAATTCGCGACCGCCTTCGCCCTTCAGCATCGGTCCCTGGTGCGAAGCGTGGAGACCGCTCTGACCGGAAGGACGGATACTGTGGCAATCGGCGCACAACTGGTTTTTGGCTTTCCGCAACTGCGACGGATTTGCGTTGCTGTGCGGATCGTGGCAGGTGACGCAACCGACGTAGGCGGGATCCTTGTACGGCGCATTCGAGAAGGAAGTTTCCGGCGGATTGGCGCTCTTGACGAACACATCGAGATAGCCTGCGGATGTATGGCAGCGGGCGCAATCGCTGTTCACGTTGGTCTTGCTGCCGCGGTTCATGTATTCCGGAAGCTCTGGACCTTCATCCATCGAGTGGCTGTGCGCGGAGTTCTCGTATTCCAGAAGCGTACGGTGGTAGGGCGGCGCATCGTGGCACTGCTTGCACGTCTCGCTCGATGCGGAAGAATAAATCTTGTTGTCGCCGGTCGGGCCGCCGTGGGCGCTGCCGGGGCCATGACACGATTCGCATTGAATGCCTGCGCGGTGCGCGAGCATAGGCGCGACGAGCTTTAACGAATCCCAGTTGCCGGCTTTCAATTCGGTTGGGAACGTCCAACTGCTCGATTTTGCTAGATGAAGGAATCCATCGCCTTCCGCAGCCGGATTCGTGGAACCAGTGGTGTGGCAACCGAGGCAGTTTGAATTGAAATGCCCGCCGACTTCATCAAGCCGGCGTTCCAATGCCGTTGCGTGCGCCGTCTGGTTCCATGTAGTTGCTACGGCGCTGTGGCACATAGCGCACTGCGGATACGTCGCCGCGCCGCCGAGCATGGTGCCGACGCCGACATACTTGGCGACGTTGATCGCAAGCGTGTCCGTTCCGCCGTTCCCTTTGTTGTCCGTAGCGGTAAGCTGGATTTTATACGTTCCTTCCATGTCTGGAATGAAGAACGCGCGTTGCTGATCGATCATCGTGAACGCCGCGGTCGATCCTGCAGGCGCAGAGATGAATGTGAATGTCGATGATGCCCAGGCTGTTGCGTCGCCGTTTGTAGCGTCGCGGGAGAATTTCCCGAAGACGCCCAAATAGACTTTTCCGCCTTTGGCGCAATTCGGTAGACCGCTGAACGGCACATCGTACGCATCCGCAGGATCCGCAGCGACGAGGTTCGGCGATACGCCAAACGTACGGGCTTTCACAACAGCCGGGGTTAGCTGAGCATGGAGCGGCAGTGCGAAGCTCACCAGCACGGCTGCTACCAGAAATAGATGCAATGCCCTCATTTAACCTCCGATACAATGATTTGATGGGACAAATAGAAGAACCTGTCTTCTTTTATTAAGACATGGATTTCCGAATGCAATAACGAACTGCAATACTGCAACTGCTAACTGCGCAATCCTAGAAAAACGGCTGAAACTTTGCGTTGTGACAGTGAAATATACACAAGCCATTCTCCATTTTCCAGTAGAGCGCATCAAGAGCAATGAATAAATCATTGAACGGCAAGCCAACCCAAGCTTTTTTGTGGGAAAGAACAAGGATGAGGTGCTTGACATTTACAGTCGCTTTCGTCTTAGTGTGTAAATATTCTACATCAATATACGAACAACGTCGTGTAACTGTCAATGAATTCTACACTTATTTCTGAAAAAAAGATGCTTTTGTATTCAGTCCGACGTGTCCCCTTTAAAACGGCAAAAGTGACGCAAATTGCGCCACTTTTGATCCGATTTGTCTTTTGTTTCTGTTACCAGTCGGTGCGTTCCAAACCGAAAACATTCAATTTGCCGTTCACGTGCAGGTTTTTATCGATGATATTATTGTTTGCGTCCACCGTTTGAGAATGGCAATTCGAGCATGTGGACGGGAAGCTTGCGTGCTGCTGTCCTTTTGGCTTCGGATCGCCGGTTGCCGGGTTGCCGTGGCACGACCCGCACTTCGCCTGATCGGTCCCTTTCCAGGAGACTGTTGCGTTATTTCCGCCTGTAAAGTTTCCGTGGCAGTAGGTATTTGCGCAGCCCGCACCGTCCTGTTGGAAGGAGGGAGTGCCGGAAGTACCAATCGTTACGGTGTTTGCCAGTGCGATGTTCAGCACGACTTCCGCTCCGTCCGGATTGCTGCCGCCGATGTGATTCGGATCGTCGAATCCGGTTATCGCCGGGTGGCAGTTCGTGCAGACCAAATTGAGAGAGGAACTGAGGCCCTGATCGATATGCCTGCCGTGGGTTGCATACCAATATGGATAATTGGTCCCCCGGTCGCGTTCGCCGTGGCACGTATAACACGCTTCCGGTCCGCCGTCTTCCGCCCGGTGGCATCCCGATGTTGTACAGGAAACCTTTGCGATCCCTCCTGCATAGTCCTTTCCGTGACAGGTCGTGCAATTCTCCAGACTCCAGCCGTTCGATCGGATCACCGTTCCGTGCCAATCGGGAGACGAGGGACTCGTCATACCCGGCGGATGGATGCCGTTCAGTGCCGGCGCAATCGGAAGATCTCCCTTATCCTTTAGCTCGCTTGAACAACCGGCAATCGCAAGCATTGCGAACGCCAGTCCTGCTAGTATTACTCGTGCGTTCATTTGTTTTCACCTCCTGCCACTCCAGTCGAATGGCAAACCATACATACCGGATCGCCTCCGTCGACATTATGGCACGTAGCGCAGTGCTGGATATCCATCGATGCAAGGCGCGCATGACGGTTCATCGCTTTGCCGCCCGTCGCCGAAGCAAATCCGGCAAGCTGGTGCGACTGCGGCACGATCCGTTCGCCGTTTGCGTCGTACCCGTTGGTGTGGCAATCGACGCAGAAGCTCTCCTGTTCGTGACACGTTGCGCAACGGCTCGATTGAATCCGCGCATCGAATCCGTGCGTGTATTTATACGTCAGACTATGCGCCTGTTGCGAGGTAAGCATGCCGCCGTCGTCCATTTTTTCGCCGCGAGGGTAGCTACCGATATAGAAATCTGTCTTCGTCGATGGAGCCGGCACATCATTCGTCGGTGTATGGCATTCGGCGCAGAAGCTCTGCGAGTGGCAAACCGCGCAGTCGCGGCTGTCCTCGCCGGTGAGCGCCATCTTTCCATGGAACCTGGAGAAATCGGCCATACGGTGATTTTTTGGAAGGAGGTTCGCAAGATTGGTATGGCACGCTTCGCATTGGTTGGTTGCCACGTTCTGCTGCATGGCGTCCGCCATCGAAACAATCGGAGCAATTTTTTCGGCATTGTTGTGACACTCATAGCATCCGTCCATCGACGGTCCGGTAAAGCTGTCGCCGGTTTGGATATGGCAGCGGGCGCATTCAAGCTTCTGCGCGTCTGCATGGAATTTATGCGAGAAACGCAGTTCGTGAGGTCTCGGTGTACCTTTCACCTCGGCAAGATCGGTCGTTGCGTCCAATCCCCAATACTTGCGCACATCCGCTTCTTCATGGCAGCTCTGGCATGCGGAAGGGCCAGGAATGAGGTTGTCTTCCGCCGATTGGCTTTCGGCTGCCGCATGGCAGTCTGCGCAGGCGGCGAGTTCCTTGTGAATCTCATGCGAGAACATCACGCCGACCTTCGTCGCATCGGCGGCGGAAGGCGAGCTTGTCAGCGACACCAGTACTATCGCGGCTACAAGCAGTGAAGCGAAAATGGAATAGTAGTATTTCATTGCGCTTCCTCCTTGGTCGACCATCCGAGAGGATCGTTGAACCAATAGTTGATCCTGAGCAAGCCGCGCGTATCCGATTTATAAATGCGGTTGCTCATGTATTGCCCCTGCAGATCGATGGAGACGATTGGGATGGGGCGGTAGGTAAGACCGGCAATGCCTGCCCACGCCGACGTTTTTTCGAGCTTATCGGATAGGGCGTAGTTGCTGTACACGACGCCTGCATGCGGCGTGAGTTTGTTTTCAAGAAACGGATACCGGAATTCGAAATTCAGTCCGTCGAGATCTCCATCCCAGCTCATGTCCTTTGTGTACATGATGGCGGCGTATTTATGCGATGCGCCGACGGAGAACCGGTACGCCGTCGATTCAAGACCGTCGATTTCCGGATAATCGTCGCCGGCGTTGTAGATGACCGCCGAAAAACGTCCCATCAACGTGATGCGTGGATGAATCTTGTAGTCGATGCCGAGCACCGCCTCCTGATTCGCGCTCATCTCGAGGATGGAGAAATACGAATTCCAGGCGATAGTGGGCGCACGATGGGCGAGATTCAGAGATAGCCCCAGGTTGTCCAACGCCTGGTATGTCGCCGCAACTTCGGCGCGGGAGGCCTGCTCGAAATTGAAATCGTAATCGAATCTTACGTACAGCCAGACGTTGTCGACAAGATAGCTGACGTTCAGACTGCCGTACTGGTTGGCGCGCGAACCGTAATCGATGGTTGTGGTCACCGCCTGACCGAGCGGATCGAGCCGCAGGGCTTCGAACGGTGTCGATTCGCGGTGCCGGTTCATGTAACTCAATCCGAGCTTCATATTCTCGACGAGGTACAACGATACCTGCGCGCCGATCTGCCAGTTGTCTTCGAGATTGTTGAAGAAATCGGTTCTCTGCGATGGGGGAGTCAACCCGCCGCCGTAGCCCATGATTTCAACGCGGTTCGATGGACGTACGCGGATAGATGCGCCGTCTACGGTCCCGTAATTGACACCGGCATACACCGCCTGCCTTCCGAGACGGAGGTCGATCATATCTGCGACGTTCTTCACATTGATGTATGCGTTGAACAACCGCAATCTTGGATCGTGATCCATCTCGGTATCGAAATCGGTCGATGCCTGCATGTAGGTGTGGAACGAAATGTCTGCCGTTCCAAAGTTGAGTTGAATGTTCTCGTATGCTCTCAGGTGCGTTGTCGACGAGTCGGTTGAAAACGAGCGTTCCCAGCCATAGACGGTCGTCACCAGCCTGCCGTTCAGGACCTGCGCCGTCGAGACGCCTGAAAGCACGACGAGAAACAGAACAACAGTACAAACCTTTTGCATATGTTCGTCCTTTAGTTCTGTTGACCAGAATGAGAGTTGTTAATTGCTTGAATTTGGATAACTGCGGGGTAAAAACAAAACAGGCGGACCCGCATGGGATCCGCCTGCGGTCTAGATTGACTATTTTGGCAAACCGTGCTCGATTTTCGCCCACATTTCCTTCATTTTGAAGGCTTTATATGTCGGGCTTTTTTCGTTGTGGCACTGCTTGCAATGCTTTTCGGCGCTGCCGTCGGCCACCTTGGGTAATTCCAGTCCGAGTTTCTTCGCTTCTTCAAGCTGTTCGGGTTTGTTGTGTTTCGTCTTGAACAGCGATGCAGCACCGTGGCACGATTCGCAGCCGACGCCTTCGGCTTTGTCGAACTTCGCGTCGAACTTCGCAGCTTTTTCCATCATCCCGGTAACATGGCAACTGAGGCATTCCGGCGTTTCGGCTGCCTTGGTTTTAAAGCCTTTGTCTGCCGCGATTTTGTCCGCAGCGGGTGTTTGAAGGGTTTTGAACGCACTGGCATGGGCGCTCGACTCCCATTTGGCGTACACTTTACCGCCCTTGTCGGTGTTATGGCATCCTTTGCACGACTTGGCGCCGACGTATTGCGGCGAATCGGCTGGCGTGAGAGTGAATGCGCACAACGCCACAAAAACGATCGATCCGAGAATTGGCACGACGACTCGTTTCATTTTCTCCTCGATTCATTGGTGAATGGATTATTGATTTGTGTATGTATTGCAAAAAGCAGTTGCATGGGTTCGGTATCTGGAGTCCTATGTCCTCTACTTCTATGTATTTACGACTGAGGATGTTCCTTCGCGCCGTTCACGCTTTCTTCGTCGTCGGTGATGATTGTCACATCACCGGCTTTCGCCTTCAGGCGCTCGAGTTCAAGTGGATGCTCTTCGAGCATTTCATGCTCGGTGAGGGTACCCTTGAACCAGGCGACATTCATCGGATATACGTCTGGGTTGAAGATGATAAAGTAAAAATGCCAGACGATGATAGCAAGCGTTGCGAGCCATGCTTCGTAAAAATGGATGATGGTCATGATATCGAGGAATTCCTTCGAGGTCATCGCTCCGAAAAACTCATGGAACCACAGCATCAGACCCGTCGCGCCCATCACGATCGTGCCCCAGATCAACGCCCAGTATTCGGCTTTCTCCATATAACTGAATCTGTCGAACCTCGGCCGGTCGCCGGTTCTGCCGAGGTACCACTTGAATGCCTGAAGCGCATCTTTCACATCTTTCCAGATAGGCAGCATATCCTTGATGAACTGTCTGCCGCGTTTGGTGGCGACCATGTACCAGATGTGATACAGCGACGCAGCGAGCATGACGGCTCCGGCAATTCTGTGAAGAACGCCGCGCAGTTCAAACGCCGGTTCGCCGAGAATCTCGCGGATGTATACCACCCACCATGCATTGGGGTAGGTCAATCCAAAGCCGGTGAATACGAGCAGAATGAAACTCAGTGCGAGCGTCGCGTGCTGGATTCGCTCGCTCAGCGTCATTCTCAGATATAGATTGTGGGCAACCTCGTGCTGGTGACCTCTACGGCGGGCTTTCAGCTTTTCGAGCGCCTTCTTCCTGAAATCAAGCAGATTGTGGAAGAGCATCCCGCCGATTGTCAGTACGATGAGCAGGATGTAGATCGTCGTGATCGTGTATTGAATTCCGGATTCCTTCTCGGTGCGGACAACATGGATCGGACCTTTTGTAAAGCTCTCGGAGGCGTTCGGATGGCACTTCCCGCATGTTTGTTTCAAATTGGAGGGATGAATGCTCGACGTTGAATCGCTCGATGGTTTAATGCTATGCGCGCCGTGGCAGCTCGCGCAATTCGCTGCGACTTTCGATCCGCCCTGAACGGCGAGCCCGTGATAGCTGTCGAGATAGCTTTCTCCGGGATTCGCGACGATACCGTATTTGTCTGCCATGCGCACCGAGTTGTGGCAGGGAAGACACACCTTCTCCGGAAGGTTGCGGCTGTTTACCGGCGATTGCTTTGAATCGACGGCAAGAATGCCGTGTTCTCCGTGGCAATCGGTACAAGATGGCGCATCGCGGACGCCGCGCGCAAGCGCCGAACCATGGATGCTCTCGTTGAATTCCGTTTTGATGGCATCGTGACATTTCCCGCATGTAGTCGGAATTTTCAGCTTGTTCACTTTCGAGTCCGCGACAGACCCGGGCGCTACTTCGTGCGCTCCGTGGCAATCGATGCAGTTTGCAGCATCAGCATTACCGCGGTGCAGCGACATCCCGTGGATGCTATGCTCATACGCATCGATGAAACCGGCGCTTGTCGCCATGCGCGATTTCACATCGTCGTCGTTTTGATGGCATGAAAGGCAGAGTTTTTCCTGCGCAATCTTCAGGTCCAGCTTGCTCAGTCCGCTGCTGGGCGTGATCGATTTGGAGTGGCACGAAATACATGTCGGCGCGCCTTTGACATTGGCGGCGACTGCTTTCCCGTGCCACGATGCGTTGAATGTCGCGACCTCGGCGCTGTGGCATGTGCCGCACGACTTGTTCAGATTTGCGCTGGAAAATGGAGAAGCCGGGTTTTTCGGAGCGACGACATTATGTGTTCCGTGGCACTCCTTGCACGCCGATTGCAAACGTCCGGCAGTCTTAGCGGCATTCAGCATTGAGGCGTGGAATTTGTGCGTCTGCAGCGCGTCTTTATGGCAGCTTGTACACTGCACCGGAGTGATTTTCTCTTTATGCGGCACATCGTCGGGATTGAATCCGACATGACAAGAGATACAACTCAGCTTGCTATGAGGAGAGGCTTTCAGAATCTTCGGATTGGTGTAGAGCGAAACCTCTCTCCCGTTTTTCTCCATCGTCAAATCTTTATCGTTATGGCAAGCCTGACAATCGGCGACCGATTGGGCGATACTTTGTCCGCTGAATATCAGCAGTACCGCCGCAGACAGGAATGCCAGAAGCTGGGTCCTTTTCATCGAAGTATACCTGCTTTCGGAGCAAATCTGGCGTTTGTTAAATTCAACGTGCTTCCTTTCTGGTGTAGTATTCATGGGTTTGCGCGGCATAAGTGCGTCACCAGTATGTTATAAGATCAGTGCATTCATTGATGGAATCGGTCAGTTCCCGAGATGGCAATCGGAACAATTCGCGGTTTTCCATGCATCGTCGATATCCGACGGATGGTTGAACTCCATTCCGTCGAGGCTGCTTACAGGACTTGTCGCCGGTCCCTGTCTAATTATTGCATGGCAGACCGAACAGTCGTTCGATATGACCTTGCCGTCTTCCGAAACGTGCTTGTTATCGTGGCAGCGGAAACAGCCGATATTGTACATATGCCCGATGTTGTTTGGATAGGCTTTCCAATTGACCTTCATTTCGGCGAAGAAATTCCTCGAATAAATTCTCATTATCTCCGTGATCGCGCGCTCTACATCCTGGGAGCGGGTTTTCAGGATTTCCGGAGCGCGTTCGCGGTATTCGCCGCGGATGATGTCGGGAATCTCCAAACGAGCCTGTGTTGACGTCGCGAACTCGCGGGTCATTGCATACGAAGCGATGCCTCTGATACCCGGGAGCGTAGGATCGATCTTGCCGTTCGCCATAGCGTCGTTGATTGTCCGGAACGGCGGATAGTAGATATGAGAAGGACGGTTATGGCAGTCGATGCAATCCATTTTGCGCTTCTCGTATTTCCCGATTTCCTTCCCGGAAATCTCATGGTCCTTCGAACGGAATATCCGTACTTCGCCTTTCAGGTTCTTGCTCATGACCCAGGGGATGACCTGGCGTTTATCGTCGGACGCGATATAGGTTATTTCCTGTTCGGTATTCATATGCCAATGGATGCCTTCCGTAGGACCCAATTCGCTCTGTCCGCCGCCGATTTTAAGATCCATTTCGATGATCCACGGCACGGTTCCTGTTGTATCGATCGGGAAGTACACCTTCTTCAATTTCTTTTCGGCGGTGAATTTGCTGGGCCAGTGGCATTCCTCGCACGTTTCGCGCGCCGGACGCAGGTTGTGGACGGGCGTTTCGATTGGCCGGTGATACTTATCGAAGATGACCGAGTACACCTGGTACATACCGCTGATCTTGGCTTTGACGAACCAATCAGCGCCGGTGCCGATATGGCACTCGGCGCAGGCGACGCGGGCATGCGGGGAATGCTGGTACGCAGTATACTCGGGGTTCATGACCTCATGGCATACTTCGCCGCAGAACTCAACCGATTCGGAATAGGTGTAGGTCTGATACATACCTGCCGCGGAGATAACGATCAGGAACATCGTTCCCACAGTGAAGATCATCACCGCCATGCGATGGCGGGGCAGATTCAGATCGAGGTGGATGTACCGGCGCGGTTCGCCGTGGCGTTTCCGCCGCCGGCGCCGTTCCCAAAGAATACCGATAGGGATGAGGAAGAGTCCGGCAAACATGATTCCCGGAAGAATCATATACGTGAAGATCCCGAGATAGGGCGAACTGGTAAAGCCAAGCACATCCATCATGAAGAACACGAAGATGCTGCCCAGAGTCAGGAGGGTGATTCCTACTCCGGCAAGGCTAATCGGATTGTAGACGATATCCGGCAATCTTCTCATACGTACCTCGCTTCAACACAATGTTGAAATATTCCACTACAGTTCAAGTCACAGGTGCATTCTTCGCAGGCGCATTCTTCACAGGTGCATTTTTCGCAGGTGCTGGTTCATCAAGGTCTATCGTCGTAAAATACCAAAATACTGGTAGATGGGGTACAATAATACGATAAAATAGAGTATAAATGTAGAAATATGACGCTGGTCCGACAGTTGTTTTTCGTAAATGTCTTCAAATAATATCCGCAATCAAAATCATCTATCCAATATTCAGATAATATACTCTGAATATTATCGAAAATTACGCTTGAGCGGTCTTCAAGTCATCGATACGCGATTGAACTACGCCTTCGCATTCGCGGCAATAGTACGCCTCCTTCAGGTCGATGTCTTCTACATACGTGGACGCATTCATCGCGCATCCTGGATTGATGCAATGGCGCAATCCGAACGTATGCCCAAGTTCGTGGACTGCTTCCTTCAGCGAGCGCTGGTAAAGCATGTGCGGCGATGGCTGCAGCCCGTAGAACTCGTTGTGGAGCCGGAACGTGGAAAACACGGAAGCGCGGTTATCGACCTGCGCCTGTCCGAACAGAAACGTCAGCACGGGCAGGAATAAATCGTAGCTCGTCACGCCGAGTATTTTCGAAACGCCCGCAGGCGCATGTTCGAGAAGCATTGCCAGGATACGCGCGGAATGATATTGCCTTCGCGATGAATCATGCGCATCGTGTATAGGTAGCGCCAGATTCACCGGTTCTACAGGGAGATGGTAGACCAACGCCAGATCGGTGCAGAACTCCTGCAAGGGAAGCGGCGTATTCAGGGCTATCGGTACCACGTGTATCTTAACCATTCAGATCGCATTAATCGGGGCGTTTAAGGCCGTATTTTTCGATTTTATTGTACAAGGTTACCCGGTCGATTCCGAGCCGGTCGGCGCTGCGGGTAATATTCCAATTCAGATCGTCGAGCGTTTTCATGATATGGAAGCGTTCCATGTCCGCAAGCGACTCGCTAGCGCTTTGGTTGCCTGCCGAGGAAAGCTGCATCGGAAGATGTTTCAACCGTATCGCTTCGTCGCCGCAAACGACCATGGCGCGTTCGATAGCGTTCTCCAACTCACGCACGTTGCCGGGCCATGGGTATCCAACCATCGACTCGATCGCTTCGGGAGTGATATTCCGGGACTGTTTATTCATTCTGGTTGCGTACTTTTTCACGAAGTGCGCAGCGAGTATGGGAATGTCGCTCCTCCGGTCGCGCAGTGGGGGAACGTGAATCGCGAATACGTTAATTCTATAGTAGAGGTCTTCCCGAAACGTACCTTCTTTCACCGCTTTTTCCAAGTCCATATTCGTCGCGCATACCAGTCTGAAGTCGACATGGATTTGTTTCTCGCCGCCGACTCGTTGAAACTGTTTGCTTTCCAGGACGCGCAGCAAATCGACTTGGGATTTCAGACTGAGCGTTCCGATTTCATCCAGAAACAGCGTTCCGCCGTTCGCCATCTCGAAGCTGCCTTTCCGGCGGTACTGCGCGCCGGTAAATGCGCCTTTCTCGTGACCAAACAGCTCGCTCTCGATAAGCGAATCAGCAAGGGCGCCGCAGTTCACCGGTATGATCGGGAAATACTTCCGTTCGCTGTTCGAATGAATCGCTTTAGCGATCAGCTCTTTCCCGGTCCCGCTCTCGCCAAGAATCAGTACGGTAGAATCGGTGGGCGCAACCGTGCGTATCAACTCGAACACCGATTGCATTCCTGTGCTTTCGCCGATGAAATCCTCGACGTTGTGCAGCGTTTCAATCCGTTCCTTGAGCTGCACGTTTTCCTTTTTCAGCATCCGCTGATGCGCGGCGTTCCGAACCATCACCGTTAGCTCATCCGGATCCACCGGCTTCGTCACGTAATCGAAGGCGCCGGCTTTCAGCGCTCTGACAGCCGAATCCACCGCGGCGAATGCCGTGATGATGATGATGACAATCTCGCCGTCGAATTCCCTGATTCGGTCCTGCAGCGCAAGTCCGTCCATACCGGGCATCTTGATATCGAGAAGAATGATGTCGATCGTGGACTTCTGGATCAGATTCAGCGCGTCGGCGGCGTTTTCGGCAGTGCTGACCTGATATCCTTCGTCGAGGAACCATTCGCAAAGCGACTCGCGAACGGATAGTTCGTCGTCGACGATAAGGATATGGATGGATGCGCGGTCGAGTGTTTGGTTCATATTCGTACAGTTAAGAATGAATGCCAGAGCGTGAATATCTGTATTCGGATCGCATTACGATCCCTCCTGTGGACCGTCGGCTGGGAGGAGGACACGGAATGCCGTTCCTTTCCCCAATTCGCTCATTACTTTAATATCGCCTTTGTGCCGCTTGACGATGCCGTAGACGATAGAGAGACCGAGACCTGTGCCGTGTCCGACTTCTTTTGTCGTTACGAAAGGTTCGAACAAACGCGGCAGGAGCGTTTCATCGATACCGCTGCCGTTGTCCTTGACGGTGATCTCGGCGATGGAATGTTGGATCTCCGCGCTGATGCGGATCGTCCCTCCGTCCTGCATCGCCTCGATGCTGTTGACAACAAGCGCGATGATCATTTGCTGTATCTGATTGGCGTCGCAGACAATGGTTGTCTCCTCGCTTCTGAAATCCTGCACCAGCCGCACCATCTGCATATCGGCTTTGTGTTGAATCAGCCGCACACATTTATCGATCGTATCCCTCAAATCGGTTTTTGTATACGAGGCCGAGTCGCTTCTGGCGAAGAACAGGAGGTTCTTCACGATATCGCCGCAGCGCTTCGCTTCGTCGGCAATGAGCGTGGAATCCTTCATGATTTTTTCGATCATTTCGGGCGTAAGTTCCATTCGGGACATTCTGCTCCTGATCAGCCGCGCATACGTAAGTATACCCGAGAGGGGATTGTTCAACTCGTGCGCGATCATCGAACTCAACTGCCCGAGCGACGCCATTTTTTCGATATGGACGACCTGCGCCTGCACCTCCTGAAGTTCGCGCGTTTTTTCTTCCACTTTCTGTTCGAGCGTGTTGGACCATTCGACAAGCTCTGCCTTTGCCGCCTTGATATCCGACGCCATTTCGTTGAACGAACGGTTTAGCATCCCAAGCTCGTTCTTTGTATCGACCGCGAGCTTGTAATCGAGGTTGCCTGCGGAGATAGCCTTTGTTCCATCGATCAGTTTCTGAACGGGGCGGTGGACGAATGAAACAATGAAGAATCCTGCGACACTGCCGACCGCGAGAAGCGAAATGAGCGCGCTTATTATGAGCATGTTGCGGCTCTTGTCGGTGTATTCGTCGACCATTTCCATGGAAAGCTGCACATCGAGAACGCCGAGGATCGTTTGGTCGGGGGTATGAACATGACAGCTTTGGTAGCACTCGCGTTCGTTCTGAATCGGATTGATCAGTCCGAGCACCCGGTGTCCCGAAGCGGCCTCGTATACGCGCAAATACTGATCGGTCTTGGTTTTATTAAATCCGTCGCCCGAGCCGTGGCACATGGTGCAGGCGTCGGCGTCGACATCGACCACGCGACCGATTTCCGTGCTATCGGAGCTATACCGGATTACTCCGGCTTTGTCGTACACCCGGATGCGTTCGGTACCCTTGGTCTTTCCCAGATCCATGATAGTGAATGCAATGGATTCGATGTCGTTGTGCTGCATGCCATAGCGCAACGACCGCTTGGTCATTTCCGAAGTGCGCTCGGCGCAACCTTCAACGGCCTTCGAAAAGTACCGCATTTCGGAGGTAACATTATAATAGGTAGTAATGGACAGTACCAGTACCAGAGCCAGTACAAGGAGGATGATTATTTTGAAACTCAGCGACTGATACAGTTTCATCGTTCCGTCCATAATAAAGGACATTCCCGTCTGTAAAGTAGTAAAGAAAAGCGCCTTTTTCAAGGCGCTGTAAAAAAAATCAACAACATTATTGCATGCCGTAATAAATACGCTGAAAATCCCTATGTTTTTCGCCACGCGTTGAGTTTTTCAACGATGAATTGTTGATACGAGTCATCGCCGAATGCCATTTCAAGGTCTTCGACCGGCTGACCTCCGTCGTTGAGACAGATCCCTGGAAGTGGAGGCTGAAGCAATGCCTGTGCCGCCGAATCCATGAACTCGGTCATCATTGATTGTATGTGGCGTTCTGCCTCGTCGACTGAAGCGAGCGGAGAGTGCTCTCCTGCGGTTTCGTCGCTTTTTATTACAGCCAGCCAGCCGCGCTCATATGGCGATGTGCGGATATCGTTCGTCACTTTCCCGAACGATCCATTGCGTCTTACGATAGAACCCCGGAACGGCGATAATAATGGAACGGTACATCCGCCAAGGTAAATCCACCCGAATGGGTTTTCCATTTCGGTATCGCTTTCGGCTGCGAGCGTGATGATATCGGCATTCTTCGGGAGGATGCGCAGAAGATAGGCATCGATCCCGACGCGGAAATATCCGCCAGGAAGCTGCTGTACCCACAATTGACCGGGCGTGTAACGATACTCGGTATGCAAGGATACGGAGGAATACGGTTTCAGCAGCGTCGCCACTTCTTCGGGTATTTCGGCCGCGATAGGCACGCGTACCGAACGAAGCATATCTTCCGCGCGTCCCGCCGCTCTCGGAAATTCGCGCTGCAGAACGCTGTCCAGCGGGCAGTGTTCGCAATCGAAGTTTCTGTCGCAGCGTTTGTAGGATAGCACGCCGGCATTCATCCATACGCAGCAGTCGTTGCATTTTTCAAATCTTACCAGCATTGTGTCCTCCCAGTAGTAGGTACTGGAATTATTGAGTTACGCATGTTATGCCTGTGCCGGTTCGGATTCCATCGCTCTCACGGATCCGATTTCGATGATGATTTCCTCGTCGGCATGTTCTTCCGGGAAGATGGGCAGGTATTGAACGGCTTTCGAGAAAATGAAGAAGCCGAATGTAACGATGCCTCCGGTGATCATGATTTCCTCGAACGAGGGGAAGTAGACGCCCCCATAGTACGAGTCGAGCGAGGTGGTGGTGACGTTGAGCCGGTTCGCGACAAATCCGAGCACGACCGATATAGAGATGAAGAACAACCCAAGACGGGTTCTGCGGAACTGCTTCATCGCATATAGCGCGACCGGGAGAACGACGAATAAACCAAGCTCGAGCAGCAGCATGTTGGATTCAAGCGTTCCGTTGAAGAGCGTGCCCAGCAGTCCTTTGCCGCCGAGATCGAGCAGGCGCATCGTGGTATAGACGAGCAACACGGCAATCATGATGCGCGCGAGATTGAATAACAGCGGCGTTTCGAGCGTGCGCTTGAATGCCCGCGAACTGAAGTACGATTCGACGATCGTCATTCCGATACCCACGGCAACAGCCGAGACGAAGAAGAACACCGGCAGCATCGGCGAGTACCAGAACGGATGCATCTTTTGCGGAATGATCAGGTACAGACTGCCCAGCGACGATTGATGAAGCATGGACAGCAGGATGCCCGCGATGACAAGCGGAATGGTGATTGCCTTGACGATCTTCAATGTCCGCGTGAGTTTAAAACGTTCCAGCACGACGGGACTGAATTCCAGCGCCAGCACCGTTGAATAGAGCATCACGCACCATGCGACCTCGAACATAACGGAGTGGGGATTCCACATAATGATGGCATGCCAGATCGCCCAGGGACGTCCAAGATCGAACATCAATCCGGCAATCACGAGCGTGTAACCGAGAAAGGCAGTCAGCACCGTAGGACGGACAATTGGTTTGAATTGCTTTATGTTGAAAATGTAGACGATGGCGCACAGTGTGAAGCCCCCGGCTGCGAGTCCTACACCGGTAACCACATCGAATCCGATCCACAAACCCCAGGGAGTGGCATCGGAAAGGTGGGTGGTGGCCCCCAGTCCGTAGACGAACCGCCGGAACGTCACGATCGCAGCGCCGACGATGAAAAACATACCGACAACGCGCCAGAAGGTAATCTTGGGAATAGCGAAACGTTTCATGGCATCCTCCTTAGCGCTTGGGGTTGTTACGTTGTTCGAGTTCGGCGTGTTGCCGTACTTCTTCGCGGCGGCTGGTGATCCAGTACACCGCCGAGAGCATCACTCCGGCAGTGGCGACGATGTTGGGAAGCTTCGAGAGGACATTCCATGTATGGTTCGGCAGCGCCTCCATACCGACCTTCGTTGCGAATCCCAATTGTTCGAACGGCACGCTCGAGAGATAGAGGATCGAGGTCCCGCCGGCTTCGCCCTGTCCATAGACGCGCTTCACGTAGGTATCGGGCGAATCGTTGATGCGTTGCAGCGCCTCGGCGAGAAGTTCGTCGCGCTTGCCGAATTTCGTCGCCTCAGCCGGGCAGGCTTCGCTGCAGGCGGTCGGCAATCCCTTGCTCGTGCGCTCGTCGTAGCACATCGTGCATTTGCGGATGCGCGGCGAGTTGCTGGACCATTCGTACTTGGGAATTTCGAACGGACATGCAAGCATACAGTACCGGCAACCGAGACACTTATCGGCATCGTAGTTGACGGGTCCTTCCTTCGATTTGTATAGCGCGCCGACCGGGCACACGCTGGCGCATGCGGGCTGTGCGCAATGCTGGCACATCCGGCGGATGTACAGGTCGTTTTTTTCTTCAATGAACGTAAAGTTGTTGGCGGTGAGCGCCTTGATTTCCTTTACCGGAAACTTGTGCGATTCCTGGCATGCGGTTTGGCACGCACCGCAGCCGACGCACAGCGTCAGATCTATCAATAATCCGTACGGCATTGTCTGCTCCTTAGGTAACGGGTGAAAACACAGTGAAACGGGTTGCCGGCGTGGTTAGCGTAGGAAATTCTGTTCGAATTCCTTCAGCGCCGCTTCGTCCAGCAGTTCCAGCGTGCCCGATACCGCCACGCCGCCGTCGAGCATCGTCTCGCCGAGCAGGGCGGGAGTGGCTGCTTTGGCGACGATGAATTCGCGGAACCGAACGATTTCGTTCCGTATCCAGCTTACCGCGTTTTCCGCGATGGAGAGCATCGACAAACTTTGCGCGAGGTTTTCCGGTTCGACGCTGAACAGCCATCCGCTCCGGTACGGATTGTCGTGGATCAATGCGGGATGATCCACCACATCTTCATTGACAGCCGTGATTGTTCCCGAGACAGGCGCGACCAGCGAAATGGATTTGCCCGCGACCTGGAGCGTAATCACCGGATCGCCCTGACGGACTTTTATTCCGGGCGCCGGGAGGGTTACCCGTTGAATCGTGCCAAACATTTTCTGAAGAAAATCGTCGATACCGACAACGACCTGATCGCCGGTTTTCATCCGCGCCCAGGTATGCCCGGGGTGGAAAAAGACTCCTTTGGGGACGCGCAGCGTTTCGCCGCGCCGGTTGGTTCCTTCGGGAGTGAGTTGCGGAGACATAAGCGGGTATTCCTTTTTCCGCGCCTGAATAATCAGGTCAACCGTAAGAAGCACTGCGAAGAAAAGGATGACAAATAACGCGACCATGATAACCTCCTGTATGAGAAAATTCGGGTGTACAAGTTCATCTGTTGAATTACTGTACAATCCGCGTGCCAATAGGAAGAGAATAGGAGCAGTAAATCTCTTGCTTGTGTCAAAGTAGCGATTTTGCGATGAATTCGGCAATTCGGGGATGCGCTATTCCCGACTGGCAGCCTACTGCCGCCACTCCGCTGGCTTCGAATGCTGTTGACTTCATCAACAGCGGTGTTGAGAAATTAAACAGGGCGTGCAGAACCCCCCGGCGCTGTGCGCCGACCCCCTTTTGTTTCGCGGACGAAACAGGGGGTGAAGAGGAATCCGCGTGCCCCCGAGCGCTGAGCGCTGACCCGGAGCCCAGAACCCCCCGGCGCTATGCGCCGACCCCTTTTTGTTTCGTAGACGAAACAGGGGGTGAAGAGGAATCAATTTGCCCCCGGCGCTGAGCGCTGACC